>JAJTID010000252.1 GCA_021300155.1 Pirellula sp.
ACGATCGCTGATAATCTTGTTTTAATCCTGAACAAGATCCGCGAGTACGATGCGTCGATTCCGATCGTTCTTTGCAACATCTTTCCCGCTTCGGCATCCAAAGCACGCCCCGCCGACAAAATCAAAGAGATCAACAATCTGTACCAATCCGCGGTCAAGGGGAATACGCAAGTGACCGTTATCGATACGTGGACACTATTCGCCGACGAAAAAGGGGACGCCAAGCTCGCCGAGTTCCCAGATTTGTTACATCCCAATGGGATAGGTTACGACAAATGGGCCAAGGCGATTCGGCCCGTTCTCGAATGGAAACATCTGATCAAGCCTACGGACGAACCAACAGCTGCACCGGAGGCAGGGTTCCGTTCCTTGTTCAATGGAAAAGATCTCTCAGGCTGGTGTTTTCGGCCTACAACCGAAGAGGACAAAAAGTCGCGTGAGAAATGGTTGGCGCGGGATCCGAAAGCCGTCGTTTGGCCTGTGATCGAATCGCAGATAGAATTTAAAAACAAGGAAGCAACCACGGATGGTCGTTATGTTGCGAGCAACTCCCGTTTGGTAGTAACTTCGCCTGCAGAGGGACGTCGCATTCAGCAGCTATGGACGGTAGAAGAGTTTGGCGACGATTTTCAACTTCGATTGGAGTTTCGCGCTACGCCGAACGCGGACAGCGGTGTGTTCCTGCGTGGGAAGCAATTGCAATGCCGCGACTACAGTTTGGCTGGCCCCTACAAAACACTTCAAAACTACAAGCCTCAGGAATGGAATCAACTCGACATCACCGTAAAGGGAACGACAGCGAGATGTTTGTGTAATGGCGAAGTTTTGGAAGAAGCGTTTGTCATTCCAAAATCGGGCCCTATCGGACTGGAAGGCGATCGCGGACACATGGAATATCGCAATATCTGGATCAAGATTGAGAAGTAACACGATTGAGAAGTAAGTGGAAATGAAGTCAGCAGTCACCGTTTCATTGGTCCCTGAAGCATCGGGTGGCCCTTTTGTGTTTTGGGACGATCTAGATTTTGCGATTCGCTCGGCAAGAGAGTTGGGATTCGATGGAATCGAGATCTTCCCGCCCGATCCCGATACGTTGCGCGGCCTCAACGTGGCGCAACGAATCCAGGGATTCCCAGTCGCTGCGATCGGCACCGGCGCGGGATGGGTGAAACATCGTCTGTTGCTTTGCGATCCAGATCGTGAACAACGTCAACGCGCGATCGAGTTTGTCCGATCGATGATGAGAATTGCGTCCGAGCTTTCTGCGCCTGCGATCGTAGGTTCGATGCAGGGACGATCTACACCGACCCTTCCGAAATCAGAAGCCAAAGCCTTGCTTCGTGATTCACTGGAAACATTAAACGAAGAGGCTGAAAAATTGGGGCAACCGCTGTTGTTCGAGCCTCTCAATCGTTACGAAACCGACCAAGCGAACACGCTGGAGCAAGGATTAGAACTGACTGGCGGTTTGAACAACCTGTTGCTATTGGCCGATCTATTTCATATGAACATCGAAGAAGCCAATGTGGCCGAGTCCATCCGTCACGCAGGTCACAAAATTGGTCATGTGCACTTCGCCGATTCGAACCGAATGGCCATTGGATTCGGCCATCTCGAAGTACCATCGATAATCCAGTCATTGCGATCGATAGCCTATGCGAAATACTTGAGCGCCGAAGTCTTGAGTCGCCCTGATGCCATGGGTGCTGCACGACAAACGATCGAGTCCTTTCGCAAGTTTACATCTTCCACCTGAACAACACTTAGTAACTATCCATGATTGATCTTCGAAGCGATACGGTCACCAAGCCCACTCCAGCAATGCGGGACGCGATGCTCTCTGCCGAAGTAGGGGACGATGTGATTGATGTTGATCCAACCGTCATTGCGTTGCAGGAGAAGACAGCAGAGTTGCTTGGCAAAGAGGCCGCGATTTTTATGCCGAGCGGAACCATGACAAATCAGATCGCGTTGAGGTGTCACTGCTCTCCTGGCGATGAGTTTGTCTGCGAGTCCCAATGTCACATTTACAACTACGAACAGGGAGCCTTTGCACAGCTCAGCGGACTCGTTGCGAAGACATTGGACGGCGAGAAAGGCTTACTCAAGGCTGCGCAAATTCGTGGCGTGAAAAGGCACGAAGACGACCATCTTGTGCTGACTCGGCTACTGTGTCTTGAGAATACGCACAATCGAGGCGGCGGAAAAGTGTATTCCAAGGAGCTCACTCAGGAGCTTTGTAATCTGGCACACGAGCAAGGATTACTGACCCATCTCGATGGGGCAAGGTTATTCAACGCCAGCGTTGCGACGGGAGATTCACTCGAAGTACTGTCCAAACCATTCGCATCCGTGAGCGTGTGTTTTAGCAAAGGTCTCGGTGCACCTGTTGGCTCTTGTTTGGCCGGAAGTCGCGATTTCGTTCGCAAGGCGAGGCGTGCACGCAAGCTTTTTGGTGGCGGCATGAGGCAAGCAGGGGTGTTGGCAGCCGGAGCGTTGTTCGCACTGGAGAATCATATCGACCGATTGGCGATCGATCACGAGAATGCAAGACTGCTGGCCGACGCCGTAGCCTCCACCTCTTCGTTTCGTCCAATGGATGCCATTCCAGACACAAATATTGTGATATTTCATGTGGATGAAGCCTGGGGAACCGCGAAGAAATTCGCCGAAGTCGCTAAGGAGCGAGGGATGTTGGTTATCGCTTTTGGCCCGCAAAGTGTTCGGCTAGTAACCCATTTAGACCTGTCGACCGAACAAATTCGTACAGCTTGTGAAGTCATCCGTGAGATTGGCAGCAGAGTGGCTTGACGCGAAGCAGAATCCCAATAAACTCGTGATCTCGTTGTGGAATGACATAAACGAATGCGGCCGTGGCGAAACTGGCAGACGCGCTAGCTTGAGGGGCTAGTGGGAGAAATCCCTTGGAGGTTCGATTCCTCTCGGCCGCACTCCAAGACAACTTCTATGAAGGACCATCATTCGATTGACATAACGAGTTCAGCGTCTTGGACATTGTGATTGCCAAAGAATTCTATTCTTAAGATTTTGTTTGGCGCTTCACGGATGATGGGGCGGAGTATGCCGGGATACAAGGACAAGGCCGCGAGTTTGGTGGATTAGCCAAGACTGATAGCGTAACGAGTGGTGGGCCATTGGTCGTTCTATTTTCTCATCAACTCGATGAACCCCGCGATAGCGTGGTTGCCGCAGGCGGAACCATCTCGCCCGAGATTTTCTCTTTCCCAGGCGATAGTCGCTTTCACTTCATCGCCCCTTCGAGCCATGAATGGCCTGAGACTCCCTAAGCTTTCCATATTGTGGCTTTCCATATTGTGGCGTTACGCCTCGCTGATGCCTCGCGATGGGGCGTTTGTTGTGCTCGATACTGCGACTGTTGCTGGCGTCGTGCCAGGAACAACTCGTGGTCCGCCAATCGTAGAATCAATGATTCGTTTCAATTCGATGGACTCGATCACTTCGACTTCGATGAGACGAACCGTTAATGCTTCGAGCGCTGCACGGCGTTCCGTTAGAATGGCTCGAGCTCTTTGCATTGCTTCATCGATCAATCGTTTGACTTCTTGATCGATCTCGCGAGCGGTTTGTTCCGAGTACTCTCGTCCAAAGGCATCGCTAGCCCCGGTCGCCAAAAAGGGAGAACGATTGCCTTCGCGATAATTGATTTTGCCCATGCGGCTCATGCCGTATTCCATGACCATGCCACGCGCGATTTGTGTCGCTCGTTCCAAATCATTCTGCGCCCCGGTGCTGATGTCACGAAAGACGATCTCTTCGGTGATGGTTCCAGCTACGAGCACTTGCATTTGCGATTCGAGTTCCGATTGCGTCACCAAATAGCGATCCCCTTCTGGCCGCTGCATCGTGTAACCCAATGCGGCGATGCCGCGCGGAATGATCGAGACTTTATGAACAGGGTCAGTGTTGGGTAGCGAGTAAGCGACCAAAGCATGGCCTGCTTCGTGGTAAGCGACACGGCGTTTCTCGTCTTCGCTCATGATTCGCTTTTTCTTTTCCAAACCTGCGGTCACACGTTCGACGCCGTCATTGAATTCATCTTGTTCGACCGTTTCCTTCCCTTTGCGAGCTGCCAACAGTGCCGCTTCGTTGACTAAGTTTGCGAGATCCGCACCAACAAAACCGGGTGTGATAGCTGCCACTTGCTTCAACTCAACGTCTGAACCGAGCTTCACATTCTTCACATGTACTTTGAGGATATCCTCGCGGCCTTGCTTATCAGGGCGGTCGACCAATACATTGCGATCGAATCGTCCTGCACGTAGCAACGCAGGGTCCAGAGTCTCAGGTCGGTTCGTCGCGGCCATGACAATCACACCAGCGTTGGCATCAAACCCATCCATCTCGACGAGCAAGGCGTTCAGTGTTTGTTCTCGTTCGTCGTGAGAACCGGGAACGTTCCCCGCGCGGCTCTTGCCCAACGCATCCAATTCATCGATGAAGATGATAGACGGCGATTTTGCTGTAGCTTGTTGAAACATATCGCGAACGCGCGCGGCTCCGACACCGACGAACATTTCGACAAAGTCCGAGCCTGATAGTGAGAAGAATGGAACACCTGCTTCACCCGCGATGGCTTTTGCCAACAGTGTCTTACCGGTTCCTGGAGGGCCGACGAGCAGAACTCCACGCGGAATTCGCCCGCCGAGCTTTTGATATTTTTCTGGATGCTTGAGGAAGTCGACCACTTCACGCACTTCTTCGACCGCTTCGTCGATCCCAGCGACATCATTGAATGTGACGCCGATATCTTCTTGAACGTAAAGCCGACCTCGCGATCGGCCGAATTGCATCGGGGAGTTCACGCCGCCGAGCCTGCGCATCACGAAGAGAAAGATCGCCGTGACGATGAGCAGTGGCAAAATGAAGAACATGAAAGACTGGGTCAACATGTTCGGCCCCGGTCTATTGCTCCATGCGATATTGGCCGCTTCAAGCTTCTCTCGAAGCTGTTTGTTGGTGAACTCAGAGTTGTCCTTTACCGACTGGAAACCTTTGGTCGAGAATTTCCCTTCCTCGCCGTTTTCGAGTGGGACGATTTCGATAGTGCCCGTGACTGATTTTTCATCGACTTGGACATCTCTCAAGTTGCGAATCTTGTATTTGGTCGAACCTGAATTGATCTCGACTTCGCCGGTCTTTCCTGGGACGAGTTCTGTTTTGCCTCTTTCGGCGTATTGGGTATTGTCGATCAAGGACAATAGGTCCGGATACCGAATCGCATGGACCATCGAGTTCGAGATCAGCATGGCCGCCCCGAACACGAAGAGCAACGCGAAGAGGGTGTACATCAACCAAGAATTCTGAGGTGGTGTCGAGTTTCCAGAATTGGATGGCTTCTTGTCTTGCTTGGACTCTTTGGTCATTCTTGGAAAACGCTATCTAAGGAAAGGTCGAATCAGGTCGAACGGGGAGGTCGCTGGGGCCGGGGGATCCCGCAATTGCGAGGTGCATTCGTCCCTAGCAAAATCAAGATCTTCCCAATGGTCCCGAACTACAAAATGTAAATTCAATCAAATCGGACGGCTAATTATGCGCCGTGACTAGCGGTTGGGCAGGGTTTGGCGTTGAGGTTTTTCCTGGAACGGCCTAGAATCCCGTCGTTAAAGTCAATCGCAGAAACGTTTTGCGACGAATGCAACGACTCTGCCGGTTACACATAATCTGCTAGTTGTACATTACTTAGGGATGGACTCCCAACAATTGGAGCGTTTCGTTGAGCCAAATTCGCAATGTTGCTGTGTTGGGCTCGACTGGTAGTATTGGTCGAGCTGCGATCGATGTTCTTGGACGAATGCAGCACTCCCACCGAGTGACTGCAATTTCTTGCCATTCGCAACTGCAACTTTTGGAACAACAAATCGCCGAAGTCACGCCAACTCACGCGATCGTGACGCAATCGGCGAACGCCGAATCGCAACGCTGGTTGTCCAACACGAATGAACGGTCTCCCGCGACCAAACGCTATGTTGGAAGCGATGCTATCAACGCCATCGTCACCGGTGATGAAGTCGACACCGTGATTGGTGCGATCGTCGGAATCGCCGGTCTCGAAAGCGCGTACGAAGCAGCCAAAGCAGGAAAACGACTAGCATTGGCCAACAAAGAATCGCTGGTCGTTGCCGGTGCGTTGATCATGCAGTCGGCCCAAGAAAGCGGAGCCGAAGTGATTCCCGTCGACAGCGAACACAGCGCCATCTTCCAATGTTTGCAATCCTGCGGCAGAAAGTCCGAACTGAAGCGAATCATTCTCACTGCTAGCGGTGGACCGCTGCGGGATTGGCCGATCGATAAACTGGAACAGGCCACCGTGGAAGACGCACTTGCACACCCGACTTGGCAGATGGGTCGCAAGATCACCGTGGACTCCGCGACCATGATGAACAAAGCACTCGAAGTTATCGAAGCCAAATGGCTCTTTGGATTAGAGTCGGAACAAATCCACGTGGTCATCCATAGTCAATCGATTATTCATTCGATGGTCGAGTACTGTGACGCATCGGTCATCGCACAGTTGAGCCCACCGGATATGCGTTTACCAATACAATATGCTTTAACCTATCCGCAACGCGACCAGGCCTCGTCGCCCGCGATGGATTGGTCCGTTCCCATGCGACTGGATTGGAAGCCCGTGGATCCAGAGCGTTACCCATGTCTTCAATTAGGCTACGAAGTGGCTGCCAAAGGTGGCTCCTGCGGTGCGGTCCTGAATGCAGCCAATGAAGCGTGCGTAGAATTGTTCCTGGATCGCAAAATCAAGTTGACCGACATCGCCAAAATTTGTCGTTCTGTGTTGAATCACCATCATTTTTCACCCTCACCTTCGTTAACAGAATTGCTACAGCTCGATCGCTGGAGCCGAAACGAAGTTCAGAATTGGATCACTGGTTTATGACCGATACATTATTGCAGTTCGATCTCCTTCCGCTTACAAGCTCCATGTTGAGCGGAATGTATTCGTTGACGGACTGGATGGAACCCTTGTTTGCCGCCGAACCTACGCTCATCGAAAAGTGGTCCGGTTATGCTTACAACGCGATGCTGGTCGTGCTCGGAATCGGCTTCGTCATTTTCGTTCACGAGCTGGGACACTTTTTAGCCGCCAAGTCATTCGGCGTGCAATGCGACAAGTTCTATGTTGGTTTCGATCCGCCGATCAAGATTGGACCCATTCGTTTGCCATCGAAGCTGTTCCATTTCCAGTGGGGAGAGACAGAGTATGGCATCGGCATCATCCCGTTGGGTGGCTACGTCAAGATGCTCGGCCAAGACGACGATCCTCGTAATGCAGTCAAAGAGTCAGAACGCAGCAAAGATCCGAACAATCATGATCCAGATGCATCCGAGAGCAATAGCAAGATTAACCCGCGATCGTTTTTGGCCAAGAGTGTGTTTGCACGCATGGTCATCATCAGTGCGGGTGTTGTAATGAATTTGTTCTTCGGTGTATTGATGGCCGCTTTTGCGTTCTACATCGGTGTTCCCTACGATCCTGCGATCATCGGCTCGTTGGTACCTGGCGATCCCGCGTGGATGGCTAGCGTACAACCCGGCGACCGCGTCTTGAGTGTGAACAGCATGAAAGATGACGAAATGTCGTTTCGCGATATGCTGCAGACGGTGGTGTTTTCAGGTGTGCGTGACGAGATGAAACCGGTGAAGTTGACGATGAAGCGTGGCGAAACGTCCATCGAGCAATCGATTGTCGGAACAACACAGCACTCTGATCCCTCGCTAAAGCTCAGAATCCTAAAGTTGGGTATCGTTGGCGCTGCTGTCACGCAAGTGAACAAAGTCCAAGCTCTCTCGCCGATTTTCACGAAAGATCCAGCCTTTGCGAAAGCAGACCTCTGCCCATTGGAACCACTCGATCTGATCGTGGGAGTGAATGGTTCAACGCTTCCGATTTCTTCCTATTCGCCTCATCCATTGGGATTCGAGTTGGATCGCATTCTCGAACCTCGCCATAGCGAAACGGTCACGTTGCAAGTGATGCGACTCAAGAATCCGACCGACAAGAAGAGCGAAGAACGAATCGCAGTCGATGTTACGAGCAATCCCGTTCCGATGAAAACACTCGGATTCGATTTGGAAGTTGGGCCCATCGTATCGATCCAACCTGAGTCTCCTGCGGCCAAAGCGGGGATCGCAAGCGGATACAAGATTGTTGCTCATGAAGGTAAACCCGTTGATGATGCATTCAGTCTGTGGCTCCGAGTCTCAGCATTGCATGGCAAGACGACAAACGTCAGCGTGCAAGGCCCTGATGGTTCAGAGAAAACGCTCGAATGGAGCGTACCTGATAACTTTCCGATTACGAGCAGCGAAGGCATGTTTGCACCACTGGGATTGGAACTGGCTGGTTCCGGGATCGTCTATTCTGTCAGCAGTATTGTCGCCAAGAGTGGATCCGAGTCAGCCAAGGGGTTGCAAGCTGGAGACAAGATTACTCAACTCCAATTCAAGCCGACGTCTAAAGAAGACCTAAAGTATTTTGACGAAGTCTTCGGCGGAGCTGCATCACTTAAGGAATCTAAACCGGTCGATTCGCTCCGTAATCTGCAATATTGGCACAACCAAGTACAGATGATGAAGGTCGGCATACCCGTGATTGTTTACTATGAACGCGATGGCAAAGTGAATCAAAGTACACTCAACGTGGCAAAGGATCAGACGCGAACATGGCCTGACCGTGGCTTTCAGTTGACATCGCTATCGAGAACCCACCAAGTAGCGACGGTTGGTGATGCGCTCCGTCTCGGAAGCTGGGAGATCTGGCGACGAGGTGGAAACGTTCTCGAGTTCTTGGAGCTGTTGTTCCGTGGAAAACTCTCCCTCGGCGCAGTGGGTGGCCCCGGAATGATCGCGATGGAAGCGAATGATGCCGCTTCGAAGGGGATCGCACCATTGTTGATGTTCTTGACAATGCTAAGTGCGAACTTGGCCATTATCAACTTCTTGCCGATTCCCGCGTTGGACGGTGGACATATGGTGTTTCTAGTCCTCGAAGCGATTCGCGGCAAACCGGTCGATGAGGAAATCGAAGGCCGTGTTCGCATGGTCGGTGTGTTGGCCCTCCTTTGTTTGATGGTTTTTGTCATCTTCAATGACACGATCAATATTTCCCGTTGGTTCCGTGGCTAAGCTCGTCGATCCCGATCCAATCGGTTTTTATGAGTATGCTCGAGGAATAAGGAATCAAAAGTTCACGACTGCCAGCCATTCCTGAATGGCAGCATTCTGGTTTCAGCGACCTTTTTTGGTGTGCTGGATATCATCGGCACAGTTCGTAGAGGTCCATGTTGATTGGAAGCCACAGAGGCTTTCTTCAAAACAATCACCATCTTCGACTTGTATTCCAAGGTAGTTCGACAACATTCGAATAGTCGAACGGTAGAACATATCTCTTGTAATGAGAAAGACTATGAGTCAATCTGAAACTGCGACTTCCACGGCTGTTCCGAATCACTACAAACCATTGCGTGTATGGATTCCGATGCTGCTATTGCCCTTGATGGTACTGGCACGCTTCGTACCCGACCTCATTCCAGACGGTCCGGCGGGGACTTGGATGTTTAGTGCATTCGGTCCGTTTCTGATCAGTGTTGCGGTTATGGGTTGGTGGGTCCTCTGCAGCCGTGCACGTTGGTTTGAACGGTTGCTTGGTCTTGTTGGATTGATCGCCGTAATTTCTATCGTTGTTTCGGTGGCTGACCCGTCGATGCGCGGCCCGCTCGTGATTGTCATGACGATTCCCATGGCCGTTGCCGGCTTTGCGATAGGCTTGATTGCGTTGGGCAGTAGGCTATCGATCAGCCGTACTACGATCGCTCTGGTTCTTGCACTGATCGGTGCTGGAGTATCTGCTCTGACGAAGACAGATGGCGTTTGGGGGAACTTTGCATTCGGGTTGGATTGGCGATGGAACAAAACGTCCGAAGAGGAATTTCTTGCCAGTCGCAAAAATGAACCTATCGATCTGTCCACAGCCAAAGCTGTAGCATCGAGCGATGCGTTTCTTCAACCAGAGTGGCCAGGTTTTCGCGGGCCTTTGCATGACGGGGTTCAGCACGGAAAGAGCTTTTCCTCGGATTGGAAAGCCAATCCTCCAAAAGAACTCTGGCGCATCCCTCTCGGACCAGCCTGGAGTTCATTTGCCGTCGCTGGCAAATACCTGGTAACCCAGGAGCAGCGAGGTGAATTCGAAGCAGTCGTCTGCTACGAGAGCGAGTCCGGCAAACAAGTGTGGGCGAATGAAACTCCATCTCGGTTCTTCGAGGCCCTCGGGGGGCTCGGACCGCGAGCCACTCCTACCATCGCGCAAGGATCGATCTTTGCGATGGGAGCGCAAGGTTGGTTGATCAAGTTGAACGCGACCAACGGAGAGCTACTATGGAAAGTCGATATTCGAAAAGCGGCTGAATGCGATCCACCGATGTGGGGGTTTTCATCTTCGCCGTTAGTACATGAAGGGATAGTGACCGTTCATGCCGGCGGGAAAGGGAATAAAGGGATCGTGGCTTTCGATTCGTCTAGCGGCGAATGGAAATGGTCCGCTCCTGCTGGCAAACAATCGTATTCCTCACCGCAAATTTTGACGATCCATGATCAAAAGGTCTTAACCCTTTTGTCGGACGAGGGAGCTCACTTCTACGAGCCGCTCACGGGCAAATCTGTATACAACTATTCATGGCCCCATCAAGGTTACCGGGCTCTGCAAGCTCAGATCGTCGACGCCAATCAGATGTTGGTTCCGACAGGGTTAGGAGCAGGAACACGGCTGGTAGAGTTCACCAAAGAGAAGGACCAATGGGCAGGGAAAGAACTATGGACATCTCGGTTCATGAAACCAGACTACAATGACCTGGTGGTTCACAAAGGTTTCCTCTATGGATTCGATTCCGCCATTTTCGCGTGCGTTGATTTGAAAGACGGCAGCCAAAAGTGGAAAGGCGGCAGATATGGCAAAGGGCAAGTGTTGTTGCTCGCCGATTCCGATCTTTTGATCGTCGTTAGCGAAAAGGGAGAGCTCGTTCTATTGCGAGCCTCACCAGACGCCTTCGTCGAGCTTGCCAAGATCAATGCCATGGAAGGAAAGACCTGGAACCATCCCGTCGTCGTCGGCGATCGGCTTTACATTCGAAATGCCGAAGAAGCTATCTGCTATCAACTGCAGTAGCCATCATTTGCAAATGGCCGTCATTCATAAGGTCAAGAACAAACAACTGAAATATTGGTAGGACAATAGTCAAATATGATGTTGGTTGGAGTGACAGGATGAAATAGGCACGTGCGGGAATAATTCCACGCACGCGCCGACGAATCGCTTAGCACACTAACGGGCACGTCGAACGCGTCGTTGTGTTTGATCCGATGCCAAGTCTCGGAAGTAATCATCGATTGCGAACAAGTCGACAGCCGACGCGGTTAACGAAGCGATAGGTTCGATAACTGTTGGCTCCACCGCCGTCGCTTCATTATCTGATTCTCCTTCGGACGCTGGCCTCGACGAGAGAGAGTTCAGGAAATTTACGACCATTAATACGTCGAGGGAGCTGACCGTACCATCATTGTTGGGATCCAAATACGGTGCCGTATATGGCAACTCTGATGGTAAGTCTCGTTGGCCATCCCTGTTAATGTCATTGACCAGGGATAGAACGTCGAGCGAATCGATGCGTCCATCCGCATTTACGTCCATTGGCCTCACCCGATTGTGGAATGCCGACTCGACATGAACAGCTACAGCGGCGGTATTACTCCATTCTCCATCATTGTCCTTCACTCGATACGAGAAGGACTCTGAGTAAATTCTTCTTGCTTCAGGCATGTACTCGATGGTACCGTCAGCTCTTACACTAATCTTTCCTCGGGTAGGTGGTGAGACAATCGAAACCGTTGTAGCATCTACAAAACCATCAGGATCGGCATCGTTGTTCAAGACGGAAATGACAACAGCAATGTCTTTCGGCGTGTTGGCAAAATCTGCCTTTGCTTGAATATACTGCTCCGGCAGATCCAATACATTGATGTTGAAAGTAGATTCGAAACTTAGCCCGTCAGAATCGATGGTACGAACCCGAACGGAGTAGGCATTTTCAATCTCGAAATTGAATCTGCCGTTCGTGCGAAGCTGATTCCCGGAAATGGCAAACAGGCTATTGTTTTGACCACCCGCCCCAGGTACCAACGCATAGCTAAACGTTTCTCCGGCATCTTGATCGATCGTGCTAAACAGCCCAACCACCGTACCGAAGGGTTGATTTTCAGCGATCTGGGAATTGCTCAAGAGGACGCCCGTCGGAGCCTCTGGCATATCGTTGATCTGGATGGAAAAGGTTTTGTCAACAAACAAGCCCAATGGGTCCGTCGCTCTCAAGACAGGCAAGTACCCTGTGATAGTCTCATGGTCTGTAGCAGGACTTAAGAATAATCTGTTGCCAGATATGGTGAAGTTCACATTTTCGGCAACCCCAGGAGCAAGGGAATACACGAGTGGATTCCCGTCCGGATCTGACGCCGAAATCGTTCCGACAAACCGGTTTGTCGATGAACTCTCATCCAGGCTAAGATTGGAAAGTGCCAATCCGAAAGGAGCCTCGTTTACATCGGAAATTTCAATCGTGAATGACCTGTCGACAAACAAACCGTACAAATCTTGGGCACGAACATTGATCGAGTAAGACTTGGTTTCTTCAAAGTTCGCAATCTCTAGCAATCGAAGCGAATTGCCGACAATCTCAAACTTAGCATTATCGGTTCCACCAATTCCAGGTACCAGCGTGAATAGCACCGAATCAGCGGCGTCTGGATCGTTATGAGAGAAAGTTCCAACCGCTATTGGAGCAGGAGAATTCTCAGGTACTTCGCGAAAAGATAATTGGATAAGAGTTGGACTTTCGTTTTCATCGACAATTCGCAATGAGATAGCTTTCTCAAAGAGCAACCCAAATGAATCGGTAGTCCTTATCCGCACATGATGTACATGATTGGATTCGAAATCGAACGTTCGATTGGTGCGGAGTTGATCACTGACGATAACGAATGAGGCATTGTCACTCGAGCCGTCCCCGTCTACTAACGAGTAAGAAAATGTCTCGTTTCTGTCGGAATCAATACTATTCAACTGACCTACGATCACCCCTACAGCTTGATTCTCAACAATGAGATTCGCGGAGATAAGGACATCAACTGGAGCTTCTTCCTCATCTGTGATGGCTATCACAAATCGTTGTTCAAAAAAGTTGCCAACCGGGTCCATCACTCTAGCGACCAAGTCGTATTGGTCCTTCGTTTCAAAATCTGTCGCCGGAAGCAGATACACGGAATTACCTCGTAGGGCAAATTGAGCATTATCTCCTGCCCCCGAGACCAAAGAATAAACCAGTGATTGTCCATCGGGTTCGATAGCACTCAAAGTTCCCAATAAACGATTCGTGGCCGGACTCTCGCTCAAAACGTTATTGGAAATCGACAAGTCAAAAGGGGATTCTTCCACATTGTCGACAAAAACTACAAATGAGCTCTCAACAGAAAGCCCTGAGGCGTCGGTCGCTTTGACTCGAATGCTGTACGAAGATTTAGATTCGAAGTCAGCAACCTCTGATAGAAAGAGACTCTTTCCAAGAATCAAAAAACGGGAATTATCTTCGCTGCCGGATCCTGTGATGAAACTGAATTGAGCGGAATCATCCAAATCTGGATCTTCCTCCGAAAATTGACCAATCAACGTTGGAGCTCGATTGTTTTCAGAAACTTTGGTGTCAGAAAGTCGTATTGCCGACGGAGCTTCGTTGACGTCGATCACCCTCACGACAAAGCTGCGGATAGGTCCATTGCCGGATTTGTCAAACGCTTGGATTTCGATGTTGTAACTGCTTTTTTGTTCGAAATCGAACGCGGCACTGCTCAGCAGCTGGTTACCGTTGATGGTGAATTGAGCATTATCGTTACCAGAGCCTGTCAAACGGAACTGAGTTGGATCGTTCGAATCTTCATCAATGGAACTCAATGTACCAACCAATGTTCCAACCGGTCTATTCTCTGCAATGGTTAGATTGCTCACCCCTGGCGGAGTAGGCAGATCATTGGCGTCGATGACTGTGATGAACATGAGCTTTTCGACAGTATTGCCGCCCGAATCGGTGCTTCGGAGCCGAATGCTCGGTGTTGCATTCTG
>JAJTID010000185.1 GCA_021300155.1 Pirellula sp.
CTTGAGCTTGTTGTCGAAATCCCAAGACATGCCTAAAGCAGTGGATGCAAGGCTGGAGAGAGCACTTGGGAGCAACGTGATGTTGCCTTTGACGTCAGTATTGACGGTTTGGCCACCGGCGGTGAGGAGTTCGTGCGTTGGTCCGTGGGTTCTTGATTGGGCTGTGCCATTGGTCGTGACGGAGTTCCAGTCACCGACCGAGGTCAGATTCCACGATTGGCTGAGTGCGCCATTGGTACGCTGGTAGCCTGTGAGACGATCTTCGGCGTCATACGTTGTACCTGCGTTTGTGAATCCGTAACCACTCATCACGCCACCGATCGACTCCGATTTCTTGTTCTTGTTGACATCCCAAGTATACGTCAGATTACCCAGCGAAGCATTCGAATAATTGATCGCTGTCAATAAATTGTCGTTGCTATACGTGCGGGTTTCCTTGATCCCGTTGCCTAGTACATTGCTGCCGCTCGCGTGATGATTACGATGTGGCTCGACCATCGCTCCAGGTCGAGAAGCGGCCGGTGGTGGCGTCTCAGTCCATTGCTCGTGTTCTGGTTTCGGCTAGTGCAATACGCAGACAAGCTGCACATAGCATGGGCTACTGCATGCAATGCAAACAACAGGATTTCAATCAATCACCGAAGATAAAGGCGTTGCCACCCCTCGCAATGTTGCGACCACCCTCCTGCGACTTAAGCATGCAAGTTATGGCGTTGATATTCCGTCAAAAATCTCTTCGCTGCGGCTTGGGTTTCTCTTCCTCTTGTTTACCAGCCTTGGGTTTATCCCCTTGGAAGAACTGAAACGGAAGACTGAAAACGTCCAAGTTCATCTTTGGAAGTTCCGGTTGCTTTCCTTCGTCGGTAGACTCCGTCTCCGTCGGTGCCAGTCGCTCCATAGAAACACTACCAACCAAAACTAGCCGTTCCGGTAATTGTGTCAAATGTAGATGGGCTCCACGAAACCACTCCAACCATGGGACTCGATAATTGGCGGTTGGCATCGCATGTTCGTTATCAAACCCGATCATCCCCGGATTGCGGGAGTACGCCGCGATGCTGTTTGCCCAAGCTGTGCTCGTCCATGATGGGCGATCTGTGGCCTTCTTGCCCGAGAAGAGTTCATACTTGCCACCGAGCGAACACTGAAGCTTTGCGTCCAAAAGTGACTCCGCGACTTTCAAGGAATCCTCCGGTGCAATCTGAAGTTGCGATTGGATCACATCGAGTAACATGAGATTGCCTCGCGAAGCTTGAGCCGCGCGACGATAGGAAAGAATATTGAAGAATGATGCAACTCGGCTATTCTTGAGATCGCCAATCTGCAACCTTGCTTGCGCAAAGTCTTCTTCTTCCACTGGACGAACCATTGAGACACATTGATCTACAATCGATCGGTCAAACGAAATGATGCTGAAGCCACTTCCCTGCCAACGCCATAAACCGAACAATGTTCGTGAATATCCGTATGCATCCGGAATCCCGCCACCTAACCCAAACGGCAATCGATCGAGATAGCCAGGGCTCGGCCAAGTGCCAACGTACCCAGGGATCGACTTTAACAATCGCAACGTCGCCAGTAGTCCTTTTGTTTCACCAGGGATAGGTGGAACCAGATCCTTAATTCCAGCAAACAGAAGGTGGTCCAACGCTTGACGTCCCAATGGACTTTCACCGGACAAGGATCCTTGGAGATGAATAATGTCATCGGGAGGTAGTTCTATCGTAGTTTGGCGCGGTGCTCCGAGCATGCTAGACAACCAACCATACTTCTCTCGTCCCAGCGGAGCGATATAACCCTCGATGACTAACTTTTCGACATTGGGCAATTGCTCATCGGTGAACCGTCTGATTCCAACCATTAAGGGATCTGTTTGTTGCCATTTCGTTGCATAGAAACTCGCCTGGTCAATGTATGCCGCCGCTTCTTCACGTGTGCAATCCTGTAATTCAACATCAGCGATCGGAAGAAAGCTTCCTCGTGCACCACGAAGCGAATCATGCCAAGAACCTCGATACTTGAGTGTTTGCGAGCCATCGAATCGATCTTGAAAACTCGGAGGCAAGTAGCCTCCTGCGACGAGATCTTCAATCGATTTGGCATACGTGTTGCTGAGTACTTTTTCTTCTGCCTTTGCTACTTGTGTTGCGATCTCAGCCAGTTCAATCGATGCGATGGCCTTCAGCCTACGGCGTAACTCGATTTGATATTGCGGTGACACGAGATTGCGAAAGAACTCAGATGATAGGTAAGCAAAGATGCTGTATTCACTGCTGAGTGGCATCGTGAGTCGCGCGAATCGGAAAGAAGGAGAGTCGGCAAGAGACGGGGCTCCATTCGATACCTCAAGAAACCGTTCCGCAATCTTTCGGCTACTCGTAATGAGAAGATAATTTCCATCTTCCACCATGAACGAGCGAATCTGATTGTCCGGTGTGCTTAGCAGTGAGACCTTCTTTCCCTTGACTTCTAATGTATCAAGTTTTGCGCCAAGGTCTGGATACTGTTTGATTGCAGCATTGCGGTCGTTCTGCATGGAAGATCTAAGCAAGGCGATATTTTTAGCTTCGAACAATACACCCATCGATGGGCCATCTTGCAGATAGAGATCTTGCCCAATGATCGCCATATCGGAGATGATGGAATCGCCAAACAATTTTCCAATCACCGTTGTTTTCGTATTGAGCATTCGTTCCAATCGCACATTCGTTCGATAGTTCAAGCCGCGAATGATCGCTAATTGCGCAACATCCCCGCCCCGTGAGTTACCGAAGTCTTTAAACCACATAAAATTTGCGAAGCTACCAAATCGCACATAGAAGCATTCCGATGGAACATGTGTCGCAATCTTCTCAATAGGCAAGTCTACGGGCACCGCAGGAGGATGATGATCCAGCCACTTTGGAGCTAAAGGGATGGCGGTAGGGTCGTAGTTAGGATCTCGAGGTTGAGCAAGAGTTTCGCGATGCAACTCTGCTCGCAATGACTCAATACCTGCGATCAACTCAATCGTTGGAAGCGGATCCGTTTGAGGTTTCTTTTTCGTTTTCGGGTCCTTCACCAAATTGGGAGTCGGGAAACCAAAACGATTGCCCAACATATAGACCAAATAGTTCTCGATGATCGAAGGATAGTCGCTGCGTTCAACTTGCTTTTGCAATTGTGCCACGTAACCATCCCACCATGAGCGATGAAGATCCGCATATTTAGGCCCGGGATTGTTTGCAGCCCCCGTAGTGATCGGAGTGATTTCGAATTGATGCTCCACATCTCCCGACAATACCACCTTCAACGGGTTCGTGCCGGTAAACAAAAATTGAATACGAAGCAACTCCGGTGGATCGATTTGATCTTTTGCGGCATTGACTGCTTGTCGAATACGTTGAACCAATGCAGCAATTCGTGGTCGATCTCCCACCGGCTGTTTTTCCGGCTGTTTCGGTTCGGATGGAATCGTATCCACCGCAGGAAAAAAAATCCTCGATTCTGGATTGCTCACGATTAATCGCACGGAAGAATTCGGCGTGACCTGTCCCGCAGGCCAATAAATGCGAGCGACGCCATACGGTGTGCCTGTTACTGCCTCAGTGTATTGCGAGTAACTGACTCCGGGCTGAGGTCCGTTCTGCTGGGCCGAGCAAGTTGACGAAAACGGGATCCCAATAGGAGCGACCAATACCACGCAAAGTGATAACAGAAGATAGATGCGTCCGAGTTTATTTACCATCTGCAGGGATTGGTTCTTTTTCGAAATCCGTTGGCGACACCCAGCCAGCATTGACTTTCTCGCCTCGCTTCCAAGCATCGTAAAAACCTTTTCCATTGGTTGGAGAATACTCGTCAAAGATCGTTCCATTTCCAAACATTCTCGGATCGCCCTGGCCCCTGAGCTTTGACTCCATCAACTCATTCATTTGCTTTTTTAGTTCCGAATGCGTTGGTGCATAGGCTATGTTGATAACGCAATCTGGGTCGCACGACAAATCGTATAGTTCTTCATTTGGTCGCATTCCAAAACAAAGTTTCCAAAAAGGATCCTTTCGATCTGCACGCCCCAATTCCAAAATGTTCGTTTTGGTCGGGCTCGCATCCGTATCAAGGTAGCCTGTTTCAGGATTTCCTGCAGGCCATCGACTTGGTTCGTAATTCTTCAGGTACAAAAAGCTCGATGTCACAATGCCGCGAATAGGATATCCCCAATCGTTCGGTCGCCCCACATCAGTTCTCTCTTTTCCTACCAACACATAGTCGCGTTCTGCAACCACGCGTCCGTCGGTTGGGTTCTCGAGAATGGGACGCCATGATCTACCGGATGTCTCCTGCATCCCTGTCTCGCTCCATGGTATGCGCGCGTAGTCCAAGAAAGTAGCAGCAACATCTGAAAAGTCCACAAAGTCCTCAATCTTGCCTCCCGTTGTTCGAATCCCGTTCGGATAGCGAATAGCCAATGGGACATGATTGGAATCTTGATAAGCATATCCTTTTCCACGTGGGAATGGCATTCCGTGGTCCGAAGTGACGACCACCAACGTATTCTTGTCGAGCTTTCGACGCTCAAGCTCTGCTAGCATTCTCGACAGGTGCGAATCAACGTATTCAACTTCGTATGCGTAATCCAGCATGTCATGTCGCACAACGGCATTGTCAGGCCAATATTTGGGAACACGATCGATATCACTTAGTTCTTTGCCACCTTTCGAGACTCCGGATTGATACTCGTAGGCTCGGTGCGGTTCGAGAAATCCACACCAAAAGCACCAGGGCTTGCCAGCGGGAGCTGCATCTAGGAAATCGACAAAGTTTTCTGCGTAGTTGTTATTCGTAATTCCCTTGGTAGGTGGACTTGTATGTCTATTGTTGAACGCAACACCTGTTATCTGTCGATTCTTGCCATTTGCATCTTTGGCGATTCCAGGGCCCCATCCTTTTCCTGTGATACCCATATGCCAACCGCGATCGACTAGCACTTCGGGCCAGCTCTTGAATTTCGCAGGGAAGTAAGCCATGTGATTCCCTGCTTCTTCTAGCTGCCACGGTTTCCGCCCGGTCAACACTGTTGCGCGGGACGGTGCACATTTGGCTGTTGGGGTGTAAGCGTTTCGAAACAACAGTCCTTCTTTTGCGACACGATCGAAAGCGGGTGTATTGATCCATGGCGTTCCATACGCTCCCGCATGCACTCCCCAGTCGTCGCTGATAACAAACAAAATGTTTGGTGGCGATTCTTCGGCGCACGCAACTCTCGGCGTTGCGTTGGCAATGAACCAAATGTGGAGCAAACCGACTAGAATCCATCGACACGTGAATTGCATTTTACTTTGCCTTCCAAATTGGAATCCAATTGGTTGACTCAGTACGCGCCGTCAACAAATACTTCGATATCGTTTCTGCAATCTCGGGATGTTGCGCAGCCACGTCGTTTTTCTCTGCGACGTCTGCCTGCTGATCGAACAGTTTGATAGGTGCATTCTCGCTGCCGGAACGTATACCTTTCCAACGACCTTGGTAGAGAGCCGCTTGCTTAAAGCCCCCTTCGTGAAACTCCCAGTAGAGGAATTCGTGTTTCTTTTGTAGTCTGGGTTTTCCCCTTAATGTTGGAACAAAGCTGATCGAGTCGCACTCCTTTGGAATTTCAGCCCCCGCTAATTCACCTGCGGTAGCCATCCAATCCCCAAAGTAGGCAACATGGTTCGACTCGGTGCCGGCTCGTATAGTGCCGGGCCACCAAGCGATCATCGGAACCCGGATTCCTCCGTCAGTAAGACTCCGCTTGATACCAGAAAATGGCCCGGATGGATTGAACCGCGATAAATCATGATTGCTTTCGTTGTGGGGCCCATTGTCACTTGTAAAGATCACCAAGGTCTTTTCAGCGATGCCCTGCTCTTTGAGAGATGCAAGCATCTTGCCAACGTAGGCATCAAGCATCGAAATCATTGCAGCTTGTCCTTTATCGGGATTCTTCCAATCTTCTTTTTGGTAGATGCCATAGCTGGGAACATGGGCTCCATCTTTGAGCTCTCTACTGCGCTCGTTGTTCGCATGAGGGATCACTAAACTCCAATAAAGAAAGAAGGGTTTCTCTTTATTCTTTTCCACGAACTCCAAAGCTTCGTTCGCGATAAGATCGTCTGCAAACTGAACTGCCTTGGTCGCATAGCCACCTCCCTGTTCGCCCACAGCGACGCACTCATTGGCCAATTTCACTTTCTCTTCGTTCCGCCAGAGGAACTCGGGGAAATGATTGTGGGCATGATTTTGATTGAGGTAGCCAAAGAAATGATCAAACCCTTGCTTCCTCGGCAAACCAGGTTCGGCAGCTCCTACATCACCCAAGCCCCATTTGCCGGTTAACGCCGTTTGATAGGCGGCCGACTTCAAGACGCTAGCGACGGTCCTATCTTGGGGAAGCAAAGATTGTGCAATCGGGTTGACTCGCCCAGCATTGCCACGAACCCGCGTATGCCCATGATGCATACCGGTCATCAAAACACTCCTCGATGGTGCACACACCGTGGCCCCGGCATAAAACTGTGTAAACCGCATGCCCTCGCGGGCCATCTGATCCAGAAGCGGGGTCTTGATCACCTTCTGGCCATAGCAACCTAAATCGCCGTACCCCAAATCATCTGCCATGATCCAAATCAGATTTGGACGATCTGCACAAATCGCCACCGAGAACCAAAACAATATGAGGCATGCTGTGAGAAAATCGGATATTGGCCGTAACAGACCAGTGAAACAAAGAAGCAGATTCATCGCAAATTTCGAGGGTCAAGGAATGAAAGCGGGTAATAATGAAATCGGGTAATCACGGCTACGTGTCGACGCACTTGATTCCGCCACAACCGTGTGCATTGCAATATACAAAAATTTGAATTCTAGAGTTTGATCCTATACAAATCGCCCCTCGAGAATTCTTGAAACAGTGCATTGCAGAACGCAATATCGTGTCGAAGAACGATTTTTAGGAACTGTGCATTTGCACGGCCGGCGATTAGGATAGAACATTCCCACCTAACCATTTCTCCTGCCCTATCTAACGAAAATGACTCGACGCGCTTCGTTGACAATGACTCTTCTGGCAATCGTCTTCGCGTTCCCAAAGTTGGCCGTCTTCGGAAATGCTCCGCCGGACTTCGCGAATGATGTTTTCAGCGTTCTGCAAAAGAATTGCGTCGCGTGCCATAATCTTCAAAAAGCTGAGGGTGGGCTCAATCTAGAGAGCCTGGCGTACTTGAAGAAAGGTGGTGATAGCGGCGCTGCATTCAAGGAGAAGTCTTCCGCCGAAAGCAGCCTGATCAAACGGGTAAAGGGGGAGGAAGAACTGATGCCCCCAGACGGAAACAACGTAGGAGCCAAGCGATTAACAGCCGCGGAGATTTCTATGTTGGCGGCTTGGATCGATGGCGGTGCGATCGAGGGCACAAAGATCACCAGCAAAGTAATGCAGTGGCAACCACTTCCAGAGTCGATTCGCCCCATCTATGCCATGGACGCTTCTGCCGATGGGCAATTTACAGCGATCGGAAGGGGCAACCAAGCGATTGTGTACCAGTGGATCAACGATGGCTCAAGCGTCGGGGCCTTACTAGTCGACCCGACCGCAACAGTGGGGGAATCGAATCTGGCTTCCAAGGCTCCATCCACTCACCTGGATCTCGTGCAGTCGGTTGCGATAAGCAACGACGCCACCCGTATTGCGACCGGTGGCTATCGTGATGTAAAGATTTGGCGTCGCCAATCGGGATCATTCCAGGACCGAGTCCTTGCTAATCTCCGCGGAAGCATCGTCGTGCAGCATTCGCCGAATGGTCAGTGGATCGCCAAAGGGACTGCTGCACCATCCTTGGAATTGATTTCATCGGAGACAGGAAAGATCGTTGCTAGAAAAGATCTCGACCAGGACATATCCAGCATGGCTTGGTCGAAGAACGCGGATCGAATTGCTTTGTCCCTATCGGATGGCGATCTGCAATGGATGAGCGCGCCAACCTCAGGATCAGCGGAGATTGTCGTATCTCACTCTCAGAAGCTCTCAAGCTCCTACGTCGAACTTTTGGTGAATGACAATCAATCCGTGATCGGTCGAACCAAAGAGCAACAGATACATCTTTGGAAATGGACGCCTGTCGAGGGTCAATCTCCGCAATGGAGTCGATTACAACATTTTTCAGATCAATCGAATGTTGTCTCGATGGCATTCTCTGGGCCAGACACTTTGCTCTTGGGAACCGAAGCAGGAATCGTGCATGTTGGCTCGATGAACGATGGGAAAATACTGCGTAAACTAGAGCACGGTGCTTCGTTGACAAAGGTCGTTTCTAGTCTCGATGGAAAGTTGGTCATCACTGTTGGCAAAGATGGAATCACGAAAGGATGGAACTTATCAGACGGAAAACTAGCGTGGGAGAACCGCATCGATTCGGATAAAGCTTTGCAGATTAAGAAGTCTGAGATCGCAGCGGCGAGACAGAAAGCGAAAGTGGAACGCGGCATCGGAAAAGTTCCTGTACTTGAAAAGGCAAAGACTGCAGAAACTGAGAACGTTGCAAAACTCCAAAAAACTCGCGGTGAGCTAGTCGAATCCCTAAACAAGAAAACAGCAGAGGCCGAAACGCAAGGAAAGATCGTAGCCGAATCCGAAGCCGCAGTGACTGCTGCCAACAAAGCGTTAGAGGAAGCCAAGAAAAAACTTGAACAAACACAAAAAGACTTAGAAACAAAGAAACAACAACTTGCAACTGCCGAGAAAGCGAAAGCAGATGAGTCTGCAAAAATTGCAACACTCGACAAGACGATCGCTTCCGCCGAACAAGCGGTTCAAAAAGCAGCCACTAGTTTAGCTACGTTTCAATCGCAGCTTGAGTCTGAAAAAACAGCTCAAGCGGAGTTGGACAAAAAATCGAACGAAATAAAGACGACTGCGAATCCAATACCAGCGACCAACGCCGTTCTTTCGCTAGATGGTCGATCATTGCACACAACCCATACCGATGGTTCGATCCATACATTGAGAACTACCAATGGTCTCAACGAGAATCTGATAAAGGGCGGATTGGAACGTTCTACAGGGTTGGTGACGACTAATAACGGTAGGGTTATCTCCACCAGTGACGATGGACGGGCCTTTGGCAGCGAGTTTAGCAATCGTTGGACCTTGGAGAGAACGATTGGCGACGCGAACGAATCGCCATTTAGTGATCGTGTAACCGCACTGGAGTTTAGCGAAGATGGCCAGAGCCTGTTGGTTGCGAGTGGACCGCCCAGTCGATTCGGTGAATTGAAATCGGTATCGATCGCCAATGGAACAGTGCTTCGGGACTGGGGGCAGATTCATAGCGATACCATTTTGGTCGTTAAGATTTCACCAGATGGCAGTACTGTGGCAACGGGTGGAGCGGACAAATTGGTCAGGCTTCATAGCATGACATCTAACGATCCGACGCGAACGCTGGAGGGGCATACCCACCACGTGTTGGGCCTGGCGTGGCATGATGACGGAGTGATATTGGCGAGCTCCAGCGCGGATAACACCATCAAGGTTTGGGATGTCGAGGCTGGCCAGTCACAAAGAACCATCACCGGGTTCGGGAAAGAGGTTACCGCATTGGAGTTTATCGGTCGATCGAATCAACTCCTCTCTTCCTGTGCCGATCAGCAGATACGATTGCATGATGCAACTAATGGTAAACTCATTCGCTCGATGGGGGGACCTTCCGATGCGGTTTACAGTCTTGCAGCCATAAGCACAAACCCCTTTTCAGACCCGAATGCGCTCGCAGTGGCGGGTGGACAAGACGGAGTGGTCTGGATTTGGAAGGTTGAAGACGGCAAGACGGTGAATCAAATCAAGTAAGCTGTCGGTACGACAAATCCTATTCCGTACGACGGCTTCAGATAGTCACGCGGGGCAATCACGCTAGAATGATGGTCGCCGAAGATCGGTCGCAAGTGCGATTTCGATCGATGGTAGATATCGGTACTCGCACCCAAACGTTGAATTGCATGTCGATCGGAAAAGACCTAAAGATCCTCTACCACTTGGCTCTGAGACCCATTCGTGGCAAAACCCACTCGGAGCGAATGGAAAACTTCTATTCTGGTCAAGCGGAGGGATACGACGACTTTCGCAAAAGACTTCTCCAAGGAAGAGAAGATGTTTACCAAGAGTTAGGGGAAAATGTGGATGGGGGCACGTGGGTTGATTTTGGTGGAGGAACCGGATCCAACCTCGAGTTTATCGGTGCGTCCCTGAGTAAGTTTCAGAAAGTTTACGTGGTCGATCTGGCCGAGTCGCTTCTCGGGATAGTGAACAAACGTTGTCGCAAAAACAATTGGACAAACGTAGAAGCAATCGCCGGCGATGCCACGGCTTGGACGCCCCCTGAGGGCAGTGTTGATGTCGTAACCTTCTCGTATTCATTGACCATGATTCCCGATTGGTTCGCTGCAATTGACAATGCGATTCGCATTCTCAAGCCGGGGGGGCATATCGGCGTTATCGATTTTTACGTAGCACGCAAATACCCAATGGAAGGGTTGGTGAAGCATGGTTGGTCAACCCGATCCTTTTGGCCTGTATGGTTTTCGAGCGATAATGTGTTTCCTAGCCCAGACCATATTCCTTATTTGCAAAAGCACTTCGAAACAACCAAACTGAAAGAGTGTCGAGCGAAGGTACCTTACTTGCCGCTGGTGCGCACACCTTACTACCAGTTTGTGGGCAAGAAAAAGTAGTCAAAGGGACTGAAAATGCCGTTTGAATTTGTATGCCCGTTTTGCCATCAAAAAACAAAAGTGGAGGACAAATATGCAGGGAAGAGCGGGCCGTGTGCATCATGCGGACAGCCGATCACGATGCCTTCCTACAACAAAAATGGTATGCTCGAACGGCCGATTGTTACCATCAAGAAAAAGGATCCGATTACTCTTCCACGGTCCCGCCTTCCCTATATTGTTGCCATCGCTTGTGTTGCAACACTTCTTTTGACTATCAGCGTGTCGCTCGTGTTAACCTGGCCGTACTTTCAAAAACGGGCTATGATTGCGGCGCAGGATCGCGATATCGACAACATGAAGCAGATCGTCGACGCGTTAAACTCGTATGCAGCCAAGCATGGGACGTATCCAACTCCGGTGGTCGTCGATAAGGACGGCCTGCCGCTCTATTCGTGGCGAGTGTTGATCTTGCCCTTTCTCGGATACGAGGATCTTTATAAGGAGTTTCAGTTGGACAAACCTCATGATCATCCGTCCAACCTAAGCCTTCTAGCGAAGATGCCAAAAGAATTCGCCAGTTCCAATACCGACGCGCTCTCAGCTCAGCAAGCGAACTATGTTTTGTTGACGGGAGCAGGAACACTCTTTCCGCCTTCTGGGCCGCTGACTCCACAGAACACGGATGATCCAACGCTGTTGTTGATTCAAACTCGCGAGGGGTTGGGCAATTGGATGGAACCGGGCGATATCGATGTCTCTCGTGGGGTTCGGCCAGGTCCTCGCCCGATGAGAGATGTTGGTGGAATTCAGAAAGACTCGTTTGTGTCGGTTTCTACGAAAGGCGAGCCATTTCGTTTTCCTAATTCCGTACCGGCCAATGTGCTCGATTCGTTGATTAGTCCGAACGGAAACGAGAATGTGGATACCAAGCCGTTCCAATAAGTGACGACCGTTTACAACGTCCCCTACGCTTTGGGATGTATAACGGCATTGAGAGTAGGTGTCAGCGTCAAGAAGTTTTTGAGGATTTGAAGCCCCTCTGTCTGGCTTTTTTCCGGGTGAAATTGAGTTGCCAGCATATTCCCCACTCGGACAGCCGCACAAAACTCTTGACCATAATCGCAGCTTAGCCAAGTCACTCGCGGGTCGTCTGGTACAACGTAGTAACTGTGCACAAAGTAAACATAGGGATGCTGCGAAATCCTGGAAAGCATCGGGTCATTTGTGACCCTTGACTGAACTCGATTCCATCCCATATGAGGAATCTTCCGATGTTCATTACCGGGAAACGAATCGTTGTCAAATCGAACGACGCGGCCCGGAAGAACCGACATGCCTGGCTGAAGGCCACCCTCTTCGCTATTTTCAAACAGCAACTGCATCCCTAAGCAAATCCCCAAGAAAGGGCGATCCGAAGTAATCCAATCCTTGATCCATGGAATTAGATTACGCTGATTCAGTTCTCGCATCGCATCACCAAAAGCTCCTACTCCCGGCAGGATGAGGTGGCTAGCGAGAGACAATTCGTCGGGGGCAGACGACACAATGACGCGTCCGCCGACTTTCTCGATACCCTTCGCAACACTTCGAAGGTTCCCCATCTGATAGTCGACGATTCCAACGGTGATCAAAGCGATTATCTCGTCCTACGTGTGCAAGTCAGCCAGTACGCCATCGCCACAGTAATTCGCATTACCGAACGATTTGACGGGGATTCCCATCGATTCACTAAAGCTCATTAGCAAGCGATTGTGAGGAACACCCTTATAATCGATTGCACGCCCCATGGAAAACCCACATCCTTCGCCCACGAGGACGAATGGAATATTGTCGCGAGTGTGTGAGTTTCCCTTTCCAAGCTCATTTGTCCAAACGATGGTGGTGTTATCCAGCAATGTTCCGTTTCCGTCTGGTTCAGGTGTTTCCGCGAGGCGTTTGGTTAGATATGCGACTTGTTCACAATACCAAGTATTGATCTTGATCAGCTTTTCGTAAGCTTCTTCGTTCGTGTCAGGCTCGTGTGAAAGGTGGTGATGACCCTCCTCGATGTTTAGCCATTTCATCTTGGGTTCGCCCACCGAATTGGTGATTTGAAATGTTGCGACGCGAGCAAAGTCAGCGGCAAAACTACTCACCAACATGTCCATCTGCATTTTCGTAATCTGCGGAATGTTATTGTTTACTTCTTCGACATTCGCGGGCAAAGTCGGTACTGCGTGCCCAACATCCGACGTGGCCGTATCCGACCGTTTCGATGTCTGGGCTTGTTCCATTTTGAGTTCTTTCTCCAAGTCACGGACCATGGTCAAGTGATCTTGAAGAAGTCGCCGGTCTTCAACACTGATCAGTTGTTCCACTTTCTTGAAATCTGACGTGAGATCATCCAGGACACTCGAAAGGAGTTCACGGTTCTTGGTTTGACCATAAAGTTTGTCAAACATGAGATATGGATTGTCGATGGGCGCGACCGGTTGGTTGGGGCCCGCGTATGACATTCTCGTCCATGTGTCCGCTCGTTCTGGAACCATCACCCCAAATTCGAGCGATCCGAAACGTGTCTGAGTTAAGGGATCCGCTTGAAAGTGATTCTTGATATGCTGATCGACCGAGATCCCTTTTGCCCATCCTGCGGGCGTATCCGATCCTCCTTGAACGTCCCCAGGAAAAAGTTCTATACCCGTCAGAAGGCAACCGATGCCGCGCATGTGACCATCGCCGTCCCCCTTAATGCGATTGCACACTCCATGCAATGTCAACATCCGGTTCTTAAAGTCGGCTAACGGTTGAAGAATTCTCTTGAGCTCAAAGTCTTTCCCTACTTGCTCTGGCCAGAAGTGCTGGGGGATGACTCCGTTCGGGCTGAAGACAAAAACCATTCGCTTCTTCTTAGGGGTTCCTGAAGAAGCAGCCCATCCTAAGCTCGGTAACGCAAAAAGAAAATTGGCCGCAGCCGTACTGACTCCTGTCTTGACAAGGAACTCGCGTCGAGAAGCAAGTCTATTTTGATTCATGGTTATTCGGTTCCTGGATTGGGCCGCTGCGCTAGCATAGAGTCGTGATTCTTTGCTAGCTGGGCAATTTTATGGAGGGTATCTGGGGGGTAAAGAGTGGTGAGTACGGTAGGTTGGACGTTTTGGGGCTGGTCGTATTGCTAGGGATCGCGCAGGGTACGTAATTTAACCAGACTTAATTCGTAGGGTTGACCTGCGAAGTGTTTGTTGAGGAACGAGATGGAAAGTCAACCAACGGTTTTGACGCGACCACTGCGATCTCGGAAATCAATTCTCTCACATTGAATCCACTTCTGTCAAACTTCTCGATGAGCATTCTTAGGGTATTGGGACCAAACGCATCGGGCGACTGCTTTACGAAGTGCTGAAAAGCCCGATTGACAAAGGCGCGGTGGGAATCTGGCGAATGGGCGAGAAATTCTGCCAATTCGGCAGCCTTCTTAAACTCAACTACTTTATCGTCACGGCTGCGATAGGATCCTGATGCATCTATTGGTTTTTTCTTCTCCGAATCTCGGTACCTGCCAACGGCATCATAATTTTCCATCACAAATCCAAGGGCGTTGATTTTCGAATGGCAAGCCTGGCAATTATCGGGACTCGTTTGCAGGGCCACCCGTTCCCGGGTTGTCAACTCGGGGTGCAGATCAGGACTGAGAGGCGAAAACGCGTCATTAGGAGGCCGCAGAGTTCTTCCGAGCATGAAACGGATCAAGAAAACACCGCGATGGATCGGTGAAGTCGTATCATGATAGGCTAGTCCGCTCATCAAAAAGGGATGCGTCATAACCCCGTGTCGCGTGGGACTCGCAACAGAGCGTTGCAGTCCATCTTTGGGCTCATCGGCTGGTTTCCAACTTTCGCCATAGAATTCTGCCAAACGCTTGGTAGTGAAGGTCCAATCTGCCAAGAACAGTTGTCGATAGTCACCTTTGTCGTCGTTCATTATCGAATTCAAAAACTCATTGAGCGAACCTCGAAGGTCCGCGATGAGTTCTGCATTGTATTCGGGGTACAGTTCCTTGCTTTTCGTGATCTCCGATTGGTGCGTCAGGTTCAACCACTCATAAAAAAAATCTCGCATTTTCGCTTGAACACGATAGTCGCGGACCATGCGTGACGCTGCCTCACGCAACTGCGATTCGTTGGTGAGTTGATTTTTTTCAACCCGTTTGAGCAACCATTCATCCGACGGCAACCCGTCCATCAATGTCAAGGTAAGGCGATTGGCGGCTCGTTGCGAAACGGATTTATCCGCATCGGCAAGAGGGTAAAGAAATCGAGGGGACTTTAAACCCAGCAACAAAACACGACGAATTGCCTCTGCATCATCTTCCGCTTTGTCTACCTGGCGATCGACATAAACCGTTGCCAATTCAGAATCCAAGGGACCACGAAATGCCGTCTGTAGCAAATCCCTCAAGAATGCCTTGAGTTGGGCCCGGTTTTCGTTTGGCTCGTCCTTATGCTTCTTCATCCATCGCGGCCACAACTCTTTTGCGACGATCGTTGAAAACTCAATCGCAGCCGCTGTCGTCGATTCATCCCACTGCTTGTTGATTGCTACGCCACGATCAAAACCATAGCTTCGGTCGTCAGGTGGAACAAAGCTCTGTAACGAAAATGTGCCTGGCCCCGAAGAAGGTATCAAGTTCTTCTCAGGAATCACCTGTTCGACTCCACCGGGCGGGACCCACGAAAGCGAAACTTTCGCAGGAGGTAATTCGGTTTTTCGCTTGCGTTGAATGAAGTCGATCTTAAATGGATAAACGCGACCGGCTGTCAAATAAAGAGACTCACGAAACTCCGTCTTGTCTCCGGATTGCACGTGGTTGTCGATCAGCAATCGATCGATCTTACCGAAATCCATTTTGAAGGAACAAGTGCTGCGAACGACGATCTCATACCGTCCAGTTCTTTCAACCAGGAGGCTTCCCTCCCAGTAGATGTAGAATGATTCTGGCTTGATGTCCGCAACTGGACTCTCTTTTCCAAAATCAAAGTCGATCCCTTTGTCGATTCGATCGATCTTCTTGTTCTCGTTCTTGAATCTGTCGCCATCAAAGTAGAGTCCCTTCACTCCCCGTTTGTCCTGCGGCTCAGCGATACCTGCGTGCCGCGCATACAGATCGGCCAGACTTTGTCGAAGCTGATTACCGGTAAGTCGCGCAATGCTAGGCTTCCGAGGATTGCGTCGCGATTGCGCCTCGGGACTGTAGAACTCTTCGTGAATGTAGGCAGCAACGGCCCTTGCATCTTCGCCCGTGCACAAATGAGGCTCGCCTTCAGGCATCGTATCGTGAATGATCTTTGTCAATTCACCAACAGTGGAGTCTCCGACAAGAGGGTCGGGGTAGTTGCCGCTGACTCCTTCACCGGACGCCCCGTGGCAGCTTGCGCATTGTTTTTTGTAGATGGCCTCGCCCGTCGATTGCAGTTGCTTTGCATAGGGCTCAATCGGTTTCTCCCCATCCTGCGCCTTCAAAAGCCCATTCAGAATGAGAATGGACAGAATCGTTCCGCGAAAAAGTGTTCTCAATTTGAAACAAACCATGTTTGCGGCCTGGGTGGGATGAAAGAGACTTCACGTAGCCGTTGTAAGTCTTTAGAGGCGGGGCCACGTTGAATCAATTCCGTGGTACCCCCCATGATAGTCCAGCGGCCCTAAAAAGTGAACCTCGGCTGTTTGGGGGCGATTAACTCATCGTCAGATTTCCAATTTAGATCCAAAGAAACGCGGATTTGGACAGAAAGTGTCCTTGGAGAAGAACTTGACCGTAAAGGCACCTTGCAGGCGACACAATGGCCCGGGAATTGCATCATTAACCTGTCGAGCGAACCAACGGTCGTTCTAGTACGTCTTAATTTCCGAGGAACAAACGAAATTTTGAACGTGCGGACCGAACTAGTCACGCACCAAGGCGATGAATCGGTTGTCACAGCGGCAGCCGCCAAATCTCGCTTCACGTAGGTTACAATATAGCTCAATGACTGAGCTTAGGTCCTTACAGCAATGTCGAGCGAAGCGGTTGGGAGCCGCATGGATCGAAAGAATTCGACTTCGCAGCAGGGAGCATTAACTATGAACAATGAATACCGCATCGCATCTATCCGTGAACTTCGCGACCAGCAGATCAAATTTGCTCCGAGGGGAAAGCGGAGCGAACAAGCAGACCGCGCAGAAAAGCTTCTGACGGAAATAGACCCAGTCAGGGACTATCCGTTCGATTTTCTTTTCTATCGCGTCACGGAAGTGCGTCCAGACAGCACAGGCTATCGTCTGATCAAAGGGACAGATGTTGTTCACGACCTGCGACTTTTTGTTGAGGACATCACCGACTCTATGAATTTGCGAGTCGAAGAAGCGGCTGAACCTGTGCACACCGTTGAAGACCTTAGCAAAATGTTCAATGTTTCGACGAAAACGATTTCGCGTTGGCGCGACCAAGGCCTCGTGTCTAGACGTTTTCTCGCCGAGGGGCGGAAACGAGTTGGCTTTCTCCATTCGAGCGTAGAGCGATTCGTATCCCAGAACAAGAATCGCGTCGCTCGTGGAGAGAGATTTAGCCAACTCTCGGATTCCGAGCGGGATGATATTTTGGACCGAGCACGCCGTATTGCTGCCACCGGTGCAAATCTTTCCGAAGTCGCGAGAACTGTAGCGCAAGAAGTCGGTCGCAGTACTGAAACCATTCGCTATACCATCAAAAAGTTTGACCAACAAAACCCAACGATGGCCGTTTTTCCCGAACAACGAGAAGTCCTCTCTGAGGAAGATAAGCGAGCGATTTTCCAACAACATCATCGAGGCATTTCGACGGTGATTTTGGCGAAACGATATCGTCGAACTCGCGGCAGCATTGTCAGGATTTTGAATGAGCAGCGGGCTGCCAAGATCATGGAACTGCAACTCGACTACATTCCAAACCCAGTGTTCGAAGATCCGTCGATGGTCGAATCAATCCTGTCGGAGTTGCCCGTTTCCTCAGAACCAACGAGAAAGCTCAAGGCACCGATTGGATTGCCTGCGTATTTGGCATCGCTCTATGACGTACCTTTGTTGACTCGCGAGCAAGAGTATCATCTTTTCCGAAAGATGAATTATCTCAAGCACGCTGCTGCCGAAATGCGAGACAAGTTAGACCTCAAAATACCATCCGTTGCCATGATGGAGCAAATCGAGGAATTGTATGAGAAGTCGGTCGATGTCAAAAACAAGATCGTTCAAAGCAACTTGCGATTGGTCGTCTCGATTGCAAAAAGGCACTTAGCTCCTAACGATGATTTCTTTGGTCTTATCAGTGATGGAAACATGTCGCTGATACGAGCAGCAGAGAAGTTCGACTATTCGCGCGGAAACAAGTTTAGCACGTATGCATCGTGGGCAATTATGAAGAACTTTGCCAGGACCATCCCTGACGAGTTCAAACATCAAGATCGTTTCCGTACCAGCAACGAGGAAGTTTTCGACTTTCAACAAGATCGTCGAGCCGACAATTTCGCAATGGAGATCGACCAAGCGACTCGGACCGACCAAATCCAAAAGATCCTTCACACGTTGGACCAACGCGAACAACAGATCATCGTTCGCAGATTCGGACTGGATCACCGGTTCGAACCGCTAACACTGAAGGAAGTCGGTGAGGCTATGGGCGTTACCAAGGAACGAGTCAGGCAACTAGAAGCTCGAGCGTTGAGCAAACTTCGAGCGGCTGCCGATCAGGCCAAAATCGATCTTCCTGAATAGCGACAAAGGGCTTCGCCGTTCACCGACAAAAAACGCGTCTTGACTGTAGCTTGGGACCATTGTCCCGAGCGGTTGTCTTTTGCGTGGACTTTGTGGCTGGCACAATGGTCCAGGCCACAATCCTCTACTCGCGCCACAGTGGAGGTATGGCTTCGGTACTACCCGTATCAAATTGTAGAGACTTAAGTAGAAGTTGGCTCGCCTCCTCAAAAGCCGATTCGGAATCGCAATAAACGTGCGCCACCGTCTGGCCAACTGTCACGACCGAACCCAGTGGGCATTCCCACTTTATCCCGACCCGAGGATTGATAACGTCTTCCTTCATTTTGCGACCGCCACCCATCGCAATAACCGAATAACCAATCTTTTGGCAATCCAGTCCCGTTAGCAATCCGCTGCGAGGCGAAGCAACGAGTCGACACTTCTCCAAAGAGAATTCCGAGGGTAACTTTCCTCCCTGGTTAGCAACCATGGCTTCAAACCTTTCCATCGGAGCGCCGCTATCGAGCAACTCGGTTAGCTTGGCTCGCGTCTGCTCAAGATTGCTCGTCGGGTTTAACGAAAGCACCAATCTTGCCGCCAGTTCGATGGAGAGCAATCGCACAGAATGTGGTCCACGTCCTTGCAATACCTCAATCGACTCGACGACTTCGCAAGCGTTGCCGACCATTTTCCCAAGTGGTTGTGTCATGTCCGTGAGTAGCGCTGTTGTTTTGATACCTGCCGAACGTCCAACTCTTTGCAACTGGTCATGCAGCTTTCGTGCGGCTCCTACATCGTGCTGAAAGCTTCCACTGCCATACTTGATGTCCAGAACGAGTGCATCGAGCGATTCGGCAATCTTCTTCGACATAATGCTGGCTGTTATCAGTGGTATTGAAGGGACAGTTGCCGTCACATCTCGCAACGCGTAGAGTTTCCGATCCGCGGGCGCGAGCGTATCCGTGGCACCAGTGATAACGCAACCGATTCGTTCCAATTGCGCATCGATTTCAGCATCGGTAAGATTCGTGCGATATCCAGGAATTGCTTCGAGTTTATCAAGCGTTCCACCAGTGATCCCCAATCCACGTCCGCTGATCATAGGGACGTGATAACCTAAACAGGCTAAGAGCGGGCCGATGATCAGCGACGTTTTATCGCCGAGACCACCTGTAGAATGCTTGTCTACTCGAATGGAATCCCCTATTCGCCGTAAACGATCACCCGACCTCACCATCGCCATGGTCAGCGCGAGCACCTCGCGATCCACCATCCCGCGAAGATAGATGGCCATTGCCAACGCTGACATCTGGTAATCGGGAATCTCTCCTCTGGCATATCCGAAGACCATGAACTCGATCTCTTTTTCGGTGAGTTCTTGCCCGTCTCGCTTGGTTGCGATAATGCTTGCAGGGATCATAGTGATGAAAGACCAAGAAAAAAACTATCGAACATTCGAATCTTTCCTTCTTCGAAATCCATCAAACACGCCAAAGACAGCCGGCAAAAAAGCAATGAAACAAACCATGCGTGCAGGCCAGTCACCGATGAGTTGCCATAAACCCAAACGAGCGTCTGGAATCGGCTCGGCAAGTATAGTACCAGGTGTCATCCTCGGTATGGATTGAACGACTCGTCCCGAGCCATCGATCCAGGCAGAAACTCCAGAATTTGCGGCCACAAGAAATGGACGCCGGTTTTCTACGGCACAGCAGATCGCGTTATTGAGATGATGATCCAAAATACTCGATCCGCGAAACCATGCGTCGTTGGTTACATTGATGAGCAAATCCGGCGTTTCCCCTCTCGCACTCAATACTCTAACTTGCCTTTGAATGAACCAGGGGACAACATCTTCAAAACATATACTTGGGGCGACAGTAGCGCCCGACGCCGTCGTCCAAGCGACATAGTCATCACCCCTACTCGCCGACGGTAGACCAAACCGCATACACAAATCAGGGAACATCGAAGAAAGTATGGGAACGTACTCGCCGAACATCACCAAGTGCCTTTTTGCGTAGTACTGAACGTCGCCAGGGACCTTTCCTATCTTCAAGACCGCATTGTAGTTTTGCGTATCCTCGGCTTTGGAAATCTTCACAACAGTGGCACCGACAATGAACTCAGGACGATCTTCTAGCCCTGTCGACAACCTGGCTATTCGCTGGCGTCCTCTGGCTTCTATCGACTCTAGATTTCGCCGCACCATTTCAGGATTCTCAAAATCTCGCTCGTAATCCAATAAAGGATCCTTGACTAGCCATGGAACCGGAACTTCATCCGCAAAAGTACTCTCAGGCCAGAGAACCGCGTCCACCGTTGCTTTTTCAGCGGCGAGACTTCTTGATGAAAGCTGAACATGCCTCAAGAAGGATAGCCCCACTCCTTCCGCATCACCTTCGAACTGAGTCGGCATGTTTTCTTGGACGATCAAGAATCGACCGAGCGGTTTTACCGGTTGATACGATTCGATCTTTCGGTCGTATCCTGTCACATTCCAGTAAGAAAACGCTAACCAAAAGACAACTAAAAAACGTGCACACTGGGATCCAAAACGCTCTCCCCATGGGGCAGGGGGGGCACACTCACAGTTGCGTTCCATCCACTTGGCAACCAAATAACAAACCGATGCGCCTGAAAGCAAGATCATGAAGCTCACGCCATACGTTCCGAATTGCGAAGCGATATCTAGTAGCATGGGCCAGGGCGTTTGGCTGTGCCCGAGCATGCACGCCGCAAAACCTGTTGCGAAGTAAGATCGAAACAACTCAAGACCGGTCCACGAGATAGCACAAGCAAACGGGAATGCAAAACCAAATCGACTTCGAAGCGATCTTGCGATTGCCACATACGCAGGAATGTATACCGCGACATAAAGACTGAGAGCTAGCCACCCGCCGTAGAGAGGCCAATAAGCAAGCCGGATTCCCTGCAACAATAACAACCAAAGTAGACATCCAACGAGGTAAGCTCGAAGATAATCGCGGCGTTTCCAATCAAACGGGCAATAGACGGCTGCGGAAAAGAAGAAAGCGGCAACAAACGCAGCCCATGGCTGCCGTAATGGTGGAAGACCTATCCAATAAAACAGGCACCCCGCAGCAATCAGACCTACGGGAAGCCAATCCTTGATCTTGCCATCGTTCATTCGAAATCCAAGATAACTCTAGCCGTTCCCTTCGTCTCCACTCGTAAACATCTGGCTGATCGACCTATTCGAGTGGATACGCCGAATTGCTTCTGCCAACAAAGGTGCGACCGTCAACACTTGGATGTTGTCGAGTCGCTTCTCTGGGGGGAGAGGTATCGTGTTGGTAATGACCAAACTATTGATGGGGGCTTTCTTGATGTTATCAATCGCCGGACCGCACAAAACTCCGTGCGTTGCAGCAAGGTGAATCTCTTTCGCGCCCGCCTCATGTACCAGTTTTGCAGCGCCGCAAATCGATCCCCCCGTGCTAATCATGTCGTCGAACATCAAGCAGATCTTCCCTTCGACCGGGCCGCCGATGATGTACTTTTGCTGCGTCTGCAGTGCATTATCCCTCACTTTATCGACGATCGCTAGTTTACCACCGATCCGCTTCGAATGCCCAATCGCACGCTTGATACTACCCTCATCCGGACTCACCACGACGATGTCTGCTGGATCAAACGCTCGACTCTGAAAGTAACTCGTCAATACAGGGGCGGCGTACAAGTGATCCACAGGCACATCGAAGAACCCCTGGATTTGAGGTGCGTGCAGATCCATGGTCAACACGCGGTCTGCACCAGCCCGAGTGATCACGTTTGCCACAAGCTTGGCGGTGATCGGAGTACGGCCTTCGTCTTTTCTATCCTGGCGGGCGTAACCGTAGTAAGGAATAACGGCTGTGATCCGAGCTGCACTCGCTCTCTTGCAGGAGTCGATCATGATCAACAACTCCATCAAATTGTCATTCACCGGCGGGCAAGTCGGCTGCACCAAATAGACATCCCGTCCGCGAACATCTTCTTCGATTTTGCAAAAATTCTCACCGTCCGGGAATTTCCCAAGCGATACGGAGCCCACTTCCAAGTGAAGGAATGCACAAATGTCTCTGGCTAACTGAGGGTTCGCCCGCCCGCTAAATATCTTTAACTCGCGCATGGGTACCCCATCTCTCGCATCTTTGCCTCTACCGCACTAAGCTCGTCAATCGTATTGATACTGAGCGATTCGCAATCTTGCAAAACCGGCTTTGCCTCCACTTTCTTTCCCTTCGAAAGCAAAAACGCAGGGCAGTCGGTCAAATAGTATTCACGCTGGGCGTTGTTGTTGCCCAAGTTCTCTAATGCTTCCAACAAAGCGTCACGTTCGAACATGTACGTACTCATGTTCACTTCACAAATTTTCTGTTCGGCCTCTGTCGCATCCTTCTGCTCGACGATTCGAGCAAAACGATTGTCGGAGTCTCGAACGATGCGACCGAGTCCTTGCGGATTCGGCTTGATCAATGTGCCCATCAAGCAATCGAATCCACCCGCGAAAAACTCCTGCGAAACGCGTTGAATCGAAGTTGATTGAATCAATGGCGAATCTCCCGCAACCACCATGACCGCCTTTTCGGCGCCGCTTCGCAGTTGATCACGGCACATTTGAACGGCATGACCTGTGCCAAGCTGCTCGGCTTGGACAGCGAATTCAATATTCGATCGGCCCGACAACTCGGTCCGCACCAGGTCTTCACGATAGCCCACAACGACGATCGTTTTCGAAATGCCTGCTTTCTGAAGAGCGTCCAGAACCCAATGAATCATCGGTCTCCCCAGAACGGGAAAAAGCACTTTAGGAAGGTCGCTTTTCATCCGCGTCCCCTTCCCGGCAGCCAGAACAACAGCAGTGGTGGAATTCGCCATAAGTATTTCAAGAGGTTAACGAGAACTCGCCCAGCCGTCGTAGATGGGACTTGAACTGCCACATCTTGGCAGATTTTTGCCTCTAGTCCAAGGTCGCCGGCCGGCCAACACTACAAACATTGACGAATTTCGCGCAAGAAGATACTCTTTCGGGCTATTCGGTAATCTTTTCACCCCCAATTGAACCTCGAAAAACGCAGAACTATGGCTGGAACTGAACGACAAAGAGAGCTTCGACGACGTCGCACACGAAGCAAGAAAGTGGCTTTGCTCCATAAAAAGGCCGAAAAATCTTCAAAAGCAGAAAAGGCCGTTATTGCCGCTAAGCTGCGACGACTCAGCCC
>JAJTID010000168.1 GCA_021300155.1 Pirellula sp.
CTGGAATAGAAATCGCATCAAAACAAAATTTCTAAACTGTTATTTGTCGCACAACCCAGGCGCGGCTTGAAGCGACGCCCATAGCACTTCCGCGCAGGATTGCAGACGCAGTCGGGTGTCGCCCTCGAAAATGACGTGTGTTGCAGTCTATAGTTCGCCTGCAATCCATCGTGGAATGAGTTCCCAACCGTCGGCGAACTTCGTCGGTGACTGCTCCGCTGCTATTTCATCGTAAGTCGATGCCGTGTCCTTCGCGATTCCGGTACCACACGTTGCAAATGGTACCCAGCCATGCGAATGCTTCTTTGTGCTTACGGGAGTTGGGTGATCTGGCATCACCAGAATGCGATACTCGCCATACGACTTCAATGCGTCGTGCACCGGGCCGACAATGTGTTTGTCGATCGCTTCGAGAGCTTTGATTTTCTCATCGACTCTTCCCTCGTGGCTCGCTTCATCAGTTGCTTCGATGTGAACGCATACGATGTCGTACTTCTTCAACGCTTCGATGGCAGCTTGACCTTTGCCCGCATAATTGGTGTCGAGATATCCCGTCGCACCTTCGACTTCGATGCGGTCCCAACCGACCAATGCAGCCAAGCCTCGCAATAAATCGACAGCGGTAATCATCGCTCCTTTCAATCCGAATCGCGAATCGAACGATGGGAGTTGAGGTGTCTTGCCTAATCCCCACAACCAAAGGTTGGTGGCTGGATTCTTGCCCGATGCAATTCTCGCTTGGTTTACGGGATGATCCGCAAACACGCTTTGGCTCTTGTCCATCAAACCACAAAGCAAATCGCAACCGGGACCGCGCGGGAAATCATCCGCGACCGAATCGTCCGTTAGGTCGTGCGGTGCCGTCGTGCGTGTCTCCGACGAGAATGGAACGTCGGTTGCCGACGAGCCGCGATAGAGCAACAGGTTTCGATAACTGACCCCTGCCACGAATTCCAATGAAGGGCTTCCTAGTTTCTCTTGGGCCGTCTTCAGCAAATCAGCAGATTCTGGGCTGGATATATGATCTGCCGTGAAGTCAACCATCACTTGATCGCGAATCGTGACGAGATTGCAACGAATGGCCCAATCGAATGGTCCGAGCTTGATCCCTTGGGCGGCCGCTTCGATGGGAGCGCGTCCCGTGAAGTAGACGTTCGGGTCGTAGCCTAACAGGGACATATTCGCAACTTCACTTCCGGGAGTGTACCGGCGAGGAACATTATCGCTCACACCGACACAACCTTCGGAAGCGATACGATCCATATTTGGGATGTTGGCTGATTGCAATGGTGTTTTGCCGCCTAAGATTTCAACGGGATAATCGGCGCAACCATCTGGAATAACGATGACTAATTTCATGAATGGGATCCTACCTGAAGAGTTTTTTGAAGAGCTAGCATCATGCCTTGTCTCCTTCCGATACTCGGAGATAAACAGCTTGGTTGCTGACTGAGGAAAGTTTACAAATTTCGAGATTGGCGGCCATCGCCGCAGACTCTGACGATTGATGCGTCATGATCACGAGAGGAACGGCATGTCGTTTGTCATCTGCATGGAACACATTGTTCGGTTCATGTTGAATGATGGATGCAATCGAGATCGCATGTTTGCCCAAAATGCCTGTGATCTGCGATAGGACTCCCGGTTCGTCTGCCACATGAAATCGCATGTAGTATCGTCCCTTGGACTGCTCGTAGGGCATGAGATCAATTTTCGAATCGCGGTCCGACCACAGTTCGAGTCGACGGAATGTGATGTCCGTTCGGCCTGCGGCGGTATCGATCATATCGGCGACCACCGCGCTCGCTGTGGGCATTTGGCCAGCTCCTTTGCCATGAAAGAACATATCCCCAACGGCATCGCCATCGACCATAATCGCATTGTAAGCACCACGCACTTCGGCCAATGGTCGCCCTCGGCGAATCAATGTGGGGGACACGTGAAGCTCGAGTTGATTGGTTGATTCATGCAGTTGTGCTGTCGCGATCAGTTTGATGCGATAGCCTAACTCCGAAGCATAGTTCAGATCGTCCAGTTGAAACGCTTCGAGGCCGCGACGATGAATCTCACGCCATTTGACACGAATGCCAAACGCTAGGTGCGCGAGGATCGCAAGTTTTTGGGCAGCGTCACTACCATCGACATCCATTGTAGGGTCCGCTTCTGCGTAACCTAATTCTTGTGCATGCTTCAACGCCTTGGCATAGTCGACACCGCTCTCTTCCATCGATGTGATGATGTAATTGCTGGTGCCGTTGAGGATGCCTCGAACGGATCGGATTTGGTTGGCCGAAAAGCATTGAGAAATATTAGCAATGATGGGGATTCCGCCGCCTACACTAGCCTCGAAAGCGATCGTTCGCCCCAAAGCTCGCGCGCGGTCAAACAACTCTTCGCCATGTTCGGCTAGCAGTGCTTTGTTGGCGGTAACGACATCTTTTCCTGCGTCGAGCAATTGGAGCATAATGGTTCGAGCAGGCTCGATACCGCCAACCAAATGCGCGACCACTTCAATGTCAGGGTTCTTGAGGATGCTGTCCAAGTCGTCCGTCAGGATACCTTTAGGGAGTTGGATACCCCGATTCTTCTTCAAGTCCCGAACCGTCGCCTTTTCTAGCCATAAAATTCGGCCGGCGTGACGGGCTAATCGGTCGCCATGATCGAGCAATAGACGCGCAACTCCAGTCCCAACGGTACCCATTCCAACAATGGCGACCCTTGTTTTCTCCATAAATACCGTCATCCTCTGTTTGCGCAACCCTGAAAAGGCACAATAGTAAACCAAGTTGCCAGACTCGCAAACCGTGTTGAGGATGATGTTGAAATTCGATACAGAATCGACGATTTGTGCGATAGCTTCCGGAAGCGAAGGGGCGCTTCGTGGCATTATTCGCATTACTGGGCCTGATGCTGCCCTCGTCTGCCAACGAGTGTTTTCAAGCTTCGATATCCCCAAACGCCCGACGAGACTTCCTGTCGTGGCATCGATCCCCATATTGGGTGAGAATCCAGCGAGCTTGTTCGTATGGCCGGATGGACGCAGTTACACGGGCCAACCATCGGCAGAGATCCATATGTTGGGTGCACCGATTTTGTTGCAAGGGTTGGTTCAGTTGCTTGTGCAATCGGGCGCGGTATTGGCCCAACCGGGGGAGTTTACGTTGCGCGCGTTCCTCGCGGGGCGACTAGATCTAACGCAATGCGAAGCAGTTCTCGGAGTGATTCATGCCCATTCCGAAAAGGAGCTGGATGTCGCGTTGCGACAGCTTGCGGGAGGATTAGCGGAACCGCTCCAAAGCATTCGACGCAATCTGATAGAACTGCTGGCGGATATCGAAGCGGGTTTGGATTTCGTCGATGAAGACATTCTGTTCATAAAACCAGATCAGATCGAGTCGCGACTCACTTTGGCGAAGGAGATCGTTGCCGAGTTGCTCGAACAAATGAAGGCAAGATCCGGGCAAGATCGCGAGTTGCAAATTGCGATTGTCGGGCTCCCCAACGCTGGCAAGAGTTCGCTTCTTAACGCCATTGCCAATCACCAACTTGCTATCGTCAGTTCCATCGCGGGTACGACGCGCGATTACGTTCGCTACCGCATGACCCAGGATGATATAACGTTCGATCTGCTCGATACGGCAGGAATTGAAACGGTGACAGGAGACTCACCACGCGATATCGCGCAAGCGTTCACATTGGAACAAATCGAACAGGCTGATCTTATTCTTGCATGTGCTCCAGCGGATGCGATCGATCAACGGGCATTACTTATTGAGACGCTTCAAGCGTTGGTTCCGAGCAAACCGATTTGGCATCTAGTGACCAAAGGAGATTTGCTGGCTATCGGTGGTTCAACGAGTGACTCTCATCGTGTCGAACCAAAAAAACTCATGGTTGTCAGCGTGAAGGATGGAAGCGGGGTCGCTGCATTGCGAAGTGCATTGACGA
>JAJTID010000008.1 GCA_021300155.1 Pirellula sp.
AACACTTCTTGGTGCCTAGCGCCGCCGCACGTTGGCGAACGTGCGCGTCATTCAAGTCCGAAAAGCAACTCAATTCTGCGTTGATGCTGATCGAGCATGGCACACGCTTGGACAAGAAGAAGGCTGTTTTGATTTCTAAGAGCGAGCGCAACTCCGAGTTCGTCGTGCAGCGTCTAAAGTCGCTTGGTGCACCTAACGAGTGCTTTGTATTGTCCAATTGCGGACAACTGAATGGTCAAAAGTTCAGCTTGGAGGAAGGCGTCCAAGCTGCACTCGATACAGCTTTTGGAACGCTCGTCTCCTGTGTGGCTGGTCGATTGGGTTTCTATTGCGGTGAGTTCCTCGACGATTGTTATCTCTTGTTCACAGAGTAGTTTCCTAGCTCTTCCATAAAGGTGTTTTTGATTGTGATTGATGGCGATCGAAATTACGAACAACCAATACTCGCTCGAATTATTGAACTATTCGTTTTGCCAGCACGCCGACAGCGGCTGATGGGATTTCTTCATGCGCAGAAACGATACTCACAGTTTCTCGACGAACTACTTCATGATGCTAGGCACATCGATTCTCGGATACTATACGAAATCCCGTCGGATCATCGCGAAGTCGACAAGGTCGCGGAAATTCTGCGAAAGGCTGGCGTCCAAGGTGAAGCCTATTTAGTCGGCCATTGCGGTCCCCTCGAAGACGGAGCACGAGGTGACTTTTACGAATTGCTGAAGCATTGCTGTGGATCGATGACAGATAGTCTCGTCTTTTCCATCAGCTCCGAGATCGCTTACTACGAAGGTCATGAAGGCTTTGGATACCTTTATGGATTACCAAGAAAGTTTAGGCCATGCTAGGTGCAAATACAATGACGGTGCGGAGGTAAGGGTGGCTAGGTTTCGTCGGCAAGGCAAGTTAATCCACGATCAGCGAGCAGATTGGCATCAGTGGCTAGCGCAACACGCTTTGGATATTTCCGTCGCAGAACTGCCCGTCTCAGTACTTGAGACTGAGATGAGTTGGTGGTACTTAATCGATCGAGGGTACTCTCAAGAAGGATACCTAGGAACTGAAAACTGGTTCGATCTAGTTATCCCTCCGTGTCCGATATGTCCCGTGCAATATCTAGGATGCGGCAAAATATGTCATGGCTTTCGCCCACCACGAACACCCCACAAACGTGCTCTGAGGGCGTCCATCGCTTTGCATTTGCTTCTGAGATTTCTACGCCAAATCGAAGACTGGTAACGGTGTCGCCCAGTACACTCCTAGCGGATTGAATCAAGTCCATCAATACATCTGATCCGATAGCGTCGGCGGCTTGAAGGATGACAACCAAGTCTTTGAGTGATACCCCGTTACATTGAGCGATCCGTTCATGTGCGGATTCGACATCTGCCGCATTCACGCAAAGGATTACTCTGCAACCGGCTTCGCTAGCGGACTGGACCATCGAGCGGATCGAAACTTGTTCACAGGATATGCTGTCATGACCAACCAGTAGCCAGTTGTTCTTGATATCCTCGATAGGAAGAAGTGAGACCTCTCCAGCCGCGTCTTTTGCGAGATTGATAATGCCTGCCGACACGATTTTAGCGTCTTCGCCGGTTACCTCGGTTTCCTTGGTAATCGACTTTAAAAGCTCTGGGGACGTTAAAAGTATGATGTCAGCATTCCAATCGCTGTCAACTTGCATTTCGATCCCGTATGCTTGACCGTAGATTTGGTACGGAGGATCGGTATCACCCGCGAAAAGTACAGCGACAATGAAGGGACGACTTCTCATAAAGGGATGTAGTTTCGAGCTAAAACGGTATGGCTAGTACTTCTCCGGCGTGGTGCCGGTAAAGACGTTCTTAAATGTACCCCATCCGGCTGCACGGGAGCTACTTGGAAGTGGATGTTTGGCCTGGAGCCAAGTAGATATCGTAGCACCGAAGTGCCAAACAAGTGCCAAACCGGAGCGTGTTGGGGGCAAGCTACCGGTGGCCTGCCGACCCGCAAACTAGTTGGTTTGTCAGGGGGGCCGGCGAAACCCGGCCCCTGTGCCAACCATGGTTAGGTGTATTCTACTTATCACCATTCATCTTTGCATAATCCTTCTGGTAGTTCAAAGCGGCCTGTGCAACTTCACGCAGTTCCGATTCGGAGGCAGATGAGCAAAGTTCAATGGCTTGCAGTGTTGATTCAGGAAGTAGCGGATCAGTGTAATAACGCAGCGCTCTCAGGCTTTGAAGGCGCACTTGATAATCTGGGTCAGCGAGTGCATGGGTCAGCGGTTCAATAGCACTGGGTGGTCTTAAGTAGCCAAGAACATTCGCCGCACGGCTTCTACGGTCGGGTTCTACGTCCGTGAGTGCAATCGTCAGTAACTCGGTGGTTAGGGGCCGTCCCTCGGTAAGGGAATTTATCGCCGCCGATCTGACGCCATCATTTGGATCGTACATTGCCAGTTCAATCAATTCCGGAATCGCGACATCCATTTTTTCCCCCAATGCGCGAAACCCATAGAAGCCACGAGTGCGCCAATCCTGGTTCAATGCGACCGGTATGCCATAACGATAATGAAGTGCCTCCACAAGCGAGTAGTCGCTACGTTTAACCCAAGAGAGTAAAGTTGGAATAGACTCATCTCCGATCTCGCGTACGACTGCAGTCGCCTCGGGAGTCAAGATATGCGGGCCTTCGGGAGTCACAACGCGGTCGTCAAGCCATTCACGCATTGATCTACCTGAATACACGCGAGCTGTCGACGCGCTTGGACGCAAAAGAAGAGCAACGGCACCTAACGCGAAGCAAATCAGCACAGAAGCCAGGAACAAATATGAAGTGTGTTTTCGTGGGGCCATCATACACCTAACTAGTAATTCTCCAACGTGCGCCGGTAAACACATGCGTAGTGTACCCCATCTGGCTGCTTGAATGGGTAGTCGAGCAAATTGGAAGCGAATGTTTGGCTGGGAGCCGAGTAAACACCAATGCCCCAACGTGCCAAACCGGTGCGAGTTGGGGGCAACAACTAAGCTGTCGCGTATGTCCCTAGAACGACGATGCAGAATCTAATCCAATCTCCTCCGATTTTGATGACCTGCCCTTCAGTTGGATGACCATCAATCGGTCAGCCAGAATTCATCTGAAACGAATCGACCTGCTCGGCTATCAAATTTACACCTTCCGCCTTCCTGGCGATTCCAACGTATTGCTCGCAATACTATGATAAATCCGTCTTGAGTTGCCATCATTAGCTCGCTTCCTGATCGACGCGCCGCACCGTTTCATTTACCGTAAGCATGCCGGGCAAAAACATGTTATCTTCCCCCCATAATTTGAATACTCAAATGTCCAGAACAGTTTGGTTGTTTTCGTTAGCGTGGCTCGTTGGTTGCAGCGGCAATGCGATGAATATCGATCCAACGCACGCGAACGAACAGAATGCAGTCGAAATAAAGATGGTGCTTGTACCCGCGGGGACCTTTTTGATGGGCGGACCGTCAGTCGATAGTAATGGTTCTCAACCGTCCACGCCGCAACACGAGGTTACGCTCACTACACCATTCTTTCTTGGGGTCTACGAAGTTACTAACGAACAGTATTTCCGCGTGATGGGGCCCGACGCGCGGTTTGAGCCCAAAGGAGAAGACAACTTACCTGTCACCATGGTGACCTGGGAGAGAGCTTTAAAATTCTGTGAAAAGCTTTCCGAGTTACCGGCCTCCGTGGCTGAGGGCAAAGTGTTTCGCTTGCCAACGGAGGCTGAGTGGGAATATGCCTGCCGTGCAGGCAGCACAACCGCCTACTGCTTTGGCGATTCACCTGTTCAACTCGATGACTATGCGTGGTTTAGCGACAATCGCTTGGATCGCAAAGGAACATATGAAGGGAAGCCCGTGGGCCTGAAGAAACCAAATGCTTGGGGCCTCTATGACATGCATGGCAATATGGCTGAATTATGCCAGGACATCTTGGGGGAGTATCCCAAGGGACCGATAACGGATCCGCAGGGCCCCAAGGATGGCTACAGTCGTGTCCTGCGCGGCGGTGCCTGGGGATCAAGTGCTGAGAATTGCCGCTCCACGTCACGGGCAAATGGGGGTGGTACTAGCAATTCCACTGGCTTTCGTGTCGCCATGAATCTGACGAGTCAATTGAAACCAGTCAAAGCTGTGCAGAAAGTACCCCTAGCAGAGTTTGACCAGTCGAACCAGCTTGATCACCAATCGCGCGGCGGGCCACTGCTTCCCATGCGGAACCCTGACTATGCAGCGATGAAAGAATCGTTCTGGCAAGTGACGTCGCTCTTAGCAAACGGCGCTGATCCCAATGCAAAGAGTGAAATGGGCACACCGATTCTCTTCCACGCCATCGACGATGCCGAAAGGGCAGTCAAAATGCTCATTTCCAATTGGGACCTCGAAGATGACTATCGTCGGTCTCAAAAATTGCCTGCGTTTCAGCGAAGTGAACCAATACCCAAACGTCTTGAATCCCTGTTGCAGGCTGGCGCTGATCCCAATCTCTGCGATCAGAACGGGCAGTCACCTTTGCACTATGCGATCGCTAATTGCTACACCGCCATTAAGTACCTGCACCAATATGGAGCCGATCCCAACAAGCCGGATTCTTCAGGGCTGACTGCGATTGCACTTTCCGAGAAGCGATATGGCACTGCTAACAATAGTCTTACTCAGTCTCTAAGTCAGCCGCCCACCGTCACCAAGGTCGGGAAGAGGCTCGAACCGCCTCGCATCCTTCGCACGCCCGACCAGCAATTGGGCAGCCCACTGTTTCGCCCAGCGGTCGGCGGCAAAGCCATTACATTTTCCGGGGATGGCAAACAGGTTGTTTCCGGTCAGTCTGAACACGTACTCCGAGTATTCGAAACAGCCACCGGCAATAGGGCATCAGTTATTAGTACACGCTTTAACTATGCCTCGAACAACTACATCTGGTCATTGACGGCGATACCCAATTCGCGCATTGTCATCGCTTCAGGTGGTATAGGGTATCCGTTGCGATTCTGGAACATTGACACTGGCATAGAAGTGATGAGATTGGCCAATCAATGTGTGAATGCTTCCGTTTCGCCGGACGGCAAGTTTCTCTTCACCGGCGACTTTTTGTGCCACATCGAATCGACCGATCCACTCAAACTATCCGAAACGACTCGCGAGTTTCGTGGCAAGTACAATCAAAAGATCCAGGTTCGCTCTTCATTCTTTACACCCGATAGTCGCTACCTCGTTTTTGTTGACGACAATAATGTGCGAGCTTGGGACTTGCTCAACGATGAAGTCCATTCTCTAAAAAAGTTGAACCCCAAATCGCTTCGCCCGATTACTTGGGGCGATTTGGCTACCGTTTTTAAAATCGATCCCTCGTTAGCTCAAAGCGATGTGATCGCCTTGCCCTGCAATCTCGTTGGCTTTCTAGTCGGCTCTCCGCAAGCGATCAAATCTAGCCAAGAATTGATTTCGAAGCTTAGCAAAACCCAAGGGCATACGACATTTGCACTTTCACCTGACAATCAACACCTAGCGGCCATTGGCCGAGCCAGTCGAATCGACGTTTTCGATCTTCCTAGCCAATCGCAGCGCATCACTTACACCGGGCATACTGATTCCTTGCTCGCCGTAGCCGCTTCGCCCGACAATCAAATGATTGCCTCGGGAGGTAAAGACAGGCAAGTGATTCTCTGGGATCAAGCGTCTGGGAAAATCTATCGAACCATTGATGTCAACTCTTCTGTTCGAGCTTTATGCTTTACTTCTGATAGCCAGCATCTGGCAATTGGCGATGACTCCGGTACGGTGCACATACTGGATGTGGCACGTGGGATAGCGAACAAGTGGCAAAGCAAAGGAGCCGTTACAGGACTTCAATACGACGAAGCGAGAAATGCTTTCCTCGTATTGAGTAACACACTGGATTTAAGAGACGCCAAAACTGGCAAGGTCCTGTCATCACTGCCCGCGAGAACTGCGAAAACAGGGAAGATCGCCTACGCGCAGAACGGCTTGATCCTCGGCAGTTGCATTGCGAACGACGGGAGGGTTCACGATAAAAATGCTTGGTCGATTAAGGCTGACAAACTGGTAGCTGAGCCTCAGGCTTTCGAAGATAGTGCGGAATACCAGAGCTTTAAGGTGAACACCTATGCGATCGGCATTTCTCGCGACGGCAAGTTTGGAACGTCCAACACGCCCAGGGGCCAATGGCAACTTTGGAATCTAGAGAAACGATCAGTGGTTGAATCGACACTCACTAGCTACCGAGGTTGTCTTCGCGACGTTTATGATTTCGCGTTCTCGTTTGACGGAAAGTATGTCGCGGCGGGCACGGCGGATGGGACGGCCAGGGTCTGGGACGTCGACACTGGCCGACAGCTATTGATCTTAGACGCTGATGTCGCTTACATCACAGACATCGAATTCCAACCCAGTGGCCAACTCATTACAGCAAACAGCGATGGGACGGTGCATGTTTGGAATGTGCCGAAGCATCTGGCAGATTGAGGCTGAGGGATAATTGAATGGAGATGCTTTCGATAGACGTTCGCTAGGGATCCCGTGAAATGGCGCGGTCAGAATTTGTATGGATTTGCATCACTAGTTTTACGGGAGTTTCTGAACTCGTAGTAGCACAACAGATTTTAGCGAGGCAATCGAATCCATTAGGCGTAGTCACGGAGGGAGCGTCTACGGAGCAGCGACCGAAGATGCCGTAGTTTAATGGCATAGCGACTGATATTGATCCGATCTTTAAGGGAGTGCGTACGCAACGGATCGATGTATTTTGACGCTCCAGTCACCCAACCGTCACCCAACCCGGCGTGCCAAACCGGTGCGAGCTGGAGGCGGTGACTATCCTTTGAAACTGTAGACGGCCTCTGCGTTAAGCCTTCCACGTTGCAACCTCGGCCACAACCCACCCTTCCGCATCGCGGCGGAGCAGAAAATTACTGCCGCAACCAGCCCGCATTCCCGATAACCGGCCTGCTTGGACGAACAGCCATCCGTCCCGCCTAGTGTCCAGTCTTAGAACTTGCGCATCGGCAGGGAGGATTGCTAGAGCCGCCGCAAGGTCGATAACTGAAAGCCCTGCGAGCGGGAATTGTGTGCGTCGGTATGCATCGAAGTCAACTCGTTCGGCGTTTGTCACTTGAAGCTCTCCTGCCGCCGAACGATTGGGATGACCGAGGCCGAGTATATAACGTATGCATTGACTAATCCACACAGATCGAGGCATTGGTGTTCATCCCCTTGGGTACGCCCGTTAAGGGCATGAGATATTGCGGTGCCGTCCACTGAGGATCAGTCCATAGTGAGAGACTAGAATCTAGGGAAAGCAGCATACCAACGACTACAATAGTGAATCAACTGCGGGCCCACAAATGCATGGCGATTGACCATTACGGTCATCAGAAGCACCCAATCCGGCGTGCCAAACCGGTGCGAGTTAGTCGCCACATTGTGCTTCTGGCCGAAACATGGTTTCGGCCGTGAACAATTAGACTTCAGTTCTAAAATTCTCGGGGTTTCAATTTTGTTTGAGATCTATACCCTCTTTTGCTCCACCTTCTTCAATTTCAATTTCGACCGATGATTCCGCTGGTGCGTTTTCTGCTTCCATCCAGAACGGTTCAACTTGGATGAAGTGTTCACCTGGTCGAATGTATCTCACTTCAAATGTGCCGTCTTCGTTGGTTTTCGTCGTTGGGTCGTAATAACGATTCCCGCGTTTATCCGCTGCATGAGCACGAACAGCTAGCCCCTTGACGCTTCGACCGTTACTGGCCGTTACTCGTCCCCGAACGGTTGCAGGTCGATGAAGTTGTATATCGACATGATCAAGCCGCTGTCCTGACTTTGTGAGAAACGGTTCAGTTACTCCAGCTGCAAACTTCCGAAATTCTAAATACTTCCCATCATGGGCGATCAGGTTGTACTCCGCGTCTCCACTCGGAGGTAAACAAACGACGTAGGACCCATCCGCTTTAGTTTCGACACTGTATCGAGTGTCGCCGGTCAGTGAATTTCCAGTGCCCGTTCGAGCTGGAGCAACGGTCGCGCCTGCGACTGGATTTCCGTCCGGATCAATTATTTTTCCAGAGATACGCACTGATGCGTGTACATAAATCGTTACCGGCTTCATATCTGCCGCCATGTCGAACATGAGAGCGACCTCGGTTGTTGCTGTCCGATGCCACGGTTTCATTGCATCCGGCGACCACCAACTTCCGAAAGGTTCGGTCGGGCATTCGTAGTAGCCTCGAACCATAACCGGAGGGCCGCTACCGATCTGATATTCTTCGACTCCGGGCAAGGCGCCAGCAATTTCAATCAGTCCCTCAGCATTCGATACTCCGCGCGCCGAGGCATTCGTTCGATGATACAAAGTCAATCCAGCTACGGGCGCATTCGTTTCCGCATCGAGGACTTGGGCGACAAAGTGAACACCTGCATGCAGTTTGAGATCAAGGGTCTGCGATTCATTCCGTACCAATTCAATATCCTGAACACGTTCGACTCCATGGCGTTCGCTTATTGCGGCCACGGCATACACCTCCGGATTTAGATAGAGTCGGTAACGCCCTTTCGCATCCGTCGTGGTGACAGTCTCGCGATTGAAGCTGTGGAATTCTCCTCTCCAGCCGTACGGATGAGCAGCGACAATTTTAGCCATAGGAACAGCCTGATTGTTTTCGTCCACAACCTGTCCTTCGAGGTAAGTTTTGCTGTTCAGAACGACACAAAAATCGGGTAGATCGAGCGGTTGCTTTTGCCGATAGATCGGAGAATATCCTTCCTTTGAAAAGCGGAGCTCGCGAGTTTGACCTTTATTGGACGACTCAAGTTTGTAGCGAAAGATACCATGTTCGTCGGTTGTCGTTTCATGGCCTGTGAATGCTGGAAAAATATCGACTATCGCACCAGCCAGAGGTTGTCCTTTCTCATCAACAATCACTCCTGCAAACTCATTCTCCTGCACGTTCTCGGGAAACTTGAGGGGCAAGTTCTTGCTTAGCTCAAGCTGCTCTTCTTTTTCTTTCGCTTCTCGCTCGTCTGCCGCAATTTGTTTTGCATTTAGACTAGCCAGAATACGTTGCGATTCCTGTTGTGCATTGAACTGTTGCAGTCGTTGCAGTTGCAGTTGTTGTTGTTGTTGTTGTTCTGCCGCCTCTTGCGGATCAATAGCCTTAAGAAATCCACTCGTGGAAACAATCAGGTAGGATGCTACAAAGAGCGGTAACACGAGGCAAATTCCAATTCCGGCGCTGAGTACCGGTTCTGGCTTTGGATCGGTCTGCAGTAGGCGGCGAATTCGCTGAACTAACGAGCCACCAGTACTTGCAGCGACCATTGTCGGCGTCCGTGCGTTAAACGCAGCGAGTATTGCAAGCGCTCTTGCAACCTTAGCTCGACTTCCACAAAACTGAGCAGCGATGTCATCGCAGCAGTGCTCGCGCTCCTGTCGTATGCGGGATGAAAGCCACCAGACTGCCGGATGATAGAACAGCAGGTTTTCGACTGCGATTTGCCCGAGATTGACAAGAAAGTCGTGACGCCGAATGTGGGCGATTTCATGCGCCAGAACCGCCCGCAATTCTTCGTCGGAAAGTCCGGTAACAAGTTTTGTCGGTATTAGAATGAGAGGTCGCAACCAGCCGACGACTGCGGGTACCTGTACAATCGCCGACTCAAGAACCTCAACAGTTTGACGCACGCGGAGGGATCTGCACAGCGATGAACACAAAGTCTGAATATTTGTTTGAATCGCCGAAACTCCCGCTCGACGCAATCGCACCATACATACCCAGCCAAAGGACAGCCTTAGCGAGAACAAACAGACTCCGGCGGCCCAGGCGAATACGATGAGTCCAATGACTCGTTCGGGTCTGCCATCCAAAAGCCCCCGCAGTTTGAGTGACCTTTCGACATTCATCGACGCAAATGCGCTGCTATTTTCGTCGTTAGTATTGCTAGATTTTGGAACTTGTGCAAACGGTACGTCTGGCTGTCTTTCCTGCAGCACGTGATGTGTTTCAGTTAGCACCTCAGCCTGCACAAACGCATAGCTCTTTCTAAAGGGCAGATTGTTGAATTGCAAAAATGTGACCAACGGGGCAAGTGACATGAGTGCAAACATCAACACAAGAAACTGGTATCGTTGATTTGACGATGCGCGTCTGAGTAGTTGCAGCCCCACAGCGCTGATGCCAGCAAATAGGATACCTTGCCAAAGGAAGTGGAGAAGCGCGTAGCCAAGTCGAATCAACAGCGGATTGTAAAGAACTTCTGTGTCGAGATACATCAATACTCTCCCGTGAGCAATTGTGAATGAAACAAAGACTATTTGCCTTTATCAAACTGATCGAGCAAAGCACGAATTTCTGCCAGCTCAGCTCGCGACGTCTTTTTGCTCTCCATTGCATGCAGTAGCAGCAGACTCGTTGACCCGCCAAATACGCGGCCCATCAGATCACCCGCCAACTGCTTGAGTGTCGCCTTCTGGCTCTGCGCTGTTCGAAACACCTGCGGACGTTGATCGGCATCACAGACCAGAAGACCTTTGTCTCGCATGATTTGCATGGTCTTTAAGACGCTGGTCTGCCCGATCTCTCGCGATTGCGATAGCTCCTGCCAAACAGCTCGCACGCTGCTCGGTCCGAGCGCCCAAATCACTTTAAGTATTTCAAGTTCTTGGTCGGTTGGTCGGCCCGTTTGCGGTCTGGCCATTGGGTCTTCCTGAAATAGCGGTGAAGGACGAATTGTTTCGTGGATCATAATGACAGCCGACGAGCATGTCAACGAAGGAATTCGTCGAATTAGTAATACGGCTCACACGTAAACTCGAGGATGGTTGCATCTCCCTACCGCAGTTGGCGAGCAATCAACTTGCATCGGCAATTAGACGCTGAACACCGAATCGAATTTAGACTAAGACGACCGGGTTTCCAAAGGATCCAGCGGCACGTGTATTTAGATTGATTCATCCTCAATTAGCTAACGCGTTCAGGAGGGCGTGTCCTGTGCATTTGTCGGGTAATTTAACTCGCACCGGTCACCCAAGCCGGTCGAGGTGTCAAAATTTTCTTCGGCAACACGGACATTCGCCGTCGTGCCCCTTGATCAACGACAAGAATGAAGATGGCTGCGGAAGGGTAGTGATGGCTCGGAAGGCAAGCGGGTCGCGGTCAGCGTAATGGCGATAGGTGATTCCTTTTACAGAGTGGCCGAGTATCTCGATCGCAGATTCGGGAACATGCAGATCGTAGTAGGTTGCGCAAGTCTTGCGAAGATCCTTCAGAAGCCAAGCCTGCTGCTCTCCAGTTTCGACGTCGCGTTTCGGTGAGATGTTTGCAAGCTTGCACAGATCCTCGAATAACACATTGGGCCTTGATGAACCGCCTTCGAGAACTGGCGCATCGGGCCTACAATCATCATGATGTAGGTTCTTCAAGTGCGAATGAACAGCGCTGTTCATGGGACGAATGAAGACCTTATTCGTCTTCACGCGACGATACGTAATCCATCCCCACGGAGAACTCTTCTTTCCTCGACCGTCGGGGCAGGCTTTGGACCAAGTGACGTTTCTCCATAAGATCGGTTCGTGAACCTCTTTCCATTTCCATACTGTACCGGTGTCCAAGCCGTAATTGAAGAAAAGTACCAGGGCGCTTCGCCAATAACGCCCAATATCAAAAGCATGAGTCCAACCGCGCGGTCTTTGCATCCGGTACGTAGCAAAGTAAAGTGCGTTGAGCTCAGCCTTTGTCAGATAGTGTCTTCCCGCCACGTCACGCTGTTGTTTTGTCTTAGGGAATCGAGGAAGTGTTTCTATAAATTCTTCTTCCCAAGCCCATGACAGCACAGCTCTTAGATGCTCACGGCACTTGTTGGCAGTTCGTCCAGGATTCGTACCCTCATTGTCGATCGCACGTCCATGCACCCAATCGAGAAATTCTCGAACGTCAGCTCTGCCGATACTCTCAAGCGGTACATTCTTGCCCCATTCGCTCCATTTACTTAACGTTGATCGATACTCGACTCCAGTCGCGGGCGATAGTGAGCGAGCCTTTAAATAGCTCGTAACCGCAGATTCAAAAGATTGGCCCATTGCATTCTCTCGATGCCAATGGCCAGAGCTCCGTGCGTATCCGATTCAGCCAAAGGACATTCTTAATGCGTCCTGCTTGACCTCCCGTCGTTTGGTTTCGAAGTTGTATGCCTCTAGATTAATCCGCAACCGTGAATCTGTGATTGCAACGCATGGATAGGCAATTTCTGACGCAAGACCAAAAAACAGGTCTGGGTCGATTTGGGAAAGAGTTTGCTAGCGGTTCAAGTAACCGGCGTGCCAAAACGGTGCGTGTTGAGGTGAGGCAAACACTACCTCCGTTTATCGCATTCCTGAGGCACGCGTGCTTCCAAAAAGGAACCGCCAAATACGGCTCCGGTTCATCGCGTCGTTCTGTCGTCACTTTTCTCTTTTGCGGCGTCCAACAGTTTCGAGATTTCTTTCTTCTCTGCATCTTCGGGAAGTTCGATTCCGTCGTACGTTTTGCACCAATACGAAGGCCGGCGGCCTTCATTGTCTAATGCAGTGACGTTTGCGCCCGCCTCAAGAAGCAGTTTCACACTCTCATTGTTACGAGCCATTACGGCCCAGTGCAAAGGAGTATCACCCGAGGAATCGGCAACGTTGACATTGGCACCATGTTTGATCATTGCTTGAAGTACTTTGGGGCTCTTAGTTGCACGGTGCATCGGTGTGATGTCACTGTCTCCGTCGATGTATACACCCGTCTTAGTTTCTATTTTGGCATTGGACGAGATTAGTAGCAGGGAAAGATCATCGTACCCGTGGTACACTGATGACGAGAGTGCGGTGCTGCCATATCCATCATCGAGATCGGTATTCGCCTTTGCATTGATCAATAGTCGAGCGATCGCGACGCGCTGTGAGTCACGTTCTGAAATCAGCTTTGGGTCAATCGACTTTAATTTGGCCTCCGCGTTCTCTCGTCCGGCAATAGTGTTTTCAGTAAGTCTGTCAGGTTGAGGTTCGCGATGACTGTTCGCTACGGCCAGCAACGGAGTCCATTTTTCAGAACCAATATGTGAGTAACCGAGAGTCCATTTGTCTTCGAAAAGGTGATCGTCGTAGAATCCCAACCGAGTATCCGGGTCAACACCCTCCGCAAGCAGACCTTCGACACGGTCGACGTCCAGTTCAAATGCAGCAATCACCAGTTGCTGTTCTTTGCTATATTGGGTTTTCACATCGTCCTTCGTCGCCGAGCAACCAGCGACGGAAACGCAAAAAACCAAAGTCAACGCGGGGATCCAACTTGGCATCTGTGGGTCCATCTTTTGAGTTTTCGACAGAACTTCTGATTATCCGGCGTGGCGCCGGTAAAGACGTTCTTAACTGTACCCTATTCGGCTGGTTGATTGGGCAAGCGAGCAACCTCGACGAGGTGGATGTTTGGCCTAGTGCCGAGTAAACACCGACACCCCGGCGTGCCAAACCGGTGCGAGTTAATTGGCTCCGTGCACTCAAGGGCAGCTTCTACTTTATTTTGCGCCTTTATCAACCGAGTCAGGCAATTCTCGACAACGAGTGGCAGTTGCCCTAACTGATGCGAGTCCCCTGAAGAACCAAATGATTCGATGAGGAGAAACCTGATGAAACGATTGCTCTTGCTTCTTTCGCTCATTCTTCCTGCCAGCCACGCTTCGGCTCAAGGCCTCAATGAAGAAGACGCCCGCAAAAAAGCGGAATACGATTTCGCGTATACGACTGCCCTGAATGCCGCCATTTACGGCTGGGCACCTTTGATCATGGATGTCTCGAAGGAGCTTCAGACGTCGGTGGATGCGCCTACGGACAGTGGGCAGGCTCCGATCAATCAGTTAGGCCCCATCACACGACTTTGGGACTTCCGTGATCGCTCCTACGCTACGCCGAACAATGACACGCTTTATCTGCAGGCATGGGTCGATGTCGAAAGACAGCCTGTGGTGCTTTATGTGCCACCGATCAAGAAACGGTTTTGGATTGAGCAGGTTCTTGACATGTATACCGAGTCAGTCGTCAACCTTTCCGATGCAACGGTCGGGTCGAAGGGAGGATACTTCGTGCTCGCTAAACGAGGCTGGAAAGGAGAAATCCCGAAAGATCTTCCCGTCTACTTTTCGAGAACGCGTTTCATTTGGCTCGCGGGAAGAATCGGAGTACCGGATCCAGAGGACATCTCCCTTGAACTTAGCCTCCAGAAGCAATTCCGCCTGATGCCTCTGGATCAGTATCCACACGGCGGAGAGCGGCCGACTCCCAAGAAGTCTGAAGGCGCTCCGACCGTGAAGTTTCCCGAGGTGTTGATTTCTTTGTGCGGTTGGATCGGATCCTCTCAGAAAATCCTCTTACAGAAGACGCTCCAGTCGTCGATACGTTCAAGATACTCGGAATCGGTTCCGGCGAGGTGCAGAAGCTCAACGACAATCAGAAGGCGGCGTTGGTTGCCGCTCACAAGGATGCATTCAACGTGGTTTTCGATGCCGCAAAGAACACCGGGACTCCAGTCAACGGCTGGAATTGGGAGTTCAAGGCCGGACGTTACGGAACCGACTACCTGCTCAGGGCGGCAGTGAACATGAACAGTGTGGGCCTAAATTCGCCTGAACGAGCAATGTATCCCAAGCGCTACGTCGACAGCAAAGGCCAACTTCTGAACGGAAAGCATGCTTACACGCTGACGATGCCCGCTAAGGTACCCGTCCGAACAAACAATGGTGGCTTTTGGTCCATCACCATGTATGACGCGCAAGACCGCTTTATGGTCGAAAACGAGATCAAGCGTTACAAGATTGGAAGCGTCACGGAAGGACTCATTCGAAACGACGACGGTACCTTGACGATCTACATTTCACACAAGAAGCCGACTGATCCGACTCAACTCGCCAATTGGCTCCCTGCGCCTAACGGATACTTCATGCTACAAGCCCGGCTTTATGAACCGGAAGATTCAATTGTTAAAGGGGAATTCAAACTTCCAGATATGGATCGTGTCGAATAGCCGCGAGAGAATTGTTCTTAAGCCGTGGGGTCGTCGTCAGTGAGGTCGACGGACTTCTGGTAGACGATGAGTTTCTCGAAGGCGAAGTTCATGGGCTACTCCGAAAGAAGAGAGTAGTGAGTAGAAAGTAGACCGAGTAGATGGGAGAAAGTAGCCTACCGAGTTAGAAAGGTGGTTGGTTCCCAAGCCGACATCTCTCCGATCCAGGTCTTCTCTACTTTCTGTTTTCTATTTGAGGCTTCGCCTCAAATAGAGGCAACAAGATTTGAACTTGAAAACCAAACTTCTAGCGGCAATATCTCGTTCCGGTCACCCAAGCCGGTCGAGGATCAAAATTTTCTTCGGCAACACGGACATTCGCCGTCGTGCCCCTTGATCAACGACAAGAATTCAGACGGCTGCGGAAGGGTAGCAATGGCTCGATAGGCAAGCGGATCGCGGTCAGCGTAATGGCGACAGGTGATTCCCTTTACAGAGTGGCCGAGTATCTCGATCGCAGATTCGGGAACATGTAGGTCGTAGTAGGTTGCACACGTCTTGCGCAGATCCTTCAGAAGCCAAGCCTGCTCTCACACTCAGTCCGTGCTGGAGAGTTTGCGAGATGATTCGGCAAACGAGGTTTGCAAATCCGTTCATCAACGAATGCAACGCGATGCGAATTGGCAGTCTATCTATGATGCATTGTTGTCGCATCGAGCGAATTGGTCCTGCGCCAGAACGGTATCGTGCCGTTGCATGCAGTGACCTCCACGAATGCCATTCACTTTTTGTTCCGAACAGTCAAAGAAGAGCGATTGCGATGGTGGTTGCTGCTTCAGAATTGTGCTTTTGTCAGTCTTCTTCGTGATGCAGCCAAGGACCGCGACAAACTTCGCGACATCAAGATTGAAACGCTGGCTAGCAATGCAGATGCCAGCCGAACTAGGAACAGTTTTCCAAAACCTGGGAAACGATCGCGATTTGGCATCTCGCCAAGTTTATACCTACCTCCAGCGATCGAATTCGCCAAACGATTTTTTTGCTTCTGCGCGCAACTACGTATTCTCGAAAGGCAATGACTCACACGACTACAAGTTTTCGTCGGCAATCTTGGAAGACTACTCGAATGTGAGTCCAGCGTATCGCAATCTCTACTTATCGGGTTGTGCACAGTTGTTGCATGGCGATTCTGCTCCTGATACCAAACTCTTTCAGCGAGTACGAGAACTGCTTTAGTATTTGCTAGTGAGCCGACTATTATGATAATGAGAATCCGCTCGGCCTTGATCACGTCACGAGGTCCATTTAGAATAGCTTTGTTTTATTCTTTCAGAGTGTTTGTCTAACTGCATTCAAAATCGTTTGGCCTTCTTTTACCCTTTGCCTATGGCTAAACGAAAACCTCTGCCGCCGATAAAAAGTGTACGGCGCGCCCTGGCGATCGAAAACTTGTCAGCAAGGGTTTGCTTCGCCATGGGGGACATGGATTTAACTTTTGGAGAGCAAGGCTACATCCGCCAGTCATACCAATCACCAGCGAGGTCTTGGGACGAGATTTTCGCAATGTTCCCAAAAGATGGAGGACATGTTCAATTCGCTTCGGTGCGAGTGGGGTCGGGGTTCGGTGTCGTGGCCTCCAGCGTCGATCGAGAAGGGATGATTCGCAGCGATTTTGGAGCCAACGGTATTTCCTTTCTTCACGACCCTTACTTCTCCAGCACGTATGCTGCACAACCGGCAGTGCAGATGAACGACGGCAGCTTCATTCTCCCGCTCAGCAGCACAACGAGCGGAGACACAACCCTGATGAAAGTGGGGGCAGACGGTTTGGCTGATTCTTCGTTTGGTGTTAACGGCTTTCTGGCGATCAGAAATCCGATCCCTCGCATCGTCTCGCATCCAAATAGTGGCTTTCTGGTTTTGTACTCCAATAGTGGTGGCAATGACACGACCGAAATCTGGAAATACAGTGCCAACGGCGCGGTGGAAAGCGGATTCGGAAATGCTGGGCGGCACCTCATTCCCAGAATCAATCCACACGACTTGAGGTTCGTTACCAACAATGACTTTATTGTCTTCGGAAAGCGATTCGATTTCGCGGCGAACCAATCCTACTTCCTGGAAGCCAAGTTCCTGGCGAATGGTAACGTCGATACCACTTTCGGAAACAATGGGATTCGTCTGAGCTCGAACGGAAACAACAATTCTAGTCACAACAGCTACTTCAACAAAGCAATCGGTTGTTACCTGAGTCCTGACTACTCATTTCAAGCAAAAACCTTTTCTGTGATGTCCCATTGTGAGCAAGGTGAGCCAAGTCCAGATTATGGTAACGAAGGAGTGTTTACGATCGACTTGCCTTCGTTTCAAAACCAAACGCTCAATCATGTGAAGCTGCTCGAAGACGGCAGTCTTCTCGTCGTCTTTAGATCGAAGTTGTTTTCGTCGACTGAAGACATCATCTTAATCAAAATTGATCCGATGGGCCGTTTGGCTACCGACTTTGGCAGTCAGGGAATCGCGATTCACCAGTTTCCAATTTCGTCGCAAATTCGTGGAGTGGACGTTAATGCAGTCGGTGAACTAACACTCTACGGATCAGACTTTTTGTCATACGATAGTATCACCATTCGTTACTCCGCGTTCGGTAAGTTGGACTTGGACTATGGAACGCAAGGATTCCTCTTGCTCGAACAGAATCCTCGCTCCGTCGGTATTGCAGAGCTGGATCTATTCCATGAGTCTGGAAATCGTTTTCGAGTCGCGAGCGGATGGGTTGCTGAATCGAATTCACTTGGTCGATTTGGTTTGTACAACCCAAATGGGGTGCGCGAGTCCGAATTGCAATTTGGCTTGAGTGGTGAACGACCAACTGAGGTTGTACCAGCATCTGACGGAGGCTGGTATGAGGTTTCATCGAACATTTCGCTTGTGGATGGATATTATGTCTCGATCGTGAAGAAGACAAAAGCAGGGAGCGTTGATATAACTTTTGCAGCCTCTGGACGACTTCGTGTCCCAACACTTCAAATGAAGAGATTTTCTGTTTCTCAGGGGCTAGATGGTTCCTATCTTTTCGTTACCGGCGAGGCAACTTCTACAGATACAACCGGAAACCTTGGTAACACGGTCGTTTTCCGCTGGAATGATCGGGGAATCGATACATCGTTTGGAATTCTGCGTCTGGATGAAAAGAGAGCAGTGGCTGGGTTCTGGCGAGCCAACGGCGCTGTAGCAGTACAATTTGATGCTAGGGAATCAACGATTGATGCGAAACTAATCGGCTTCCGGTCCGATGGTTCACTTGACGATTCGTTCGGAGTAGGAGGTACAAATAGTGTTCCGGTCCGCACGTACAATCCGGTGCGATCGATTCAAGACGACAAAGGACGAATGTTACTGTTGGGTCGAAAACCCGACGGAAGCTTGAGCCTGGTTCGGCTCAACTCCAATGGTGATGTGGACCTCAGTTTCGGCCACCCCGGGGCTATTAGCTTGCCCATCATGGTCGATCCGTTTGACCCAGTGCAGCTTCTTGCCCGCAACGGATTTGTGTACGTTGTTGGAACGCATCGCATGACGTCAACGCGAGAGGCCACGATCCGACTGGTCGTATTGAATAACGGAACGGCATCAAGCGAATTGGGTGGTCATGGATTTCGAGACTACCGAATCAGCGATTCAAGCGTCACGGCTACCGATATGATCTTTGCAAACGATGGGGACCTAATCCTCGCGATGGCATCTCGAGAAGGGGTTGATCGTATTGGCAAAGTGGTGCGTCTCGAAGGAACGTCCCAGCAAGTTTTGCGTAGTTGGACGCGTGCTTTCGACACAAACAACGATGGCCTGATTGATTCGTTGGATGTTTTGACCATCGTGAACAGCATCAATTCGGGAATAATCGAAAAGGGAACATTTCCTGATGTCGACAGCGATGATCTCATTGGCCCGCTCGACGCATTGGTTATCGTAAACAAACTCAATTCCTCATCGAATTCCGGTAACGGTAGTGGCGAAGGTCTGCGAGGAGAAGGTGAGGCACCTGATCGATTCTCTACTGATTTCATGGATCAATACATGATGAACTTGCATTTGGAAGACGTCGAAAATGAACGAGGCAAGACACTAGTGAACGGAGGACGACTCTTGATGCGAGCAATTCCTCGAGCATCACTAGCAAACCATCGCCTCTAAAATATTCAGGGTAAACAATATGCAGAAGAGCTTCGGAGAAGCGAAAGATGCGATTCTTCCAGCGGTTTTCATAACCCAGAGGCTCTAAGAGTATTTGTCTCTGATTGGCCCCCAGAGAGGGGCTGATTTGGCGAGAGTCGCGACCGGAAATCGAGTCTCTGGAGAGTGGTCGAGAGCCTGAAGTTTGCAGGGAAAATCGAAAAAAAGCGTGTTTTGCGTTGCTGCAAGACACCGGCTTCTTCGAAAAACCTACTGCGGTCAGTTTCCTAACCAAACAGAGAAGTTGGTATGACCGGATTCGAACCGACGACTTTGATTTGATGCACAAGTGGCAAACATCGCGGATATCGATCGACTGCAACTCGCACCGGTCACCCAACCCGGCGTGCCAAACCGGTGGTTGCGTCAAACGATGGTTTTGTGGCAAAGGACGATTCGTCATGATCGCGCAACGGCGACTTAATTCCGACCGAGATTCAACCGTTCCGTCCAGACAATGATCTTTAATTCGAAAAGCACGCTCCTTCGATCGGCGGCTGCGTCCTGTCGAGGAAACCGACGTTGAGCAAACGGAATAGTGCGGATGAGAGTTGACCGGCGTTTGCCTAACTGCTAGATTTACTGCACATGCTACTTTTACTGCACTTTGCAAAGAGATGTTCGACGATGGTAAAGCCGCCACTGAATTTGAGCCGGCGTGAACGGCAACTGACCGAGGCCCTTTTTCGTTTGGGTGAAGCCAGTGTAGCTGAGGTGCGTGAGGCAATTGACGATCCCCCCAGCTACTCGTCGGTCCGAGCGATGCTCACCGAATTGGTACGAAAAGAACATGTCACTTTCCGGCAGGACGGTAAGCGATATCTATATCGTCCCAAAGCCACTCGCGCGAAAGTCGCCAAAGGCATGCTGGCAAACCTTGTCACCAACTTTTTTGGCGGTAGACCGAGCGACGCAATTTGCGAGTTGCTTGAACAGCATGGAAGGCGATTGTCACCCGACGACATTCAACGCATCAAACAGCAAATCGAACAAGCCGAAGCGGAGGTTAACAATGGATGACATGGCTAAGTTTGGAGTAGAGTCGCTAGCAAGGCTGAGTATCGGTTCCACGGTTTTCTTAGTGATGGGGCTAGTGGCAATAGCTGTTTGTCGTCGGCAGTCGGCCGCAACGCAGTATTGGATCGGTGTTTGGACTTGCCTAGCCCTGCTATTGTTACCTCCGGTAGTCATTATGCTCCCGAGTTGGCAAGCCAACTTCCTTGGCCTAAACGTTCAGATTTTGAACTCACATGCGGAATCAAAACGTGCTGAGACCTTCGACGCTAAAGTGGGAGTTTCTCCCCCAAGGGATGCTACGAACCTAACGGCTCCTAGTTCTTGGCTAAATCAAGCAAAGCTTGAAGAAGATTTCCTCAAACTTGGGAAAGCGTCACAACATACTCGAATTAGAATCACGTTGTTTGAGCAAGTTGCCCAGTCGGTGATAGTTGTCTATTTAATTGGCTTGGTGTCAGGATTGGTCCGTTTATTTCTTGCTCACAACAATGTGAGAAAATGGATTCATAGTTCACAATGCGTATCGACAGAAGTTGCCCGTATCGCTGAAAAAAGCCGTCAAGACATAGGATTGGTTCGTCCTGTGGATGTGCGGCAGTCCCAGCAGATAGCCGTGCCGGTCGTGGTCGGAATGCTGCGTCCTACGATCCTCTTGCCATACTCGATTGATCGTTGGTCGGAGGAGAGTCTCGGCGCGGTTTTGACTCATGAACTTTCGCATGTCGAGAGAAATGATTTATGGACTCAGTTCATCATTCAGATTGTCACTTGCTTTTATTGGCCGCAACCGTTGGTCTATTGGATGGCGCATATCCTTCGCGCCCGACGCGAAGTGGCCTGTGATGACCGTGTGCTCAGTTTTTATCAGCGCCCAGTCCAGTATGCGCGTCATTTGCTCGAAGTTGCCACAGAGCTAAGTGGGCACCCCCAGTCACAATTTGCCACTTTAGCCATAGCGAGATCGCCCCAAATCGAATGTCGCGTCACGGCTATTCTTTCACCGACCCGTCGACGATCGCCTCCAACACGCCAAGTTGTTGCTGGGATGGCGCTGTTGACAATAGCAGGGACGCTAGTTGGTGCATCTGCCAGTCCTTTTACGCGTCCAGAAGGTGATGGGAGCACCTCGTCGAATGCAGAAGCTCAGAGCACGAGCCCGAATCGAACTCTACATACAGTCCGTGGTCGCGTTCTGTTTACCGATGGGCGTCCCGCCGGATGGAAATGGCAGTCGAAAAAAAGGCCAGTCTGGCAGCCAAAAATTGGTTTTGGCAGTCGAAAAAAAGGCCACTTGAGTCCTGAAGTTTTGATGGCTAATGCACTATGTCTTAGCTCTTTTTGGCGTTGTTTTTGCGGCTT
>JAJTID010000091.1 GCA_021300155.1 Pirellula sp.
AAGCCGCAAAAACAACGCCAAAAAGAGCTAAGACATAGTGCATTAGCCATCAAAACTTCAGGACTCAAGTGGCCTTTTTTTCGACTGCCAAAACCAATTTTTGGCTGCCAGACTGGCCTTTTTTTCGACTGCCATTTCCATACTGGGCATTTGGGCATTTCCTATTGCGTTTTTTCAGTGACGGTTCCAGCATTCAAGTGGCAACCAAGCGAAACAACCAACGTACGATCAACCGCACTAGCGAAGATTAGAGCGTTCTTCGGAAAAACTGCAATGAAATGCGTTGCAAAATTCACAACAAACAATTTCCAAGAAATCAGAAGATTTATGTCGCACGCCTAGAAACTTACTTATCCTGCGAAAGTACTTCTGCCACGCTAATTGCGACTAACGGATAGACCTTCATTCGCAGCATACCGATCATCGGATCGAACCAGCGCATGCACCGCCATACTTGTTACCAAAGCAGTTTCACCAGCCACCAAATCCGATTGGTCACCGCTGTTCATGGTGATTCGAACGGTGCCTTCCTTCATCCATTCGATCAGTTCTTCACGATCCACGTTGCAGTCTTCCTTTGAGAATGTTCTAAGGATGACTTTATTGTAACTCAGGTGGGCGGCAAGTGCGACGGACTGGGCCATTCAGCCTGCACCACCCTTGCATCCAGATTCCCCACGGCTGCTGCCGATCAATTTTGGGCTGAACCAGTGAAATAGAGTGTGTTATGAGCCAGAACCCCTAATCGCCGCCATCACAAGTGTTTTCGAACCAATGTTTGCTTGTCTGTCTGTCGTTATTTATGAAGCCTTGTGTCCCCATGTTGATCCACTTGACACAGGGACGCAGAACGTGCATGGCACTTTTTTGGCGAAGCGATCAACACCCCATTACCCTGCTCGTCAACGTAGAGCGTTTTGTGGCTGGCCATTTGTTCGCCTAACGTTCGAGGATTAAGGTGACAGGGCCATCGTTGAGCAATCGAACTTTCATGTCCGCGCGGAAGATACCACACTCGATGTGCACCCCAAGCCCTTCGATTTGGTGGCAAAAATACTCGTACAGTTGATTCGCTTCTTCGGGTGCTGCGGCTAAGTCAAAACTGGGACGACGTCCCTTCTGACAATCTCCATACAATGTGAATTGACTCACCACGAGTATGGATCCATTCACGTCGAGTATAGATCGATTCATTTTACCCGTTTCGTCGTTAAAGGCCCGAAGCCCGACGCACTTTTCTGCCATCCACTCGGCTTTCGTTTTATCGTCCCCTTTGGCGATACCCAAAAGGATGAGCCAACCAACCCCGATGCTGCCAACGATTCTGTCATCGACAGTTACGGACGCTTCAGTGACGCGTTGAAGGACTGCCTTCATGAATTTGCAAAGTCTGGTGGATGGTTTCGTGCCGGATGATTGGGTGTTTGCGATGAAAGAACCGATGATGCAGCCCAACGAGCAATCACGAACTCCACAATGAAGAGGAGTTCGTGTTTCTATTCATCGGATGAGCGATCAACGACGAATCAGATCGCCTTCAATTCGGGCAATTCGAAGCCCGGATTGCGGGGGTCTCGTAGGAGAGCGTTTGCTTCGGTGGCATAGTCACCGATGTGTCGCTCCGTTTTCGGATCGAAAGTCAACCATGGCCCGACAACGTACTCCGCTTTGTCTTCAGGGATACCAACGCCCTCACTCATGACACTATGGAGATACGAGAAGTGTTCGTATGCATCTTTGTTGTCACCGAATTGACCCGCCTTGGCGTTGAAGGGTACTTTCTTGCCTAATCGGTACGAGTTATTGATCAAGTGTCCGAGTACACAACCGTAGTGTGCATCGGCTGCGTTTCCGTTCGCCATCGACGGATCTTTGGCTCTGCACGCTGCGATGAAGCTAGCCCAGTTTCCACCCGGTGTTACCTTTCCATTCGGGACTGAGACTTTGTCTCCGCTAGAACTTCCTTTACTGAAGTAGCGATCGCCGATGATCTTTCCACCATCTTCAAAGTAATACTCGTTCTCGACCTGTCTTTGATAGCTTTCGTAGTTGACGTTGCGAACATTGAAGAAGACGAATTGTTTGTTCGGATACTCTGCGATTCCAAACATGGTGTTCGGAGTTTCACCTCCATCATCCCATTTGAATCGCCCACCTATGGCCATCGCCCGAACAGGATGCGTTTGGTCTTTGTCAAGTGCCCATCTCGCAATGTCGAGTTGATGTGTCCCTTGATTATTGAGATCGCCATTGCCAGTTTTCCAGAACCAATGCCAGTTGTAGTGAACGTAGTTGGAGTGGTACTCTTCAATCACGGCTGGTCCCTTCCAGAGGTTCCAATCGAGGTTGGTGGGTGGAGTTCCGAACTTGTTGGGGCCGATACTTCCTCGGGGTTTGCAACAGTAGCCATACGAGATTTTGAGTTTTCCAAACTTGCCCGCTTGGATTGCTTCATGAAGTCCAGCACGTTTTGCATCACTTCGGCTTTGCGTTCCGTGTTGGACGACAACACCGTACTTTTTCTGGGCTTCCATGGCGATCCTTCCTTCGTAAACATCATGGCTCATCGGCTTTTCGACATAGACATGCTTGCCTGCTTGCGCCCCCCAAATCGTCATCATCGAATGCCAATGATTGGGTGTCGCTACGGAGATGGCATCCAGGTTTTTATCATCGAGCGCCGTGCGAACGTCTTTGAAGCCGACGGTGTTGAATTTCCCTGATGTCTTTTCAAGCACTGCTTTCATCGAACTGCTGAGGACTTTTTCGTCCGGATCGATAAGACATGCGACCTCTACGTTCTGTTGCCCGAGCCAACCGCTTATATGGCTTTGGCCTCGACCATTGACCCCGGCAACAGCGATCCTGACTCGATCATTCGCGCCTATGATGTTGCCAGACGCTTTGGTGCCCGTAATGATAAAACTGGTTCCGGCAGCGAACGCGAAGTTGAAACGACGACGATTCAGTTGAGTCATGGGATTCAATCCTAAGGAAAGGACCTCTCGTGAAACCATTCTGATTCGACGGAGGCAAGGAGGAAGGTGAACACATGGCGATATTTTAGTTTATCAATGCTCTCCGTTGTTTAGGCCGAAAGAAAATTTCGTAGACAGTTCTGAACGAGTTCTCGGCGGTTTCTGATTATCGACCGACACTCACGAACTAATTCGTTGTGCCTCGGGCTTCATGGTTTCGCCCGTTTCGCATAGGCTAATCGCCTGGAATGCCATTTCCTTTGCCCTCCTTACTATGGGTTCTATTCATGTTTTTGGTTCTGTGTTTTCTGCTTTTCGTAATCAATGCAGGTCTCTTCGTAGAGTTATTAAGGTCCGAAAAGCATTTGCTTGATCTCGGATCTCGTGGCTATCAAGACCGGGAATGGCCGTCGATGTCGATCGTCGTAGCCGCCCGCAATGAAGAAAAGTCCATTGAGAAAGCTACACGGAGTTTGCTACGGCAAGACTATCCGAAATATGAGCTCATCGTCGTCAACGACCGCAGTACAGACCACACCGGGAAAATTCTTGTCAATCTTCAACAGTCCCATTCGGAACTTAAGTCAATCACAATAGAAGAACTACCTAACGGTTGGTTGGGAAAATGCAATGCGTTGCATCAAGGCGCGAAGGCCGCAACGGGTGACTGGCTATTATTCACCGATGCCGATGTCAGCATGCGCCCTGACACACTCAAGGTTACGATCGATTATGTGTTGGCGGAAAAAGCGGACCATTTGACGATGGCTCCCCAATGCGAGATGCCGTCCTGGCTGTTGCGAGCATTCGTAGCCACCTTTGCGTTCTTCTTTAAGCTGCATGTCAAGCCATCCCAGATCAGTAACCCACGTTCCAAGGCCCACGTCGGTATTGGCGCATTCAACTTGGTGCGTCGAGATGTCTACTTGGCCGTGGGTGGCCACGAGGCGATTCGTCTTCGACCGGACGATGATCTGAAACTAGGAAAACTTCTCAAGAGCAACGGATATCAACAGCGATTTGCGAATGGTATGGGATTGATTTCTGTACCGTGGTACCGTTCCATTGGAGAACTGACACGAGGGTTGGAAAAGAACTCGTTTGCCGGTATCGATTACAGTATTTCAAAGTGGATTGCATCCAGTGTATTGGTGATCCTCCTGTTCGTGCTTCCGTTTCTGTTGGTATTACTGACGCAGGGGTGGAGCTTCTGGTTTTCTATCATTACGTGCGCCTTGATCTTCTGTATGGGTGCATGCAATGCAATCAAGTCAGGCTATCGATTGGACCATGGTCTGTTCTTTCCTATCGGCTGTCTCCTATTTCTCTTCGTCTTCAATCGAGCCATCCTTCTTACCCTTTGGCGAAAGGGGATTGTATGGCGAGATTGCTTCTATAGGCTCGACGAGTTGAAGAAGAACGTTGTTTAGAGCAGAAGCAAAACAGACGGCGAAAATGCCAACGATCACCAAGAATGCTAATTTAGTTCATGTGGCCCTTTCGGATAGATTGCAAATCGTCACAAAGTTTACGCGTGAATGACAATCGTCTTCACTTCGGTCATCTCTTCGATGGCGTATCGTGGGCCCTCTTTCCCAAGCCCGCTATTTTTTAGCCCGCCATAGGGCATCATGTCGGTACGCCACGACGGGCCCCAGTTGATATGAATGTTGCCGCTACGAACTTCTTTGGCAAATCGGATGGCTGAATCGAGATCGCGTGTAAAAACACCTGCACTGAGACCGAATGCAGTGTCGTTCGCCATGCGTATCGCTTCATCCACGTCTCGTGCTCGCGTGACCGCGACACCTGGTCCGAACAACTCATCGCGCACAATCTTCATCTCTCGCTTTGCATTCAAAACCACGGTCGGCTGGTGAAAAGCTCCTAAGCGTTGTCCGCCACATGCGATCATCGCGCCCTGGCCAACGGCTTCCTGAATCCACGATTGTACACGTATGGCATCGGAGTCCCGAATCATAGGTCCCATGTCCGTCTCGGGGTTCAACGGATCCCCAGAAACAATCGACTGCACCTTAGGGATCAAGATGCTCATCAATTCGTCGTGGACGGTTTCCGTGACAATCAATCGTTGTGCCGAGATGCACACTTGACCTGCGTTAGCAAATCCACTCGAAACGGTTGCATCGACCACTTTATCAAGATCCGCATCGGGCAACACGATGAGCGGGCTGTTCGAACCCAACTCCATCGTGACTTTCTTGATACCGGCCATCTTGCAAATTTGTTCGCCAACTTCTTGGCTTCCCGTAAAGCTAATCTTGCGAACGCGGGTATCGCTACAGAGCATATTGCCAACAACCTGACCACTCCCGGTGATGCAAGAAATTGCTAAAGGAGGTAAACCTGCTTCGAGCAATATCTCGATCAATTGCAACGCGATCAACGGTGTATCCGATGCCGGCTTCAAGATGACCGCGTTTCCACCCGCAATCGCTGGTCCGACTTTGTGGCAAACCAATGCGAGTGGCAAATTGAAGGGGGTGATCGCGACAACAACGCCACATGGAACGCGCAGAGTGAATCCAAGTTTGTTGAACACACCCTTTCCGCCATCGAGTGGCAACACTTCGCCACTCAACCGTTTTGCTTCTTCGCCGCTTAGTTCGAGAGTTTGAGCAGAACGATCGACTTCGACGAACGCTTCTCGAAGCGTTTTTCCTTGTTCCCGGCTTAACGAACGAGCAAGAGATTCGCGGCGTTCCGTAATCAAATCGGCTGCACGTCTCAGG
>JAJTID010000004.1 GCA_021300155.1 Pirellula sp.
ACCTGAGTTTGACCGTGATTCGTTTTTCTTGCCTAGGAAAGGTAGCATTGCAGATAAGAAGTATGTCTCGTGGGTTTATGAATTATCAACACCTAAGGGATTCGCGTACATACAGCAAGTTGCATGGGACAAGAAAGAAGGCATGTTAGTCCGTGTGATTCCCGGCCGATTCAAGAATGCTGTTGAAGATCTAAGTAGGCTGAGTCTGACCGAAGAGGTTTGGTACACCTATCATGAGATGGAACCACTAGCGAGAAGAAAGTTGGTCCGACGGGTTGCTCCATTGCCTATCCATGTTAAATGGAAAGATACTCCGGTGTTCTTGGGCTTTACTTTAGCAGACGAAGGACAAACACACGCTGAATATACTGTTGAACGCCCATTGGGAAGTGGCAAAAGGATTCGTGTGGATCGTCATACTGCAACGGAACGAGAGAAGAATCTTTCGCCGGAAGGTTACTTCACTCGTCCTCTTTTCTTGTATCACATTGTAACAGAGTGGACACCAAGACTTAGCTGGGAACAAGTCCTCGGAAAAAAGCTTCCTATCCAGGTCAAGTTCGACAAGAAATGGCCTGATTTCGATGACCGGTACGAAGAGTACATCAAGTCGAATTGGGGCAAGGATCGCGACCAATGAATCACCATCTACCTCCTCATCCCCCGGCCCCTTCTCCTCCTCAGGAGGAGAAGGGGAGAGATCATTGCCTATACTCCACTTTCCTTGCAACGAGAAGAAGAGCGAGATCAGGTGACGTGGATGTTTTATGATGGTGGGGTTGCAAGAGTTAGTCGAAAGCAAATAGGTGGAATGATGGGAGCTGAAGGTACTGGCATTTTTCAACACGATTTATCTGCAGAAGTTCGAGATACTTTTTTCGAGTACTTCGACAAGGGGATGGATCTCAACCAGATCAAGCAACAAATCGGTGACGAGTTTGGTTACGAATCGCTGGACGGTGTGGAGAAGGAAGTCTATTGCGGTGCGATGATTCATTGTCTCTGGGAAATAGGTGCTCCTAACACCGAGTTCATTGATCAGCTCATAGGGCTTGAGAATCAATCGGAGCTGGAACAATACTGGGGCGATGATCTACCACGTCGGCGTGCAGCGGTTACGCGGCTTCTCAAGAAGGTTGGTACACCGAAAGGAAAGCCCAAAAAGGCAAAAGGGGCTCAGCCGGATATCAAGCTTCTGTTTTCGCCTGGAGACTGCGTACTCTATCAGCGTACCAACGGGAGATATGTCCCACTCGTTTTTTGGGATGTAGAAAGATTGTCTGGCTTAGAATACCTTTTCGCTGTCCCCAATCTTTCGCGAGTCGAAGATCCAGACGTGATCAAGCGATTCCTGAGTCATCCCGATCAACTAACCAAAGAAGAATTCGCTCAATTGCTTTCCAGCAAGCAACGTTTCAAAACGATTGCGGTGAAAAACAAAGTGATGAAGTCTTTTCGAGAGAGATTTATTCGCTTTGCCCGAATTGATTTTCCGCCGTCGGACTGGCGAAATTCTACGATTGGAAATCTCGCTGAAACGCTGGAGTGCTTTGAGCAATTGCTCAATGGCAGCGGCTCCAGGTCGTTATCGCAATTGGAGATCGAACAAATGAAATCTGATGGGTCGTTGTCAGTTGGCGCCCAAACGATACCAGTGATTTGCGCCTCAAAAGGTACCAGTTGAAGCAAGGAGGCTGATGGTGTTCCCTTGTGCGTTTCTTTTTAACAGAAACTCACAACGGCGAGCATCATGGCGAATCAACTGGGCATGGATAAAGCATTAGCAATTAAGAACTTACGTACTCTCGGTATGTCCGAACGAGCTATCGCTCGTAGCCTCGGCGTGTCTAGAAACGCCGTTCGAAGGCACTTGGAAGGTATTTCCTCAAACGATACCAAGGCGCCAACCGGGTCAGCGCCAACCGGGTCGGAACCGTCAAACGATGCCACGGCGCCAACCGGGTCCGAGGCCATGCTCCAGGCCGCCAGCAAGCCACTTTCTGCAAGCCAGTGTGAGCCTCTTCGGGAAGTTATTTTAGCTAAGCTCGAACAGGGGTTAGACCATCGAAGGATATTTCAGGATCTTGTCGAGGAGCATGGCTTTAAGAGCAAGTACTGGTCTGTGAACCGCTTCATCAAGAGCCTCGGATCGGACTCGGAGTTGCCATTCAGGCGAATGGAAGTCGAGCCAGGTTGGGAGCTCCAAGTCGACTTCGGTGCAGGCCGCCCTTGCAAAGATCACACCGGTGTTCTTCGAAAGACCTACATCTTTCGAGCAATCCTCAGCCATTCACGTAAGGGATACACCGAGGCTGTGACGCGGCTAACGACGGAGTGCTTCATTCGTTCTTTGGAGAACGCTTTCTGGAGGCTTGGAGGAGTGCCAAAGACCGTTGTCTTTGACAATGCGAAGTGCGCGGTTATCAAAGCCGATTGGTATGACCCAGAACTGCATCCGAAGATCATCGACTTCTGCAAGTACTACAACTTCACGTTGCTACCGACTCGACCAGCAACGCCACGCCATAAAGGAAAAGTCGAGCGAGGCGTTGACTATGCTCAGGAGAACGCATTGAAGGGAAGAACTTTCGAGGGGATTGCAGATCAGAATGCGCACTTAGAGCATTGGGAAAAGACCGTCGCCGATACACGCATTCACGGGACAACCAAGGAGCATGTAGGCAAGGCCTTTGAGAGCCGCGAGAAACCCGCATTGGCTCCACTGCCATCGACGCGATTCCCCTTCTTTGAAGAAGGTAAACGCAAGGTCTCTCGCGATGGCCATGTATCTGTCGGTCGAGCGTTCTACTCTGCTCCACCGGAGTATTTAGGTTGCGAAGTTTGGGTTCGATGGAACAGTCAGACCGTACGGCTTTTAAATCCACGCATGGAAAGTATCGCTGTTCATTGCACACAACTACCCGGTCGCTTTAGCACTTTGGGTGAACATATCCACAACGAGAAGATTCACACGATTGAACGCGGAATCGAATATCTCCTTAGAAAAGTAAGGTTTATTGGCCCTCATGCTACGCGTTGGGCGGAGACGACCATTGAGGATAGAGGTGTTGCAGCTGCAAGAACACTTCAAGGACTTCTAAGTTTAGTCAAGAAGTACAAGACCGACAAAATTGATAGGGCTTGCGACACCGCTTGGCGTAGTAAGGCAAGTAGTTATCGAGTGGTGAAACGACTCCTCGAAAACGATTCAGCGGCCCAACAGCAAACCATGGACTTCGTGGACGACCATCCGATCATTCGACCGGTGGCGGAATACAGTGATTTTATTCGACGTTCTATTCAAGGAGGATAAGGACATGTCAGATGGATTGAGTAACATGCTAAAGAAGTTGCGACTCTCGGGTCTTGGAGACTCGCTGGAGATACGCCTTCATGAAGCATCTAGCAGAGGCCTAACGCATCGCGAGTTCTTGGAACTGGTGCTGCAAGATGAGTTGCTAGTCCGCGACGGACGGCAAGTATCGAGACGGATCACATCCGCATGCTTTCGAGATGTGAAGCGACTTGAGGATTTCGACTTCTCGTTCAACACTTCGATAAAGAAGAATCACATCTTTGACATAGCAACATGTCGATTCATTCGCGACAAACGTGATGTTCTTTGGTTGGGACCGCCAGGGACTGGGAAAAGTCATCTATGTCAATCGATCGGAGTTGCAGCGATCCGAACTGGGTTCACGGTGTATTATCGTTCGATCTTCGATACGGTAAGAGACTTCTTACATGATGAAGCAATGGAAGGACACGATAAGATACTGCAACGTTACTTGAAGCCCGACCTGCTGATCATTGACGACATGGGGATGAAGCAACTCCCAAAGCGATCAGGTGAATACCTCTTCGAGATCATCATGCGCCGCCATGAACTTCGCTCGACGATGATGACGAGCAACAGACCTTTAGATGACTGGGGCAAATTGATAGGTGATGTCCCGAGCGCAACGGCAATCCTAGATCGATTCTTGCACCGAGCGGAGTTGGTCCAGATAACGGGAAAAAGTTATCGCCTGGAGAAATCTGAAAAAAGCTCAAAAGGTACCAAAGCGCCAACCGGGTCAAATGCCGATAACTAGAGTATCAAACGGAACCAGTAACGGACTGGAATGGATTCACAGGTAAAGTGGTATCGTTTGAGGCGCAAACAGGTGGTATCGTTTCAAGCGCCAACTGACAGGTCGTTTTGCAATTGAAATTCTGAATATGAAACCCAAAACGCGATCGCTTACCGACAAGGACCTCAACCGCTTTGAGCGTGGAGTACTTAAAAAAAATTCAAAAGCATGGCTGGCATGCGAATGGGATTGCAGGTGAAGGATCGTCGCCCACCTGGACCTACAGCGTTGGACTCTTTGCGAAGTACGGTCAGCCCGAGTTGATGCGAAAACAAGGTAAAAAGTTTGGCTCCAAGTCGATGGTGCGCCCAAAAGGTTATCGATTAGAGTTCACGAGAGGAGAATCTTATGGCAATGACCAGCGACGACATTATTCACCATATGGCCTGCGATTTGTCGCAGAACATCGATCGTTTGGTTAAGAATTGGCCGCTGCCAAACGAACCTGCTGACGCATACACTGATTCAGTTCGAGCAGTTTTTGGCAAGAAACCTACTGCCGAATCAGTTGCCGAGTATTACAAAAGTGGTGTCGTAGCACAAGCACTACGACATGAGCTGAACAACAGGTTCGAAACCTCTGTCCTGGACGAACAGACCGCGACATCATTGCTCGAAATCCTCATAAAGAACAAATTAGGCCCAGAATTTTTAAAGGAGCATCGACCGAACGACGGTGCTCCTAAACCCAAAACATGTAAATAAAAGGACATGCACAGCAAGCTGATTTTCATGGAATTCCGAATCGCATGCAAGAATTCAATGGCTATCGGTTCTGGAACCACGGCCGATGGAGAGTTTGTCTTCTCGACAATATTAAAGGATAGGGAACGCCATGGCTGCTGCTGAATCTTTTGCTCCAAAGTCCTTCGGCTGGTGGCTCTGGTAGAACACAAAGGGGCGTGCTGGCTAAGGGCAAATCACGAGACTATGAATACAGAGAATGCGAGCAATCACTTTGCGTGGACGACACCATCAATTCGGATCGTCATGGAAGCGAACGTCGAACCTAGACGGATGGCTCTTTGTAAGTTTAGTTTTGGGTCGCCGCAGAAGTGTGTTTTAAGGTACCCCTACGGTGTGGAACATCCGATGTTCGCAGTTCATACTTTTCTTGCGGCTTTTCTTATTATTGGGAGAAAATACGCGAGAGTAGCGAATTTGCCCGAATCACCTGAGGAGCTTTGGAAGACCGCGACTGAACGAGAAGTATCTACCGATTGCTCCGATGGAATAAGTTTAAGGATGCTCTACTCGGAAGACACTGTGGCGATCTGTTGGAAAAACGCCTTGGATTGGGATCCGGATCTGGTTCGTCCCGAGTTCGAAAGTTTTACTGTCAATCGGTTTGAGTTCGTTGAAGCCGTCCAGCATGCAATTGAATTCCTTAATGGATTCTCGGAGTCCCCATTCAATTGCGACACATTGAATTACGAGAAGCATGCGTAAGCTTTCAGACAGTCAAAGGACGAATGAGTAATCGATGTTCAAACGGTCGCGCGGTATTGGATCGCTCGGTTCAACGAGTGCCAGAAAGTAGTTCGCACATCGGGATTATGAGTACAACACTCAAATTGATGGCAGACTACGGTGGAACAGTACTTTGGCGGTTGGATGGAGACCAATCTGGACCTATTGAGCTGGATGCTATGAATGCATTGCCGATACCGGCTGAACTCCAGCATACTCTCCAGGAGTGGGCTGGAAAGTATGATGCCACGTTGAACCAAGACTACCCACCTGATTCCGGTTTCGCCAGTGACGAGGACGAACTAGCATTTGAGATTGAAGGCAAACGTCTTTGGGAGTCATTGAAATTAGCCCTTGGAGCCGATTGGGAAGTTTTCTACTTCAGCAATAGCGAAGGACGATTATTGAATTAGGCAAGAGCCATGGTGACTTACCGGATCACTTCGCTCAGCGCGTGCCATGCACTTTCCTGATACTACAACAAAATCGGCGGAAAAATCCGGTCAATTACAGTTTACGGACGTGGTTGGAAGATCATTGCACCGAGGATACCCTAAATGCAAGGCTTAAGCTTTCAGGAATTAAAAAAGAGACTTGAAGATGTCAAATCAGGTCACACATTCGATGATCGTTACGCCTGTTGTTGGAGGGGCTATTTGGCCGCTCTGATTGAGTGGGGGTTAATTTCGCCAAACACTCACCTTGAGTTGATAAAGCTTATTCCTATTGAAGAACCAGACCCCAGTGACTCGATTTTTCTAGGATGAACCTGTATTCTCCAGTCTGTCAAATGGAACGAACAAGTTCGATCGAATTAGCGATGTATCCCAAATGCTAGCTACCAAACTCACGCTCCCACCGGGCAAGCCGGTGGGGGGCGGCAGACTGGCGTGCAGACCCCCACGGGTTTACTCGTGGGTGAATCAGTTTGGCAGCTAGCATTTCGAACTCACTCCAAGTTCAAGTCAGCTTTCGATTCCAATTGCATTTCCACCTGCGAAACCTTCTTCGAGCTTTCGAAATTGCACCATAGACATTCCGTTTTGGTTTCCTTGACTTTGCCGGCTGCTGCTTTGTTGTCAATCAAGTAGTCATGACGCTTCCAGCCATACTTCTGCTCCCATTGTGCGTAGAGGTCACTGGGATAGCCGCTGAGCATAAATTTCCCCTGAATGTTCGCCAACACGTCAAGGAGTTCGCGGTGTTGCGGCTCCGTCATTTCGTGAGCATAGGCACCGGTTGCGGTACGCGTTTCATGAAGATAGGGTGGATCGCAATAGAAGAGTGTATGCTCGCCGTCTTGCTTTCGAATGACATCGAGGGCGTTCTGGTTCAAGATCACGACACTGCGAAGTCGCTGATGAACATCCGGTAGTCCTTCGATGACGTTCAGCCAAGCCGACACTTGTTCGTTGATCCGACTCCGCGTTCGATTCCTTGATAAGGTCGCAAAGTCTTTCATGAGCCCTTGGCGAGATTGACGTGCCAGGATAAAGAAACGGACTGCGCGTTCGACTTTCGATTCGGTCGTTTGCTCTGTGTGTGGCTCTGTTTGAAGACGCGATTCTGCAAGTGCCTCATCGAACTCTGCTTCACTAAAGGGAGTCGCCTCCACTTTACGGCGGAACAATTCAAAGTCCTCCGGGGATTGCAACACTTTCCAAAAATTGATCAACTCCCCGTGGATATCATTTGCGACTTCGCTGCTTCCTTGAAAAGCGGCTGAAAGTTTTTTGCCACTAAAGTTTTGATCGTTGGGGTCGGACATCCAGTCTCGGTTCGGGTCGCGCGCGAGCAGTATCCCACCGCCCCCGAAAAACGGCTCGACGTAATGCAAGTGTGGAGGCATCAACCCAAGGATCCAAGCTCGTAGATAGTATTTGCCACCATGCCACTTGATCGGTTGAGTTAATACAGCCATGTTTCAATACAGTTTGAAGAGCTAGGTTCGAGGAAGGGAGCAGAATACCAAGGTAACCAAACGCATACCAGTCTTGTCGACAACGTCTACGATCCCCACACGCGGGCAATCTGATTTGCTATGTGCTCGGCATGTGTGGCAAAGTCTAGTCGCATCAAGTCGGACATGGTAACGTGGGTTGGGTACTCCGCCTCGATGATGCTTTGTAATCGATGGGCTACATCCTCCGTGATGATTGACGATTTTGGCAATTGATGGATTTGCTCCTCGTCGAGGATCACCCGTAAGCGGAGGCAAGCAGGACCACCACCATTGGCCATGCTTTGTTGAAGATGAACATAGTCGATCTGTTTCAATGTAGGAACAGCACGTCGTAATCGCGCTAAGAACGATTGGACCGAATCGGAAGCTTGACAGGCAGACGGGCATATCATTCGCCAGCCTCCATCCGAATCCGTCACGATTTGACTGTTGAAGAGGTAAGTACTCACGGCTTCGGCCAAGCTCAACTCGGAGGCATGGATCTGTATTGCGAGAAGAGATTCTTTTGCCCTAGAAGAAAACTGCTCACTTAGCTGGTCGATGAAATTAGCACTATCGACAAACGCTTGTTCGTGATACAGCAGTAAGTTTTCGTGACTTGTGGCGATCACATCATTATGAAAGACCCCTGCGTCGATCGCTTCCGGTGTTTGCTGGACAAAGAAACATCGATCCGATGGTAGCTGGAGCGATTGAGCCACCAATTGCGATGCTAGTTTGCTTTGACGTGGAGGCCTGCGTCGTGATTGTTGTAGTTCGCTCGGGCCATCGTCGGAGCCATAAACGAAAACGTAGCAGCCATCGTGGCCAAATGGGGAGCACAATCGCATTCCATTGGCAGCCCCTTCGTCCCGTAGGGGAGCACAACTCAAGAGAGCGGGATGTACGCGAACGCGAGGGACATTGGCAAAGAGACTGCACATTTGTTGATGCCGCTCCTCGGATTCGATCGAGCGATGAAGATTGGCAGACAGGTTCGCCACTTTGAGATGCATGCAGTCATCCATAGTGTCGGTCGCTGCGCTCATCGTTGCCGCGTTAGCGGTCCACATGAATGCCGAACTATAGGCAGCAGAAAGAACAGTTGGCGATATGTCGGCACATCGAGCCAAAACATCGCCCCGGTCCCCGGTGAACCCCAGGTTTTCGAGCCAGCCCCAAGCAGGCCGAGCGGGTGGAGGCAGAAACAATTGCGTGATTCCGAGGGAACTGACAAGCCGCATTTTGTACAGCCCCTCGAGTGCAGCCGCACGAGGATTGGACGCTCGGTGTTGGCTCTCCTCGCTCGCTTTGTTCCCCACTCCTAGCCCTCCGAAATGGTGGGTCGGACCGATCAGTCCATCTATATTTAGCTCTCGAAGGGAACTCATGATGCCTCTCAAACTCCAACAACAAACCACCCTACCGCTGGGATTGTCCCGTTTGTGCGGATTTTACGGAAGTTCCGAGGAAGGGATTTTCAGACTTTCCTTTACCCGCTGGATGCACTGGTTTACTATAAATTGGTATCAGTTGGACGCTATTGGCCTTTGATTGCGTTCGTTTTAGGTTTTTGGGTACAGTCATGACAAAACGCCGTCTCACGACACTAAGAAATTTTGAGCAGCTTGAGCGACGAGACTTGTGTGCTGCGGACTGGCAAAACACGACCAATCGACTTGATGTAGACAGGTCTGGGATGGTGGAACCGTTCGACGCGTTGGCAGTGATCAATGACATCAATTTGAATGGTAGCCGTGTCTTGCCTTCGAAGCCGAGCAGTTATTCTGGCCCGATGCTGGATGTGAATGGTGACGGAAGCGTTGGGCCATTGGATGCGCTGATGGTCATCAACTCATTCAATCGTATTGACGTTGGCTCGGTCGCACCGAACGTTCGGTTGCCGAATCAAGAAGGTGAAATGGTCGATCTTAGTACCTTCTACAACAAACGTGCCATCGTGTTGTATTTCTATCCCAAAGATGACACGCCTGGCTGCACCGTGGAAGCGTTGGACTTTAGTGTGCGGAAGAATCAGATCGCGGAACTAGGAGCGGAGCTCTTCGGAGTCAGCCTCGATAGCGTCGGCTCCCATCGCAGTTTTGCTGACAAGCATACGCTCAATTTTGATATCCTGGCGGATCCCGAAAAGAAAGTGACCACGGCTTATGGAGCGTTGACCGAAATCAACGGAATCCCCATTGCCAAACGGACCACGTTCATTATCGGGAGCGATGGTATCGTCAAGCAAGTCTTCTCCGATGTCGATGTGCTGATCCACGGTGAAGAAGTCGTTGCAGCACTTCAGTCTGGTATCCTGAATCGATAAGTCTGAATGCACTTTCGCGTATAGCAGCCGAGTTCGAGAGCGACAGGCCTTATGCTCACGCTGCACAACGGAATATCTCTCGCTTTACAGAGTCGTATCTTCTAGGAATGGTTCTTGGCTGGCCAACCGGATGATATTGGTGGTTGTGACCCGAGCTATTTCCGACAGTGCTTCTTCGGTTAGAAAAGCTTGATGGGCCGTGAGCAATACATTTGGAAACGTTAGCAACAGCGCCAATTCGTCATCTTGGAGTATCTCCCCGGATAGGTCTTCGAAAAAGATCCCTTCTTCCTCTTCGTAGACATCCAGTGCTACTCCTCCAACATGGCCCGACTTGAGGAACCGAATCAGCGAGCTTGTATCGATAAGCTTGCCTCGGCTCGTATTGACGATAGTTACACCAGGCTTGGTGAGCGCAAGCGTAGTGTCATTTAATAGATGATGTGTGGCTTTGTTTAGCGGCGTGTGCAACGAAATGATATCGCTCTGCTTCAACAACGATTCCATACTCACATATTCGATTCCATTGGACGAAGCCCATTCCGGGGAAGGGTATTCATCGAAAGCAATGACGTTGCAATCAAAGCCTCTGAATATTTTTGCCGTGACTTTGCCGATGCGTCCAGTGCCAATGATCCCCACCGTCTTGTGTGCGAGATCAAAGCCAACGAGACCGCGGAGTGAAAAGTTTTGCTCGCGTACACGGTTGTACGCTCGATGAAGTTTTCGATTGACCGCCAATAGCAAACCGACTGTATGTTCAGCAACAGCGTTCGGCGAGTAAGCGGGGACTCTCACGACAGAGATGGACAATTCCTTTGCGGCTTGGAGGTCCACGTTGTTGAAGCCGGCGCACCGCAGTGCAATGAGTCGCACTCCTTGGTTCTTCAAGGAGGTCATGCAAGCCCGGTCGATTTTGTCGTTCACAAACACGCACACGACATCGCTGCCGGTTGCAGATTGAGCGGTTTCGTCCGTCAATCGGAACTCAAGAAACCGCCATTCGATCTTGTCCGCATTCTCACTGGCCAACAGATGCTCTCGATCGTAGGGCTTTGTATCGTAGACAGATACTTTCAAAGACATATTCATCGGTCCTTTTGTTAAAATGAGAAGGACGCCGTCACACAAATCCTCGCCGAGAATAGAACATGTACTCCAACCTGTCTAGATGCTTCCCCTTTGCGTTCATCATTCTATTGCAACTCGACTCCATCGGGATGTCGGAACAACCGTCTTCGATTCCGTTGTGGGAAAAGGGTGCACCCGGCTTTGAAAGCAGAGCAAACGAGTTGGAAAAGGCAGATATCGGACCTGGAAAGTGCAATGTTACGAACATTCATAATCCATCGATTGTTCCCTATCTACCGGCGGCGAACAAGGCAAACGGTACTGCGGTTCTCATCGCACCGGGAGGTGGACATCGCATGCTTTGCATGGGGCATGAAGGTTACGCGCTTGGAGAGTGGTTCGCAAACCGAGGCATCGCTGCCTTCGTGCTCAAGTACCGGTTAGCGCGTGAAGAAGGCTCTGTGTATACCGTCGATGAACATGCCATGGCGGATACGCGGCGGGCACTTCGTTTGATTCGATCGAAAGCGGAAGAGTGGCATATCCAGCCAGATCGAGTGGGAGTATTGGGGTTCTCTGCTGGTGGCGAACTCGCTGCACTTGCGGCGATGAAGTCCGACAATGGAAACAAACAAGATTCGGATCGTGTTGAAACCTATTCCAGTCGCCCTGATTTCCAAGCGTTGATTTATCCAGGTAGTTCGAAGCGATTTACGGTGGAAAAGGGAATGCCGCCTCTCTTTATCGCTCTTGGATACAAGGATCGCGACGACATCTCGATCGGTATGGCCGAGGTTTATTTGAACTACAAACGAGCTGGGGTGCCAGCGGAGTTGCATGTGTACTCCAACGCCGGACATGGCTTCGGTTACCGCGCTGGCACTACGAGCGGTTTCGGCGATTGGCAAATACGATTCGAAGAGTGGCTCGTCGATAGCAGTTTGTTGACACGCAAATAGACTTGCAGCTTTCGAATAAAGGGCATGTGGTCGCGGCTAGAATTACACTGGTTTGACCACGAATATCGCGAATAGCACGAATGGAGATAAAGTAGATTCAACATTCGTGTGATTCGTTCTATTCGTGGTCAATAAAGGAGCATTGACGCATCTATCGAAATGGTAGATTACCAACGTTGCAATGGGCGAGTGCGAACATTGCTATGGGAGCGTGTGTCCCATTTTGTCTCGTTTGGTTGCTAGGTAACTTGCGTTGTGTTCGTTGGGTTGGGAGATGATGGGTACTTGATCCACTACGGTGAGATCGAAGCCTCGCAAGTTAAATGCTTCCGTCTTCTTGGGGTTGTTGGTCAGTAGCCGGATATCATGCAATCCGAGGTCTTTTAATATTTGAATGCCAACTCCGTAATCTCGCATGTCCGCTTTGAAACCGAGTTTATGATTTGCCTCGACGGTATCGAAGCCGTCTTCTTGCAGCGCGTAAGCTTTGATTTTCTGGGCAAGCCCAATGCCACGTCCTTCTTGCGGTAAATAGACTAGCACACCGCATCCCTCTTTGGCGATTACATCGAGCGCTTGGTGCAATTGGTCGCCGCAGTCGCAACGGAGCGATGCAATCAAATCGCCTGTAAAGCAACTGCTATGCATGCGGACTAGCGGCGCTTTGCTCGCACTCACATCTCCTAGTACCAGTGCGACGGGCTCTTGGGATTCGAACTGAACTCCGTAGACTACGATATCAAACGTCCCATACTTCGTTGGTAACTTTGCTTTGGCTGTTCGGGATACCAGTTTCTCACTGATTCTCCGATGCGAAATGATCTGTTCGACGGTAATGATTTCCAGCGAATGCTTGGCGGCGAGTTCGAGCAATTCATCCCGGGTCGCGCGATCTCCTGCGCTGTTTAGGATTTCGCACAACACACCGGCTGGAGTGAGACCCGCCATTCTTGCTAAATCGACGGCTGCTTCGGTATGGCCGGCTCGACGCAGTACGCCTCCCTCCATAGCGACCAATGGATAGACGTGGCCAGGCCGAACGAAGTCTGCGGGTTGGGAATTCTCATTGGCCAATCGACGGATCGTCTCTGCACGTTCTCCAGCGGTGATACCTGTTTTGCAACCCGCGTGATCCACGGGTGTCATGAACGCCGTCGTCAAAGGGGATGTATTCAAATCTACGAGCGTTCTCAGGTCCAGACGTTGACAGACGGATGGCAGCACGGGCGCGCACAATTGCCCATGCCCCTGAAGCATGAAATTGATGGTCTCGGTGGTAACTCCTTGCGCAGCGCAAATAAAGTCCCCTTCGTTCTCGCGGTCTTCGTCGTCCAAAACGATGACGACCTGACCTCGCGATATTGCGAGGACTGCTTTTTCAACGGTACTAAATCTACTGGTCATCATTGGTGAATCGTTTTCGAGAGGTGGGATTGTGCGTAGAGAACTTATTTCTAAACCGAAGGTTAACCATCGTTGGGCTCTAAGCCCTCGAGATTGTAATCCTTCATCTTTTTATGCAACGTGTTTCGATTGATGCCGAGTCGCGTCGCCGCTTTGGTCTGTACGTAGTTGCAGGTCGCCAACACTTGAGCAATCAACTCTTTTTCGACTCGGTCCACGATGGAGCTATGCAAATTATTGGAATCGGAATCGGCGACGCGAATACCTTGCTGCACGACTTCGCGAGACAGGGAATCAAAGTCCCATTTCGGAGCCGGTTCGTTGTTTGTAGCGGTGGCGGAAGATGACTTGCCTGTAACGATTTCGGGGAGTAAGTCACATGTCAATTCATCCGAGTCAGCCATCACGACAGAACGTTCGATATAGTTTTGTAGCTCACGAACATTGCCAGGCCAATGATAATCTTGAAGACATTGCATAGCTTTGCGTTCGATGTGTACGACATAGCGATCATTCAACGCGCTGTAGACTTGTAGAAAGTGTCCTACTAAGGCAGGGATATCTTCTCGGCGTTTGCGCAGCGGTGGAATTTCGATGGGTACGACATTCAGACGCCAATAGAGATCTTCACGAAATCGCTCATGCTTGATTTCTTCTGCAAGATCGCGGTTGCTTGCAGCGATGACGCGTGTATCTACCGAGACGGTTTCCGTATCCCCAACACGTTCAAATTGCTTTTGTTGTAAGACGCGTAGCAGCTTCACTTGCAAATGCATCGAGGTACTGTTGATCTCGTCGAGGAAGATCGTGCCTGAGTGTGCTGCTTCAAAGCGTCCCGCTCGGTTTCCTACAGCGCCTGTGAATGCTCCTCGAACGTGTCCAAAGAGTTCACTCTCCAAAAGGCTTTCGCTCAGCGCCCCGCAATTCACTTTGACAAACGGGCCTGTGTTGCGATTGCTAAGCTGGTGGATTGCATTGGCAATCACTTCTTTTCCGGCACCTGTTTCGCCCAGTAGAAGGACGGATGCGTTACTAGCGGCTACCCGTCGCGTGATGCGATAGACTTCTTGCATGGCCGCCGCGCTGCCGATAACACCAGGAAGTCCGCTCGCATTGGCGATAGAGTTTGACGAGACCTGCCCGCCGACCGATGGCGCAACCCCAGCGGGGGTTCGTTGCGAGTTTATCTCCTGTCTGATTCCTGCCATGGAGTTCCGAGTAGCCTAAGTCCACGAAACACGCATGGTTTATCGCCCCATGCGCTAGGGTGAGACGCTCGACCAATCCTTTTTGCCTCGACTGGCTTCGATCGCGTCCAAAATCCGTCCCAGGAGAACTCGCGTTTCTGGCTCGTTCGGTCCTCGGTCGTTATACACATCGTACTGGGCATCCGCACTCTCGGAAGACATTAACAGCCCAAATTGACGGACAGACTGCACAAAAATCTGGCTGGCCTGCTCCCGTTCGGGCAATGAGAGTTCCTTATTGAGAGCTCGTAGGATCAGATCTTTTTGCAGAAGTGGCGTGTCGGCGAGGGGCGGAGTTAGTGTTGGGCGACGAGTCGCAATCAATCGTTGCGCAGCTTGATTGCGAAACTGAATTGCCAAATCTTTCCAGACAATTTGATCGGTTTCTTCGAGCGTTGGTGATTGCTGAATCAACCTGACTTGGCGAAGAATCTCCACCAAACCTTCGCCTTCGGGCGGAATGCTACCCAGCACAGTCCTCGGGTCTTTTTGCAAAAGTTCCAGTTCACGGTTGCTTAAGGAATCAGCAAGAACGGAGATAGGGGCAGTCGCTCCAGAAGGTGTGGCCCGAATACGTTGAGCGAGCTGCACCAAGTCCACTTCGAGTACTTGGGCAACGAGGTAGATCGAATCGATCGTTGTCCCTTTTTTGCAAGCTGGGATTAGCGTAGCCGCACTCGCATGCTCTTCGACTTCAAAGGAGTTCTCTTCCAATAGAGTTCGCATATGGGATCGCAAAGAACTGCTTCCGCCCACAATCAGAACTCGTCGACGAAGACTCAGTTTGGTCATTTCTTCCACGACTTGGTCCAAGCGGCTTCTTCCGCGAAAGCTGACCTGAGGATTGCCGTTCGATTCTTCTAGTTGAATGTACTGCATCAATCCAGCGGCAGCGGCGTATCGGACTGGTGCGTACCCAGAGTTCAGGGCCGCCACCAAACGATCTTGTACGGGCAATGGCATCGGTTCGATGAATCGACCTATCCTCTGGATAACAACCGATTGAGCATACGCTAGATCGTAGGTTACGGCTGCGTCCCAAACCAAACACGCATATTCAAAGCGATCGAGTAGTGTCTCGAGGGATCCAGGATATTGTTCGTGGATGCCATGGACGGCATGGTGCTGCAGCTTGACCGCCATAGCAACGGCTGAGTCACGGTTCGTGGGTTGGCTGCTCAAGATCACATTGTCGGCCGCAGAAACAACAGACTCCCATTGCTGTTCGGCATTGCGGCATTCCATCGAGCTTAGTGATCGACCGTCGTCAGATAGAATCCAACGAATTCCGGTATTCGCATCATCTTCCCATCGCACTTTGCGATATTCAGCAAGAGCCGTTTCGAGCTTTGCATTGCTTTGCTCGAATGCTGTGTTGGATGCGATTGCATTTCCAGTCGCCTGGATCCAAGCGTTTTTCAAGGAGACCCAGTTATCATCCTCGAGCTCGGATGAAAAGATCGCATGCAGATCCAAATTGTATTTTGGGTCTTTCGAGCCGACCGCGAGTATCAGCAAATTGAGTCGTGCATCTTTGTGCGGAGTTCGCATGGCGACTTTCCATGCATCCTTTGCCGGCTGATGGAGTTTCCCCAGCGCTTCGCACATGATGGGTGATGGCTGAACGGCGTCAGCAGACATCAGTTCGTTCAACATTGCAGCGATGCCGGGATAGCCTGCGGATTGGATCCCACGGAATCCAGCGATGCGAACGGCCTGACCCTGGCTTCGCATATTCGCAAGATGTTTTCGAAGCGACTCCGGATTGATACGTTGTTGGTTCGCTAAATCAAGAATCTTTTTGGCTATTGCTTTGTCGGATGCTTCGAGTTGCGCCATAGCCCCCAAGAGAGACTGGAAGGTCTTGCCACCCACCTGATCGACCATCGTCGCTGCCGATCTCTCATCGATCCCGAGCTTGTCGATTGCCTTCAACCAACGACTCACTTCTTCCCATCGCTTGACGCGTGCCATCAATTGAACCGCTCTTGCTAGGTCGGCATGACTTTTGGGAGGCCGCGCCAGCAATGACTTCACCACAGCGCTACGTTCAAAGACATCTCCATTCAAATCGGAGGCGTCAAGTTTGTTCGCACCACCCCCGGATGGTGACGCCATCTCGCTCAATGCATTCACATTGTCGCCCGGCGCGTCCCCGAACGGATCTTGGGCAACGGTAGGCGACGGTGAATTTATCCCACCGAAAAATAAAGCAACGATCGAGGAGATCCAAAGCAAACGCATAGTTGTTCCGACAAGATGACAGCCGACGAGGATCCGGTGACAAGGGCAACCTTCAAGTTTACCTCCCAACTTTCAAACTACCTCCTAAGTCCGGACAATTTTCTCAATTCTGGCGATGACTCGAACGGCAAATCGGTTGCACGAAAATGGACTCGGGACGGCCCAACCTAGCCCGTTTGGCAGAATAAACGAGAAATTCATGAAAACCTCGCCCAAAACCGGAATATCCATCGCCCTGTATAGCAGTGCGATATCACTTTGATATAAATTTCAGGGAGGCTTTTAACAGGAGAGAAATAACGTGGAAAGTGCAGGTAGTGCGGAAAAAACGTTTGTTCCTTTGGCCGGTTGGTTCCCGCTGGTGTTAGTTTCGGCAGGGGTGATCGTGACGCCGCTCCTTTTTGACCTGGGAGTATCTGGTACGGAGACACAATTCGGTTTCACCGTGGTCTTGATCGTGGAGAGAGCAGCCTGTCCTCAGATCGAGGTCCTGTTGTTGAAAGCACTCGAGGAAGCGGGGAGACAGTCTAAGCGAAAAGACGAATCGGAGAATAAATGAATCCGATTCGTCTGAGCTGCGGTTCGTGTTGCTGCGGAAAAAATTAAGTTTCCGATCGCTTTCTTGCCTCTAGTCTTTGGACCTGCACCCAGTTGTACTTTTTCGCGGAATCGCGCATGCTATCTGGCATGGAAGAGCTGTTTTCAAATTATTTACGTCTCCAGCCCCCAACTTGGGTATTCTTATCGACGTTTTTAACGATCGGCTTGTTCCTGATGTTTCACAGGTTTTGGTCCCTTCGAAACCTGGACATCGCCTTGATCTTATTGTTTACGCCTGGGATCATGCTTGTTTACGAAGGCAATCGATTGGCGGGCGCTTCGGTTTCGGTGGTAGGGGCCGTTGAATCGGTTCCGTCGCTTCATTCTACGAGTCCATCGTCGCTGTTATACGCTGGGTATTTCTGGCTGATTGTAATTGCCAGTTTGTTGGTCGTACGTTTGCTCTTGGACACCGTCATCGTACGGCGTCCGATGCTGGATCCTAATTTGAGTAGCGGAGGAATGCTTTTTTTGGGTTCCTCTATGCTTGCGTATTTGCTGGTTAACTTATCGGTAAGCAATCCGGCACCGGAAACGACGACATCGAATGGCGGGCCAGGCTATGTGTTGATGAAGACACTGCCGAGCATATCTACGGTGCCTCCAAAAGAAATCGCGGTCGCCGAGCCATCAGCCACTCCGATCCCGGTTGGCTTCCGATTGGTCGCAGCCCGAAGTATTGCGATAGGAGCTAATCTGATGATTATCCTTTGCATGGTTTCCATCGGGTATTGGCACTTTGGTAACTTCAAGACGGGAGTCGGAGCAGCTACTCTCTATCTGTTGTTGCCCTATACGTTTTATATGACTGGACGCGTTGATCACGTATTACCGAGTGCGTTTCTTTTGTTGGCAATTCTTCTGTATCGACAGCCATTTGCCGCGGGTTTGTTTCTGGGGTTAGCAGCCGGGGTGGTGTATTACCCATTTTCTTTGTTGCCACTTTGGTGCAGCTTTTACTGGCAGCGAGGCATTCGCAGATTCACTCTGGGATTTACGACATCCATAGCCGCATTGATCATCGCCATGATCTTTCTTCATCCGAACGACATCCTTCAGCATTTGGGTTACATGTTTGGGATCAAACAGGTAGCGATGACTGGGATGGATGGAATTTGGGGGCTGGGTTGGTATCCGTTGATGCGAGTCCCGCTGATCTTGGTTTTCGTGTTGGTGAGCGTTTCTTTCGTGGTCTGGCCAGCTCAGAAAAGCTTAGCAACACTGATGAGTTGCTCGGGCGGGATCATGGCGGCGACCCAATGTTGGCATGGTTTTGGAGGCGGTTTGTATTTGGCGTGGTTTGTGCCTCTTGCACTGCTGACGATGTTTCGTCCTAACTTGGACTACTGTGTAGCCTTGGAGGTGGTTCGTCCGAGGCGCAAGCGTCCCGTGCGAGCTGAAGCTGTATCGATCAGCCTAGCTGCATTTAGCGGCTGGCGACGCGGTTTGTCTTTACAACGTAAAACTTAGGATCATCGATGATCCAGTCGGTAGACCAATCTCGGCCGTTGTCTCCGTTGACTACGTTGTAGAAGAAAGATCGGACTTCTTCACAACGATAACCGTAAGGCATAGCTGTCGCGATATAGTCCTCTCGCGTTAGCTCTTCAGTACCGGGGCGGGCGAAGTAATGCACCAATCCATCAGGCGTAAACGATAGTCCCAGGGTCCACCATCCCATGGTCGAAATTTCTGGCCCCATAAAGTCACCACCTGTTCTGTCCGCTCGCACGCGAAAGTGGGCGTACGGCACTTGCTTCCCGTTAACGTTTTTTACAGCGCGAAGAATGAAGAGGCCGGGCCAGTAGATTTCGTCTTTCTTCTCTTGAGAAGCGAATAAAAACTGCTTTTTGGTTTCCATAATTGTTGTCTCAACCGCCGCTCGGAAAGCGAAGTGAGGACCGTTGCGCCGTTCCCACTCCTCCATCGGCGGCAAATAAACGCGAGTTGTCATGCTCGGGGATTGGGAAACCGGGACTGTCCCTCCGAGCCGATATTGGACGTTGCAAATGAAGTCATCCTGGTGCATTTTGAAGCTGGCGACGCCAGGAATTCCGGTTTGAAGGGACTTCATCAGCAATGCCCCTTCGCTCCCCTCGAGCCCCCCCGAAGGAGTCGGAACGCGTTTGACAATGTCCGGATGGCCGCGTTTCGCTCCCTCGTACCAGCGTCCGTTGCTTGACTTTCCCATGGGCTGGCGCTGTTTTTCGTCAATATCTTCCGTGCTCTTAGGGTTATTGGGCGTGTAACCCCATGACTCGTCTTCAAAATCGTCACCCACCTGCGTAAGCTGGATTCCTGTGCCAGGAATCAGGATATTGGATGCGTTTTGAGCGTAGCAGTCCCCGAAAAAGCAGAGCCAAAGGCTCGCCGCAGTCCATGCAAATGTGTTTCGTATGAAATAAAGCATTGCGATTGCCGAATGAGTCGATGAGAAACAAACCGTCCTATAACGCCGAATCTTCCTTTCTCGTATCGGACGGAAGAATCCGGACAATCGGCAATTTCGTTTGAGCTACCAAACTGGCCGCAAATTGCGTAAGTTAACGTGACTGTCCGGTGGGACAACTGGTGGCCGTTGCGACCAGGATACTCGTGTTTAATGGCAGGAAAACCGTTGTCTCAATCCGATTCGAACCCGTCAAGCAGCTCGACTCCCAGCCAAGTTCAGCCCAGTCGTGTCGTAAGTCGATTAGGGGAGTCTGCAAAAGTTACTGCGATCCTAGCGATCATGGTGTTCGCCTTTTGGATGGTCAAAAAGAAGCTTGCGACGGGCGGAGTGACCTACGAAAAAGTTATCGAGTCGATCGGCAGTTTGCCATGGTACCACTTTGCAATCGCGCTCGCATTGACGGTGCTCAATTACGTTGTCTTAACAGGCTATGACTGGATCGCGGTGAGGCATCTTCGCAAGAAATTAGCGATCACCAAAATCATGGCGGGTGCAGTCGTAGGTTACGCGTGTGGCAATGTCTTGGGATGGTTGCTGGGAGGAAACGCAGTGCGATATCGCCTCTACTCGACTTGGGGGTTCTCGCTACTCGAGATCATCGCGTTTGTCTCGATATTGTCGATTACCTTTTGGCTTGGATTATTCTTGCTAGCTGGTATTGCATTCGTAGCACTACCTATCCACTTGCCAGAAGACATTATGGAGATGCTGGTTCTGAACCCCAAGGCATGGGGGTATATTTTCTTGTCGTGCGTAACTGGCTATCTGTTGTCATGCATTCTGATTCGCAAGCCCATTCGTTTTCGAGATTTCGAGGTAGCCCTTCCTCCCCTCAAATTATCGGTGATGCAATTGGTCGTGTCGGCCGGGGACTTTCTGCTGGCCACTACTGTGCTGTATAGTTTGATGCCACCCGACGTGATCGGTCCAGACAAGATCAACTTTTCGACGGTATTGATTGCCTACTTGTCTGCTCAGATCGCGGCTGTCGTGTCGCACGTTCCCGGTGGCTTCGGCATTTTGGAATCGATCCTGTTGAGCTTTCTCCCCAGTGAAGCAAATACGGAAGTCTTCACTGCTGTTATACTTTTCCGCGCGATTTACTATTTTCTGCCGTTCTTGGTCGCGGGATTGATATTCCTCTACAACGAATTTCGCGTCAGCAAGCGACCAGCCGAAATGCTTCATGGCAAATAGCGGAATAATTGTATTATGCTTCTGTCACCCATGAACGGCTCTTCGCCCAGTTGGCAAGAAGCAATGAAGTCAGCTGTGCGAGACTCGGCGACATTGATGCGTCTTCTCGGTTTGGACGCGAATCAAGTATCGCTGTCTTCCAAAGGTGAAGCTCAGTTTCCAGTCTTCGTACCCCTTCCCTACCTTGCACGTATTCGTCCAGGCGACCCGTTCGATCCGTTGCTGTTGCAAGTGATGCCGCAGTATGCCGAGTCGGTTGATGCAGTCGGTTTTGATACAGACCCCGTGGGCGACTTGGAAGTCGAGAAGACTCCAGGGCTGCTTCACAAGTATCATGGTCGCGTATTGATGGTGGTTAGCGGGAGTTGCGCGATCCATTGTCGATATTGTTTCCGACGTCACTTCCCGTACGAGCTTGCTCCGAAATCATTACAGCAATGGAAACCGACGTTTCGTTACATCGAAGAAGTTGATTCCATCCACGAAGTCATTCTCTCAGGGGGGGACCCATTGACACTGGTGGATACCACATTGCAAAGTATCGTGGAGCGGATCGCATCAATCGATCACGTGCAACGATTGCGAGTGCATACTCGATTGCCTGTCGTGATCCCGCAACGAGTGACCGATACGCTATGTGAGATTTTCAGCTCGTCTAGGCTGGCAACTTGGGTTGTATTGCACATCAATCATGCAAGAGAGATCGACGGAGAAGTGGAGCAATCGATCTCGCGTTTGCGAAGTGCCGGCGCGACGTTGCTAAATCAAGCGGTATTGCTCCGAGGTGTCAACGATAACGTGGACGCACTTCACCAGCTTTTCGAAAAGTTAGTAGACTGCAATGTCGCCCCTTACTACCTGCACCAGCTGGATCGGGTGGCCGGCGGGGCTCATTTTGAAGTGCTACCTGAACTTGGTCGGCAATGGATCGCCGATCTCCGAAAACGGCTTCCGGGATATGCGATACCTTTGTTTGTCCAGGAAATCGCTGGCGAAGAGTCGAAGACAGCACTTTGACGATTCGATTGGTTTTGCGGTTTCTTTGAGTGAAAGCGTTTCGCTTGGACTGGGAGTACCCCACCTTTTGAACCCGTCGGGAGATTATTTCTCTAATTGCTACCGGCTCTCGAATTGAGGTATACTGGAGAGCGTTCAGTGAAGAATCCCCTCCAACTTTACTACCCACCCTACTATGTTCCGAAGAGATTTGTTCCGAAGAGACGTTCTCCAGCAGTCGGCATGCGGTTTTGGAGCGTTCGCTGCCGCATCTTTGTTCGCGGATTGGAGTCGCGGAGAGACCATCGGACAGCCGACGCGCCCCGTTACGGGACTTCATCACGCTGCCAAAGCCAAGCGTGTGATCTTCCTCTTTATGCAAGGCGGAGTGAGTCAGGTCGATTCGTTCGATCCGAAACCGTTGCTCGATAGTCGCGACGGTGAGATGATCAATTTCGACGACCCACGCGAAGTTGCGAACACGGGGACGATGGGAACCAAACAACGACTCATGAAGTCTCTGTGGAAGTTTCAGCAGTACGGCGAATCAGGCAAATGGGTTTCGGACTTGTTTCCTCACATGGCCCGTCATGTTGACAAGATGGCGTTCATTCACAGTATGAACACAGAGGGTGTAGCGCATGGACCTGCGACCCTCTTTTTGCATTGTGGTACACAAAACTTTATTCGACCATCCGTGGGTTCATGGATTCACTATGGGCTCGGATCAGAAAACGAGAATCTACCTGGCTTCGTATCGATCGCTCCATCGATCGGTAATGGCGGCCCTCGAAACTATGGCAATGCTTTTTTGCCAGCCCGTCATCAAGGGACTCCGATTGGCAAGTCGGGAAATGATGAACTGACGATCGAACATCTTACGTCGAATGGATTCGATCGAAAGAAGATCGATGAGCTTCAACGGTTGAACCAGATTCAACGCAAACGCTGGTCCACCAATGAAACAGAACTAGATGCGGTGATCGAATCCTATGAGCTCGCGTGGCGGATGCAAACCATTGCCCCTGACCTGTTAAACTTCGAGAGCGAATCTGAAGAAACACAAAAACTGTACGGACTCGACCAAAAGCAAACCGCTGGGTACGGTCGCAAGTGTTTACTAGCGAGACGACTGTGCGAAGCGGGCGTTCGATTTGTTCAAGTCAATTATGGCGATAACACGGCGAACCCAGCATGGGACCAACACAGCAATTTGCCGAAACACGAAGAGCATGCACGCGCTGTGGATTTGCCAATCGCTGGTTTGCTCGAAGACTTATCTCGTCGCGGCCTATTAGATGACACGTTGGTATGGTGGGGGACTGAATTCGGTCGAGCTCCATACGCGCAAAAGAATGGAACTGGACGGGATCATAACCCAGGCGGGTTCACGACATGGCTTGCGGGTGGCGGTGCTAAGCCTGGCATCAGTTATGGCGAGACAGACGAATTTGGACAAATGGCCATTCGCAATAAAGTCCACATGCACGATCTTCATGCCACGATGTTACATCTGTTGGGAATCGACCACGAGCGATTGACGTTCCGTCATGCTGGCCGAGATTTCCGATTGACAGATGTCTATGGCAAAGTAATCAAGGACATTTTGGACGCTTAAATGATAGGTACATGCTTTGTTCTGTAACACAGCTGTCACCTAGTTGGTCTGAGTTGACGTTATTGCTTTAGCAGTTCTATCATCGCGTTGCCCATGGCCTCGCCCACCTGCATATAAGTTTCCGCGTTACCGTTGTAGTGGCTGTTTCCGCTTCCACCTTTCGACAAGGGGTTGGAGTAGACCGTGGCTACATTGCCCTTGAACTCCGGATACTTGCCAGTGGTGCCGTCCACGGCCAGCTGAGCTTCGAGCACCTTTCCCCCATTGCCGCCGCTACCCTTTGTGGCCTCGCCTAAAGTTGCCAGAACAAATTTCGCGTGTGGTGAAGCGAAATCCTTCCGAAGTTGCTTGATGAAGTGAACAAGATTCTCTTCGTACTTACTGGCATGCGCGGCGTTTCCGCAGTCCTTTTCACCTTGCCAAAAGAAGAAACCTGCGACTTCGAACTTGGTTGCACCTGGGTAGTAAGTGCCGATGTCGGCCAGTACTTTTTTCGCATCTGCGGTATCGTCGTCGTATTGCTTTCCAGCATACCACTCAACAGGCTTGCCATTTTTATCCAACCACGGTGGCGGCTCCGTCGCTTTGCCTTTAGTTTCGTCCATCGCCCAGGCATCCGGCCGTTCCTTGTAAGCGGGATATACTTTTCCCTCGAAAATATATCTCTCACTACCGGGTGGCAATAGATCCCAGCCGAGGCTGCGGTTCCCGATGCAGCACTTGAGAAGGATGACGGGTGCATCGACGGCATTTCCCAAGGGGTGACCAATGCCGTATTCGGGCCCCATTTTCCCACCCTGGACAGTCAACCAATCATTGTTGAGCGGACCTTTGCCAGACATGAATCGCACAAAGCGAACATCCTTGCGCGCGACCCACGCACCCGTATCATCGACAAGGTGAGAGTATAGATTCTTGGCTTTCACCGCATTTTCTAGAGACCCTTCGCCTCCTGTAATCTTGCCGAGGCCTACCATATTGGACTGTCCTAACAACAGGAAGATCTGAACTGGCTTTGTCATGTCCGCCGGTTTACCATCCGGTTTGGGTATTTGCACCGTCGGGTCGGTTGCAAAGACCGGAGTGTTGAAAGCGATCACTAGCGAAGCGATGATCAGAATAGTGTAAGTCAGTGGCATCTTCATGAAGTGCGCTTTCTTTTGATAGTGAATGAAATGACCTGAAGTTGGTACCCAATACAAAATCGGAGTAGGTCTTATTGTACATCCCTGGAAGTGAACAATAACCTAGTGCAATCACAAAATGCTGGTCGATTCATTCCTGACTCGACATTCCGGCTTGGGTAGAATCGCTATGGAGGCAATTATACGACTCGCTCGAATATCGAATCATGATGGAAACAGAAGACTATTTTCGCTTTGTATTGGGAGTCGTCCTTGTTTTCACGACCGCAGTCACGGGCTACCATCGATTCAAGGCTGCTCAATCGCGAGAGAAAATTTCACGCAAGGATGAAGGCGTTTTATTCGCAATACTTCTTCGAGGAACCGGGCTGTTCTTGTTTGGTGTTACCGGTATCTACCTGGTATCCCCGGTATCGGTTCAATGGGCTGGGATAGCCATTCCGATCCCTATTCGTTGGTTTGGTGCAATAGGTGGACTCCTCAGTTCCTTTCTGATGTATTGGACTCTTCATAGCTTAGGGAAGAACTTGACCGATACGGTTGTGACGCGGGCGAATGCAACGCTGGTTACACAGGGCCCGTATCGCTGGGTAAGGCATCCTTTCTACATCACCACCGCTGTGGTGATGGTATCTGTCACGCTACTCACTGCAAATTGGCTAATCGGTCTTTCCTCAGCTACGATACTCGGGATGCTGGCCATGCGAACACCCAAAGAGGAGCAAGCGCTTATCGATCGATTCGGGCAAGACTATATCGATTACATGAAGGTGACAGGGCGTTTCTTTCCTAGGTTTAGATGAGATAAGGTATCCGCTTACTTCGATCGACGATAGGAGTTGGACGGCGGTCGGAATCTTCGTTCAGCGCGGTCTACTGCAAACTCTGGTGCTGGCATTTGTTCAACGATTTTGAAAACGTCTTCTGGCGAGATTTCCGATCGGCGCGTTGCTATGCCTCGGTAGATCGTAAGCTTCTGATTTTGAGATAACATCTCTCGCCGAGATCGACCATGTGGATCTTCAGGCCATGGTTCCAGAATCTCTTCCCAGTCGAACAAAGCCGAAAAACAGTTTGTGATGTATAGCCAATAAGGTTTACGATCCGTCTGCAAAAAAACTTTGCCATTCGGTTTTAGCCTTCGATGAAGCAGCCCCAAAAACTGTGGGGTGAGCATCCGGCGACTGGAGTCTTCGGAACTGGAGAATGGCTGGGGGTGATAAATGTGAAACTCATCCACCGACTCATCCTCTGATAACCGATCCAAGAGTTTCCAACCATCGCTCACTGCAAATCGCACGTTGGTCAGGCCCCGCTGATTTCCGCGTCGTGTGGCATAACGAATGACTGTGGGCAAAGCATCGATACCCAAATGATCCCAATCTGGACGACGTACTGCGGATGAGATGGTAAAGCGTCCATTCCCGCATCCGATATCAATCGCTATTGGTGCTTCACGACGAAAGAGATCAGGCCAGGCGAAGGGTGCTTCTGGCAAACGTTTGATAGCGGTTTGTGTCCATTGCTCTTTGGGTTGAATCGCACCGGGAATAGGAATTCCCATCTCTAGTTCAATGTCACCTGGTTTCAGCGCCGTTGGGTCGGATGTGTTTACGCTTCGAGGATTAACGCCTGGGTTCTTGGGCGGGAATCGTTGGTTATCGGAACTGCCCTTCAAGGGACGGCGTTTTGAGGGACGGTTCATGGTGAAGAGCTCGATGGTTCGGAAACGCGATACTGCTTCGCCGTTTCGACATAGTGTTGCCAACCTCTAGAAATCATCTCTCGATCGCGTTCCGTGGTTTCTCGCACAACCTTGGCAGGGGTACCCATGACCAGCGAGTTCGGTGGGATCATCTTACCCTCCGGTATCAAACTACCTGCTGCGACGATGGAGCCTTTGCCGATAACCACACCATTGAGAAGAACCGCTCGAATTCCAATCAAGCATTCGTCCTCGACAGTTGCACCATGAACGATTGCTCCGTGCCCGACAGTTACACGCTTCCCAACCGAGCATGGAAAACCCGGATCGGCATGCAAGCAACATAGATCTTGGATGTTCGATTGATCGCCGATTCGAATCGGTTCGCAATCTCCTCGCAATATTGCCCCAAACAGAATGCACGCTTCAGATCCGACGTGTACTTCCCCTCGCAAGGTTGCGTTGGAGGCAACGAACGCATCATCTGCAATCAGTTGTGGTTGGTGAGTTGTCTTCAACGAGTCGGACATTTTTAGCAGCACTATATGGCGTTGATGGTGGTGAAGGAACTTCTCGGGATGGTTCTTTTCAAGATTGATCCTCGATCAACTCTTGAAGCTCAGCCCATCGCATTTCGGCTGCTTCAAGCTCGGTGCTTACCTTGACTACTTCGTCATGTAGTTTCATGGCTTCCATCGGGTCAGTAGTCTGCATCAATTTTTCATTGACGGTTCTCTTTTGATCATCAAGCCGGGCGATGGTTTTTTCTAGCTGTGTGATTTCTTTGCGCATGGCTCTATCATCTGCGGAGCCGGTCGATTGCTTTTTCTTGTCATGCGCGTGGCGATCTTTGTCACTTGCTTTGCTATTCTTGCCTGTCGCAACTGGAACCGGTTTCTTGCCCGTGCGTGCAAACTCTGCTTCGTCGATCTCCTGATTGACCATGTAGAGATAGGACTCATAATTGCCGTGGTAGTTTACTACGGAGCCATCCTTTACTTCGATAATGCTCGAAGCGACTCGACGCATAAAGTGTCGATCGTGGGACGTGAAGATCACCGTCCCCTTGTACTCTAGCAATGCATTGGCAAGTGCTTCGACTGTTTCGACGTCCAAGTGGTTACCAGGTTCGTCGAGGACTAGAATGTTGTAGTTCCCGAGAAGGATCGCAGCCATGCAGAGGCGAGCTCGCTCACCTCCACTGAGGACAGAGACTTTCTTGTGAATCGCCTCGCCTCGAAACAGCATCGCGCCGGCCGTGTCGAGAATCGTTTGATTCTTGGTTCCGGGTATGGCCTCATACTCCAGATACTCAAGAACTGTCTTCTTTTCGGGCAAGCTCGTGTAGACGTGTTGTGCGTAGGTGCCAATATTGCAAGCGTGTCCCCAACGAACATCTCCCAGCACCGGGGTTAGCGATTGAACAATGGTTCGGAGCAAGGTTGTCTTCCCTTGACCGTTGTCCCCTACGATCGCTGCGCGCGTTCCGTGTTCTATTTCAATATTGATGTTCTTTGCAATGACTGTGTCGCCGTAGCCGATCCCGAGCTCGATGCAGCGAACAGCAGGTCCTTTGCGAGGTTCGACTTGGGGCGCACGGATCACCGCATGCGCTTGGTCCGATTGAACCTCGATGAATTCCAATCGCTCCAACATCTTGCTCTTCGATTTGGCTCGTGTGGCAGTGCTAGCGCGAGCGCGGTTCTTGTCAACAAACTCTTGTAGTTGTTTTCGCTTCGCTTCGGTTGCCGCGTTAACGCGTTGGTTGTGTTCGATGCGTTCTTGTTGATACACCAAGAACTCTTCGATCTTTCCTGGGTACATCGTGAGCTTACCCATCGACAGATCTAGAGTACTGTCACAGGTTGCGCTCAGGAAAGCGCGGTCGTGTGAGACGATCAAACAGGCTTCGCGGAAGTCCTTCAGAAAGTGCTCCAACAAAATCTGCGTCCGAAGATCCAAGAAATTCGTTGGTTCGTCGAGCAAGAGAAGATTCGGCTCATGCAGTAGCAACGCGGCCAACTTCACGCGCGTTTGCCATCCGCCAGACAATTCTCCCACAGGACCTTCGAGGTATCGGCCCTTGAGTTCGAACTGTCCTGCGACTTCACCGCACTTCCAATCAGGCTGGCCACTATCTCGCATCAAAAATTCGAGTGAAGTCTCGCCCGGCAAGAATGGGTCATGCTGACGGAGATAGCCGATTTTGAGGCGAGGGTGTCGAATGATTTGTCCAGAATCGAGTTCTTCGTCTCCCAGTAGACAACGCAAAAGAGTTGATTTTCCGGCGCCGTTTCGTCCGACAAACCCGACCTTGGTATCGCTCGTGATGGTGCATTCGGCGTCGTCGAGCAGGAGTTGTTCTCCGTAGCGTTTATTGGCCTGTTTGATTTGAAGTAGGACGCTCATCGGCTTTGTAGGTTAGGAGTAATTCAAATGACTCGGCGAAATGTCTGGACTTTGGTATGTTAACATCGCAGAGGAAAGCGACCAAGGAGCAACAGGATCGACATGGCCGAGATATCGCAATCAGTCACGGAATTGATTGAACAACTCAATAAATTACCAGGAATCGGACGCAAAACGGCGGAACGACTCGCTTACCATTTGCTCCGAGTTCATGAAACGGAAGCCTTTGCTCTTTCGGATGCAATCCGTTCCGTACGAGAAAATGTGCGCTATTGTTCAGTGTGCTTTAATCTGTCTGAGGGCGAACTTTGCAACATTTGCTCCGATCCTCGACGCGATCCGACCATTCTCTGCATCGTCGAACAACCGAGAGACTTGATGGCTCTAGAGCAGTCGGGTGTTTATAGAGGGCACTATCATGTATTGCTGGGAAGGATCGCACCATTGGACGGCATTGGCCCAGATCAGCTCACGATCGAGGCACTCGTGGAGCGCGTTCGAACTGGCAACTACGCCGAAGTCATCATGGCCACCAATCCTAATGTGGAAGGGGATGGAACCGCGTTGTTCATCTCGAACCAACTCGGAGAGTTACCCGTGAAGTTGACACGCTTGGCCCGCGGAGTCACAGCGGGTAGCGTCCTGGAGTACACTAACAAAGAGATCCTTGCCGATGCACTCTCAGGTCGGCAAAAGCTCTGATGGGGTGCGAGGCATGGGCTGCGCTGAGCGATGTTTTACATACTTTGTTTTACACTCAGTAAAAGCAACGAGATGACAAGCTAGAAGCTCATCCCACGTTTATTCTGCGGCTTTGTGTTCTTCCATTTCGATCATGCGGCCCAACATATCCGTCAACGATGTTCGAATGGACCACTCGGGATAGTGGCTCTTGATCTTTCGCAGGTCCGAGATGTAGCAGATGTGGTCGCCTGTGCGATTGGTATCACCAAGAGTGTAGTCGACTTGATAAGGACTGATCTTCGCGATCAAGTCGATGCACTCGAGTACGGACGCCGAGTTTTCTCGTCCACCTCCTAGGTTGTAGACTTCGCCTGGTCGTGGACGATTGCGGAACGCCTCGAAGGCGGCGATGACATCTGCATTTTCGATCTGATCGCGAACTTGCTTTCCCTTGTAGCCAAAGATCGTGTACGGCTTTTTATGAACGGCGACATGGACCAAATAAGAAAGAAACCCATGCAGTTCCACTCCTGAGTGCGATGCGCCCGTTAAGCATCCACCTCGGAACACACCCACTTTCATCCCAAAGTACTTTCCGTACTCTTGTGCGACGACATCTGCGGCAGTCTTTGAAGCGCCAAAAAGCGAATGAAGGGTTTGATCGATTCGACAGGACTCGCTGATGCCATGAAAATGTTCTGGATTCGCATACTCCCATCGTCTATCCAACTCGATCAACGGAAGTTCGTTTGGGGCATCGCCGTACACTTTGTTGGTGCTCATATGACAAAACACAGCGTCGGGTGCATGTTGCCGTGTGGCCTCGAGCATATTCAACGTCCCCACCGCGTTGACATCAAAGTCGAGCAGCGGAATGTCTTTGGCTTTATCGTGCGAGGGTTGGGCTGCACAGTGAACCACCATGTCTGGAGCAATGGTCTTTACTAACTCGAAGACGTGTTCTCGCGAACGAATGTCAACACTGTGGTGGGTAAATCTTTTTGTTTCTTTCTGCAGTCGTTCCAGGTTCCATTGAGTGCTACCCATCGGTCCGAAGAACTCTTGACGCATGTTGTTGTCCATGCCAATGACATCGGCTCCGACAGAGTCATAGTGTCGAACCGCTGCAGAACCGATAAGGCCGCTAGAGCCGGTAACCAATACTTTCATGCAAGTACTCTAACAGTGTGAATTCAACCAATCATCATTATTCCGTCACTTTTGCGGCGACCGAACTAACACTATCGTAATTGGCACAGGAGAAAATGACGATCTGATACCCAGGAGGAAGATAGCTTCCGCGCGCGGTCTGTGACAATCGTATGAATCGTTCGGATTGTTCGGATTGTTCGGATTGTCATTGTGTCGTTTCTTGTGTCGTCAACACGTGGTTGTAGAATCGTTCTAGCTCTCGTCGTCGTTTTCCGCCCTTGAAATTGCAAAGACCGTTAGCTGCATTCCATGGCTCGTCGGAGAACCACACATTTCCAATCGCTCTCCACGCATCCTCAGATAAAGACATCGCTAGCGATTCGCGTACAGCAGGGATGGTCGGTTTCGACTCCCAGCAACGTGGTTTGATGATCAACGTGCAACGCGGTTGACCGCTTCCAAAAAGAAAGCAATCTTGAACCCACGGTTGTTCAAGCACGCGTGCTTCAATCGGGAGGGGATTTAGTTTGCACCCGTTTTGTAAAACGAGAACGTCGTCCAGCCGACCAAGAATTCGCAAGGATTGCCCATCGCGATCGAGTTCCGCTTTGTCTTGCGTGTCCAGCCAGCCATCGACGATTCGCGAATGGGTCGCGAAGGAGTCTTGCCAATATCCTGACATGACGCCAGCGCCTCGCACCCATAGTTTACCTTGGTCATCGATCCTGACTTCGGTGTTGCTGACGGGTGGTCCGACCCCTGCCAACACAGCGGGGTTGGTATCGGTTGCGGCTCGGTTCGAACATACGACAGGTCCAGCTTCCGTTAGTCCGTACCCCTGGTAAATATCTAGTCCCGCCTTATGAAACCGAAGCCTGGTATTCTCGCTGATGGGGGCTCCGCCGCTCGCAAGTTGACGAATCGAGCCACCGAGACATGGACGAAGATCCGTGGGTGAGTCCATTCGATCGTTCCACCGAGATATCAGAGACTCGTATACCGCAGGAACCGCGTTCACGAGGGTCGGTTGAGCGACGGAGAGCCGTTCGATAAACGATTCGGTGCCATGCACCGTCTCGAGAGAGCTACCGCTGAGCAACCACATAGTTAACTCGCAGGTTCTGGCGTATGCATGTGCGAATGGTAGCAAATTAAGACGATGATCGGTTGCAAATTGAGGCATCGCGTCCAATTTACTGATCGCGTTGGAAACAAGATTTTGGTGACTAAGCAGAACCGCACGAGGCTCGCTCGTCGTCCCTGAAGTAAAGAGTAGATTGGCTCCATCCGTTGTTTCGTAACCAGTATCTGTAACCTGCAATCGTGCGCTGTTAGGCAAATCACGATAGTTTGGGATCTTACGACTATTCTTTAACGGTGAGACATATCTATCCACAAAAACTGCAGTTGGACAAATCGATGCGACCAAGTTCTCGGCGACTGTTGGTGATAATCTGGCATCGAGAGGAGCGTGAATGGCGTTGAGACTCGAGCAGGCGAGATCAATAAGCACCCATTCCAGGGAGTTGCGGCCCCATTGCAGAACAATCGAGCCGTTCTTCACTCCCACTGCCTGCAAGTGATGGGACATACTGGCAGTCAGGCCCGATAGCTGTTGCCAAGTTATGTTGACAACGTCTCTTTGTTTCGGTCTATCAACCCAAGCTATTTTGTTGGGTCGTTGCCCGCTGTTTGCAACCAGAAGATCAACAAGGCGTGCATTGCGCACCGCCCGACAACTGTTAGTTGAGGTGTGCTTGAATCCAGCCATCTTGGGTGTGAAGCGAAGCCAGCGATAGTCCCTGGAGCTCGGCAGGTAGCTTTTCCGACAATCGCAAAGGAGTTTCTAGCAAGTTTTCGCGGAAGACGTTATCAAACTTTTTCTTGAGAAGGTTTCGCAGCGATGCAGCGACGGCACCTTTTTGTTGTTTGCCATAAAAGTCGATCTTGACGGTACCCATGCGGGCTAGTTGAAGTTCGTTGTTGTTCAAAACAGGCATGTACGACGCCTGAATCACAGCGGGCATCACCACACCTTTTCCGTCTGCTCCTTTGGTGATTTTGTCAGTTCGGATACAGAACGTGATCAAGCCGCCGTCCAGTTTGAGTTCGACAGGATGGAAGTCGGACATCTTGATTGCCCACGGTTCGTCGTCTTCTTTGTCCTTTGGCAATCCACCCTTGGCTAGCTCGCCAAACTGCGAAGCGTACGACTCGCTATCGATGCTCTGCAAGACTCGACCCGCCAAGACCGGATCTAGTAAATTCGAAAAGGTCGACTCGTGAACCTGAATCGTGATTCCGGTAGGCTGTACGACTATAGGACAGGAAGAAGTCGCTGCGAATTGAACGCCTTCTTGAACTTTCCAAAGCAAAGAGAGGTGTTGAGAAGAACTCCAGGATGTGCGATTGGGTTTGGTAAGCCCTAACCGTACAAGTTCAGGTATCGAGGGTGTTTTCAGTTTCTGGTTGGATTGCGAAAGCTGATCAACCAACTGGTGATGGAATTGATCACGAATACGGTTCTCCATCCTGCCGACTGCAATCGCGTCCGCTTGTGGCTTTTGTTTGGCAGCGACTTTGGAGGCAATCTTTTCTACGATTCGGTGCTTTGCATCAATTGAGTTGATCTGGGTCGATAAATTAGCATCAACACCTGTGTCGTTTAGTGTGCGGAGCCCGTCGCTTCCCAATGTAATGGTTTCGCATGCTGCGACTGTTGCTGAACCTGTCGTAAAGAGTCTTACGCTGCGGTTATAGCCAATGTTGTTGCTTGAAAAGTTACCGTTCAGGTTTAGTCGCAATGTCGCTTGATGACGATTATCGACCAGCGAGGGGACAACGAACCCTTGGAGCAAACTGTTTCCATAGATCTGCGTACCGAGAATGTTCTCGTTGACGGGGTTGTGTTCGTTTACAGGTCTTCCAAACTTCTGTTGAACAAAGTCAGAGGAGACCAACACGCGAACATTGGGGAGAGAGAAGAACGATGTCATGCTTTGCACAAGTGACTTCGCTTGATTGGTCTGGTCCAAAAAGGAAACGGTTTGTTCTACTTCATGACGGGATTCGTAATCTCTTGGTAGCGCAGGTGACTGAACCAGTTCTTGTAGCTTCTTCAGCTTGCTGCCCAGAATCTCGATGGAAACTTTTGGGTTCGATCCAAACAAAAGAGCTCGTGAATAGCGTTGGAGAGCATTGCGAACGCGAGTGAATGGTTCGAGCTCTAGTCCGTTAAAATTCTGTCGAAAGTTCTTTTCGAATTGGATGAAATCGGCAGGTACAGGATCATTGCTGGCCAATTCTTTTCGAATCGAGTTCCATCGAAGGAATGTGAGCCAGTTCGCTTCATGCTCGGGCGTCCTTTTCAAAAAGCTCTCCAAGTTCGTCATCGATTGCTCCAATTCGAGTTTCGCCGGATCGATCGATGGAAGGAGATTTTGATCCAATTGCGATTCGGCTTTTGCAGCCAAACTAAGCCAGCTAGTCGCAGGAGAGGAGACAACAGTCTGATTCGAGGAGGCTTGATAGTAGGTGGGCTGATAATTCGAAGTGATTGAACTCAGGATGCCTGTTCTTGGAGTGATTGAATCTTGCGAGATTAAGGCGCTAGAAGACGACAAAACGCACGAAATCAGGGCTCCCCAGCGAGTAAGCTGTTTTGAGGCGGGATTGAGTCGAGGGGCAAGTTTCGTGATCGATCGGGACATTAGGTTCCTCCGTGCAAGCTCATAATGGTGTTGTTCTTCAATGATGCCCCAATTGTAGTAAGAAGCAGGGCTGATCGATAGGACCTGAATTACCCAGTTGTCCTAGCCCGCCGAGTTGAAGTAGTGGCTGTTTGGCTATGGCCGGTCCGTAAGAATGCAAGCATGGGAGTGGTCTTTTGGGTGCAGAGCAGCATGGTGGAGGCGAATGCGGTAGGAAAATGGGTTGATTTGTGTAAGATCGGAACCAAGCTCGGCGCGGACCTAAGATTTTGTAACTCTCCAATATCCCTTCAAAAATGTCTAAGATACTTCAATCGCTTCCCGTCGGAAAAAACGTAGGCATCGCCTTTTCTGGGGGGCTCGACACCAGTGCAGCGATCTATTGGATGCGAAAGAAGGGAGCGATCCCGTATTGTTACACCGCCAATCTGGGGCAACCAGACGAGAAAGATTACGACGACATTCCAAAGCGAGCGTTGGCTTGTGGTGCGGAGAAGGCGAGATTGATTGATTGCCGCGAGTTGCTGGTCCAAGAAGGGTTATCGGCATTGCAGTGTGGAGCATTTCATATCACGACAGCGGGCCTACCATATTTCAACACTACACCGATCGGTCGTGCAGTTACAGGAACGATGCTAGTCCAAGCGATGAAGGAAGACGGTGTCAATATTTGGGGTGATGGCAGTACGTACAAAGGGAATGATATCGAGCGATTCTATCGATATGGGTTGTTAGCGAACTCTGAACTGTTGGTATACAAACCGTGGCTCGACGAGCAGTTCAACCGAGAGTTGGGTGGTCGAAAGGAGATGTCCGAGTTGCTTGATGCGGCAGGGCTGGGGTATCACATGAGTAAAGAAAAAGCCTACTCGACCGATTCAAATATTTGGGGTGCGACGCATGAAGCGAAGGACCTTGAGAACCTCGATACAGGCATCAAGATCGTCGAGCCGATCATGGGTGTTCCATTTTGGCGTGCGGATTGTCATGTAGCTGCTGAGGTGGTCACGGTTGCGTTTGAAGCAGGTCTTCCCGTTTCGTTGAATGGTCAATCATTTGCTTCTAAGGTCGATCTCGTTTTGGAAGCCAACGCGATTGGTGGAAGGCACGGACTGGGGATGTCTGATCAAATCGAGAACCGTATCATCGAAGCGAAGAGTCGAGGAATCTATGAGGCGCCCGGCATGGCATTGTTATTCATCGCTTATGAACGATTGATAACAGGCATACACAACGAAGGTACGATTGAGCAGTATCGAGATATGGGGCGTCGATTGGGAAGATTGCTATATGAAGGGCGTTGGTTTGACTCTCAAGCGCTGATGTTGCGAGAAGCGTTGCAGCACTGGGTCGCGAGGGCGGTAACAGGGGAGGTTACCATCGAACTGCGTCGAGGGAATGATTATTCGCTGATGGACACCAAGAGTCCAAATCTCACATACAAGCCTGAGCGACTGACGATGGAAAGCGGAAAAGGGGAGTTTACGCCAACGGATCGAATCGGCCAGCTCACCATGCGAAACTTGGATATCACCGATTCGCGGGAGAAAATCGCGGTCTATCGAAATGCAGGACTTCTTTTGAGTGGGACGGAAGACTCGATCAAGTTGCTGGAAGAGTAGGTTGTCGCTAAAGCCGATGGTGCCGATTCTTCCGAGAAAACGACTTTTACCACATCATGTGACTGTGATAAGCCCATTTCAATCCTATCCTTTACCTGTCTGGTTATTCGGACAATAAGGAAGGAACGGGCGCAGACCAAGAATCAGGTCTTCAAACCGCTCAGATCTTTAGAAGCTTGAATGTCGACCGATTAAGCTCAGAGGTGCGTCTGGCATCCTCCGCCCAAACTCCCAAGTATTGAGATGGTCTTTTCAATCTACTCCAAAACCGAATCCAAGGGACGGGCATTAATCCTAGCCTTCTCTTGCGATCCCCATCAGTCGATGGAGGAGCGAAACGGTTGGAATAGAGCTTTGCAAGCGGCTTCGAATTATCAAACTGTAGTTCTTTGCGGTCCACATTGCGACCAGTCTATTCTTGAGAAAAGCATTCCTGAGGATCTGAAGGGGCGAATTCAATTTATCATCGTGCCCCTGGCTCCGAAAATCCTCAAGCAAATCGATCGAGAAATCAGTTTCTATCGAGGTTATCGAAAATGGACGGTAGAAGCAAAGCGATTGGCGGTTCGATTGCATGAGAAGGAACCGTTTGACTTTGCCCATTTGGCCACTCTTTGCGGTTTTCGAGAGCCAGGCACCTTTTACGAATTGCCAATGCCATTCATCCTCGGTCCGATAGGTGGCACCAGTGGCTTTCCTTTGTCTTATCTTCGTTACGGTAACTTGGTAGGAGGTCTCTTTGAGGTCTCTCGTAACATCATCAACTACTTTCAGCGAAATCATTCTCGACGAATCTCTAATGCACTCGCAAACTCTGCCGTCGTATTGGCAGCGAATTCAAGTACCCAGAAACACCTGAGTAAGTTCGTACCCAACTCGATGCCTGTGATGTTGGAAACAGGCATCGATTACGAACTATCGCCTCCTCGCGATTTACGAGATCCATCGCGTCCGTTGCGCATTCTGTGGACAGGTAGATTGCGGATGTGGAAGGGGCTTCCATTGCTTTTGTATGCAATGTCCAAACTCCCACCTGATGTACGAGTGAATCTGCGAGTCTTGGGTGAAGGGCGATGTTCAGAGAGTTGGAAGCGGTTAGCGGGAAAACTCAAACTCGACGATTGTATCGAGTGGCTAGACAGACCGTCTTATCGGGAATCGATGGAACACTATCACTGGGCAGATGTTTTCGCGTTCACGAGTTTGCGTGATACTTCGGGGACCGGACTCCTGGAATCACTTGCTGCTGGCGTTCCAATTATCGGCCTGGATCATCAAGGGGCTGCAGACATGATTACGGACAACTGTGGTATCAAGATTTCCGTTGGTAGCCCAAAAAAATCTATCGACGAATTCACGAGAGCATTGATCCGATTAAGCCGAGATGCAACCGAACTACATCGGTTGAGCCTCGGCGCAACCGAGCGAGCCAAGAACTACCAATGGACAGAATATTCAAATCCGATGCTCCGCATTTACAATAGTTGTATTCAGTCGCAATCGAGCATCATACGCGACCGAGCAACATCCAGTGATCCAAGCCGAGTAACAGCTGTGCCAAAACAGCACGAGCAACACGAAGGTGCACTATGAGTATCAACATATTTGACATTCTTGAGATTATTTTTCGCCACAAACTGAAGACATTTTTCTTCCCAATAATCACGCTTGTTGCAACTGTTTTAGTGATTCTGTTTTTCCCGCGGACCTATCAGAGTCAAGCGAAGCTTTTTCTTCAAGTGGGACGCGAAACTCTGGGCGTTGATCCTTCCGCGAAATCGAGCGGCACTACCGTCAGCCTGATGCAGAGCGACCGTGATGAGGAAGTGAAGTCAGCCTTAGAGGTTATCCAGAGTTTAGGGATCTATGCGGCAGTCGTGGATCAATTGACTCCTGAGTATGTTCTAAGTGGAAGCAAAAAAAAGGAGTCGACTGATTCGATCTTTGGGGCTGTTGATGAGGCTCTCGGCAGTTTGATGAAGACGCTTAAATCACTCGATCCAATCGAAGCCCGCGAAGAGGCCATCATCAAAATATCCAAGAGCTTTACAGCGACCGCAGAGCGGAACACGACGGTTTTAAACCTGGCCTATGAATCCAAATCCCCCGAGGTGGCGAAGAGAATCCTCGAAGCGATTATCGAGAACTATCGCTCGGAACATCTGCGAATCCATCGCAACCCAGACACCGAAGCATTCTTGGCAGATCAAGCGACCGCATTAGAGAATCAATGGGTCAAGGCGAAACAATCAGTCGTGAACGCGAAAGCCGAGTTCGGGGTCGTAACCTTGGACGGGAAGAAAGCATCCCTAGAAGGCAAGATTCAAAAAGTCGATCTTGATTTGCTCGATTGTATCGCCAAGCTATCCAATGCCAAAGCCACGATCAATGATCTTCAAACACGGCTAACCATTATCCCGGAACGTGAAACCACATCGAAGAAAAGTGTCCCCAACGGGGGAGCCGATTTGATGCGTGAGGATTTCTACAACAATCAGCTTCGGCTGACTGAGTTGAGAGCAAAACTTTCTCCTTCGCACCCTCTTCTCATTGCAACGGAGAAGCAAGTAGAAGAGGGACGTCGAATTCTCCAACAAGAGTCAGAGAAGAGAGAAGAAGTCGTTGATGATGTCAATCCACTCCATAAAGACATCAATCGTGCGTTGGAATTGCAGATGTCCAGTCTCGCTGGATTAGAAGCAGAAAAATCCAAATTGGAAATTCAAAAAGCGGAACTGATTGAGAGCATTGCCAAGTTCAACAAAGCAGAAGTTGAAATTTCTAGACTCGAACAAGAAGAGTCGATCGCAAAAGCGAAGTACTCGCAATACAGCGACAATCTTCAAGAAGCGAACTTCAACAAAGCGATGGAGGAAAGTGCTATCTCGAGTGTCAACGTGCAGTCGAAACCGCAGTTGGAACAGAAACCGATTCGTCCATCCAAAGTGTTGGTTGCCCTCGGTGGAGTCTTCTTCGCTTTTGCTTCGGTCATCGGCTCCATTTTCTTAAGCGAAAAGATGGATGATCGCTTGCGATCCGAGAAAGAAATCTCAGATGTCACCGAATTGCCGGTGCTTGGAACTTTGGCCGAATCGATCACCAACAAACGTATCAGCTATCCATAGAAATCGAGCAACCCAAATGAACCCATCTGAAGTAATGCAAGATACGAAGCCGAGCAGTCGCCGTGCAAGTGTGACACGAGAGCCTATTCGGGGGAGCGCTACGGACTTTGACAATCTGTTATGGCGGCTTGCAGCGAGGGCGCAGTCCTCCACAGGGAATGGCACCCTCATCGCGATGACTAGCTGTTGTAGGAAAAGCGGAGTCAGCACGGCCATAGCAAATCTGGCCATCAAGGCGTCGATCAATCATTTAGGCCCGGTATTGTTGATTGATGCCAATCTTCATGCACCACGCCAACATAAGACGTTTCGACAAAAGGGTGTTCAAGGTCTAGCAGATGTGCTGATCGGTGGGCTCTCACCTGCAGAAGCGACCCATGAGACGAATATACCTGAACTTAACATCATGCCCCTTGGAAGCAAGGAGAGTTTTTTTCAATCGCGTGTTGAACCTAGAATGTTTCAAGAAGTTTGCGTTTGGGCCAAGCTGCACTTTGCTACGATATTCCTCGATTTGCCTCCTATTGACGAGCTCCATCACGCATTAATGTTAGCTCGCCAAGCGGATACCTGTGTCGTAGCGATAAAGTCGGAATCCGTCCGACGTGAACATGCAAAGTCGATGATCGACCAATTGGATGAAGACGGGATACGGGTAGACGGATGCATCCTTACACGCAAACGTTCTTACACACCCGCATGGATTCGTCGCTTTTTCTAATTGCCGAATCCTACGAACTCAAGACGGGTAGCAATTCCTGGTACTATGCTTCGATCCAAAGAGACTTTACTTCACGGAGTTTTATCGCTCGCAGATCAAGTTCTCGTGAGTGGATCGAGTTTTGTAACAATCGCGCTAATTTCGCAGAGTTGTTCTGCCTTTCATGTCGGTGAGTTCGCTTTGGCTTGGACCATTGTCGCGTTGATTCGAACCGTACAAGAACGGGCGATTGCTGCACCGTATCTGGCATTCACGTATCGACCAGAGTTTTCACGACCGTCTTATCGAGGAAGCGTCGTTTCGCATCAAATGTTTTTCGCACTTTCCTGCGGCCTCATAGGACTGGCGATCTGCCTGCTGCTACTGCTGACGGGAATCGAACGCGGAGTGCTCAGTTTGTCTATTAGTCTTGCCTGCGCGGCACCCTTTATTTTGATTCGCGATCAGATGCGGGCTGTGTGCACTGCAGATTCTAAGTTTGCGAAGCTCTTAATCATTGATATTTGTATTGTTGCAACGCAGTTGACTGGAATACTATTACTCTTCTTCTTGGGCAGGATCACGCTGGCGAGGATTAATGGGATTCTAGGAATCGCTTGTATGTTTCCTATTGCATACTGGTTCCTACAGTCTAGGTCTTCTTTTGCATTCGAATGGAAAAGCATCGCGAGTGACTGGCGACATAATTGGAGGTATTCGCGATGGCTCGTGGTGGCAAGAATGTTTGGTATCGCGCCGTTTTTTCTTATTCCGTGGTTTGTTGCATTATCTCTCGGTCTAGAAAAGGCCGGTGCGTTTGGAAATTGCATGAACCTCGTCGGCCTTTCTCAGATGTTCATTATGGGTGTGAACAATATGTTTCAGCCCAAAACCGTTCGAGAGCTACAAACGAGTGGAACCAAAGGAATGTTTGGGTGTATTCGATTGACTCTCATTACGATTTTGCCAGTCCTATTGCTGGTTTCGATTGCGTTTTTCTTCCTCGGAGATTTTGCACTTGGTTTGATCTACGGCAAATTCTATGCCGACTATGGTTGGATCGCGTTCCTCATGAGTGTCTCAACGCTTGCGATGACTTGCTCCGTCATATACGGCAATGGGCTAGCCGCTCTAGGAGCCTCCAAGGAGTATTTCCGAGGCGAGTTTTTGGGTAGTGTTGTTTCCATCCTTTTTGCACTATTGCTTGTTCCTAGAATCGGTTTGCAGGGCGCTCCGATGGCTTTGGTTCTAGGTGGACTGGCGGCATCCATAACAACATGGGGGTCTCTCAAGAAGCGAGCCCAACTATACGATGAGGAAATCCTCAATGCCAATTTTGCTTCGAATCGCGTTCAAAAGTTAGCCGTTTGACCACAGGATCGCGGATCCGCCGTCGATGGTAACCAATGTTAATCTGGCTAACCCATAAACGACTCGATTTGAATTGCTTTTCGACCTTTGAACGAGCCTGCCGATGCCAAAAATTTCGTCCGGTTCGATACCTCGACTTCTAATGGCATCGAGGTATCTTTTTCGGTAGAGATGATGTCCCCCACCTCTAAATCAAAGAGATCCGATGTCTTGATCGTTGATCTCGCCAACGTGACTACGATCTCAGCTTTCGAACCATCTAAACGCGAAAGCAATTGTTCGTGCGTGTCCGCGTTCGTCTTGGAGGACGCATACCCAATCCAGCTATTGCTAGTCAGTTTGGAATTCACTCGTTCAATTGTATTATAAGGAATACAAAGGTTGATCATGCCTCGCACTTGCCCCACCGTCAATTCAAAGCTAACCATCACGACGACTTCATTGGGTGGCACAATTTGTACTAGCTGTGGATTGCTTTCAACACGTTCCACCTCAATAGTCATTTCGACAATATTGAACCACGCTTTTTGAAGCTCTCTGAGAAAGACATTGCTTATGCGAGTCGCTAGTTTCAATTCGATGTCCGATAACGGACGCTTTAGCATCGAATCACCTGCGACTCCTCCACCGAGCATCCTATCGATGATGGGATAAAGCAGACCTGGGCTGATGTCGAGAACCCAGTTTCCTTCCAGCGGTTTTGGATTAAGCAAATTGAAGCAAGTCGGAATCGTCAAACTGTATACAAATTCGCTATAAGTCAATTGATCAACGCTGATCAACCGAACTTCTACCATGGTCCGTAACACTGCCGAAAGCGAAGCACCCAGATTTCGAGAAAAGCTATCATGCAGCGACTGAAGCGCTCGCATCTGCTCTTTTCCGACCCGTTCAGGTCGCTTGAAATCGTACGCGAGTACTCGCACTTTCGGGGCTGGTGCTTTCTTCGTTTCCGGCTTTTTCGGCGCCTCAACGGGAGCTGCAGGTGCAGCGCCAGCACCCTGCTCCAACGACTGAAGCAAACTCTCTACGTCACTTCTGCTGAGAACGTCATCTGACATCTGGAATCCTTTCCCGTTGAGTTGTCGTTACGCGTTGAATCATTCTAGATATTGAATCAACGGTTACGATCGAACGTGTCCGTTTCCTTGTACAATGTACTTGTAAGTAGTTAATTCCTTGAGTCCGCACGGACCCCGGGCGTGAAATTTATCCGTGCTGATTCCTATCTCTGCACCCATACCCAATTGGCTTCCATCATTGAAACGTGTTGATGCATTGACCATCACCGCCGATGAATCAATCTCTCTCGTGAATTTCTGCGCCACATCGACTCGGTCGGTCACAATCGCTTCTGTATGACGGGAACTGTATTGATTGATATGTTCGATCGCCTCTTCGAGCGATTGGACTACCCTAACACTCATGACGGGCCCTAGGTACTCTTGTGACCAGTCTTGTTCTGTAGCCTCGGTTGCTGTTGGCATGATATCGATGCATCGTTTGTCGCCTCGAAACTGAATCAAGTACTTGGAGAGTTCTTTTACTAATCGAGGCAGAAATTGCTCCGCGACTGATGCATGAACCACAAGCGATTCCATGGCATTACACACGCCCATGCGTTGGCATTTGGCATTTTCAATGATCCGAATAGCCATGTCCAAATTCGCATATCGATCGACGTAAACATGACAATTGCCATCATAATGTTTGAGTACAGGCATTGATGCTTCGGACACAACTCGCCTGATGAGACTATCGCCACCGCGGGGGATCACGAGATCGATGCAATCGGAACGTTTCAATAACTGACCGACAACCTCTCGATCAGGCATCGAAATCAATTGCACAGCATCAAACGGTACCCCTATATCGACAGCAGCCCCACGCAATATATCGATGATGGCCGCAGAACTATTGGCGGCCTCTTTTCCTCCTCGAAGAATAATTGCATTGCCACTTTTGATGGCGATCGCCGCAGCATCTGCGGTCACATTCGGTCGCGATTCGTAAATGAAAAAGACAACGCCCAATGGAACGCGAACCTTGCGAACCTCTAACCCATTTGGACGAATGGAACCCTCGAGCACCTCGCCAATAGGATCCGGAAGCGAAGCCACATCACGAAGCCCCTTCGCAATTTGCGAGACTCGATCGGTTGTCAGCCTAAGCCTATCTTTCTCTGCATCGGTCAAACCAAACGTGTCGGATTTGGCCATGTCTATTTTGTTTGCGACTAGCAAATCCGATGCTTTGTTTTCTAGTCGCATTGCGGACTCGAGCAACCAACGGTTTTTGATGTCCGTAGACAAGCCTACCATCTGTCGAGACGCGACCTTTGCGCGACCTGCAATGTCGGCACAATAGGACACTATGTCTGTAGAGTCTTGCATTGACATGATACGAAACTAGGTAGGTTGGCGAAACACGTCGTGGGAGTATCGGGAATCCTATCCTGCGGGTCAATCCAGAAAACGAATGACAGCATTGAATTAAGGACTAACCTTCTTCGCCCCCCAGAGCGCCGCTCCCATGGCTCCGGCATCGTCCCCTAGTTTGGCCATCCTCACTTCGAACATGCCACTATAACATGGCAAAACGCTCCTCTTCGTGACCCGATTCACTTCCTCCATGTAGATTTCTTCGAGCGCTTCCACCAATCCTCCGCCCAGAATAATGATCTCAGGACATAGCATATGGACCAAGTTGACGACGGCGTAGCCGACCATTTGCGCAGCCTGTCGTACCACGTTCTCCACTGCTTTATCGCCATCCCGAATCGCAGCAGCCAATACTTTGCTTCGTATTTGCGAGATGTCCGTGCCTGTAGCTCGCAACAAATTCGGAGCCTCACCACGATAAGCTAGCTTCGCGCATTCCGCAGCGATTGCCAAGCGACTGGCCTCGCTTTCGAGAGTCCCTGTCATGTCGACACCGCTGGTGCGGTTGCTTGACGAGATTCGTGTATGGCCAATCTCCATTGCCGACGAATTCTTCCCACGAAGAATCTGACCTTCGTACACGAATCCACCGCCAATGCCTGTTCCAGGAAAGATACCCGCAACACTGCGCGCTCCCGTTGCTGCTCCAACGCTGTACTCACCGTAAACTCCTGCATCGACATCATTCAAAATGGAGACAGGGCAGTCGAGCTCATCTTCGAGCATGGAACCGAGTGACACGTTCTTCCAGCCCAAGTTTACCGCTACGTTGACAATGCCCTTGTCCATATCTACCGGACCCGGACACCCAACACCAAGCGATTGAAGCGATTCGAGCGGAAGCTCCGACTCGGTAAAGGTCTCGCGGATCAGGGCTGCGATGCGGGCGACTCCTGCTTGTGCTCCTTCCGTTCCCTTCGTCTTTTTTCTCTTGCGCGCGACGATCTTGCCGGCTTCGTCCATGACGATGCACAGCATTTTGGTTCCGCCCAAATCAAATCCACAGGTGTAGTTGTTCTGCATAGTTTTCTGGCATTCGCTACGACGGTTGTTTCATTCCAGCGTCGCGATAGCAAATCCAGCCGCGATGCTATATTCAGTATAGTCTATGCCACAAGAAGAACGAGAGACGAAGAAAGGGCGTTCCAAACTACTCATAAATTCACTTGAGTCTCGCCACTCGATGCAACGAAGATAAGGTCGACATGGCTTCGCGAATCGAAATCTTAGAGCTTCCTTTTTGTCGCTCGGTGTAGATGATGCCGACCTCGGTCCATCTCACCCCTTGCTTGATCAGATGCCACAAAATTTCTTCCAAGAAGCCGTAACCTTTTCCTTGAATCGCGTTCCAATCTAGCTTCTTTAGGGAATCAACGCGGTACAGTCGATAGGCGGAACTGCAATCTCGCACATTCCACCCAACCACCCAACGCGCGTAGGCGTTAGCAGTACGACTCACTAGTTTTCGTTTCCAAGAGCAACCAGCTAGCCCGCCTCCCTCAACATAGCGAGAACCGATGACAAGATCATGGTCTCGTGACTCGGCCAAGAGTTTTGGGATCGCCTGCGGGTCATGACTCATGTCAGCGTCTAGATTCAATACCCATTCGTATCCGTGACTTATCGCAAACTGCATACCATCTCGAATTGCAGTCCCTAAACCTAGTTTGCCTGGACGTTGAATCAAATGAGTATTCGGTCTACGCGCTGCCGCTTCTTTTACCCATTGAGCCGTTCCGTCAGGTGAATTGTCATCCACCACGAGAATGTTTACGTTCGAAACCGCTGCATCCATGCTGCTGAATAATGCATCAAGGTTCTGCCGTTCATTGTAGGTGCATACCAGCACGAGCAGTCCATCTCGTACGGTCTGTCCATCCGTGGTGATGTTCGGAATCGAAGTCATCAGACTTCTTCAGAATCCGATTCGTCCGAATCGCTTGGAACATCCGGCTCGGAATCTGAAGTCGCGGATGCTTGCGGTGATGCTATCGGAACCTTGGCAGCCTCGATCGCAGACTCGTCGATCTCTTCATAAGGAACACGAACCAAAGCGGTAAGCGAATCACCTTCATCCAAGCTCATGATGCGAACACCTTGGGTGTTTCGACCAATCACACTGATGTCCTTGGCTGCGATTCGTTGAATCTTGCCACGCATTGTCATCATCATGACTTCGTCGGTCTCGTAGATCGGGACGATCCCGACAACACGACCGTTTCTCTTCGAAGTCTTGATGTCGATAACACCTTTACCGCCACGGCGCTGTGTGCGGTATCGGTTTGCGGAACTTAGATCCTCTGCTTCTGGCTCTTCGGCGACTTCTTCTTCGGCCACGACCTCTTCGCCTGATTCATCGTCCGACGGTGGTGGCAATTCACGACCAGCCATTTCGTCACCAGGTCCGAACGTCGTTCGCTTACCGTATCCAAACTCACACGCGGTTAGCAACGTAGCGGTTGGGTCAGCAACGACCATGCCGACCAGTTCATCACCCTTGCGTAGCGAGATGCCTTTGACACCTGATGTGTTACGGCCCATCGGACGCGCGTCACTTTCGGCGAATCGAATGGCCATACCATTCGCCGTGGAGAGGACGATTTGATCGTTGGGCTTCGTGATGACGACATCCACCAACTCGTCATCTTCTCGAAGCTTGATCGCGATAATACCGCCCTTCTTGGGACGGCTGTACGATTCGAGTTCTGTCTTTTTCACGACACCCTTCTTGGTTGCCATCATCAAGAAGTGGCCGGGCAAATTGAAATCGCGAATAGCAATACAGTCGCGGATTTTTTCTTCCGGGGACAAGTTCAATAGATTCACCACCGCTCTCCCGCGGCTTTCACGAGACATTTGCGGAATTTCCCAAACCTTTTGCCAATAAACCTTCCCTTGGTTCGTGAAGAACAAGAGATAAGCGTGAGTGCTGGCAACAAACAAATGCTCAACCGGATCTTCCCCCTCCGCTCGCATTCCAGCCACTCCCTTCCCGCCTCGCTTTTGAGCGCGGTATGTGGTTGCCGGAATTCGTTTGATGTACCCTTGTGTTGAGATCGTGACAACCATGGTCTCCTCCGTGATGAGGTCTTCCATGTTGTAATCACCGAGCTCTTCATCATCGATCACGGTTCGGCGATTGTTTCCGTAGCGACGTGCAATCTCTTCCAAGTCCGATTTGATCATGCCAAAGATTCGAGCCTGATCACCCAAAATGTCGCGGTACTCCATGATCTCATCCAGCAATGCCGAGTGCTCTTGTGCGAGCTTCTCTTGTTCGAGACCTGCCAACTGACCGAGAGTCATTCGCAAAATGGCATCGGTCTGAACACTGGTCAACGTATAGTTGTCACTGACTCCTCGCTCCAATTGGAAATCCGAGTATCCGCGTTCTCCAAGAGCTCGTTCCATCATCGATGCAGGGCAGCCAACGCCCATCAGCTTCTCTTTGGCTTCCGCTTGTGTGCGGCTGTTTCGAATAATCTTGATAATGTGATCAATGTCAGCCAACGCCAGCAGCAATCCCTCGACAACGTGTTTTCGTTTTCGAGCAGACGCAAGCAAAAACTGCGTGCGACGGCGTATAACGATCACGCGGTGACGCAAGAACTCTTGCATCATTTCTTTGAGTGTCAGTTCGCGTGGTTTGCCATCGACCAGGGCCAGCAAAATGATGGAGTGCGTTTCTTGCAACGACGAGAACTGATACAGCTGATTCAGAACGATATGCGGATCATGACCTTGTTTGATCTCGACGACGATCCGAACGGGTTCTTTCAAATCGCTTTCATCGCGGATGGCAGAAATGCCTTTGATCTTGTCACCACGAACCAAGTCCGCGATCCGCTCCACGACGCGATCTCGAAACTGTTGGTAAGGAATTTCTCGAATGATCAATCGAGACTTTTTCCCTTCTTCGACATCGACACGAGCTCGAACAATGATGGTCGAACGTCCAGTGTTGTACGCTTTCCTGATCGAGTATCGGCCGCAGATGATTCCACCGGTGGGGAAGTCGGGACCGGGTACGATTTCGCATAGCTCGCTGACCGAAATGTCAGGGTCCTCGATGAGCCGAACCAACCCCGCGCAGATTTCTCGCAAGTTATGAGGTGGAATGCTCGTCGCCATGCCGACTGCGATTCCGGTAGCTCCGTTCACGAGCAAGTTCGGGAACTTGGATGGCAACACCACCGGTTCCGTACGACGCTCGTCATACGTTGGGATAAAGTCGACCGTGTCCAGTTTCAAGTCTTCAAGAAGCATGGCGGCAGGTGGGGCAAGCCGTGCTTCGGTGTATCGCATTGCAGCGGCAGGCAAACCGGCGATCGAGCCAAAGTTACCTTGCTTGTCAATCAGGATATGGCGCATGTTCCATTCCTGCGCCATCCGTACGAGTGTCGGATAGATGATCGCTTCCCCGTGCGGGTGATAGTTTCCGGACGTATCGCCCGCGATCTTGGCGCATTTGACTCGGGCGGCTCCCGGCGTCAAATTCAAATCATTCATCGCCACCAGAATCCGACGTTGACTAGGTTTCAAGCCATCGCGAACGTCCGGCAATGCTCGGCTGACGATCACACTCATCGCGTAAGTTAAATAGCTATCGCGCAACTCGTCTTCGATTGCCTCTTCGATCATTCGCTCGCCTGGACCATTCACATCGTCTCCACCCGCGTTGGGCAAATTGGAGGGATCGTTTTGGTCAAAATCGTCATCAGGTGGAACAGTGGACACTTCAGCAAGCCGATCTTCAGGTGGATTTTGAAGTCATTTCGAAGCTCAACTCCAAAATGCTCAAAAAAGCAATGTATTTCCAGGTTTTTCGCACTGAAAAATGGAGCCGGATTCTACCCGAAAATCCCCTTTTTCACAACCGCCCCGAAGGATCCTTCATGCCTCGCCGAAATCATCCCAAGATCGTCTGCTAGACTAGAATAGGTGTCGGCTTATGCTGACTCGTATATCCCGCCCTTCACCTGCCGAACTCGATTCCTTCCTGCTTCGAATCGTATCGTAATCCCTATGAAAAAACGAACTCCGCTGTTCAGCATTCTCGCTTGGGCAATCGCCTGTTTCGTCACCACGTTTTGGTGGCATCCCTGCGGCTCGGCCTCCGAAACCGACGAGCAGCGAGCTATGCGCGAGCATTTCGAGAAAAAGGTCCGTCCGATTCTCGTGCAACACTGCTACGAATGCCATAGCGGTTCCGCAAAGCGTATCGAGGGAAGCCTACGCATCGACCATCCAACATTCCTCATCAAAGGTGGTGATTCGGGACCCGTCCTCGATAAAGAGGCTCTCAACCAGAGTTTGTTGCTCCAGGCAATTCGTTACGATGGACTTGAAATGCCTCCGTCTGGCCGTTTGCCAATCGAAGAGGTAGAGACGCTCACCGATTGGGTCCAACAAGGGGCTTACTGGCCAGAAGAGCCAATCCCCGCAGCTCCAAAAGAAGCTGCTCCTTTTTCGATCGAACTTCGAAAGCAATCGCATTGGGCCTGGAAGCAAATCGCTGCACCCGAGACCCCTGTTACTCAGTTGACAGATCTCCGAAACAACGCGATCGATGCATTTGTTCTGAGCAAACAGCGCGAGCACCAGCTCCCTATGTCCGAGCAAGCGGATCGAGCGACAATGATTCGAAGGCTTCACTGGGATCTTCTAGGTGTTCCACCGAGTAACGACACGCTTCAACACTGGACCCAATGCAACTCAGTCGATTGGTATGAGAACTACCTCGATTCTCTACTAGCCGATCCTCAGTTGGGTGTCCGGTTTGCACGTCATTGGCTCGATCTCGTTCGGTATGCTCAATCTCGCGGGCACGAGTTCGATGAAGATACACCCGGAGCCGAACATTACCGCGACTACGTGGTGCGAGCCTTCAATGCCGACGTACCCTTTGATCATTTTCTCACAGAACATGTGGCTGGAGATTTGTTGCCTCAGCCAAGACGACATCCGACAAAAGAATGGAATGAATCCGTCTTGGGAACTGGTTTCTGGCACTTAGGGGAATGGGTCCATTCGCCAGTCGATACCAGGAAAGATGAGACCGATCGATTCGACAATATGGTCGACGTTTTTTCTAAAACCTTTCTTGGACTCACGGTCGCATGCGCTCGCTGCCACGATCACAAGTTTGACGCGATCAGCACAGAAGACTACTACGCACTTTATGGCTATCTTCGGAGCAGCCACTACCGATTAGTTCGATTCGAAACGGATGCACAAGACAAACGCCTTCGTCAAAAAATAGATGGTATCCGTGCAAAGTATCGCCCCCTCGTGAAGGAAGCATTTAGCCAACGAACGAAGGAAACGCAAACTTCGAAGAGCGCCGAAGCAGAAAACGAGACATCGAAGGCAGATTCTTTTGCGTTGCCTCTCCCGCGAGACAACCCTCGCGTGCTGCTGGATAGCCGAACGATTCGCCCTGAAGATTGGCACGTGGATGGCTATGCATTCGGAAACGGAGTTGCTCAGCCAAACTGGGATTCTGTTTATCCTGTGAGTAACAAGAGCGAACCCATTGGGTGCTCGCTCCATTGGAACAGCTTTCCAAGTATCGCAGCCATTCCACGGTGGCTTTCTGAGCAATCCGATGTTCACAAAGTAAATTCCAAGAATCGGCACTCCCAAATCGATACCGCTGGAAAGACGTTCCTCACCCCCAGCTTCACGCTCAAATCGGCTTACCTTTCTTTCTTGGTGCGGGGGGATATGCGCGTATTCATCGCTGTCGATTCCCATCGATTGATCGCAGGACCATTGCACGGAGAGACCGTCTTTGTACCGAAAACAGACGACCAACTTTCGATGCGCTGGGTCAAAGGGCCTCATCTTGCACGCTACATCGGTAAACGAATTCATCTGGAGTTCTCGCCTGTGAATAACCGAGCATTCGATCTTTATCAAGTGATCGAAGGTAATCCCCCAGATGCGTCGGACTGTGATGAGTCAGACCGGTCTCTTGCTATTGATGGTCTGAAGACCGAACGCGAATTGCGAGAGATTCTCACCAACGAGCCAACCGGGGCGTCCACTCCCGCATCAATCGAGTTTCGTCGACTCGTCGACGAATGGGTGAACATGGAACGTGAGGCTGAAAACAACTTTCCCCGTGTATCTCGTTTGGCAATGGCGATGCAAGATGGCTCGGGGCAGAATGATTTTCTGCTGATTCGAGGCAATGCAGACCGACCCGCTGCTGAGGTTCCGCGTCGCTTTCTCGAAGCATTGGGGGGCAAGCAAAGCCCAGTCGCCCCAAAGAATGGTTCTGGTCGACTGGAACTGGCGAAAGATCTCCTGCGCGATGATAACCCATTGGTTGCTCGCGTCTTTGTCAATCGCTGGTGGCACCATCTTCTCGGTCGTGGAATCGTCCCGACCACGGATGACTTCGGTGTGCAAGGTCTTCCTCCAAGCCATCCAGAACTTCTAGACTATCTGTCCATTCAATTACGTGAATCGGGCTGGTCCTTTAAGCAAATCATTCGCGAGATTTGTTCGTCTCATACTTATCGACAACAAACCTCCGTCGATGGATATTCGAAGCAAGATCCAACCAATCAATGGCTCGCATTTGCGAATATCAAGAAGCTGGAAGGCGAAGTAGTACGTGACGGAATGCTCGCAGTGTCAGGTCAGCTGGATTGGCAATTGGAAGGAAAAACTGAGCCTGTTTTTCTGAATGACTTTCTTACAGGCCGAGGACGTCCCGGCAAAAGCGGCGTGCTGCATGGCAACAGTCGTCGATCTCTTTACTTAGAGGTTCGACGAAATTTCTTAAACCCCATGCTAACTGCATTCGATATGCCCACTCCGTTCAGTTCTATGGGGCGAAGAAACATCTCGAATGTCCCCGCACAAGCGTTAACGATGCTGAACGATCCATTAGTCCATTGGATTGCAGAACGATGGTCGAAAAATATTCTTCGATCGGAAGGTGATATTCGATCGAAGGCTTCGAGCATGATGCGAGCAACGCGAGGACGCGAGCCTGAGCCAAACGAGTTGGACTACGCGGTGCGATTCATTCAATCCGAAATCAATCTCACAAGCGAAACCGAGGCTTGGAAATCGTTTGCACACGCTTTGCTTAACTCGAAAGAGATGCTGTTCCGTTTTTGATGTCCGTAAAGGACTTAGTCATCTATTGGAATAGCAACTCGTCGTTTCAGCTCGACGATCGCGACTTTTGATTGCGTTGGTTACGGCGGTGCATAATCCAAGCCATGGACAATGCTCCGATACCAACAATCGGGGAAAGGGAAACTAGATACCGTGGCCAACTGCGTTGTATCGTGAGCGGGTTGCCGAATGCGTTTGCGAACACATCTTCGTTCGGTTGTTTTCCTCTCACATATTTTCGATGCAGAAGCAGATCTCCCGCGACGATTCCTGCTGCTTTTTCAAGATCGACTGTTCTAATCGCGATACTCTTGGAACGGGTCCAGTCGGTCTGCAGATCCATCTTCGACGTATAGCTACCAGCAACGTTGTCAAATCCTGCGTGCTGGCAGAACAATGTATGGTCGAATTCTTCCATCGAATGGACTTCGCCGTCATGAATATGAACGGTAGGAAAGAAGATCTTGTCGGAATGTCTCGTTTTGAACTCAAATGCCATCGGGTGAGGACGCCCTTCGAGTTTGTCTAGCTGAAATACCACGAAGCTGTAGTCGCTGTAGATCGGAATTTTTGCCCACGTTTCCGGTGCGATGGAAAACATGGGGTCGAGTCGTGAGAAATCTCCGACGGAAGGGACGACAGATGCGACGAAATCACCGACTTCCTGAACTTTGAGCATCGCAGGTTCAGCTACCGAACTGTCCACCCTCCTAGACATCGTTGGAGGTGGAGTGAGGGGAGGAAAAGCCCGATGCAAATCACCAAAGAATCGATCGTATTGCTTTAAATCGAAAAAATTGACCGAATCCTCTGTTGCGTTCGATGCCGTAGGTATTGGCAAGATCATGGCCGTTTTGACCTTGCTTTCGTACAGCATCTGATAGACCACGAATTGGGTCTCTTTGCCTGAAAGCCTGCCGAATATCTGCGTGTTGCTAACCGATTCGACAGCCCCCGAAAAACAGCACATTATCCAACTCCATGGGAAACAAATTGAAAAACTCGATATGGCCGCCTAGACGTAGATTGCGAGTCTGGAGTTTCCAAAAAATTCTTAATGCTCTTGTCGCCTGGCTAATTCATCTCGCAACCGAGCAGCTAGTTCATACTGTTCATCACGCACTGCATCTGCCAGTCGTTGCTGCAACGAATCCCCGACGTCGTATTGTTCCGAGATCGATTCACGAAGCTTGATGAGTTGCAACGCCATTTCGTCGTTTTCGAATTCGTCATCGGCTTCGTGCTCTTCGAAGACAGCACGGATGGCGTTGAGTCCAATATTGATTTCTGCTACGGCCGTCTCAGGAGTCGACTCATCTAGTGCTGCCAGAGCAGCAGCTTGTGTTCGATGGAACAATACAAAGGGGCGATACTGCTCGTGGCTCATCGTCCACTCGTCTTCCGGTGAGTGATCTCGGCAAACGTCCATTAGAGCCAAAGTGTGTTCGGCGTCCTCCACAGCTCGGTGGTAGTGTTCCAAACGAAGCCAGGATATGCGTCGGTGGTAAAACTGCACAAACTCGCGGTCCGCTTCAAAGCATTGCGATTCGTCCATCACAAAATCGGCATCGTGTTTTTCAACATCAAGCATCGCGTCCAAGAAAGTGCAAAAGCCATTGGGTGTTTGCCCGTCGGGACGACCGTTGGTTTCCATTTGAAGAACGCCCAAATCGACTCGCATTTGGATCACATCACGTCCGTCGTCTCCCTTGACGAGCCTAACGGCTAGAGAGTGCGGGTCGAATTCCCAGTCTCGTAATATGGCATCGAGCCCTTTGAACGAACCCATCTCGGCCTGTCTCGCTACTTTGGAAAGACTAAATTTTTCTTGATACTTGGCACTATTCGCCGACCTTGCTCGCGGCTCGGACATTCCATTCTCGTGTGAAGACTCACCTGGTGGAACATCATCAAATGATCCATTGTCCAATTCTCCGCTATCTAACATCGTGGTTCCTAACGTCTCTGTTCTCGCGGCAACACACTTAACGTCAGTATAACATGCAACCCAGCACCGCGAAGCGAGTTACTCCTGAAGTGTTCGCAATTGGTGCTCCCAGGAATAGGGGGAGCGAGCGATTTCCAAGGAAATTGTGGCCTGCTCGACAGGGGAACCCATCTGTGAATCGACAACGCTTGGTAGTGATGGAATCAATGGTTAAGATAGTATCGATTGTTCGGATGTTTCTGGCCTGCCAAAAGGACTCTTTGACTTGACTGACTCGAGCGGGGCAAACCATATGCAGGAGGAACCCTGCGATGCGTTCCATCGTGTGCCGGCAGCCATCCCCGTCGGGAGCATCTTGAGTAACGAACACCCCTGTTCGTACTTGCCCGTGAGGACGGCAAATTTGCCCCTCATTTTGCCAGCAAACGTGCTCTCCCTCACGGCAATGGATGCGGCGCTGGCGTCAGGAATGCGCCGTGCCGGTCTTTTTCTTTACTACACGCAGTGTCAGGGCTGCGACGCTTGCGAGCCTACGCGATTCGACGTTCAGCAGTTCCGATGGACCGAGTCTTGGAAACGCGTTCTAAAGCGTGGCGACCGGCAGTTGCAATTGGCGATCGCCCCCACGTCGATGACAGAGGAAAAGCTGGCTCTTTTCAATAGGCATCGCATGGAACGAGGACTGAATTCCGATGAATCGAACTACCAGCGGGAGGACTACGAGAACTTCTTAGTGGAAACCAGTTGCCAGTTTACGATGGAGCTTCAATTTCGCAGTGCCGAGAATTTGATCGCGGTGTCGATTATCGACTGCGGACAAAATTCTGTTTCTGCCGTTTATACCTATTTTGACCCAGACTACTCAAAACTCTCTCTAGGAACCTACGCCATCTTGAAGCAAATTGAGTTCTGTCTTCAAACGAGGCGACGTTTCGTTTACTTGGGTATGTATGTCAAAGATAACCGCCATTTAAGTTACAAGGCGAGGTTTCTTCCCCAGCAACGTTGGATCGAAGGGAATTGGGTCGATATTGACAACAATTCCCCCTAGCCTCCCGGCGTCAAAATTCGCCATTCGGCAAGCCTGAGTTATACTGAGCAATGTCTCGATCGTCCTACTCTCTCCTCAGATCTTCGCATGGGTTTCTTCGACAAACTATTCCAAAAGAAAGAGGAAGGTATCGAGTCTACGAAGAAGGTGGACGTAGAAGCTCGCTTTGAACGATTACGATCCGCAGTCTCCGGAACAATGAGTAACTTTTTCGTTGCCAAGGATCGACACAACGACAACAGAATCGTCGGTGTAAAGCTGTGTGACGTCGAAAAGGTGGAATTCTTCGAGAGCAGGTTCAAAGGGCTCAATAAACCACAAGAAGGTTGGATCAGTGCACAAATGATCCATCCCAACATCGCCAAAACGCTGGAGTTCGGTACCACGACCAAAGGCCAGCCCTATATCGTCATGGAGTTTGTCGATGGACCGGGACTTCAAGTACTTGTACTGGAACGTGAGGAAGAAAAGCTTCGAGGCAAACGTCTCAGCCTCATCACACAAATGGCAGAAGCGCTCAACTACGTGCATCGCAAAGAGTTTATTCACCGAGATATCTGCCCACGCAACTACATCTGCTCGATGGACCTAAAAACTATCAAGCTGATTGACTTCGGATTGACGTTACCGGCCACTCGCCCATTTATGTTACCGGGCAATCGCACGGGTACGCCGCTCTACATGGCACCTGAAATCGTGCGCCGTCGTTCGACAGACCAGCGTGTCGATATCTTTTCGTTCGGCGTGACGTGTTACCACATGATAACCTTTGAGTTACCGTGGAATACCACAGATACAACCGGAAAAGCTGCGCTCCAACACGACACCGCACCGCCTGTAGAAATTCTAGAACTACGACCAGACCTGGACAAGACGCTGGCCAACGCCATCATGTCCGCGATCAAGGCAAATGTAGACCAACGCACTCCAGATATGGAGACATTTCTTCGACAACTGAGACAAGTGAAAACGTCACCTTGATCGACGATGCTTTGTCAGCCGAGCGAATCAATCGCGAAGCTTATGACCGTATGGCAAAACAAGGCCATGTTCTTGCTACGCCCGTGAAAATGGAGGAATTAGAGAAGCCGCTTGAGGTCGTCGACGGACGTGGTTGGCTCGGTGGTGATATTCGTGGCTGGAACGTTCTCTGCCTAGCGGCTGGCGGAGGACGACATAGTGCTCTCTACTCGGCAGCCGGTGCCAAGGTGACCGTCGTGGATATCAGCCCAGGAATGTTGGAACTCGATCGTGTCGTTTGCCATCGTTACAAATTCGATGTGCGATTGTTCCAAGCATCGATGGTCGCGATTCCCATGCTCCATGAGGGTGAATTCGATTTAGTGATTCATCCTGTGAGCTCCTGTTACATCGCGGACCTACAACCCATGTTTGCCGAAGTGGCACGCGTGCTTCGTCCCGGGGGGCTCTATATCTCTCAGCACAAAAACCCGACGAACCTACAGGCCTCCTTGTTTACCGAGCGTGGAAAGTATTGGATAGAATCGGAGATTGGAGCCGTCGCTAGACCGGTTCCTGCAGGCGAAACTAGCCCTCTTCGCGAACCGAATGCCCGCGAGTTTGCTCATTCACTCGAAACCATCTTGGGTGGCATTTGCCGTGCAGGCATGACGATCGAAGACTTCTCAGAGCCTGAACATGCCAAAGCGGATTCTCCACTGGACTCGGCAAGTCATCGCGCTAAATTCATCCCGCCGTATATCCGAATCAAGGCTCGCCGTACGCCAAATCAAGCTCGACAAAGTTCATCTCTGATCCTGCCAAAGTAGCTACAATCTTAAAACCTGTTTACCCTATACCTTCTCCTGCAATCGCTTTCTCCTCAACCTTTACGAGAATGGCGAATGCGAAATGCAGCCTCGTTATCATGCACTACATCCGAATGCAATCCGCTTGCGACACATTCTCAACCCACGATCGGCGAATTTATCGGATGTTGGTACTGTTTCTAACATGGACGTTCGCTTCTTTCGCGTTCGCCAGTTACACGCTAGCTCAACAGCCAAATCCCCAGGATGCATTTCAAGAGTTTTTCGATAAGCTTGCAAATCAATCGAATACATTCATGCCGGGTTTTCTTGGAGAGTTATCGGAAGAACAACTGAAGAAGCTAGCAGAAATCGAGATCGCCAAATCCGCAGAAGACACGTTTGGCGACCGGGTCTTGAAGGGATTTTTGGATCACTGCAAAGAGAAGAAAATCAAAGTTTTGCAAAACGGTAAGGAGGTTTCCTATCTCCAGTCGCTTTGCAGTGCCGTGAAACCACTCATGAAGAATGCGCAGAGATACACTACGTTCGATTTGATTCTCGTCGAAAGCGAAGCTACCGATGCTTACTCCATTCCCGGTGGCCGTATTGTGGTTACGCGTGGCTTGCTCGAGACCGTTGGAACGGAGGCCGCGTTGGTGGGTGTGATGGCACACGAACTCTCGCACTTGGATCGAGGCCATCAATTGTTGACTCTGAAGCAAATGAAAATGCTCAACCAATCTTTTGACGTGCGAAATCCAGTCGAATCCATGGCGATCGCGTTCAAACCTTTCCGCCCAGAATTCGAGACACAAGCAGACAGCGATGCCGTTCGTTGGATGATGGAGCTACAATATGAGCCTAAAGAACTTGCACGCTTACTTCAGTCCTGGGACCAACGTCAAGAAAAGCAAGCACCTTGGATGAATTTTGTACCGGGGTTTGTAAAGTCTCATCCTGACGCTAGCAAGCGATCACGGCGTGTTTTGGAGCAATCCAACGAACTTCGCATATTGTGGCCCAACGCTACTTACACGGGCGCCAAAAACCTAGAACAGCGAATCCCTGCCAATAAGCGACGTTTTCCGCGATAGCACTCGTCAACAACGCTGCTCAATGAAAATCGTCTTTGTTGATGCTGTAGGTTTCTAGTTTCCGATAGAGCGTTGCGCGTGAGACCCCAAGCAGCTCGGCCGCTTCCGGGATATTGCCGCGCGTTCGTTTCAAGGCTTCATGAATGAGTCGTTTTTCCCATTGCTCTACGTTGAGCGTATCAAAAATCTCTGGTTTAGACTCATGCAGACTCAATTCGCTCGGTTGGATTTCATCTGTAGTTGCCAGAACTACCGCGCTATCAATCACATTTCGCAATTGACGAACGTTACCCGGCCAGCCATAAGAAAGCATGCGATTTCTGGCCGCTGGGCTTAGAACAATGCCGGGTCTACCATGTTGTATGCCGAAATGCTCAAGAAAATGATTGATCAATAACTCGATATCTTCGGCTCGATGACGGAGCGGTGGGACTTTCAACTCGAAAACACTCAATCGATAGTAGAGGTCCTCGCGGAATCGTTTGTCGGCCACGAACTCGCTCAAGTCGCGATTGGTGGCCGCTAGGACTCGCACATCGACACGTACTTCTTTGCGGCCACCCACGGGCAAAAATGGATGCCCCTCTAGAATACGCAATAACTTTGCTTGCCCTTCCAGTGTTAACTCACCGATTTCATCTAGAAACAGAGTCCCACCATGCGCCTGTTCGAACCAACCGATGTGCTCCTTATCGGCACCCGTAAATGAACCCTTTGCATGGCCAAAGAGTTGACTCTCCATGAGTTCCGAAGGTATTGCTGCACAGTTGACACTCAACATTTGTCGGTCGGACCGTAAGCTCGCTTTGTGGATCGCGCGGGCAACAAGCTCTTTGCCTGAGCCGCTTTCTCCCCGAATCAAGATACAACCGGTTGCCCCAGCCACACGGACGATTTTCGCCTTCAACTCCCGCATGGGTTGACTATTGCCGAGCAATTCATCAAAGTCGGCATTCTTATTCTGAAGTCGTCCATGATTGATACGTAATGCTGATTCATTTTGTGCTCGCACCAAAGAAGGTGCGAGAAAGCTTGCGGCTGCTATAGCAAAATGAAACGCATGTTTGTCAAAGACTTCTTTTTCGCGGTAAAGATGAATGACACCAATCAGCTTGCTCTCGTGAAACAACGGAATACAAATGGCGTCCGCATAATGTCGCAACGGTCCATCAGCAACATTACGTATCTCATTCTTGACCCATACGGCTGTCGCTTGTTTGCACACCATATCGGTCAGTCGCCCACTAAGCGTGATGCGATTGTTTGTTTCTACCTGGCTGCGTCTTTGATCAATCAGTTCTCCATCTTTGTCCGCCAAAAGGAATGCAACCAAGGTCGCTTGCGTTCGCACGCGGAGTACATCCGTTGCAAGCTCGATGACTTGCTCAGGCGTGACCAAAGAAATACAACGGATCGAAAGTTGATGTAGATCGGATAGATCCTCCGTTCGGTTCGCCTTCCTCAGCAACATAAAGGCGGACATACCAGAGGCGACGCCATCGGTGATGACTCCTGATTGCGATTCACGAAAATCATGAGACAAATTGATACGCTCGACGGTTAGGTCTTCGCTTATCGTGTCATCAAAAAACTCGAGCTCTGTATTTCCAATGCGAATCTTCGATCCATGATAAAGAGTCGCTCGATCAATCTTGGACCCATTCAGCAAAGTTCCATTGCGAGACTGCATGTCTTCGACATGCCACTGCGATGCCCGGTGGTAAATACGGACATGCACGCGAGAGGCCAAGGGGTCCTGAAGTTGGATTTGGCACTCCAAACCTCGCCCCATCGACGTATCTCGATCCTTGCTCAGTGGATACTTTGTGTCGAGGTCTTTGCCTCGTGTAACAATGAAGTAAGTTGACATAGACGTGTGTGTGTGAATCGGACTGCAACATTATGATCGAACGTCTCATTTTGCGACAGTCTATTCCTGCAATTCCCATGCAATTCGGTTTTGCTATGCTACTGGCGCATTGCCGATCTCGTTGTTCTAGAAAAGGTACGAATTTTCAGGATGAGGCCGAAATTTTTCTATTTTGATTTAGGAAATGTACTGTTGTTTTTTGACCACGACTTGGCGTTTCGTCGCATGGCGAGAATTGCCGACGTTTCTGCGAAACAGATGCGACAAGCCGTGATGGATACAGAGCTTCAGATCCATTACGAAACAGGGCATATCAGCGGGATCGAATTCATCGATCGCATTGGCGAGCATCTTGGACGCACACTCGATCATTCCTCCATGCTCCAAGCAGCGGCCGATATGTTCATTGCCAATACACATATCCTTCCGGTCTTAGAGCTAGTCCGCTCGATGAAGATCCCCATGGGGCTGCTCTCAAACACTTGCGAGGCGCACTGGAACTGGATTCTCGAGATGCGATACCCGCAAGTGATCGACTGGTTCTCACCCGTCATCCTGTCGTACGAAGCAAAAAGCATGAAACCGGATCATGGAATCTATGAGATTGCAGAACAACAGTCCGGCTATGGCCCAAACGAATTGTTCTTTACGGATGATCGTGAAGATAACGTTGCCGCTGCATGCGCTCGAGGCTGGCAAGCGGAAGTCTTCATCAATGCAGATCGATTGATGAAGACGATCAATAGCTGGGGCTAGCGAGGGAATGCTGAACAACGAAACCAACAAAGGAGTAATGAGTAATGGAGAAGTGAAAATGCAGAATGGAATGCAACCAATCAAATCCGCATTTGTCGTTTATGGATTTCTCATTGCATTCAATGTTGATTGATGGAAAAGCTCTAGCACTTTGGAAACGATCTTTACCGATGCTTCCTTCTCGACTTTGTTGGTGCCAAGCCACGTTTCATAGCCGCCTAGCTCGTGCTGCGATGGTGTTGGCAAATAGCCATACGAACCATTGGCCAATTCAATGGTAAAGGTTGACTTGAACGGGCTCTTTTCTTTGATTTCGAGCCCGATCTCCGTGAAGACTTCAAAGGGAATGGCCGCGATTCCTAGGCTACCGATTCGAAAAGTCTGAATCACAACATTTACATCCTCTGGCGATTCCGCCAATTGAAGCACTCGCTCAGCGTAGGTTCGTTCATGGACGTGATAAGGCTTCTCGTCTTTTGGCTTCGTAAGAACTTGATTCACGTAGGCTAGCAACGCCGTATCGGGTTTACGAATCTTTAACGTCAGTTCTTCCGTCTTAGCCGCGAGCGTCATTGTCTCCTTATAGGAAACGTCTTTCATGGATGCATGCACGCGAGTAGCAATCAACTCACCTACTTCCTGCATCTTTTGAAAGGACTCATAACGTTTGCCGCGATTCTGAAAGTTGATGTTGTTCACATCGCCACTCGTGCCATTCGATAGAATTCCAACAAAGGGTTTCTCCGAATCGTTTACGTCGAGAAGCTTGGCAAGATGATTGGCAAAGACCGCAAAGTAATCGGCTGATATCGTCCGTCCAGGCACACCGCCAACGTAATGCAATGAGTAATTGGCGAGAACCGCGATAGGTCGTCCATCGGTCGACTGAACCGAAACAAACGAGACTTGTGGATCGATCGGTCCGGCAGGGCGTATCAAACCGCTCGCACCCGGGTTCATCCTCACTTGGTCTACTCCGCCAAACGGATTGCGACGATCCGCTTCCTCTACAACATACCAACGGCGATTGAACAACTGTGTTGGTTCTTGAACGGAGCCCCAGCCAATCTTTGCTGGCTCCAACCGTTTGTTGGCGATACGTACGCAATCGACGATTCGGCTGACCAGAAAGCGTTGATACTCATTGAGATTTGGTGCATGCACCATCGAATTAGCGCTTCGTGCGGATGTTGCGGAGTGGGTATGCGTGGCTGCCATCAATTGGTTCGCCATCGGAATTCCTGTCGACTCTTCAATCTGCTTCTTTGCCGCATCGTACACTTCGCGAGGTATTCCCACATTGTCGCAAAGTACAAATACTAACTTGGTTTTGCCATCATCGAGAACGATAGACTTCGCATGCAATTCATCGTGCACTTCGTCGGCAGGTAGCGGAGTAAAGCCGCCTACGATGAGTTCACCAAGCGGTGGCGTGATGTTGCTTGTTGCAGCTCCCGCTCGTAGCTTAACCGCAGATTGTGCGAACAACTCGGTCGGTAGAGAAAGCGAAAACGACAAAAGAACCAAGCTCCATAGCATCAAGGGGAGTGCATGTTTCATAAAAGATCCGAGGCAAAATCGAGGGGTGGGAAATCGGCGGGTTGATTGCGAGGAACGAAAACAAAAGAAAACAGTCTAGCAATTACGACAGGACTGCACCGCAGAATCATGTTTTTTTATTCGCTCATCCAGGCATTGGGCAATATTCCTGAGACTTCATGCTCGGACTGGCGGGAATAAGACTATCATATTGGATTCGTTCTCTATGAAAGTCCTCTCCGCATCTTGCGTAAATTCCGTTGAGATACGTCGCTACTTTATTCCATCTCACGACATGGTTGGCAATGCTAGCCCCCGTCGTAGTTTGCTACGTGGCTATCTCACCACAGCCACCTCGTAGCAATCGGAGAATCGATTCTAGCAATAACAATTCGAGTGCCATGCAACCAAGGGGAACTCGCAATCCTAGCTTCGGAGGAACGAGCATGGGTGGTCGAGGTTTGCCGCAAGCGAATCGTTCGAATTACCCGATGTGGAAGATCGATCCAGTATTCCCTCACGATCATTTTACTTTCGTTCGTATCGAGTACGACTCGTTCGGGCGTCGTGGCGGTTTCGGTGGTTGGAGAAATGATTTTCCGGACTGCGATTGGAACTTCTCAGCTCGGCTCCAAGAGCTGACCTCAATCATCGCAGACCCCAATGGCAGAACAATGCGATTCACCGATCCTGCATTGCTCGATTTTCCATTCGCCTTCATGACCAACGCTGGAGCTATTTCGCTAAGCGAAGATGAGAAAAATTCGCTTCGCAAGTATCTACTAAACGGCGGCTTTCTCATGGCTGACGATTTTTGGGCGTCCGCAGAATGGAACCATCTTCGTGAAACGATGAGGGAAGTGCTTCCCGATCGAGAGCCGATCGAACTGACGTTGGACCACGAATTATTCCACTTGGTTTACAGCTTCGAAAAACTCCCGCAAGTGCCGAGCATTCGCGCTTGGCAACGTGGCCTCACCTATGAGAGTTGGCATGGTCCTTATGAGAAGGGGGATACATCGCCTCACTTCTGGGGTTACTTTGACGACCATAAGCGACTGATGGCGGTCTTCTGTCAAAACAATGACATCGCAGACGGATGGGAGCGTGAAGGGGAAGATATTGAATACTTCCAAAACTACTCGTTAAAGTACTCTTATCCGCTCGGCATCAATATCATCGTCTATGCGATGACGCACTAAGGGATCTTGCTAGCGCGGGTCAAATGACCATAAAGACCAGCAATGGCCAACGCGAGAAAGATCAACCCCAGTCCATACCACACCGGCGCAGGGATCCCGTGAAAAGTCAACGTGGAAAACCATTGATACGCAAACGCGCACAATCCAATGAATCCGGCATAGATCGACGTGAAAATCCCAAGAAGCAGAAATGACCATCGTCGACGCGCGGAAGACGTTGCTTCGGACTCGGTTTCCGTCGCAGAGAAATTCTCATGCAGCATAGTGGTTCGCCTTAGGTACCCTGGGTAGCGCGTCGCAATAACTGGATCATGGATCGAACGCCATCGGTTTTGAGCAAACCCACTCGATAGATTCGACCCGCGAGGTTCACCATGGCAATCGTGGAGACGATCATGATAACCGCTGCCAAGATGGGATGCCACCAAGGAACTGCAGGCCCGGTCGCCAATCTCAAAATCATTGTCATCGGGCAACTTGGTGGAAAGAAACTTAACGTCGTGGCAACCACTCCATTGGGATCGCGAACGGCAACAAACCAAACCATCACAGGTGCCATCAGCATCATCCAAACGGGTAGCAGCAACGATTGAGCTTCTTTCAATTCGTTGACCGATGACCCAACTACTAGAAAAATCGAACTAAAGAAAAGAACGCCGAGCAATTGAAACAACACGAACCAAGGGAGAAGGCTCATCGGTAGACTGCTTAGCATGTCTTGTTGATTTAGTACATAAATCCCACCACAACCGTAAAGTACAAAGATGACCAACGATCCCGCAACGTTACCGATCAGTTTGCCACCCAACAATTGAGTCGAAGTCACCGAACCGATCAGCACTTCAGAAATTCGCAATGTCTTTTCTTCCATCGCGCTTTCCAGCATAGGTTGAGCCGCCATCAAGATGACCATGAACATCAGCATCATGACACCGAACGGAAGGAATATCGCTTTGAGCCCGTCCGTGATAGATTGAGGTTTGCCTTGGTTCTCTTCATCGATCGGTCGATTGGCTGCGATGTCCACTCGTGAATTGAGCATGGCGATAATCTTGGGATCGATCGACTCCAATCCAAATTGTTGAATACGCGTCTGCTTTACCTTTTCGGTAAGTATCGAACCGAACCATGTGCGGGCTTCGCTCATCAAAGAATCGAAGGCAAAGAACTTGGGGCCTTCGGTTGCCACCATCGCTTCGACTAGTGGTTTGGCGAGAAGATCCGATGGAATCTCCAAAAGAGCGTAAGCATCTCCTTGTTTGATCGTTTGACTGATATTCAATCGTTGTTCGTCCGTCAGAGTCGCAGACTCGGTTCCTTCCAAAGTCCAGAAGTCGGTCGAACTACCAAAACCAAGATCAGACTCTTTGCTCGTTGTTGCCTGGCTCTGCTTGATTGCTTCGTTCCGTTGATCGACGGCAGATCGGAGATCTTCGAATAGAACTCCAGTTCCATCTGCCACGAGAATTCTGAGGTTTCTCCCACCTCCTAGTTTTTGCAGCGCCGGCATGACGAGAAAGCTGCCGAACATCAAGATTGGCATCATCACCAAACTGAAGATAAACGCCTTGGTCCCAACCATGGCGACGTATTCGCGATAGGCAATGATTGCAAGCTTGTACATAAGGATCAGCTCGATTGAAGCTTCTTCATTTCTTGTCGCATACTCTCTCGCATGAATCCATCCAATGCTGCCAAGTCTGCGTTCTTGTCAACCATGTTGGACTTGCCGACAATCAATCGAGCAGAACAGGCAACAACGTCGCCCTTCATCCCAGACGCCTTCAACGTTACCGTTTTGTCATCGCTCTTCAGGATTTCGGCGGTGATCTCCATCGTTTGCCCAGGTTCCATGAAGTCGGCGAACTTGACGTTTCGAGCTTCGTTTAGCGTCAACAACGAATGGCGAAAACTGTCGGTGCCACGGATAAGCCAACAGGAAGCTTGGAACAATCCCTCCAGCATCAGAACGCCCGGCATCACCTTGAAGAGAGGGAAGTGATCGCGCAAGTAATCTTCGTCCGCATGCACCGAGCGGCGCGCGCAAATTCGTTCGCCCGGAACCAGCTCCAAAATTCGATCCAGTTGTCTAAAACGCATGCTAGTCATCGACGACCTACTTTTCCCCTGGTGATTAACGAGTTGAGGCCGGTTAGTTTAGGCCACGACGGAGCGATCGTGAATGCCGGACAAGCTTTCCGTTTCCATTGTTGCCACAAATTTTCGTTTTGGACTGACAAAACCTGGAAACGGAATTAATCTATGGAGCTTAGTCGCGTCGTGAGACGCTGCCGACCGCTATCTCGTCGGTCGAGTTCTATGTTTCGTTCGCAGCCATTACTAGCTCCTGTTGTGAGAACAGTGACTCGTATTTTGGCATCGCCATGCATTTGCTGGCAAACAGGATTTTCTATGTCAAAGCCAAATCGACCCAAGGCCGCTACTCCTTCGTTTTTGACCGGAGAGCAACGTATCAACAAACTTCTCGCCGCTGCGGGCTTCGGGTCCCGCCGCCAAGTCGACGAACTCATCACCGACGGCCGGGTGGAGATCGACGGAAAACTGGTAACACAGGTCGGTGTCAAAGTAGACGCTGATGTTGCGAAAGTAACCGTGGATGGCGAGCCGCTCAAACGGCATCGCCCCGTATATTATGCAGTTCATAAACCGGAGGGGTTCCTATGTACGAACTGCGATCCAGATGGTCGACCACGCGTCATCGAACTGGTGCCATCGACCGCTCGGCTGTTCCCTGTCGGACGCCTCGATGCGAGTAGTACTGGATTGATCTTGTTGACGAACGATGGCGAGCTAGCCCAGCGATTGGCTCACCCGAAACACTGTGTACCGAAGACTTACTTTGTCGTGGTCGCAGGTCAAGTGGATTACGATTCCATGCGACGCCTTCAACGGGGTATTTATTTGGCCGAAGGTGTGGCACGCGTTGATGGAGCGACCATTCGCAAAGTTCGAAAGGGTTGCACCGAAATCGATATCACGTTGAGTGAAGGAAAGAACCGTGAAATACGTCGTGTACTCGCGCGGCTCGGACACAAAGTGGTTGTGCTTCGTCGCGTGGCGATTGGCCCATTGAAACTGGCTGATATGCCCGAGGGTAGCTATCGCCCGTTGCAGGAAAAAGAAGTTGCCGCTCTCTACAATGCAGTCGACGAAATCAAACGAGCTCGCAACTTGGAACGCCGAGAACGTAAGAAGCGAAACACCGTTGATGGCCTTGCGATGTCCGATAGCCCTGCGGACGGCCCTGTTGGTAGTGCAGGCGGCCGGCCTTCGAAGAAGCCACCGCGACAATCGGTCCCTATTTTTGACGAGGAAAGCGATAGCTGGGACGCGTCGGATGAAGACGATGAAGAAATGATGGACGCATTTCCGCCCATTTCTGCCAACCCTTATCGCACCGCAGACGATGATGAGGAATCGTCAGATGACGAAGGGCTCGATGATGCGATCCTCGTCACGGAAACCGATGGCCAAATCTTTTCGAACCGAAAAGGATCGGTGCTCGCATTTGATGACGATGAAATCAACGTAGAAGCCATGGAAGAAGACTTCAATTCACAAAGAGTGAAACGCCCTGCGAATCGATCGCCGCGCGAACCTCGCGGTGGTACCGATCCCGCATCGGGAAGGAGCCGCCCCAGTGGTGGCCGGCCCAGTGGTGGCCGGCCTAGCGGTGGCCGAACTAGCAATCGCGTCGTTGATAGTCGCCCAAGTGGTAGCCGATATGGTGGCAATCGCTCTACCGGGGAGCGTGCCGAGGGAGACCGACCTGCACGACGATCGAGTGCTCCTCGCGCCGAAGGTGCAGGCAATAGCGAACGACCAACGCGAGGTCGACGACCGGCAGGGACTGGCGGATACGGCCAAAGGCCAGCAGGAAACCGTTCTGCAAGTCCAGGGGGACGCCCCAATCGATCGGGTGGCAATCGTTTTGGCGATGCCGGAGTTGCACCTGGCGTTGAAGGAGGTGCAGAGTCGACCTCAGCACGCGGTAGGATGCGAAGAACAGGATCCTTTACAGGAAACTCTCCACGCCCCACGGAAGGAAGCGACAGGCCTAGAAATAGCAGTGCTAGAATGGGTGGCCCTCGAAGCAGTAGCGGTGAACGTTCCGCTGGCCCTCGAGCTGGAGTTAGTGGCCGAAGCCGTGCGGGACGATCTAGCAGCGGTGGTGCGCGTTCCGGTGCTCCGCGGTCAGGGGCTCCGCGGTCAGGGGCATCACGAAGCAGTGCCCCGAGAGCTGGAGGTGCTCGCCCAGCGAGTGCAGGTAGGCCTCGCCGAGGTGGAAAACCTGGTGGCAATCGAAGCCGATAAATGCAGTGGTCATGACTCATGTGCGGACGCTTTACACTGAAGACACCGATCGATGATCTGCTTGTGGATCTGTTTAGTGACGGATCCACGCGGCCGTTGATCGAGACTGCCAGTATTTCGCTCATGGAGCCGCGTTACAACATCGCTCCGACCCAAGACATCTTGGTCATTCTGGCAGACGATTCCAATCGATTGAAGATCGAGAGAATGCGTTGGGGGTTGATTCCCTTTTGGGCAGACTCGTTGCAAAGCGCGTATAGCATGTTCAATGCTCGAAGCGAGTCGCTTACCGAGAAAACATCATTCAAGTCCTTGTTGTCCAGCCATCGTTGTGCTGTATTGGCAGACGGTTATTACGAGTGGCAGAAAACGACACCGAAAACCAAGATCCCATTTTGGATTCATCGACGGGATAATCGTCCGTTCGCGATGGCTGGATTGTGGACAGTCAATCGAAAGATCCGAGCCAACGAACCGATCCAGAGCGCTACCGTTATCACTGTGGAATCAAACGAAGACACTCGCGAGGTCCATGACCGAATGCCTGCCATGTTGATGCAAGGTGAACAGATCTTGGATTGGGTCACCAATAGCGATTCGGTGGATGCGATCAAGCGTTATATACATCCCACTGCCGCAGGCGAATTCTGTCTGAAACAAGTTTCAACAACGGTTAATAATGTAAAGAATGAAGGTCCTTCGCTCTTAGATTAGAGGCATCGTGCGTAGTCCAGGCAATGGCAGGTAGCCTCGCTACAACGAAGTCGAGTCAGTGCCCCTGTCGAGTCAGTGCCCCTGTGTCGGAACGGATTCATTCGCAAAGTAATGTGCTCTCTTAATTCTCGATTTCTCCAATACGAGCACGAGTTGTCGTGGCTTCCTGTTTTAGGATCACTCCCTCGTCCGTAAAATTCGTTTTAGCCGTTGGTGTTTCTCCGATCGAGTATGCATCCCCCAGAGCAGTGACTCGTCTTGTTCGTAGCGTTTCCCGAGCGTGAGAGCGGTCATCGCTTTGGCAAGCTCGAATCCAAGATAAAAGGCGTGCGACGAATCTACATTTCGGGATTGTGGTAGCGACATTAGTTCGCGCATCATCTCAAAGGGATCGTCGCCGCGAATGTGGACTCCCGCGCTGATCAAATGAATCTGCCGATCATCGATCATGATGCGATAATTGTTATCTTTGATTCCCATAGCGAACTGTTCAATCGATCGCTCTGTATAGTTCATAGGTTGAGGGTCACGAAGCATAACCAGCCGTTCTTCTAAATGCTTCGGGGGGACTCGATGCCGAACTGCATAGCTGACCAGCCTCCTCGCCAGATCGCATTCGCGAACGCTGCTCTTGGCCCATGGGATAACTTGCGTTGTCAAGATGCTACCGATTTGCTGTTCTTCGCAAAAGCCAAGTAGCATGGTGTTCAATCCTGCAGAATCGACGTCAGTTAACTCGGTCAGATTACCGATCCCCATCATCATCGGAGCTTCTGGAAACTCTCGTCTCGTTTCCAGATAACGTCCAAGCGAAACTGAAAAACCGCATCCAATGGGTTCCAGGATAGGATCCAATCGAAACGGAACCCCTTTTCGGAGAAGGTAATCAGCGGTTTCTGATAGGCTCGCTAGATAGTTCATTGTGAGATTGGGGACGACGACCACTTCGACACCCCAGTCGGCGGCCGCTTCTCGATTGGTTTCGTTGACAGACAGTACTAACGAGGCACCAGCTCGCGTCGCCTCTTCGGCTTCCCATGGATCAAACGTATCGATGGAAAGCGTGATTCCTTCATCCTTGAGCGCGCGGACCGCCTCATTCACTCGAATCCATCGCTGACCAGGTTCACAGCCGAGGTCGATCCGGTTGGCACCATCTTTGACAAGCGATTGCGCGAGTAGGATCAACTTCGGTAGCTCGAAACGTGGAGCATAATTGATTTCGGCGATGATTTCGATCGTGTAATCGCCATAGTCATCGCCCTTGAATCGCTTCTTGCCAAACATCGTCGGCAGATCGCGAACATCTTTCGGCCCACATTCGATGGAGGCCTGAGTCTCAATCGATCGCCGTATCTCCTCTAATCCAGGCATTAGATAGCCTGGCAAGATAACGCGAGTCGTATCGGATGGAATACGAATATGTTTAAGCAACCACTGAGGAGTCATCAATGCAGCCACTGTAATTGGCAGAACATCGATGGTGTATTGAAACTGAAGCTTCTGCGCAAGTGATGCGACAATCTCACGCAGCGCACCTTCAGCAAGCTTGCCAGTTACGAAGTGAATGGAGTTGATGGGATTCATCCGAATTGTAAGAGACCTATTGACCTGGTTCGCGAGATACTAGATTATGATAGTAACGAGAAGCACAATGAAGTCGAAGTCATGATGATTCGAATTCGTGGCCGGTGCTTCTCGTTTTTTTATTGGTAGGTAGCATGCAGATTGTGTTTGAACATCCGTGGTTCTTGGTTATCAACAAACCTACGGACCTCTTAACGCAAGCAGTGGAAGGGATTCCCTCCGTTCAAACAACGCTCGTTTCTCAATTGTTTTCCCAACATCCTGACGGTCCTACGCCCTTTATAGGAATTCCGCATCGATTGGATCGCGTGACGACAGGAGTCATGGTAGTCGCCAGAAACCAGCGCGCCCTTCGGCGACTGAGCGAACAGTTCGCAGCTCGACGTGTTACGAAAAAGTATCATGCAATCGTCGAATCCACCGACGAAATAAACACGCTAGAGAATTCTGAAAAGCAGATACGATGGGTCGATTATCTGCGAAAAATACCTGACGAATCCCGCGGCGAGATTTGTGATGCGAGCATCGATGGAGCCCGCGAGGCAATCCTGTCGTTTCGAAAGCTCAGGTATCAAACTTTACCAGATCGGTCCGAACGCTTTTCTTTAGTAGAAATCGAATTGGAAACCGGACGCATGCATCAAATCCGATTGCAGTTCGCGTCGAGAGGTGCACCCGTTGTTGGCGATACACTCTACGGAAGTCGAGTGGCCTGGATCGCAGGAGAGTTTCGCCAGCCGCCTATTGCACTGCATGCGCGGTCGCTCGAGTTTTTCCATCCGCAAACTGCCGAAAAGCTTTTTTTTGAAGCCGACTACCCAGACTTCTGGCCCGAGGGCCACCATCCTTAGAGACATGCAAGCGTGAGTGGTGAACTTGGAAAGCCAAATTCACCCATGGATCTCTATGCTGGGATTACTCCGACATTCCAAAGTATCGATCGATAAAGAGCTTTCGATCTGATGATTTCACATATTCCACCAACGCATAAAGTTTCTTCTGATCGCGAATGTGTTTTTCTTGGCGGTTCTCGTCGTCTGCCAATGCATCCGGCAAAGGAGCCACAACATCAACATTCGCGAGATCATGCTCGTCTTCAATAACCCCAAACCGCTGGAGCATCGATAACGCCGTTTCCAACCGTCGATCGTGCCTGCGTCGATCGCACAGTCGTTCGCGAAGCCAATCCATACCATACGCTCGCACTTGGTCGCGATCGTGGACCAAAAAGTCATAGACTCGATGGTAAAAATCTGCGTCAGGATTGCTCCATTGATTAAATTCCATTTGCGTCAGCAAATCGTCTTGGCAGTACAGGAATCGACACAGCGAAGGCTTACCGTCTCGGCCGGCGCGGCCAATCTCTTGATAGTACGACTCCATCGAACCAGGCACTTCGGCATGAATGACATAGCGAATGTCTACTTTGTCGATCCCCATCCCAAACGCGGGAGTGGCAAGCACGAGGGGCGAATCCCCAGTCATAAACTGTTCTTGGATACTCAGTCGGCGATGTCGAGGCAAATCGCCGTGATAAGCGACATGCTCGACACCTTGCTTTCGCAACATTGCGCTCATTTCTTCCAAAGTGCGGATCAACGTGAAGTACACGATCCCCGATTCATGTGGCCACTGCTGAACGATCTCACGGATTTGACTTAACTTTTCATCGATACCCCAGACTTCTTCAACTTCGAGAGCCAAATTCGGCCGCTCGATTCCGGCATGATAGAGCCGACAATCTTTCAGATCGTTGCCAAAGCGAGGTAGGCCCAACTGTTTCAAAATATCCTTCTGCACATCCGGCGTCGCTGTGGCTGTTAACGCAATGGTCGTTGGATTGCCTAGTTGCTGTCGTATCTCGCAGAGCCTGGAATAGTCGGGTCGAAAATCATGCCCCCACTCACTGATGCAATGCGCTTCGTCGACCGCCAAGAGGACGACATGACGTTTTGCTATCGCCTCGACGAACTCCGGTTTTCGAAACCGTTCTGGGGTGACATAGAGCATGGAGTACCGGCCTTGTTCGATGCCCGCGTAGCGTTTCTCTCGCTCCTGTCGGCCGAGAAGCGAATTGACCATCGTGACATCAATCCCTTTACGGATCAATGTATCGACCTGATCCTTCATCAATGCAACCAGCGGCGACAGAACGAGCGTGATCGGCTTCCGCGAATCCGAAGGCGAAGCTTGATCGCGAAACACCAGCGCAGGGATTTGGAAGCACAACGATTTGCCACCACCGGTAGGCATCAGCACCAACGAATGCCCACCTGCGATGGTTCTTTCGATGGCACTCGCTTGGAAGCCTCGAAACGAAGGATAGCCGAATCGGGACTTTAGCAACTCTAAAGGTAGATTCAAAGTCTGTCGCTTCTATGCTTCGATTTTGGAACCGAGCAACTTTGCAAACTGGGAAATCCAAGCGGGATGTGCTGGCCATGCGGGTGCAGTGACGAGATTTCCTTCGGTATGGGCTGAATCAAACTGGGCCGAAGGAGCTACATAGGATCCACCCGAAGCATCGACTTCGTAGCGAACCGCTGGGTAACAACTGCAATGTCGGCCCTGCAGGACTCCGGCTGCCGCCAAAATCTGCGGACCATGGCAGATAGCCGCAATCGGTTTCGAAGCATGCGCAAAATGTCGGACGATTTCCAACACACGGTCGTTCAATCGCAGATATTCCGGTGCTCGTCCTCCGGGCAAGACCAATCCATCGTAAGAAGATGGATCGACGGAATCGAAGTCCTGATTGAGCCGAAAGCGATGCCCAGGCTTTTCCGAATATGTCTGATGTCCTTCGAAGTCATGAATCGCTGTTGCAACAAAGTCACCCGCCTTCTTTTCTGGACAGACAGTGTCGCAATGATGTCCAATCATCAACAACATTTGATAAGGGACCATGATCTCGTAATCTTCGACGAAATCACCCACCAAAAACAAAATTCGCTTCGCGGCCATATCCAAGTCTTTTCTAGCGGTTAAGGGGCTTCGTACAGAACAATAACAAAAAGATCCGATTGACTAAAGGAGCCTTGCATGGATGCTTTCCCTGGCTGAGGTGCTATATTGCCCTGAACAGAAATGATCTTCACTTTTTCCGTGACGATCCATTTGTTAATCTGTGCTTCTAGATCGTTGATTTCGTTGTCGACACTCTTGAACAGTTTGACTTTTTGCATTCCCACCCCTTCGAAAACGAGAACGATGGAACTCAAATCCAAAGCTTGGATCCGCCTCCACTCCAACGACAATTGTATCGTAGCGCTGCGATCTTTGTCGCCAGGTGAATCGGTCTCTGACGCTGATTTCACAACGATTGTTCGGCAGCTCATCCCAGCCGGTCACAAAATGGCGATTGCCAACGTCGCTGCCGGTGCCTCAGTTCTCAAGTATGGATGGCCCATCGGAGTTGCATCCCAGCCGATTGCTGCCGGCGAACACATCCATGACCACAACCTCAAATGTGAGCATACGTTGGACTACCAGGATCTCGCAACGGAGACTCCGGAACCTCTCGCTCCGATCGAAGGTCGAACGTTCGAAGGCTATGTTCGCCCAAACGGTCGCGTTGGAACTCGCAACTACATTGGAATCATCTCTACGGTCAATTGTTCTGCGTCCGTTTCGCGTTACATCGCGAATCATTTCACTCCAGAGATTTTGGCAGCTTACCCCAACGTCGATGGAGTCGTCGCGTTCAAACACGAAAGCGGCTGCGGACTGGCGTATGAAGGTATCCGGCATCGGACCTTGAGTCGCGTGTTGGGCGGAATCGCAAAACATCCAAACATCGGGGCTTATCTTTTGATCGGCCTGGGCTGCGAACAAAACACCCTTGGGCATCTCATGAAAACGCAGCGATTAGTATCGTTGCGCATGCCAGGTGCGGCAATAGGAACGCAAGAAAGCGAAACTGAGATTCCTATCCTATCGATGCAAGATGTGGGTGGCACCACGGCAACCGTCCGCCGAGGTGTCGAGCTGGTAAAAGAGCTATTGCCGCGTGTCAATAGTTTTCAACGTACGACCGTCCCGGCCAGCGAGATCATCCTCGCAACCAAATGTGGCGGGTCCGACGGTTATTCTGGTATTACCGCGAATCCTGCGTTGGGGATCGCTTCTGATAAGATCGTCGCTTGCGGAGGTACCTCGATACTCTCTGAAACTACCGAGCTATACGGCGCAGAGCAACTCTTTACCAAGAGAGCGAACAATGAGAAGGTTGCTCAAGACCTATTGGCCAAAATGGAATGGTGGATGGACTACACGGCTCATTACGGAGAAGAGTTTGATAACAATCCCTCGCTCGGAAACAAAGCAGGTGGCCTGACAACCATCATCGAAAAATCGCTCGGTGCCGCGGCCAAGGGAGGGAGTAGCCCGCTTCAAGCGGTTTACGAATATGGTGATCGCGTCCAAACCAAGGGAATGGTGATCATGGATGCACCAGGCTTCGATCCGGTTTGTGTCACAGGCATGGTTGCCAGTGGAGCCAATGTAGTTGTGTTCACTACCGGCCGAGGGAGTTGCTTTGGATGCAAACCGGTTCCAAGCATCAAAGTTGCGACGAACAGTGCTTTGTTTGAGCGAATGCCAGACGATATGGATCTCAACATGGGTACAGTCTTGGAGGGAGAAAGCCTCCAAGACGCAGGAGATCGATTGTTTGAAGCGATTTTGGAAACAGCGAGCGGAAAGAAAACTAAAAGTGAGCTTTTAGGCTACGGTGATGACGAATTCTGCCCATGGCCTATTGGACCAACTCTTTGAAACTTAGCCGCCTTACGGAGCTGTGATCCATTCCAAGTTGAACCGCGCGCAAGCGATCGATTGGTCGGCTTCGTAGAAACAGAGTACTGTGCCATCCGGCAGGACTGCCAAGTCTGAGTAAGCACTGAGGCCAGCGTCGAGTGTCTTGTTCACAGGCCAACTCTTGCCATCGTCGTGACTCAGTTTAATGGACAGATTGCGACGCTTGCCTCTGCCAGCTGGCTTTTCTTTTCCGCCCTTATCGAGTTCGAGACTATGCGGATTCGAAAAAATCAACGTACCCGGCTTGGCGGGATGAGCCACGATGCTCGCCATGCAAATCGGCTCCCACAATTGCTCATGAAATACGGGGCGACTCCAGCCAGTAGCTCCGTCGGAACTATGGGATATCAATTTGCGATTGGCTTTGGATACACTCCGCGCGACCAACATAATTCGACCGTCGGACAGCTCGGTGAGCATCGTCTCGTTGGGATCACCAAACTCTCCTTCGTCAGGAAACGCAATGTCACCTGCCTTCCAAGTTTTGCCATGGTCATCGCTATAGATCGTGCCCGAGGCCGACGGTTTGTGATCTCCGGTGTCTCCGTAGGCTAACCAAATCGGAACGACCAAACGACCGCTCTTGATTTGAATTCCATGACCAGGTCCGGTTGCGATAACTTTCCAGTTGTATTTCTGACGAAAAGGTTCGAACGTAGCAGTAATCTCGACAGGATCGCTCCACGTAAGCCCATCGTCTGTACTACGCATCGAAAAACAGCGAGCGTAGTTCACACAGTAAAGGAATTCGATAGCTCCCGTCTCACGATCGACGATTGCGACCGGATTATTCACGGTCTGTTCTCGTTCACCACCTGCTGCCTTGCGTGGATTCCCTTCGATGCGATCTGCGCGATGCGCAATGTTCTGCGATGGTAGCCAAGTCAAACCACCATCGATAGAGCGTCGCAAGTGAACTTCAATCTCGCCCCAATCGGAACTGTTGTTCTTTCGCGCTTCGCAATACGCAAGCACCGTTCCTTTCGGAGTTACAACTATGCCGGGAATTCTATAACGAGCAATACCGTTCATGCCCGGTGGAAAAACATCGATCGTTTCCAGTTTTGGTTCGGCGCCCCAAACACAAACGGTCAAAAACATGGTTACCAATAGCAATATTGTTCGCACAGTAGATTGTTCCTAAATACTCGGAGGGATTACAAAGAGGGGAAGCGTGAAAGATGAACTCATCGTGTCAGGAGAGTTAGTAAGCTACTTCGATAATCGTTAGCTACTTCGATAATTGAAGCGACCAAACGGAAGGAGAACGTTTTCCTGGTCGGATTTCACCGGTCGGAATAATCCAGCGATTTTGCCAACCAACAATGCTTGTTGTCACATGCCCCACCGGCATTTCACCTACGTTTTGCCAACGATCCGAAACAATATCATACTCGAGAATCGTCTTAGGGAATCCAGGATGCTTTTCGGGAGGTTGAAAATCGATGAGTGTGCCGTCGTCTCCGCCAATGACAAGAAATTTTGATTCGCTATAGGCAGGTGCCGGAGTTGGTGCCGCCACTGCCGACCTCGGTAGATCTGCGATTCTTTTCCATCCTCGTTTAGGTTCGTAACGATAGGCATCACGCAGATATTCGCGAATGGCTTTCCCATCGGCTCCCGCCTTGAGATTCGTGCCACTACAAAGAAAAAACGAACCGTCTTGCACTGCAGCTACCGACAACATTCGAGCAGATCCCGGCCATGGCTCCAACTCTTGCCACTGTGCTTGCGGATCGGACAGATCGAGCGACCAGAATGTCTTTAGTGTTTCAGTTGCTGTAGGTGATTCGAGTCCACCAGCCACATAGATTGTGTTTGCTAACAAAGCACCGCATGCATTGGCGCAGGGCTTAGGTAATGATGGAAGCGTTGCTGCTTCGAGTTTCCCCTGTTGCCACTTCAGTCGAAAACAATCTTGGTAATGCCGGTTTGCATCACTCCCTCCGATGCAAACAATTCCATCGACTGTGGAGATCGACACGCCATACCCAAGCGGTCGAGGCAGCTTCCCAACCTCTCGCCAATTTCCCTCCAGTACATCGAGCAGGAACACACGGTCGTACCAGACTTTGGTTCCTCCTTCCCATGGCATATTCTTTGGAAAGTTCGCTCCTCCTGCGACCATCATTACTGAGTCGTCTGTACCGGCAAACGGCCCTGCAAATCCTTCATGGTCTGGCAGTGAGGGAAGCGCGCGCCACAACAAAGACTCTTGGCCGTGAATCGAAGCAGCATTGATTTGCAATACAACAAACAACAGAAGACTTCGGCACACTATTCCCAAGCTCAACGATTGTAGATTCATCGTTACTGCAGCTTTCCTTTTCGACCCACATAAAACGCCAAAGAATAGACTCTGCCATGGTTACAAATCGTAGTCAATCGAGGGTGCTTGACAGTCCGATCGAAATAGAGAATCCGAATGATGGAATGTACCAAGGCTACCGGCATCGTATGGGTTGGGTTGCCATCGCGTTCTGACAAACACGATCGAATTTCACATCCTCGAAATGGGATGGTACCATCGGTTTTAACGGATTTACGAATCGATTGCAAAGGCGATCGGCTCTAGAAACACCAATAATGGAGAGATCGCTGCCGTAAGGAGCCAAGAGCATCAAAAGAGGGGTGTCGCGATCGCTGAATCGCGAGATTTCGAACCGAATTCGAACGATCGAAATGTACCGCTACCGCGATCGAATTCTTTCGTTGCGCTTTAGGAAAACGTCGCCTGGGAGACTTACGTCGCTCTTGCTGATCAACGCTCCGGAAGTGTCCCTCGCATGACGTATGACAATGGAGTGTTGGAAATGATGTCTCCAAAGCGAGAACATGAAAGCATCGGTTGTCTCATCGGTCGCATCGTTGAGACGTACTCGGAACTCATGGATATTGAAATCATCAGCGTCGCATCGGTAACCGTCAAGCGATCCGACTTGAGCAAAGCCTTTGAAGCGAATGAATCGTACTATATCACGCACGCAGCTCAGTTGTTGGGAAAGAAAGAATTGGATTTTGAAGTCGATCCACCACCCAACTGAGTGATCGAAGTCGAGCTGACTTCCTCAGCGATCAAGAAAATGCAATTGTTTGCGGCCATGCATGTTTTGGAGGTCTGGAGGCACGACGGTGAGTCACTCCAAATGTATCGATTACTGGATGGGGCCTATCAAGGAATCGAATCAAGTCTGCAACTACCTGGATTGACAGCGCAGCGAATCAACGAAACATTAGCACAACGCGGTAGTATTGGTGAAACGAAACTTATCCAAGGCTTCCGAAAGAGCATCGAGTAGGCATTGAATGCTCAGTAATTGCTACGGCTCGAACTTTACTCCTATTGTTTGCGCACGCAAACGCGGATCGTGCGATTGAACCGTTAAGGGCCGGCCTTCGAGCGCTTCCATACATCTGGCCATGGTTTCATCCTCTAGTCGCACCTGGATCACGGAGTCGTACGTCGACGGAATTCATTTCCAGTTCGCGATCATCGATGGGTTCGAAAACGCAAAGTGATGCGATTTTGGGCACCTTTTTGCGATCAACCATCCGCTATTCGTTGGCGGATGTCTTGGCTATCGACTCTTTCTTTTCCAATTGCTTGCCGATGAATTCGCTCAATCCCTCGCCTCGCAATTGTCGGGATGTGCCGAGGATCTTGCCGGAGTCGCCATCGACTAATAGGACAAACGGGATTCCGGAAACGTCATAGGTACGCGCTAACTCGACATCCCATGCTTTGCCTTCGTAAACTTGCGGCCAGGGTAGCTCTCGCGCCTCAAGGAACTTTCGAACTTTTTCTTCCTCTCCTTCACGATCCAAACTAATGCCCAGAATTTCAAAGCCCTTGTCGTGCCATTCTTCGTAAGCGACTTTCATGTTTGGGATCTCAGCAATGCATGGACCGCACCAAGTGGCCCAGAAATCGAGCATCACGACCTTCCCAGCGAATGAACCAGGGAAAGAAACTTTTTCACCATCCATTTTTGTTGCCGTAAACTCAATGGCCGTCTTTCCAATTCTCAAATCGGGAGGCATTGGCGATTGTGGAAGCTCTTTCTCCGACTTCCCTACCAATAGCTTGCCATCGAGGACCCGGATCTCGTACGTTGTTCCCGTGAAGTTGAAGGGCTCGCCAATCTTGGCGCGTTCCAATCGCGAACTGATGATGCCATTTCCATCGCGATCCAAAGCGAGTGATCCATTTTGCTTTGGAACTCCCGCTACGAAGGTACTGAACTCCTTGCCGTCCAGCTTGAACATGAACTCGTAACCAAAGTCCATATAGAACAGTACTGTGTCTTTGAGTTGAGCACGCTTCTCATCTTTCGGATCGAATCGATACAAACCAATCGCACCGAGATTTCCGTCGGGCAGCTTGAGCTCAGCTTTCCCGTTATATTGTGTCAATCCAGTCGCTTCGTTTTTTACACCTTTCCAATCGACGACAGGATCGTTGGTCAAGTCGCCGTCGCGGTTCGAATCGATAAAGAGAGTTGCTTCAGATTCTTCTGGTTCATTGAGCAGAAAGCCCCAGCTCTCACCTTCGATGGTGATCTTTCCATACTTCTTAGCCATCAAACCGTCTGGCTCTTTCTTGAACAGTTCCGCTTTCTCGTCCATGACAGCGCGAATCGGGCTATACCCGCCGGTCTTGGCTGTTACATCTTTTGGGATGAACTCTTGTTTTACTTCTTGAGAAATGGCAACTGAGTTCCAACCTGCGGTCACAAGGGCCAAGCTTAATGAAAAACGAGACAGCGACATTCTTTACTCTCCAAACAAATGACAAATAGCGAGAAGATGCATGGCTGAATTGTAATGTGTTCCAGCTCTCAATGCGAATTTTGGGTTCAGGAATGAAAAACCACGCATATTTGCGTTCCTTTATGCAAAGAAACGGTCTTTGTCGTTATCAGGATGATTCAGGACAATTCTTCCATCAATCAAATGGAGTTGGGTGTCGTAGATTCGCGGGGATGGGTTCTCGCAGACAGTTCCTCTATGCGGGTTGGCTCGGTAGGGCGGGGCGTCGATCGGAAACCTCTTCCAGTTGGAAGCGTTACGCAAAGACTAAGGCAAAGTCCGTAATTCAAATCTACCCTAAAGGTGGATTTGCTCACATGGATAGCTTTGATCCGAAGCCCGATACTTCGCCTGGGTATATCATCAAATCTTGAGCGGATCAGCAGCCGGGATTAAACAGACGCGTGGATATCAATAAAGGGAGAGAAGAACTCCATTTCCGGCGTATCGATAAATGATTCGATAGGAAGTTGTCAAAAGTAATTCTGCACCGAGTACCGACTGGGTTCTCCAGCTTCGCTGGGCAAAAACGAAAACAGCCCACTTAGAAAAGTGAGCTGTTTTGGATATGTTGTGATCAACAGAGAACGCTCGACAGAGCCTAACCGACTGGGCGCGTTCGGATAGCTCTACTGTTGAACGCGAAGTCGCTTTTGGATGTCGGTTTCCAAAACGCCGAAGACTGCTTCGTGACGCTGAATCGACATTTGAAGAGCAGCCAACAATCGCTTCGATGTGTAGAAGTTCATGATGATCCGTTGCTTGACAACGATTGGATCTTTTGGAACGCCAACGGGTTGTGGGTTCAATCCGAAATCGACGATGAGTTCTTCTGGGGAGCCTGTGACGCGGCAAAAGTTTGCATAACATGCAATCGCATCTTCATCTTTGACTTGCACTTGCACTGGCTGAGATTGTTGACGCTGAGCCTCTGCGGTTTCTGGGTTTTCTATTTCTGATGCCATACTCTTCTCCTAAACAAACTGGGTTGGTGAAGCTCGCAGCCTCCCGATATCAAAGTGAATGTACCATGAATCCGGCGACATGCACGAGCGAGTTACTAGAATTCAAAGTTAAAGGTCTTAACAAGATACCGATACAATCGCCATCCTAGGGATTTCCAGGCAAGATGAACATTGGCTTGTCCACGATAGCCGCCTCGCAAAGGGATGGTAAGGTTTTCAAAGTCTACTTTCGCTTGGTAAGACGTACTCATTGGGAGAGTTCTTCCGGTTTCGTCCGTTTTCGTATCGAGTGATCCGCCTGCTTGAGTCGAAAGGCTGGCTGACGTCTCTTTCATTTCCGATTCCGAGAAGCTTCGAATCTTGCCGTAAAATGATTCCAACTTGGCAGCCTCGAACATCACCTCCACCTGATCCCCAACTTTGACGAGTCCCAAGTCGTGTTGGTCGACGACCAGGACTCCTTCGAGTTCGGGTGAAGGGGCAACGATGCAAATGAGCTCTCCTTCTTCGAATACCGCTTCGGCATTCTTCTCATGGAACGGGCTTCCCGACCAAGAAGGAAGTTGCTTTTGTGCCTTTGCGGCCTTGTTGTCCTCTTTTTCTGGCGGTTGACAGATCACTCCATCGATTGGGCTTCGAATGCTCAATCGAGCATATTGATTTTCAATCTCTTTCACTGTCCCAATTGCTGTCTGAAGCGCCTTTTGCTCTTCAGCGACTTGGGCTGCAAGACTAGGGTCACGACTTGCAAAGCTATCCAGTAGTTTGTATCGCGCTTGAACCATTTCCAGTTCGCCTCGGGCCTTTTTCAACTGGATTTCAAGGTCAATGTTTTCCAATTCTCCGATGACTTCATCTGCTCGTACAGAATCGCCAGGCCGCTTGTTCCACTTTACAATCTTCCCAGGAACAAACGTGCGCACTTCTTTGCCATCCTTGGGTTGAGCTTCAATCGCACAATTGACATGAAAGGGGAGAGGCAAGAAGCAAAAGAGAGAAAGTATGGCCGAAGCGATCAAGACACTTGTCAGAACATTGGCACGTTTCATTTTCTGCGCTCGCCCGGGGGTTCGGAAAAATTTCACAATCGAAATCACAGCGGGAACTATCATCCCGGCAACACCTGCTACAGCAAAAGCTCGGCCGAGCGATTGCAAACCGTAGGGCTTCAACACTTGGTTCAAGAACATGATGATTCCAAAGGCCACCACCCAACGGTAAATAGAAGAAGCTATGGTGAAAACACCAAACAAGAAACGGTACTGCGTTGGAAGGAACGGGTTGTCTTGAAGTTCCAAACCGAGGCAGTTTTTTTGAAACCAACGCTTCAGAATTTCATTGGCTTTTTGACGAAGGTTGGGGATCTCCAGCAAATCCATCGTGATGTAGTAACCGTCAAAACGTAGCAACGGGTTTCCGTTAAAGACTACGGTGCTCACCGAGCAGATAAACATTACGCTAAGACACAGGAAATTGAAGAAGCCATCTTCGCTGAACCACCACAAAAAAGTGGCAATCGAGGCCAATATCAACTCTACGTACATACCCGCGGCGCCGATAAATACTCGCTGCCACTTATTAGGAAGCATCCAGGAGTCAGAGACATTGCAGTAAAGGCACGGAGTGAACACGAGCAACATCGCACCCATCTCGTGGCACTCACCACCGAATTTCTTGCAACTCAGTCCGTGCCCAAACTCATGCAGCACCTTTACGGATGCCATGGTCAGCCCCAACCAAACCCAGTTGTTGGCAGCGAAGAAACTTTCGAACGTCGGTAGTTTCGTCTTGAACTCTTGGTAGTTGAGCAAAACCAAAGTGATAGCTGTCAGTCCAAAGCAGGCTGCGGCGATCAAACACCAAACAGTAAACAACCAACCAAACCAAGGTAACAATCGATTGAGAATGCGGTCCGGATCGATACCTCGAAAACGAATCGCAAAGACATTGGTAAACTTCCCGAGTAGCTCTTTCCGTTTCTTCTGGTCTCCGCGCCGACGAAGCTGTCGGCCTTGTCCGCCCGAATGGGAAATCACGAGTCCGCTTCGGTGAAGCATACCCACGAACTGCTGGAGATCTTGGAGTGATATTCTCTGCGGCGCAAACTCGGCTTGAAAATTCTCTTTGATTTGCTGGAGGCTAGTCTGGCCATCCAGCATGTTCAGTATTGCGAATTCTTCGTCATGGAATCGAAAGTAGTTGAGCCCAACAGGCTCCTTCACAACCCAATAGGCTCTGCCATGATAGCGATGCCGACGAGATTCCAGGTCCGGACGACGACGCAACCTTAGCGGTCGCATCGCGCTGTTGACCAGTGAATCAGCCATCGTCGTCATAAATCAACCGGTATTGAAAAGAGGATCAAGGCGTCGCAGATTTTGCCTACTGAGCAACAGCACAATCAAACAAAATGCACCGCAATAAATTCTTAGACGTTATCGAATCGGGAAGATTTCCATCGAAGCGTTCATCCCGCCACGAAGTAAAAACTGCCCATCTGGTAACTGCTCGTTCGCAATCTCGACCCAAACGGTATACTCATTTGGGGTATTCGATTTTGGTGAGACGAAACCGACGATTCCTTCTACAACCTTGGAAGCGCCCGGCGAGATTTCTATTGAAATCCTTGCTTTTGCGTTTTTCAATTGATGAGGTGGGACATTGGTGTTTGCTTGTCCCTGTACTCTTAGTCCTGTCATGTCAACGAGACTAAAGATTGGTTCACCAGTACGGACAAATTCAAACTGTCGTTTATTGACTTCATATACGAGGCCGTCAAAAGGCGCATTCATGCTCCGAAGTCCCACTTGCACATTCGCGGCTTCCAGTTTTGCTTCAGCAACGCCAACGACGGCTTTGTTTTTTGCACTATCTCGTTTCGCTACCTTGATCTGCAAACCCGCCTTTTTCAGTTCTAGTCCTTTTCGCCGGTTGTCGGAATCGCTTTCCGATCCTTTAGCGGAGAGTTCATTGGATCTCGCAAAATCCTCCTTGGCCACTTCGTAAGAAGCTTCTGCGAAAAGTTCACTGCTGTTGTCGTTCGCCTCCAACTTCGCTTGTTCCAATTCTTGCGTCTGTACCTTGACTTCGGCCTCCGCAATTCGCGAGTCAATGACGACGAGCGGATCACCTGCTTTTACACTGAGTCCATCGTCAGCATTGAGCTGCATGATGCTTCCGTCCACGGGAGCGGCAAGCGGAATATCACGCTTGAATACCAAGCTTGCTTGAGGGATCAAAATCCGATCCGAAGAGGATGCTGGTGGAACCTCAACCCCTTCGCGAGGCACGACCCCAATCCCACCTGACTGCGTTAACCTGGTTTTTGGACCTTCTGGTGGTCGAGCCGAAGGCAGCGATCCCAATGGTCGAGACCCTGACTGAGCTGTGGGCAGAAGTGCTTGCGCTAACTGAACTTCACCATAGGATCCAATTGCGGAGTTTGGGGATTGAACGATGGGACTCTCATCACTCCTCGGCATATCGATGTTTACCAAAGGGATCGAATCCTTTGCATCCACAGCCAGTGTGTTTTGTTCCTGAATCCGCGGACCGTTGATCCCCAAGAAAGGAAGTCGTTCATGAAACCAAGAACGAACATTCGGAGTGGCGCTGAGTACGCCTCCCACGATCAAGAGAATAAAGCAACTAATCCAAAGTGATCTTTTCATTTGTTTCGACTCGGACATTAGAACAACAAGTAGGCGCGTACCCACTCGACAACTTCATGAAACCATACAAAAGCGGCACTTCGGCGGCCAGCCCTGACTTTAGCTATGACACGAGCGCCTGGGTCCCGACTCAGTTTCTTCATCGATTCCTCATCAGGGATACATCTGAGCTTTACCACTGGACCGTCTTCCGGATGAAGCTCTGCTCTAGCACTGACACCCGTGATGTACAGCTTTCCACTGTGGGCAACCGACGGATCCGTCATCATGATGAAATCAACAGGCAGGTAGTTCTTTTCTTTCTCCTGCGAAAACGCGTAGTCCAAGTATCGCATCCTCTTTTCTGGAAGCAAAACCTCGATCTCCCAGTCTTTCTGTTTATCAGCGATCGTCATCAATACCTGTCCCATCACGACCGGTCTGCGGTTAAGAACGCGCTCGACATCCCAAGTGGTTACAACTCCATCAATGGGGCTTGTTCGGATCAATTTTTCTGCTTTGTCCCGATTGAGCTTTAACTGTTCCCCAAGTTCAACGAGCTTACTCCGAGCATTGGAAGCCTCTTGATTCACTCGATTGGTTTCCGCTTTGTCGAGTTTCTCTGTGTTTATTCGCACGGTTGCATTCGACAGCGTCTGTCTCGCCTGTGCGCTTTGGTCTTCTAGGTTCTGGATCTCCTTGGACAAATCGTCATCTTTCATAATGACCAAGGGTTGTCCTGCCGTGACAATGGCACCGTGACCCACCAACACATCTTCGACGTTGCCGTTCGCATGGGCATAGACATTTCGTTCGATCGTGGGCTTCAGTTCACCATTTCCCTTCAATTTGAATTCAATGGGAATGATGCACATGGCAATGAGACCGATAGCTAACGCGCTCAATGCAAACACCGTCTTGGGCATCGTCGATCCGCGGAACATCCAAAGCGCTCGGTCGAGGAACCGCCAAAAAGGCATGAAGATGATGTTGCTGTGGGCCAACGAATTTGACATTGCACGGCACGCATGCTCATAAACCAAATCGACGCGGCCTTCTAGCGTAGGCTTGGACAATTGCGTTTCGATCTGCTCCACGATGAGTGCCCCGATAATGTCGCGGCGCTGACGTGTCTCGCTCGTTTCGTTTCTCGATGCGAGCACATCACCCTCGGTCTTTCGTTCGGGCTGACGAAGTGGCAAGACGGTAATCGTTCTGCCGTGAGAAAGGTCGACATAATCCTCGATCGCTTCCTCTAACTGAGGTGGTAAATCTTCTGTGCTTCCATCATACCAAAGCGGCTCGCCACTCCGAACCACACGAGTCGCGAGATTGGTTAGCGATTGAACAATGTTCGATCGGCTCTCGATGGAATCTTGCCCGGAAATAGCGATGACTTTGGCTTTACCACCCTGAATTTGTGCCACACTAACGCGGTCGCATTCGATCAGACGCCTACCTTCGTTGGCAATCGTATACGCAGTATCGCGAAGATCTAAATTATCGTGCACCAATCGAGCGAACTGATCCGCTTGCTGCCACATTTCTTGACGGGTCGACACCTGTTGTAGCGTATGGCTTTGAAGCCAATCGCCGATCAGCTTGGTCATATGCTCCAAGAACCGCAAATAACCGCGTTGGGCTTCGGAAGGGGAGTTTGCCCGTTGCAAGACTTCCAAAAGTCCTACCGGTTGCTTGTTCGCAACCAATGGGGCCGTCACCAAAAGGTGGGGAGTCGGATTAGCTTCGCCGTCCGGATCCCCGGTCCCGGAAAGAGGCGGCACAAGCTCTGCTCGACCCTGCGTAATGAGTCGCGAGAGCAGACGACCATGCTGGATCGCCTCGATCCGATCACCCTGCATGAGGATGGGATCGAGCTGGATTTGATGCGCCAATCGCATCGCTCCATCCTGCTCGATCAACCAAATAGCTCCACCCTCAGCTGCCAGGGCGGCAATGATCTTTTGCAAAACCGCAGGATAATATTCCCCAGCCTTGATGTCCGACTTGGACAATTCCGTAACCTCGTTCACCAAGGTACGAATTCGCCGTTTGGTCTGCTCTACGTTTTCGTCCGATGGGCCAGAGGACATAGTCGGGATAAGTAAGGGGAAGAAGGAACGACATGCGGTGCTCGACAACCAACCATCGAACAATTCTCAACCCGCCTTCAACGTTTCGCCTACAAAGAGACGAGATTATGTTCAAGATAGAATTGTCGCCATCGTCGCAGAAGGAGCAATTCTTACAACACTCAATAGAAATCCAAATCCTTTCGCATTATCTTCCGGTTGCCTGGGATGCGTTGACAATGCCGATCAGCCAAAAAGTTTGGATTGCACAGGGATGGCAAAAGTTCCCTTCTGCGGGACTTTGGGCGTTTAGGTAATGAAAGCATTCTTTCCAAGAATCGTTCAAACCGTTCCTCGAATGAGTTATCATCTTCCCTGAAATCGATTTTAAGAGACTCGGAGGGTGTTGTGCAATTGCAAGCTATCAGTGGATTAGGCCTTTTCGTAATGGTCCTTATTGCGTGGGCACTCTCCAATAATCGACGCAGGTTCCCATGGCGCATCGTTCTTGGCGGGATCGCTCTACAGTTCGTCTTGGCTCTGGTGCTCCTAAAAACGCCAGGGGCTCAGTCACGATTTGAAATCATTAACGAAACCGTTGGCAGTGTAACGAACTGCGTTCGCGAGGGCTCCAAATTCGTATTTGGTGTCTTCGGTGCCGAGGATGGTGGTCCAGTACTGCAAACCTTTGCCTTCGCCGTGCTTCCCACGGTTATCTTCTACTCGGCACTGATGGCTGTGCTGTACCATCTGGGAATAATGCAACTTCTCGTTCGGGCGGTCGCTTGGTTGATGCAATTTACACTCGGTACGAGTGGTCCGGAAACGGTGTCGGTCGCGGCGAATATCTTTGTAGGGCAAACGGAGGCTCCGATTCTGGTGAAGCCGTATATCGCCAAAATGACCAACTCGGAACTAAACGCCATGATGGTCGGTGGATTCGCGACCGTAACGGGCTCGCTGCTGGCCAGCTACATTAATTTTGGAGCAGAAGCAGGACACTTGATGATCGCATGCATCATCTCGGCTCCAGCCGCATTGGTCGTTGCCAAAATCATGCACCCGGAACAGGAAGGTGTCGAAGTCAACAAGTCACTTGAACTTTCCAACGAACGAACGAGCCCAAACGTCGTTGGCGCTGCCGCTCAAGGAGCATCCGATGGCTTGCTGTTGGCACTCAACATCGGTGCTATGTTGATCGCGTTCCTCGCATTGGTAGCCCTGCTCGATCTCATTCTCGGGAATATCGGCTTGCTATTTTCGCTCAAGGACGCCGACAACAAGCCGACGCTAACGCTCGCGTACCTCATGGGCTATGCCTTTGCACCGATGGCTTGGATCATGGGGATCGAAAGTGGCGATTGCCTTGCCGCAGGAAAACTGCTCGGCCTGCGAACCGTTGCGAACGAATTTCTAGCCTTTAGTCAACTCGGTCCGATGCTTACGGGGGAGAGCCCGATCAGCGAACGTACTCGGATCATCATGACCTACGCGCTCGCAGCCTTTGCAAACATCAGTTCGATCGGCATCCAGGTCGGCGGGATCGGTGCGATGGCGCCCGAACGAAGAGCCGATTTAGCGAGACTCGGTTGGAAGGCGCTTATCGGCGGAACACTCGCTGCTAATATGACAGCATGCATCGCCGGTATGCTTATCGCTTGAGAAACGAAGATATTGCGAAAGTTGGCTTCTTCAAAAGAACTATTCTGCCTACGAGACTACGGACAATTGCTCGACCTTAGTCATGCAAACCAAAGCCAACCAAACAGCACGGTAGCGTCCATCGTCTCCACGCTTCATCAAGTAGCAAGTAGTGCTATCGACCGCTACATCGCGCAAGCTACTGACTTCGTAACTTGATCCATCATTCATCGTTAAACGTACCGGTCCATGCTCAATCGCCTGCAGAAGTGTTTCGCGATCCAAAGTCATTTCCTCAAGCTAGGTAAATTTGAATTTGACGAGAGCAATCGTCCATGCCACTTTGCTATCGTATTCCGAGGCATCCGACAGGTCAATAAACAAGCCAAGCAAGAAGCAAAAGAAGGATATGATGCAATATCGGCGCTAAAGCCATCGTTGATTGAGGGTTGGCATCCGTTGAGGCCACAAGTGCACGACGAGTGGTGCATTGCTAGCCGAGAACCTGACAGCACGCATCGCAGGCATGCTTATCGCTTAATGATCACCGATGTTGCCAAAGCTACGATACAGAATCCCAACGGCACCCACATCCCTGCCGTTAGTCCTCCCCATTGACTAACGATACCGATTAACCATGGGCCGATGGCTCCACCCAGCCCGCCAAACGTAAAGAGTATCCCGAGCATTGAACCCACATTCGCTTTGTGCTTGCTAGTCGCGATCGCAGTGACCGTTGGGAACACGATCGAGAAAAATCCTCCTGATAAAGAGAATAGAAAGAGCATCGAATCTGGCAGCAGCATACCTAAAAGCAAACAACTGCCTCCGCCGATCAATGCGACGGTTACGACTCGATGGTAACCGATTCTCTCCACGACAAAACTGCCCATCAATCGTCCCAACATGATCATGACAAAAAAGGCAGAAAGATAAAAAGAACTCTGATTCACCGATTGCCCACGCACCTGCTGCAGATACTCCATCAACCAAGCTGCTACTCCTAATTCGACCGCAACATACGTGCTGATCAACAAGTAGTACCAACCCATCGGCGACTGAAAGCCAGCAGCTAGAACTTCGCGAAACCTCGGCTTCGATCGCGATGGCGATTGGATCGAACGTTGAGGAGTCAAAGGAGATGGCCAAACAAATATAGCCGCCAATCCCACTGCTAGTGTGGCTGTAGAAAGAAAGATCGATTGCCATCTCCAATTCCAATGAATCAACGCGGCAACGTAGAGCGGCACCAAAAAGGAACCGGTCCCATGAAAGGTGGCGAGCAAATTCAAGTAGCGGCCTGGATTGTGATGATGTAGTTCGAGGATGAGACCGTTCGCACCGACTTCAACTGCTCCTAGCCCTAACCCGATACACCCCATGAGCAAAATCAAGAGCCAGAACGAATCGCTCTGACTAACACCCACTAGTCCGAAAATCAAACAAGCAGCAGAGAGTAGCAGTACACGACGATTTCCAACGAGATCGGAGATAACCCCAGTAAGTAACGTGGCTACGATAAAACCAATATATGCACCTAAGAAAATGGTTCCACCCTGACTCATGGTGAATTGCTCAGCATGAAGCAACTCAGGAAGGATAGGACCTTTGAGGTTATCGATAAATCCAAAGGCAAAAAAGGAAAGAAAACATCCACAGGTCAACACCCAATTGGAGCGTGAAACTTCGGTCATGCACGACTGCCCTTCTCTAATAGACGTCGTAGCGATTTCGCTAGCTTCTCAATCTCTTCCATCGTGTTGTAGGCATGAGTAGACACTCGGAAGTATTGGATACCTACGAAGTCGATGACATTGATCTCTACCTTATATGTGTTCCATAATTCGTTTCTCAATTTCTGGCCATCGACATCGGCTGAAAGTCGAAACGACGTTAGACCACCACGCAACTCTTGATGATTGGGTGTGCACAATTGAAAACCACCCAATCTGCTTAGCTCCTCTCGAACGAACGAGCTTAGCTCGAAATGCCGCGCACGAATAGCTGAGTACCCAAGCGATTCGATAAAATCACAGCTTTGGGATACTACAAACCACGATGTCAGATCGCGTGTTCCTTCCATTTCAAATTGCCGAATCCATGGCGTTGAACCAAACTCGTTTCGTTCGGTTGCACTCAATTCGCCTTCCGAGAATCCCCAACTGACTTGCCATGGTCGAAGATGATGTCTACTACGTGGATCACAGTAAAGAAACGCGGCCCCAACTGGCGTCAAAAACCATTTGTGAAGATTCGCTGCATAGAAGTCGGCGTCCATAGTCGACAGATCTAACGGCAGCATCCCCGGTGCGTGCGCCCCGTCGATGAATGTGACGATATGACGAGAGCGAGCTCGAGCGCAAATCTCTTGGATGGGGAGGACTAACCCCGTCGAGTACAAAATGTGACTCAAAAACAACAGCTTGGTATTGCCGGTTATCGAACGCTCGACGGCTGCCACAATCTCTTGTGAGTATTCCGTTTCAACGGGAAGCGTGAATGGAACAATGTTCCAACCACGAATCTTTGCAGCTCGCTCCCATGCCCATCGCATCGCTCCGTACTCGTGATCTGATAGCAAAATGTCGGAACCTTGCGGCAAATCGACCGACAAACAAAACGTATTGATCGCTTGAGAGATGTTCGAGAAAAACACCAATCGTTCGGGATTGGTCTCCAAATGTGTCGCCAGTCGCGCACGAGACTTCCACAGTTCGTCCGCCATTGACCGCCAAACGTAGTCAGTCGGATTGTGATGCAACTTCTCTCGCAATCGCAGGGTGGCTTGATGAATTGCTTTCGGAATCAACCCCGACGTGCCCGTGTTGAGATAGGTAATTCCGGGATCATGCTCCACCGAAGTGCGGATGTCAGCCCAGTTCATGGCTTCGATCCGAGAAACGTACTTAAACCAGCGAGATTGTCGGTGTTGATCAGATCCACCTTCTCGTCGCGAAGCAATCGCCATACGCTTTCGTTGTCCGGTGATGCCCAGAACCGAACCAGACGATTCTTGGCGTGTGCTTTGCCGACGATCGATCGGAGTTTACTAAGTTCTTTGGGATCGATTTCTCCTTTTCCACGCCATTGAAAATGAGAGGTCCAGTTATCGCTGATCAATGGCAACAGATGACTCTCTTTGTCGCTATCCAAATCGGACAATCGGCCGTCGATTCCAACCAGACGAAGCGATTCCGATTGAATCGCTTCCACAGGGCGATTGCCACTGACAATCGCTGTAATCGGTCCTTTCTTCACGGTACCATTATCGACACGTGTTAGCATGTCAGCGTACTTTGTTAGCACTCGATGTAACGCGCGATAGGTCTCCTCACCGTTTGTCTTAATATCGATGAGCAGCGTAAAAGAATCGACACCCGCATGAACAAAGCCTTTGTTCTTTGCGATTCGTTCCTGCAAAGGGTCCAAGTAAAGTGACTGCAATGTTCGCTTCGGGGACAGTTCTACTCGCGTGTGCGCAACCAACAATTCCCCGTTGACCAGAAAGATATCCGCTTCGACGCTACAGAACCCTTGGTCCAACGCATCGAGAAGAGGACGTTCATGCAGATAATCGTTATGAGCGTGGGCCTGCTGGCGAGGCGTAACCTCTGTGGACTGCGACTTAACCTCGCCCGCCATGAGTAGCGACGAAACCGCAGCACCTGACAGCGTTAGTTTTCGGAAAGGGAATAGGCGAATCAGAAGACGTAAACGATTCATTCAACGATCTCTTCAGTCGATACGGACAAGGCACACACTCTGCGGAGCTATCAATGAAGCATATCGTACCTGAAGATCACTCAAATGTGTCATACGATACGAGTAGAGTCTATCGACTTCGCCTGAAGCAAGATGCGAACGTCGAGGGTGTTACCTGCCATTGCTCCGCCGTTTTCCCACGATATACCCAACGCCATAAGTAACCAGTTCATATTCGTCGTGGAACCAAGTGACTTCCATACCAGCGGAGCAATAAAAAACTATTTTGGCCATGACACGCAGCCGAACCGCGGGGTTGCATAAATGATGCTACCTCGCGCGGGGTGACTACTTTTTCTATTCTTCTACACCTTTGCATGCATCGGCGGGATGATGGCAAAGGTCTCAGCTCGTACTCGGATCGATTTAGAACCGCACGATGAGATCGGCGGTCAATCGATTGTCGAGTATTCCTCGACGCTCGGTCAAAGGAAACTCGAACGCAACGCCCGATTCGATGTTACGATTCGGCTTGACCTTGAGCCCCATGCATTGGTAACCAAGTTGTTGCCTCGAACGCCGGGCGACCCTGGGTTGAACAAGTCACCACCTTCAACAGGCAACGCGAAAGCAGAAGCGTTCTTCATGTAGTTGTACCAATTGAGTTCACTAAACGCATAGAACTTGTTACCAATGCGACGGTCCAAGTGGTTCGACCAATAGTACATCTGGTTTTCTGCTTGTATATCCACCGGCAGGATAAAACCGGCAGCCGACAGGTAGTGAGCGCGACTTCCCAGACGGGAACCGCCCGTCAGGAAGAAGTCAAACACACCATCGCCGTTTTCTTGTAGTGATCGGCGACGACCAGCTGTTGTCTCAGTTGACGAGGATCTTCGAAGTAGACAGGGTTGGTCATCGGACTGATGAAGTCGTCGTAGCAATCTTCGCTCGGTTTGATCCAGCCGTGCCCGAATACCAGCGTTTTCATGATTCCGACGGATCAATCGTCAACATCCTTTGCGTACGATCGTTCTGAACCCCACTTCGTTGCTTCGATGCTACTGTCGGCATGCCTGATTACCAGGTCGAAACAATTACTGTGCCATCCATCTTTAGCTAGTGAGCCAAAACGATGCGCACTGTTACATGCTCATGATATCGTCCGTCAGAAAGCGTCTCTTCGTGTTATCGAAACCCAAAGAGTTTGCACTTTTAGTACGAAATACTCGAACGGCACTAGTTTTGCTCTGAAGGATCGGCACAACGATCGAGTAGGGCATCAACAAAGAAAGAACAATATGAATGATTGGTTTAAGGGACTATCCAAATCGCAAACGCTTGGCTGGATCGGAATCTGTCTCCTCGCGACTGCCATCGTTCTTGTTTTTGTTCGCCGACTACTGGGAACCAATATCGTTCTCTAATCAGCGAAAAATACAGGCATCGACGCATTTATCTCGAGTTCATCGCTGCGACAGCTAATGCGTCATTAGATAGTTCATCCCAAAATGAAACATACTTGGAATGATGCTTGACATAGTTCGGATCGAACACGGCGGAACGTAGCTCTTCGCGTTGCTCTACAAATTTGCTTAGATCCTTCGGATCGTCTGGGTGGAATACCGGGCACGGCCGATCGTAAACAACCATGGCTCCCTGGCTTCCCTCGGTGTGAAAGCGTGACAGACCAATAACTCGGTCGGCAACGTAAATGGCTTCGTTCAGTTCGTGCGTCACAATGATGATCGTGTATTGCGGTCGCTCTCCACGTTGTTTCGCCTTTAAGTTCTCTTGATAGAAACGAAGCAGCATTAGTTGCAGATCTTCGCGGGTCGCTTCGTCTAAAGCGCCGAACGGTTCATCCAAAAGTACAATCTTGGGCTGTAGGATAAACGCCTGCGCGATCGCAACACGTTGTCTCATCCCGCCCGACAGTTCGGCCGGGTAATGTCCCATCGCAGCCTCTAGGCCGACCTTTTTTAGAAAGTCACGGGCCATTTGCAGATGCTCTCGTCGCTTGCGCAAATACGCAGGCAACGCGATGAAGCGGGAAATCAAGGATGTTTTGTCCAGCTTGAGTCCGAATGCTACATTCTCTTCAGCACTCAAAAACTCATACAGCGAGTAATTTTGATAGACGATGCCGACGTCACGATTGGGTTCCGTGACGAGTCGTCCTTCCGCCAAGACCTCACCTTCTGATGGCGGGTCTGTACCCAAGATAGCCCGCAACAGCGTACTCTTGCCACAACCACTGGGACCTACCAACGCCACAATTTGTCCAGGTGCGATCGTCAGATTCACTTTGTTGAGAATCCGTCGCGTACCGTACCAGTGGCTCAAGTTTCGAATTTCAAGTGCATGCATGAATAGAAGGCCGATTGAATGATCTAGCGGTCATACCAGGGACAGAGTTTCTTGCGTAACCAAAGCAGGCACCAATCGCCTATCAATCCAGTGAAGCCAAGTATGCACAGATAGATGTAAACGATACTCATGTTCAGGACCCTAGACTCCATACGAATCCGGTAGCCCATTCCTTCCGCACCTACTAGCATCTCCGCCGCCAGCAGAAAAATCATGGCGGGGCCAATCTGAAGCCGGATATTGTCCAGAATTGGCGGCAATACTTGCTTCCAAATCACTTCGTAAACAATCTCAGGATCCGACGCCCCGAGAGTATAGGCTTTATCGATCGCTTCATCCTTTACGTCGTTCACGATCGATTGGTAGACCGACTGGGCCATCGTAAAAAAGATGCCCAATGCGACCATGGTCGTGAACATGGTTTGGTCGCTTCCGACCAAAACGAAATAGATCGGAAGCATGGCGGTCGGCGGTATCTTGGCCAAAAACGAAATGATCGGTGCTAATGGAGCAGCAATCCATCGATAGGCACCCATAGCGATTCCAACGACTACCGAAAGAACCACTCCCAGCCCGGTACCGAGGAACAATCGCCAATAGGTGGCTCTCAGATCCGTCACCAACATCGATGGCTTTGGAGTTTCCTCGGATCCTTGCGGTGCAGTCATCCGAGTCACACCATCGCCAAAAGCTTGCAGTCCCGGGATGACCTTTTGCTTTTCATTGACGAGGGACTGTCGGTAGGACAATCCACCATACACCGCGAGTAGACTGAAAACTCCCAGAATCCCTAGGAGGACCACAAGCCAGCGAGGTATCGGGCGTCGAATCATGGAGAGGTCACTATCTAATTTCGCTGACTAATTTAGATGTTCAAAATCGTTGTCGATTACTTGCCACTCGTCGCAGCTTGAAGAAAACTCGTATCGAAATTTACTTGAGAGTCTGCCGAATCGAAACCGATGGACGGTTTCTTTTCGACAATTTTGTGTTCGACACAAAATTCTGCGACAGCCGGCATGGTCTTGGTACGAAATTCTTCGCTGCTGAGCAGTTTGAGGGCCTCTTCCGGTGACTTGTAGAATCGTGTTTGTTGCACGACTTGCTTCATGTCTTCTAAGCCGAGACTGCTAAAGTTCGCACCGATGGCGACGAGCGTTTTGTCTGCTGTCTTGGGATCCGCCATACGTTGATTAATCGCATAGAACGTTTCGACAATGCAGCTCGCGAACGCTTTGCCACCTTCTTTAGCGAGGGAGTCTTTTCCGACGACGACCATATCGATAATCTCTTCAGGAATTTCCGAGGAATCAAACAGCTTCTTGCTCTTCGGTTGGTCACGCAAGGTTTGCATCACGAAAGGGTTCCAAACCATGATCGACTGGACGTTAGAATCCCCGGTTTGCAATGCGCTGGCTGCGGCTCCCGGGTCCATGTTGCTGAACGGATAGTCTTTTGGATTCAGTCCTTTCTTGATCAATATTCTCTCGAATGCATATTGCGATACACTTCGCTCCAATCCACGCGTAGTTTTTCCCTTCAAGCCTTCGAGGTCATTTACGCCAACTGCGATACATGCGTCGGCGCCAACGCTAGTCGAGGTCGGGAGAATTGCGACACTTGCTCGGTCCGTCGCTGGCCCGAGCGTATCCATGTTGGTGATACAAACCGCGTCTGCCGTGTTGGAACCGTACATTTGAAGGCATGTATCGTAGTCAACGCCTTTGAGGACGATATCAACGTTCCATTTCTTCTCTAATTCTCCAAGTTTGCCAGCCTCTTTGTTGAGTAGCCCGATCTCATCGGCAACACCAAAAACGCTCCACGACGGATACTCGCTCCAAGCGAGGGTGAAAGTCGCAGGCTTTGCTGAACTCGTCCCTGCAGTTCCTGAACCGGTCGAGTTCGGTGTGGATTTGTTCGATGGCTCGCAACCCGCGAACGCGGCACCGAATAGGCATACAAAAATCCAATGTTTCTTCGTCATGATCTTCTCGCTTTTTTTAATGGACATATTTACTCTTTCAGAAAGGACTCGTGCTCATGTGGGTTAGTCCCTTCCAGTTCGCGCAATCGCTCTTCCGTTCGCTTCGCAATACGCAAACTTTCTTCCAGTTCGTCTCGCAACTTGCTCAGTTCATTTCCTGTCGATTTTTTCGTCAAGCTTTTGTATTGTTCCAGCGACATTTGCAAATGCTCCACGGATTCGTGAATCTCCTTCAAGAGTTGCTCTCGTTGGATCAATAGAGCACGTTGGTCTCGGGCGCTCATCTTCCTGGCTTGTTCTAACAGTCTATACGATTCGTAGAGATTATTGACCGCGGCAGTGAACAATTGCTTCGCGCGACTCAATATATCTTGACTTCGAATCGCTATCTCCGGTTGGCTAGCCAGTTCTTCGAATTGGGCGCGATGCAACCGCAACATTCTCAACAATTCTTGATCGCGATCGTCTGTGTCGCGGCTTAGCAAATGGTCCAAATGGTCCAACTCCGCTTGCTCTGCTTGCAACGCTTGGATTTGCAATTTGCGAATGGTTTCGTGCGTGATTTTTTCGGTTTGAAAGATAGCTCGCGTAGCCATCCATCCTATTCCGCCGAGCACACCGACCAACCCAGCTATCGTCAAGGCATTCACACCATTAGCGGCCCATGACACCAACCAAGCAGAGACTCCACCCACCATGGGGAGGACTACCGAAGGTGCTAGAAAAATCTCTCGAAGTACTCGATTCCGAACTTCATTCAACGCCAAACCTCATGCCAAATCTCTTTCGACTACCTTAACGTTAATCGTTGCCGTATTTCAGCCATTAGCTTAATAGGGCAATTCGCCGAGCATGAACAGGACGCGGGACTGGCCCACTTTCCCTGCCGAACTTTTCATTCGAGCGGCCGGAACGCCCAACGACTTCAAGTATTCTACCGTGGCTTCTGCACGGCGGGCAGCCAAACTCAAGTTTGCTTCGGTGTTTCCGCCACTCGCCGCGTTCCCCTCTACTCTCAAGTAATACGCGGGCCATGACCTCAGTTTCTCGGCCATCTCGTCCAAAACAGTGCGGCTGACTTCCGACAAATTGGCGGTGCCTCGCGCAAATACCAATTCGGGGACACTCAAAGTACCGACTGGCACAAGCGAATTCCATTGCCCATCGGTCAACTCCACCAACTCTCGTTCTTGCCGTACGACTTCGTTCGGCAAAAAATTTGAACTTTGAAGCGAGGCCAAGACCTTATCAAAAAATAGCCGACTAAACTGCCCACCCGTTGGATCTTTGGGCATCCCACCTGACGAGACTAACACCGACGAGATTCGGCCTAACATGTCTTCAATATGAACGACCTTTTCCGCACGCAACCCGAAGTGCGCATAGTTCTCTTGAGTGTTCTTCCAACGAATCCCCTTGATCAATCGGTCCGCTTGCACCGATGTGAGTTTGGTGTTGGTAAGCTTGGCATCCTCCAAGACCAGCTCCTTTAACTTGTCGGGCTCTCGATACGTATTCATCGATCGAAAATAGCTATCGACGATCTTCTCGACCAGCGGTTGTTGCTTCAACAGAAAATCACGACTGACGACGAGTGTGTCCACGATATAGCCCGTGAACTTGGAGCTATCCACCAACACGTGCAACTGCTCATTCTCGAGAAGCTGTGCGACGTAGGGTTCCCAAGTCACAAATACTTCGTTCGTGGATGGAGTCGCTTTCCGATAGGCTTGCAGAATGGCTTCAGGGGAAGGAACTCGCAACATCGGGTCTTTGGCTAGACGCGAGAGATCAAAGTCGTGCATCACCACTCGAGAAAGTGTTTCGCTCGGAGAATCGCCAACGAGTACAAATCGTGTTTCCAGTGCGTTCAACGAATCAACATCGGGATAACGTTGCTTGTAAGCGACCATAGCGTCCGCTCCGCGAGTCTCATCGATGATGGTGATGATCGTTGCGGGCAATCGATTGCGTTGACTGCATACCTTGAGCAATGCGTCCATCGGGAAGGCTGCAAGCTGAATCTCACCGGACTCCAGTGCATCCATTCGTTTCGCATAATCGGCATTATCGTCCTTCATTGCCATTCTGATGCCGTGTTGAGCTAACTGGTCACGAAAGGCTGGCGAACGCAGGACCGCATACCCTGAGAATGCATCGACACCGCAAGCCAAGTCATGTTGATATCGACTGGTGCCCTGCGTGGCGTCGAGAACCTGTTTTTCTTGCTCCTTTTTCTTTTCTGATTCTTGCGCCTGATGCTGAGGTTGCAAGAACAACTTCCAAACTCCCACGCCAACTCCCAAGAGGCCTAACCATACGAACGCAACTAGGACTATTTTCGATTGGGACACGGTGTTTTTCTAAAAAGTGTTGTTATAGAAAAAGTTTGGTAACCTTGAAACATTGTCTCGACATTTGCCAAGCAATCATCGACGTTGATTCGACATGACGAACTTACTTAGGATGGCTGTCATTACAATCAAAATGACGACGACAACAAAAACAGAGCTGTTGCCTTTTGGTTCCGTTGGAGTGACCGGACCGGACGCTGTACCGATCGGCGCGTTTGCCATAGAGTTTTGATCCGTGAAGCCAGCATCCAGTCTTCGTTCAGCGATCTCCCCGTTTTGAGCCATCGTCAATGCCTTGAGCGATTCTGTGGCGAACTCGTCCGGCAAGCCGGCGATCATCTCAAAATCTGCAGCAACATCGTCATTACTGCTGGAGCTTGAAGACTCCGCAAAGATTTCCGTAAGGGCTTTTTCGAAGCTCGCTGCGTCGTTAGCTTTTCGATACGAGTGTGTTCGCTTTGCAAGCGAATGCTCGGAACGCATATCTACGCCGATGACATCGACAACGATGCCTCGCGAAATCATGTCCGGCAGATACCTGTCGAGTAACTCTTTATCGGTCGCTTCGCCGTCTGTGACTACCAACAAGCGATAGTCTCCATAGGGGACTTTGCTTCGAAGTGCCAGCAACTCATCCATCGCCGTCTTCATCGATTGACCAAGAGGCGTACCTCCTTCCGCGCGAACTTGGTCGATGCGGGCAAGAGCGGATGCTCGGTCCAACGAAGCGAGAGGAATCAACCACCCCTGGCTGGTACGTGCTCCGTTCATAAGTAACAAACCAAACTTTGTTCCTGCCGGCAATTGCCCGACCACGCGAGTCAATGCAGTTTTCGCGACCGACATTCGGGGTTCGTTCCCCGAGTTTGTTCGCATTTCTGTTTTCATCGACCCTGAGTCATCGAGTAATACAACAACGATACTCTCGGACGCATTCGTCGTAGTCGCCAAGCCAGCCAATGCTAGTCCCGCCAAGCATGCGATCCCAAAACCAACGACTGTGAACCGAACGCAATTTGGAAGGCTCCTTCGGAACGCTGTTCGATCAATCATGACTTCCTCTTTCGTGGAATACTGCACTCGTGGTCGCTAAACTAAAAATTAAAGTCGGATGGAGCAATTACTTCAGCCTCAACCCGCACAATACGAAACTCAACACGCATGTTTTCTTTCGCTTCTGCAGGGCTCTTGGGCTTGGCAATCACTGGCTCAGTAACGCCAGCACCGACGGGAACGATTTGCGACATATCCAAATTCACTTCGGCTTGCTTCGCAAACTTGGCCACTGCATCGCGAACTGCATCAGCTCGCTTCTTGCTCAGATTCAGTGCCGCTTGCATGGTAACCATCGGGTCGGCTTTGCCTCCACTGAATGCACCTGCTTTGATAAGCTCGACGATCGATTTGGTGTTGGTCAAGTCGAGTTCCTTGCCTTCGTAGAAATACTTGAAACTACCCTTCACGCCGGTTTGCTTGAGGATCCCTTTTTCAATACCCGATTGAACGAGATCGATCAGCGTCTTCGTTGGATCGGTATGGCCACGGATCACGACTTTAGCATTACCGAATGTACTCGCGGCCTTGACTGCACGTTGAAACTCTGCGCCGTAACGATCGACGGAAAACTCTTCCATGTTGGGTTCAAAGTTGATCGTAAAGCTCACGATCGTATTGGCGTCTAGATTGTCACCTAGGAATGTATCGGTCGATTCAGCATTGGTCGAAAATCGTTCCGTGTTCGATGGCTCGACATAAGGAATGCCTCCCAATTTGGCGATCTCATTGTAGTCGAATGCGTTTGGATCAAATCCTAATCGCGCATCTGCATAGCCCCACGTCGTTGCCAGATTCAGTGTCTCTGCCATCTTGGCTTCAAAGCCACTCAAATTCCCTTTGTCGCGGAAGAATGCGATCTGACCGGGCAAACCAACAAAGGAACAATCCAATAACAGTCCGTGCGCGTCGATGTCCAACGTAGGAAGCACTTCTACACCAAATGTCTTTTGCGCCAACGTTAAGATCTGCTTGTAGGGCTCCGACATCTTCTTGGCATCGGTGAACCCTTTGCGAAGGGCAACAAGATCTTCTGTACCTTTGAGATAACCAGCAACGAACTTTTCTACCATCGGTTTGTTCGCATCGAACCAATCTCGACGAACGGCATACACGTCAGCAATCGAACGACTCATTTGCTGGGTACTGTTGACGAGATGTGCACCCTCGACTGTCCCCTCAGCACCACTTCCCACGGAATCAAATCCGCTAGTTAAGCCGATAAGGTCAGGCGTGATGACACAACATGCGTCGATCGTCGGATCTTTTCGGAACGCTTCGGCTGGACCATTCGCACCAGTGAGATCTTTGACCCAAACGATCGTGACGTCGTTCTTGGCAATTTGAGCGGCCGAAAGGGAATCATAAAGCAATCCGACGTGCGGTCCCCCCTGCTGGCAAGCGATCTTCTTCCCCTTGAGGTCGTTCAGGTTCTTGACGGTGCGTCGCCCAACGATATGGTCCCCAGCGCTCCAAGAGAGCTGCAAGATCACCACAGGTTTCGTCCGCGGGTCCGAACCAATCACTTCACTCGCCAGACCGAGCATGTGCATCGTCCCTCGAAGAAACGCTGTCTTGCCCGACATATAATTGCGAACTTGCCCGATAAAGTCGTCCCCAGGCACGAGTTGCATGTCCAAGCCGAGTTTGTCGAACGTAGAGCTTTTCTTGGTTTTCATGTCACCATTGGCGAGGAACGTAGCGACATCTCCACCCCAAGTCAGGTAGGGGACAGACAGGGTTCCCTTTGGTACGGCCGCTACCTGAACGGGCCCCACCAAGGTTTTGAACTTTTCTTGAGCATGTGTCTGGGTGAGAAGAGTCGACCCAATCCATACTGTCAACAATAAACCAATACGATTCCACATAACATGACCTCATTGAGAAGGATGACTCGATCCTCGGTAATTCTAGCAGGCGGAATTGATTTTCGCATTGGGCGCAAAATCTTGGGGCGTGAGAACTTAACACATTGTTTGATGGGCTGCCGGTTTTGACAGCAGGAGATATTTGACACGAGGAGACAACCTCTAAAGCTCGGGCCGCAGTTGAAGCCGAGTCGAAAGCAACGCGAATCTGCTATCCTACTCATTCCGCCTTAACCACCACTTTACGGACGTTTGACCATGATTCGAACCGTGCAATTACTGCTTATTCATGTTTGCCTAGCGAGCAGCCAGTTTCTCGTCGCAGAAGAAGCCAAGCTTCGAATCATCTGCTTCGGTGCCCATCCAGACGATGCTGAGTACAAATGCGGTGGCGCTGCCGCTCAATGGGCCAAAATGGGGCATCATGTCAAATTGGTCTCTGTCACCAATGGCGATATCGGGCATTGGCAAATGGCTGGCGGCCCCTTGGCAATGCGGCGGACGCAAGAGTCTGCCGAAGTGGCCAAGCGACTGGGAGTAACGAGCCAAGTGCTCGATATTCACGACGGCGAACTGGAACCGACGCTGGAAAATCGACGTCTCATCACTCGCCTCATTCGGGAATGGAATGCGGACGTTGTTATTTCACATAGACCGTGGGACTACCATCCAGACCATCGCTATGTGGGTGTTCTCGTGCAAGATGCAGCCTATATGGTGACGGTTCCGTTCTTTTGCCCCGATACAAAACCACTTCAGAAGAATCCTCTCTTTCTTTACTCTAGCGACTCATTCAAGAAACCTTACCCGTTTGTTGCTGATATTGCTGTCGCGGTCGATGATGTGTTTGAGCAAAAGATCGATGCACTCCTGGCGCTCGAGTCCCAAACGTTCGAAGGTGGTGCCAATGGAACCGCTGAATCCACCAATGCTGCTCCACCCGCATCCAAACCAGAACTGCGGCGTGAGTGGCTCAAAGAACGATGGGTGAAGCGATCCAAGAACGAAGCCGACCGCTTCCGAGACTCGTTGCACAAGTGGTACGGGCCAGAAAAAGGAAATGCAGTCCTATACGCGGAAGCGTTTGAAATCTGCGAATATGGTCGCCAGCCTAATCCAGAAGAGATTCGAAAGTTGTTTCCTTTCCTGCCCCCAGCCTCCCATTCGAGAGCAGAGTAAAACGATTGGGATCATAGCTTGCTTCTCGTGGTCTTCCGATATTAGCCCTAAATAAATTCCCTTCCGCGGTTCTGATTTCTAGACCGCTGCACTCTCGCAGTCGATCGGGACTGGCTGACAGAAAGCGACCTACCCACGTCTTTTCGTGCAACCGCTTGATACGCTGACTCCATATCTGTGCGCTACTTGAGAACTGGAGCGAGTACTTTTTAAAGAACGTTCGGACCAAGAAGCGGCAAGAAGGAATCTTTCAATCGTGGTTCGACTTCGATCGCAAGGTTCCGATCGAAGTGGTTTATCAGGTATCGGATAGTGTGACAAGGATCACGATCTGCCCGGAGTATCCAGCAATACTGCGGCACCAACTCCCCATCCCCGATTGGTGACGACTCCATGCAATGCGAACAACTTGATTCCAGACAATTACCGAACATCATCATCAACCGAGACGCTGCCATTGGAAGATACGGCCTTAGCTCGAAAACCAGCTTGCGAATCGACTCGACGCAAGCAAAACGACGAGCAAACTTCGAACACAACCCCAGTGCAACGGCTTGCAAT
>JAJTID010000092.1 GCA_021300155.1 Pirellula sp.
AGTGGGAGCAGATATTCAAGGACCCGATGACCACTGCAGCAGCGATCGATCGCTTGGTGCACCACAGTTCAATAATCGAGCTCAATGTGCCAAGCATTCGCTTGGAGGAAGCCAAGGCGAACCAAGAGAAGCAACGGGCCCGAGACCAAGCCAGCCAATCATCACCTACTGGGATTCCACCAAATTCCGATGGGGAAATGTAGTTGTCGCTAAAGCGGAAATATGACTGTCGCCGAACACGCCACTCTGTATCAGTGATTTAGCCATCAGGTTGGTCATCGTCGGATCCTGCAGCCGCCCCCCATTGGCACCAAGGAAATGCACCATCAGTCACGTTCCTACCCGATAGCAACTTCTTGCCGGCGGTGGTCGTTTCATAGGCTTGTGCGGCATGCCATGATTTTCCCGTATCCATCCATGCTTGTCGGGCATCCGGATTTTTTCCGCCACCGAGGTGATAGACTTTTCCGATATCATGTGATTGCCAGCCAGCTTCCTTAAAGAGTTGAGGCATAGTCACAATGTCCGTAAGCTTTTCACGAAGTCGCGTGTCGTTGCCGACGATACCAGTTTGCTCTGCTCCCCGATCCCAATCATCGCTCTCCCACATACTAGCGCGATACTTCTTGTCGTGTTCGCACAGTAACATCCACCACTTTTTTCTTCCCTATCATAGACACAGTGTGGATCTTCATGCGCACCAGAAATTCCGATGGGCCGAGCCTGCATGATGGATATCGGCACGGTTTTTCAAAAGTCATTTAGAAAAGTGCTTTATCGAGTAAGTGGCGCTGCAGATAAGGGAAGGAACTGAATAGCATCGAGTATAACAAACCCGGCGGTGTCAACGGTTTGAATCTGAACCGTGGTTTCGGAGTCTTCCTTTAGTTCAACGTTGCCGATATGTTGAAAGCAATCACCGATTGGCAAAAACTTTGTTTGATCCACTGTGAATTTTGTTTCGCGGCCACCGCTGCTGATGATCACAGGGACGTTATTCGCGCGGGTTTCGTGGGCTGAGTATGCCACTCGAACTTGATATTCGCCAGCCTTGGGTACTTTGACTTGGAAAGTCGCTTTGGCTTTGCCATCGTTGCGAACGTTTTTTGATCCATGAACGCGGTAGCCACTTCCGATGCTTGGCTTAAAATTTGTTGAACGCGACCACTCGCCAACGAACGTAGCATCTTCGTCGTCAACTACAATGCCGGGAAGTGACTTCCATGAAATGAAATCAGCCTCCTTCACGGCCGCTTCTTTCGTTGTAGAAGTTTTCTTTGGAACGCCGGGTAATTCAAGCACCTGCCCCTGCGAGATGAGTCGTTCTCGAAGAAGTGGATACGGAAGCTCCTGAACATCGACGCCTCGCTTGGCAGACAGAGCTGCTGCAATTCCCGCACCTTGGCCGATAGCCATCCAAGCACCTTCGATGCGCAGGGATGAGATGCCGACATGAGTGCAAGAAAGTGCTACAGGCACTAGCAAGTTCGTGCATTGGTCGGGCTTTGGCAGCACAGATCGGTAAGGGACATGGTAGGCGTACCCGACAGGTGTGCCTGGCACCCGGACTGGGAAAATCGTGCCTTCATTGACGACACCTCCATCTTTCAATGCAACGCGCTGGCAGTCGTGCGAATCAATCGGGAAGGACGAAATGGCAATAGGGTCGTCTTTCTTTGGCGAGTCGAGGATGTCCTTTTGTGAAATGATGTACATGCCTTTCATGCGTCGCGACTCTCGGACATAAAGTGCAGGTGAAAAATGTTCCGTTGCACCAAACTCATCCTTGCATAGACCGAGGTCGGCAAACTTGCTGCGAACATCCGCAGGCACTGCAGGATCCGTTCGGAGAAAGTGCAAGAATTCTAGTGTGTATTGCTTGTGATCTTCCCAAATCTTGGCCCGGCCTGCTTCATCGGCATTGTGCCAGGAATTGCAAGCACCAAGGAGACCAAACGAGATCTGACCACCGATTGAGTTATTTCCATCTAGTTTGTCACCAGGAAGCGGATAAAGGTCAAATCCAATACCACGGATACCAGCTTTCAGAGCACGGCGAGCCAATTCGAAGCGGGCGGGATCATACTTCGTCGGCAAAGGCATTGAAATCGACTTTGCAGGGTCTCGCGTGAGGCAGAGTCGGAAGCTGTAGGTCATGATGTTCATGTCTCCCGCTTCACTGGGGCCAGCATCGCTTGTTGTAACTAACGGCAACAAACTTCCATTCTGATCGAAGCCGCTGATATTCATTTCCTTTTTCGGAAACTGTTTGCCAGCATAGGACTCACCGAACTCATCGCGTCCTTCGCGACCGATCGTCCAGTCCACACTTGACGCTGCCATCAGGTCACCTTCGTAGGTGCCATCCACGAATATCTTGGCCTGAAACTTCCCCTTCTTGGTGACAATCGACGAGATTCTCGCTCCTTGCTTTGTTACGGATTTCAGATAGCACCCTGTTCGCACCACCACGCCCGCCTCTTGGAGCATCGCCATCGTTACACGCATCGCCACATGTGGTTCGAAAGTCCATTTTGCGGAATCTTTGATCGCTGCATTATAAGGGGCCGGTAGTCCGCGGTCTGTATAGTCCTTGACGATCCGTGTGTGCCATTCGTCAAAGAGTCCCATCAAGGTCTCTCGACGCATTTGGTTCGAATCGCAATGACTTAGCCCTCCAGTACTTAATCCGCCTACATGCTCCGTCGGCTCCAACAGAATAACGGACGCCCCTTCTCGCGCCGCTGCGATGGCTGCGCAGACCCCCCCCGGCGTGGAACCATAGACAATGACATCCACTGACGAACCGCCCTTCGGTCGATCCTCTTGTGCGTCAACCGTTGCAGCGATGATGGCAAATGAAAAAAGGGATAAAGCGAATCGTCTTAGGTTCATAGTATCTATATGTCGGTTCGTGCACAGGACAAACGATCGAGATATCATAGTCCGCTTTCTTCTTGAACAAGCATTTGCGTCAGAAACTCTTTGCAAGAACTCAAAGCCATGACGTGTAACGGAGGCGCGCCGGCCAAGACTATACCACACAAAAACACAAGACCAACGCCGAATGGCTCAAGTGGTTGCGCTACAAAGGACGTGATTTCAAGTTCTAATGTCGCCCCCAAAGAAACAGCGATGTGTGGAATAGCCAGCCCCAAGAGTGACGCAAGCAAGCCGAGCCCACAGCATAAAAGCAACGTCGCCGATGCCCACGCGGGTCCGGCTTGCAACCAATCGCGTTGGAGCCTGAATTGAATTGATTCAATCGCTATCTCAACGACGATTAGCGTTATTGTTATGACCACTGAAAGTAGAGCGACGGTGCAGGCTAGGCTCATCTCCCGCCACCATGAAACAACCACCAAATCGTTGAGGTGAACCATGACAATCGATTCGGTACGACAAAAGTCCATTTTTCTGGCGGCTTCTGAGTTGTCCGATCCGGCTCATCGAGAGGGTTATCTGGACCTGCAATGTGGCAGTGATGCCAAGCTCAGAGCCCGTGTCGAAGCCCTCTTACACGCACACAATGGTGCCGATAGCATTGACATCCAGCCGTCAGGGCCCGACTTCGCAGCTACCATCGATACGTCGGAAATTGTACGATCTGACAGCGTGATAGCTGGAGCCGCTGAAACTCGGCTGGTTTATGCGAGGAGAACTCGACTGGATCGTGCTTAGGCGCTCAACAAGGACCGCGACCGGCGATACGAGACGGCCAATGACATTGCTAAAGACATTGAGCGGTTTCTGAAGAACCACGAACCCGTGATAGCCGGACCGCCAAGTGCACGCTACATGGGGCGGCTGCGAATTGACCCAGGATAAGATCGAGTCGAACCTTCCAAATCAGCCCTTTGTTCAGGCCGAAATACTGAGCACCATCGGTACTGCCTACCTCGCAATCGGCGGAATTGATAAGGCGAGAAAAGCAATCGACTTATTCAAGCGATCGTTCGATTTGTTTCAACTGCACCTCGGCCCCGACCACCTCGATACCCTGACCAGCATAGGTAAGGTAGCGTTGGCCTGCCATGCCGCAGGGCAAATGAACGAAGCCCTACCACTAACGGCGACTGTTCGAAGTTCAATTATCGAAGCAACGATTCCTAATTGCATTCAACCTGAACTAGGGTCGACTCGCGAAAATTCGCGATGAGTTCTATGCGAAGATGCAAGCGGTATGGAGTCGGGCTGGCTTGCCAAACTCGCAGCTCGTGAGCTTCCAAAATTGGCTGGCGGATGCTCAGTCAACGCATTAACCATTCCAACAAGAAGCTATAGAATAGAAGTGCGGGATACCTGGAATTCAAACAATGCATTGATAAATCGTCAACCTCCACAGCGGAGGCGAACGAGACCAAAACGATGTATGCAATCGCCATTACAGAAAAGCCAAAAAACAGTAAGTCACATGATGCCGACGAATAAGTCAAGTGTCACCGACGCCGAACTACGGGCTCAAGCAGAAGCGGTGCACTTTCAGAAATCTACCTCCACTCCAGATCGCCAAGCAGCGCTTTCAGCCGATGCCATGCGCGCGATGTTACACGAATTGCAAGTTCATCAGATTGAGTTGGAAATGCAGAACGAGATACTACGTAATGCGTTGCACGATCAGGAGCAATCTTTTGCCCGGCACCTCGATATCTATGATCTTGCACCCGTCGGCTACAGCACAGTTTCCGAAGAGGGATTGATAACGAAAGCCAACTTTACCCTTGCCAATCTTTTGGGCGTTTCTCGAAACCAATTAGTTAATCAGCCGTTTTTTCACATCATCCACCAGGACGACAAGGACCAATTTTACCTATTGATAAAACAGGTACTCGTGGCGAATACATCAGGTAACGCAGAACCAAGCAGATCGGCAGCGAACTTGCGATCGCAATCGTGTGAGCTGCGGTTAATTGATATTAATGGTACGCCTGTTTGGGTTCACCTCACGGTGTTGGCAGCCATAGAATGTACGGGCCGTTCGGTTTTACGCGTGGCGGTGAAGGACATCACCAAGCAAAGGCTGGCAGAGGAGACACATCGCCTTAGCAACGTCGCACTCAATAGCATTTCACAAGGAGTGGTCATTACTGGGCCTAACCTGCTCATTGTGTCAGCGAATCCTGCGTTCACTGCGATCACAGGATACAGTCAGCACGAGATTTTGGGAAAGAATTTCAAATTTCTAAGGGGGCCGGACACTGACCCGATTACGGTGGTCGCCCTTCGACGATCCATTAAAACAGCCGTAGAGTTTTCTGGTTTGCTACTCAGCTATCGCAAAGATGGAACACCGTTCTGGAACGACTTGTCAATGTCGCCAGTTCGCGACGCAAAAGGCAGGCTAACCCATTTCATTGCCATCATCCGCGATGTCACCGACCGCATCAAGGTAGCTAAAGAATTGAACGAAAGCGAGATGCGGATGAGGCTCGCTATTAGAGGTGGCGACTTAGGACTTTGGGATTGGCAAGTGGTCACCGGGCACCTTACTGTCAACGAACAATGGCTCTCAATGCTGGGACTGGATCCACAGTCCTACATTCCTTCCATAGAGCTATGGCACTCGCTGGTTCATCCCGACGACAGGCCTAAGCTGGAGCGTCTGTTCAAGGAGGTGATCCTGAATCCGGCGGGTTGTGAACTCGAGGTCGAAATCCGAGCGCTTCATAAAAACGGGAACTACGTTTGGATTCTGGATAAGGGGCGCGTTGCGGAACGAGCCCCTGACGGAAGTCCACTTCGAGTCGTCGGAACGCATTTGGACATTACCGCACGCAAGCTCGCCGAGTTAGAACTATCTTCCACCAAAAACCAACTACAGGCCACTCTTGATGCCATTCCTGACCTGTTGTTTGAAGTTGGTCTAAGCGGTCGCTTGTACTCCTATCATTCGCATCGAGCCGATCTGCTGGCAGTACCGCCTCAGATGTTTCTCGGCAAAACAATTCAGGAGTTTCTTCCAACGGCTGCGGTAGAAGTATGTATGTCAGCACTCCGAGAGGCGGCGCAGCATGGCATTTCCTCCGGGCGAACTTATTCCTTGCAACTATCTCAGGGGGAAGTCTGGTTCGAACTCTCAATATCGGCCTTGCCAGAAAAAAGTGGGCTCGAAAGGCGCTTCATTTTGCTTTCCCGCGACGTCACACTACGCAAGTTGGCGGAACGAACGGAGATAGCCGCTAAAGCCAGATTTCGCTCCATCATCGATGCGTCACCAGTCCCGATGGCGATCAACGACGAAGAATTGCGCATCACCTTCATTAACCCGGCGTTTGTTCGAGCGTTTGGTTATGAAATTGGCGATATTCCAACTCTCACGGATTGGTGGCCGATAGCCTACCCTGATCCCAATTATCGGAATTGGGTAAAGAACGCATGGCAATCCGAATACACACGTGCGTCGAATACGAAGACAGAGTTTACACCCATTGAAGTGAAAATTCGCTGCAAGGATGGAACCGACAGATTCGTGTTGGCCAGCGCTGCACCCCTCGAAGCTGACCTTCAACATACCCATCTCGTATTGTTATATGACATAAGCGATCGTAAACGAGCGGAGCAAGAAATAAGGTTGGCATACGAGACTACTAATCGAGCTAAGAGTGAGTTTTTGGCGAATATGAGCCACGAGATCCGCACTCCGCTAACTGCAATCCTAGGGTACGCCGACCTTCTTCGCGACGATGAGAAATTGAATCTATCGCCCAAGGATCGCACGCAGATCCTTGACACGATCAAAAACGCCGGCGCGCACTTGCTTACGGTTATTAATGACATCCTTGACTTGTCCAAGATCGAAGCAGAAAAATTGACATTTGAAAAGGTCGATACTCCACTAGTCAACATCTTGTGCGAAGTAGAACGACTGATGCTCCAGACGGCTACGGGTAAGGGGCTAATACTCAGCACGGCATTCTCCAGTCCTGTGCCTGACCGCATCCTAAGCGATCCAACACGCCTTAGGCAGATTTTGATGAATCTGTTGGGCAATGCGATCAAGTTCACTGATGCGGGAACTGTAAGAGTCACCGCTGGAGCGGACAATCAGAATGGGCAGTCGCGATTGATAATCGATGTTACTGACACTGGTTCTGGGATGACGCCAGAGCAAGTTCAGTGGCTGTTCAAAGCATTTAGCCAAGCAGATAGCACCTTAACCCGAAGACATGGTGGAACAGGGCTCGGTCTAGTCATTAGCCGGCGACTCGCCAGGATTATGGGTGGCGATGTCACCCTATTGTATTCGGATTTTGGAAAGGGTTCGTGCTTCCGCATTGTACTGCCAATTGAGCAAGTCGAGGGAAGCACCATGATGCAGAGCCCGATCCCAATCAAGTCAAATGAAAAGCCCAAACCGATCTCAGACGCATTGAAGCTTAGCGGTCGAATCCTGCTCGCTGAGGACGGATTGGACAACCAGCGACTGATCGCATTCATGCTGCGAAAGGCTGGGGCTATCGTCGAGACTGCCGATAATGGACGAATTGCATTGAACATTCTCAACCAAGCGGAGGCCGCTGGAAAACCTTTCGATATGCTGCTGACGGATATGCAGATGCCCGAAATGGACGGCTACAGCCTGGCCCGTACCCTGCGAGAACTCAATTCGAAGATTCCGATCGTAGCTCTGACCGCGCATGCTTTAGCAGAAGATCGCAAAAAGTGCATTGTTGCAGGATGCGACGACTACATTACCAAGCCCATCAATAAAGAAAATCTCATTGCGAAGTGCGCCGATTGGCTAGGCAAAAGCAGCAGCAGGGTGCATTGATTCTCCTGAACATACGCAACATATCCCGCTTGTTATTTGTCAACAGAGAGTTCTCGTTCGCAAATGTCTAGAATGTCTTGAGACGCCGCGGGGCTGTAGTTCGCATGCGACCCGACTCTAGCTACTGGGTGATTCCGGATAAACTCAGGGCCCCGCGGAAGCCGATATAATCTGCGTTTTGTTGCAGCTGAAAAAAGCCCTGCGTCCAACGTGGGGACGAATCGGCAACCACGGGATCTTCGACGGCCAACCGAGTTAACGAATCATCTTGCTCGTTCTTTGAGTCGTCCCATCGGAGTCGGGGAAGAGATTACAATTGAGGGCAAGCATCCCAACCTCTTTTGCCTCCCATGCATTTTTGGCGACTCGACAACCGATGTACAGAGCGAATGTCCTAGTTCTTGCCCTCCTTTTCTCTCAGGCGGTGATGCCCGCTAATGCGGAATGGGGAACCGTTGGTTCACCTGGAAATCGTCCAGATCGGACCGGATTCGGTGACGTCGCTTACGAATTTCAGATCATGAAACATGAAGTGACGGTCCGCGAGTACGCAGAGTTTCTGAATTGCGTCGCCGCTCATTCCGACCCACATGAGCTTTGGGTCACAGCCATGGGCGAACACGTCATTACCGACTTAGGGCAAGGAGGGATTCGGAAAGATGTCCCACAATGTATTCGGCGCGAAGGTCGGCCTGGAGCATGGAAGTACTGCACTGTTCCGGAACGCGAGGATTGTCCTGTCTTCTTTGTGACTTTCTTCAGCGCGCTCCGCTACGCCAATTGGCTTCATCATGGTGGCCAGAATGGAGACACGGAGACTGGAGCATACGATCTGAGTCAAGGCGAGAGCGTGTCTCGCTCGGCGAATGCGAAGGTTTGGTTACCAAATGAGAACGAATGGTACAAAGCGGCTTACTTCCAACCTGAAGAGTCAGGTGGACCCGAGGGTAGCTATTGGCAGTTCCCAATGAGTACAAACGACCAGCCGATTAAGGCAGATCCTGGGTCGGATGGAAACCTTGCTGCATGCTTCTCCCGAGGATTTGGTGGAATGGTACCCGTGGGTTCGTATCCGAACGCAAAGAGTCCGTGCGGTGCTTTCGACATGGGCGGAAACGTTTGGGAATGGACGGATACTCCCATATTTCGTTCAAAACGCGTATTGCGTGGCGGCTCAGCGCCACATAATGTTGAGAAATTACGATCGAACGTTCGATCAAACGCCAGACCCGACCGTTGGTATCCCGATACCGGTTTTCGTCTCGCTAGGGGGATACAGCATTGAAGACGAACTATGAACCACTCCATAGCGATGCTCAAGTAGTGCACAACAAGTACGCTTCACTGATCATAGGTTGTTGGCTCGGTTGCGTAATATCCTTTTTCTCAACTACCTCGCATGGTAAGGACACGGAAAATACTGCTGATTTTTTGTCGCAGCATTGCTTCGATTGTCACAACGCCCAAACCACAGAGGGCGGACTTAATTTGTGCGATCTTGATTTGCATCTCGAAGACAACAAAAATCTTGCGAGATGGATCAACGTCTTCGATAAAGTGGACCAAGGGGAAATGCCTCCGAAAGACGAGAATCAACCCTCTTCTGCATCTCGCACCGATTTCTTGAATTCACTGCGAGCACGACTCCAAGGCCATGCGTTGGATCGCCAAAAAGCTCACGGGCGAGTCGTGTTGCGCAGGCTGAACCGGTCCGAATTCGCGAATACGTTGCGGGATCTTCTTGGCGTGAGTGCGCCGCTTGAAGAACTGCTGCCCGAGGATGGTAGAGCGGATGGATTCGAGAATGTTGGAGCTGCGCTAAACCTTTCGGTCGCGCACTTGGAACGCTATCTGCAAGCTGCCGACCAAGCGATTAACGAAGCCACCATTTCCTCTCTTTGTTCTCCGACAACCAAGATACGCACCGACTACGAGGAGAGCTGGCATGACTACAACCACGGTTTTCAAAACATCCAGTGGGCTAACGCGAACGATGGCAGACTGGCGATCCGTTGGACCGATTCGGCTGCGAATGGCACGTTGAGATCTTGGCATCCATCCATTCCGGATCGTCGTTATCGATTTCGCATACGGGCTCGCGCGATGATGCAACGGGACGTGGTCGATGCAAATGGCAAGAAAACAAAATCGTTGGTGTACGACCGGCACATCATTGCCAAGGTAGGGATCGGTTCGCTTCTGAAGGACGGTTTAGCTCACGACGAAGCCTACTTTGAATTGAGCCCAGACAACTATCGAGAGTTCGAATACGAAGCCCGCGTGCCGGAGGGACATTCGCTTTCGATCGTTCCCTATCGTCTCATGCCTGATAAAAAAAGTGATCGCGTGATGTCGGGCGACATGTTTGTCGTCGTCGATTGGATTGAAATCGAAGGACCGCTTTTCGAAGGGGAATGGCCACCTCGCGGTCACCAGTTGCTGTACGGCAATTTACCATTGAAATCGATCGAGTCCGCGGTTTCGAATCAACGCGTGCACGTGGTTTCACAAAGCCCTGAGGTGGACGCCAGGCGGTTGATTGCAAATTTCTTGACCGTTGTTTTCCGACGGCCCGCTGAGAACAGCGAAATCGAGTCACACCTGGATTTGTTTCGTGAACAATCGAAGCTAGGACGGTCGTTCGATGCTTCCCTTCGCCCAGCCTACAAGATGGCCCTTGCGTCACCCCAATTTCTATTTCTACAAGAAACGCCAGGCAAATTGAGCGACTACGCGTTGGCTGCTCGATTGAGTTACGGTCTTTGGGGCAGCTTGCCCGATTCGGAGTTAATGCAAATCGCTGCCGAAGGCCGACTAAATAATCCTAGAATTCTTCGGGAACAAACCGAGCGTCTGCTGTCCGCGCCCAATGCGACAAGATTCACTCGCCAGTTTTTGGGAGGTTGGCTCAATTTGCGTGATATCGACTTCACTCAACCAGATACAACGCTCTATCCCGAATTCGATAGCTACCTGCAATTTTGTATGTTGGCAGAATCGGAACAATACTTTGAAGAATTGGTTCGTCACAACCTTGGGGTTCGTCATATCGTGCACAGCGATTTTGCCATGCTCAACGCACGCTTGGCCGAACACTATGAACTTGCAGAAGCGTTTCAACGGCCTGACCAAACATCTGTGTCTGATGGCGTGACCGCTTCTGAGCGACCGTTCCCTGCAGAAAGGTCGCGGTTGGTCAAGATCCAACTTGACAGTGAATCCAAACGTGGTGGTTTCTTGACCCAGGGAGCGATTCTAAAAGTCAGTGCGAATGGAACGACGACATCACCGGTGGTGCGCGGCGCCTATGTATTGGATCGAATTCTCGGCACTCCTCCTGCTCCTCCGCCGAGCGACGTACCGTCTGTCGAGCCGGACATACGAGGTGCGACCACCATTCGCCAACAGCTCGCAAAACACCGCGACCAGTCCGCGTGCGCCGGCTGCCATGCAAAACTGGATCCGCCCGGCTTCGCACTGGAGAACTACGATGTAACAGGACGATGGCGCACGCACTATCGCGCGATTCCTGAGACGGTCGGCGACAAAGGTGTTAAGATACCTGGCAGTGGCGAGCGTTTATACTCTCAAGGCCTGCCTGTCGAGTCGCATTATTCGCTAGCGGACGGGAGAGAGTTTACAGACATCGATGGATTTAAACAGATTGTGCTCGAGGACCAGCAACAGTTAGCTCGTTGCGTTGTGAGCAAACTCATAACCTATTTGACGGGTGCGACGCCGGACTTTGCCGATAGAGAGATTGTGGATCAAATTGTGTCGGAAGCGGCCCCAAGCCAATACGGCATGAGGGACTTGATTCATGGAGTCATTCAAAGCCGTGTATTCACGCACAAGTAGCCAGTGTTTTCCGAGTAAGAAAGCCGAAAAATGAACTCAATCCAAAAAAGACACCTACCACGACGTACCCTGCTGAAAGCGGCTGGAATATCGCTGTCGCTTCCATGGCTTGACTCCATGCAGCCGGCTTTGGCTGCGGAGGCGGTTCAGCCCAAACGATTTCTAGGAGTCCTGAACTACTTCAGCTTTCATGCGCCGTTTTTCTTTCCTAAAGAATCCGGCAGCGACTACACACCGTCACCCTACTTGGAGCTCTTGAAGGGTCATAAGGATGACTTTACGGTCATTTCGGGGCTCAATCATCCCGATGTTCGTGATGGCCATTCGTCTGACAAATCGTTCTTTACTGGGGCACCTCACCCGGGTTCGCCATCATTTCGAAACACGGTTTCCATCGACCAATTCGCAGCAGAATCGATCGGGCATGCTACGCGATATCCATCGCTTAACTTCTCGACGAGCGCTTCGTATAGCTGCAGTTACTCGCGAAATGGAGTGGCCCTACCGCCTGAAACAAGTCCGGCGAAGGCCTTTGCCCGGTTGTTTATCAACGGATCTGCCGAACAAGTCGCTGAAGAGGTGATGCGAGTCAAAGAGGGGAAGTCGATTCTCGATCGTATAGGTTCGGAGGCGAAGCGATTGGAGCGTGAAGTTGGCCCAACGGACCGAGATAAACTGGACCAGTATTATTCAAGCGTAAGGGACTTGGAGAAACGAATGGTCCGCGCCGAGAGTTACGCTAGCCAGCCAAAGCCAGATGCACGGACGCCACCGATCGATGATCCGCGCCCAGGCGAAGACATTGTGCGATTCGGACTGTTGCTCGAGGTCGCACGATTGGCAATGCAAGTCGACTTAACACGAATCGTGACGCTATACTATGTGGGGAGTAGCAAGACGCCTTCACAGCCCGGAGCAAGCTTCGCGTACCACGATCTCAGCCATCATGGCCAGAACTCCGACAAGATCGACCAATTGGCAATCCTTGAGAGAGACCTGTTGCGACAATGGAGCGACTTCCTGAAGCGGATGAAAGAGACAGGTGATGGTCCATCTCGATTGTTGGACCACACGTTTGCGGTGGTAGGTGCAGGGATGGGGAACGCATCGAGCCATGATGCAACGAATCTCCCGTTGATCGTTTGCGGAGGTAAATTCCGGCATGGGAAACACCTTGCACACGATCCCAAGAACCCACCACCGCTCTGCAACTTATGGGTTGACGCTTTGCAACATCTAGGCATAGAGTCCGATACGTTTGGCAGTAGCACGGGAACGCTGAGCGGTCTGAGTTAGAATGACTCACCAAGATTCTTGCTGGCTTTACTTCCGAAAGAGCTGTAGTGTGACTTTTCAAACTTGATATCTGGGTTACGTCAAAGATCTAAAAAACTCGTGAGTGCCGACTTAACGGTGTCCGGAGTATGTCCAAAGCGGTTGTGCCCGTTATGCGTACTAGAAGTTGGTCTCATCGCATTCGGGGCAAAAAACTTGGGTGCCGAATGGGTGCTCCACTTTCACCAATAATTCACAGACTTCTACATCCCGCTTCATATATACCACTGCCTATGGGCGAACATAATTCCTTGTCCTGCATCGACGATCTCATTCGTCGAAGAATCTTGCAAATCCACAGTAAGAATGGATGGACGTCTTTTTTATCAGACGCGGTAAGGTCACACCGTCGGCGATGGGTGCGAACGCGGGCGATCGATTAATTCGATCGATGTCGATGCTGGGAACACCACCCAAAGAACCACACTCAGAAGGCTACGTGTCGAACAACTTTGTGTCGAACAACTTTGCCGTTGCCGTACAGACGATTTCCAGCATAAGGTAACTTCGCACCTTGAAGAAAGAACAAGCGTACCCAATTGGGATGCAATGCGATGGAGAGTCTTGTATCCGAGGTTCGTCCGCTTGGTCCGAAACGAATTGCAAGTGCGCTGTAGTTGTTTCGATGTTTTACATTTTGAAATGTGGGCAAAACAGTTAATTCTCCAATGCGATGTTGTTATGCATGCTGTACGTTTACCCAGTCAAGCGAGTCGAATGAGCAGGTGCGCTCATTCCGCATGAACATGTCCGAACTGCTTTGTTGTCAACTGTGTATCGGCGTTTCCTGTCCTTTGAATGGCTATCGATCCGCAAGAGATGTCATCGTGCACCCGGCGAGTGAACCGACGCCAATGACATCAGGTATAGCATTTCTCTACAAATTTGTGCGGTACGCTCGTCATATCGTTGGGACTCGAATTCGGTGTCATCGGCTATCTTGGGGTCCTCGTAACGAATCGGGACGCGCAGATCACAACCCCTCACCAGCGGACACGCGTCGTCGGCTTGTGAGCAAGTCATGACTGCGCAATAACCGCCGCTCGGATTAGGGGGATCGCTGTAAACTTTTGAAAAGCACCATTGCGGAGTCGACGAATCGGAGGCTGTAACGCTATAAAGCGGATTTGCAACTGAGGGATCATCCGCGTGGATTTTAAGTCCGCATCGTTGTAAGGCTGCAACAGCGCGAGGGTTCATCGCCGTGGCCTCCGTTCCACCGGAGAATGTTTCAACACCTTTCAATCCATAAAACTCTGCGGCAATTTGCGCCCAAATCTGCGAGAGGTGGCTTCGTCTGGAATTGTGTGTGCAGATAAAGATGAGTTTCGCTGGCATCGAGTTAGACAATCGATCACAAATGTAATCCGCTACTTGAGCAAGCTCATCCTTTCGGTCGTTTGGTATCCTTTCGAAGTGTGTTATCGCTTCCATGATGTGCCGTTTTAGCTCAGGATAAAGCGCAGTCGAAGTGTCTTCGAAGTTCTTGAATGTCATTGAGGCTCTCCAAGTCTTAGTTGATGATTACTGGGAGAAAGTCTAAACGACTACAGCGAACGTACCAGTCATCTTAATATATTCAGCACCGAATGCGGTTCGTCGATTTCGTCGGCAATACCTAGCCGAACCCTCTCCCTGTACTGGCGAAGATGAACGCAGAATCAAGTCTCAAGGAGGCGTTAACGAAGCAGTTTCGGTTTCGCACCTCGCTCACCACGTAGAAATCGGACGCGGGGCGCAATAGCAACTCGAGGAACTGAGCAACTTTCCTGCCAACGCAGAAAGCAAACTATCGGTTGTAAGGAACCGACACTTCGTGAAGAAAAAGGGTGATAGACGGGACTCGAACCCGCGACCTTCGGAGCCACAATCCAACGCTCTAACCAACTGAGCTACTACCACCATCTTCGGCTTGATTACTGAGCCTGAAGAGCCAATGGTAATGAATCGCCTAACGCTCGTCAACTCAACCTATTTCTTGCTAAGTAATTCTTCGGCTTCTTTCGCAAACGCCTCGATTCGTGCTGGAACTTTCTTTTGGATATCAAAATCGAACCGATACATCTTGCCAAGAGTGACCTCTTCATCGGTGGCTGGCTTTGCCGCATTTCCTTGGATTCGGAATACTCCACCGCCCCCCTTCATCGCCTTGGCCATCATCGCATTCATTGGATCATCGTACTGAATCTCGTACGTAAGACCTGCCAGCTCTGTAGCCGAATTGAATTGAAAGGTAACGATCAAATCGACGACGGACGGAGTCATGGGGGAACCGCCGAGTTGAACTCGTACTGCTCCGCCGCCACCGTTCGCACCGCCAAACGCGCCTCCACCGACTGCGCCTGGTGCAACTGGATCATTGTTCGTCTTGAGGTACTCTGAATTCAATACAACTCGGACATCCGTAGTTGCCCCTTGGTTGATGACACGAATCTTGGTCGACTCGGATACAGATTTAGCTAGACTTTTCCAGTCGCAGAGTCTGTGAAGACTCTCCAGGAGTCGTTTTGGATCCATCGGTTCCTCTATGTGTGTCTGGTTACACAACGTGAGTTCGCCCGATTTGTAGACCTTCATTCCGGGGAGCGTCCCGTTGGACGCAAGCGCGATCCTTCCATCTTTGTAGATAACGACATCTACATCTCCCGTGAACTCACGGCCCGATCCATCTCCACCACCGATGACTACCTTGTGAATGACGACGCCAGGGATACCGGGCTCATCCGCTTTGGGAGATTCCTGATCGATCGCGCCAGAGAGGACAACATCTTGTCCAGAGAGCGCTTCAATGGCTCGAACCACGTCCGCTTTGCTGGGATTCTGAGCAAGGGCGTGGGAAGCCACGGAAAATAACGACACAACAAAAAAACTGATCACAAGCCTCATCACACATTACTCTATTCTGGAACCATGAATCGTGCCGATGGCATTCACCGCGAGCCTAGCTTACTGTCGCATCGGATTATTTTCCCCCACACCTCTAAAAATCTTTTTTTGGATATAGTTTAGCGTTTACAGCACGAACCCTTTTCGCCTCCGAATAGAACTTGAGTATTTACTATGCCCAAGCAAGCGATCTCCGCTACCCCCAACGACCAGCCATGGGACTGGAATCTTCCGAAGCTTTTTATCAAACGCTGTCGTGAAAAAGGATCGAAGACCAAGATTTCCGATTCGACCGGGATTAGTCTTTCAGGACATGACCTATTGATTCGAACATTGGTGGTTAAGCGAATTTTGACGAGGATGCTCGCACCGGACGAGAAATGCGTTGGAGTATTGCTGCCACCGACGGTTCCTGGTGCAGTGACGAATTTTGCATTGACACTCGGAAATCGAGTCGCCGTCAATTTGAACTACACCGTTTCGGATTCCATCATCAATAGCTGTGTCGAGCAAGCGGGGATCCGTCGGATCATCACTAGCAGTCGTGCGATCGAAAAATTTGGACTGAAGCCAAAAGCCGAGATGATTTTCTTAGAGGATCTTAAGGAAAAGGCTATCGTAGCCGACAAAGTTGCTGCTGTGCTGATCGCGAAGGTCCTGCCTCAGTTCATGGTGAATCGCAGCCTCAAACTAAATCAACGAACTCAAGAAGACTTGCTTACCTACATCTTCACCTCGGGGTCCACGGGCAATCCGAAAGGTGTTCCACTGACGATGCTCAATGTCGCATCGAATATCCAAGGTTTCGATCGCTTCATCCGAGTTTTGGAAAAAGATAACTTCTTGGGAGTGTTACCCTTCTTTCATTCGTTTGGTTTTACCGTGACATTGTGGGGCGCTATGACGTTGCCATCATCCGCCTGCTATCACTTTAATCCCCTGGAACCGCGTCAAATCGGGAAATTGGTTGAAGCGAACAAAACCACTGTGGTTTTGGGGACGCCTACCTTTGTACGAACCTATGCTCGACGCATCGAGCCCGAGCAATTCAAAACCGTAGAAGTGGTGGTCGTGGGAGCTGAGAAGATGCCACTCGAACTCTTTGATATCTTCGAAAAGCAATTCGGTGTCCGGCCCATCGAAGGCTACGGAGCCACGGAAACCAGCCCGGTGGCATGTGTGAATCTACCACCTTCGCGAGCCACAACTCCCGATCCGAAAGCGGGTGTTCGCGAGGGATCCGTGGGACGGCCTATTCCTGGCGTTACTGTTCGCGTCGTGTCGCTGGACGATGGCGCAATATTGGAAACCAATCAATCCGGAATGATTCAAATCAGCGGTCCCAACATTATGTCTGGCTATCTTGGACAGCCAGAGCTTAGCGCAAAGGTACTAAAAGACGGCTGGTATATTACGGGAGACCTAGGCTATATCGATGATGATGGATTCGTTTTCGTGACAGGTCGCCAAAGTCGCTTTTCCAAAATCGGCGGCGAAATGGTCCCGCATATCCAAATCGAAGAAGCAATCACTCAGTTTGTGGGTGACAACGAAGGCCAAATCAGCGTAGCTGTCACCAGCGTTCCTGACGAGAAAAAAGGGGAACGTCTCATCGTGCTGCATACTGAGATTTCCAAAACACCAGCAGAAATCATGAAGGCGTTGTCGGAACTCGGACTTCCAAATTTGTTTATTCCGTCGCAGGACTCGTTTATTCAGGTAGATGCTATTCCGATCCTTGGTACTGGCAAACTCGATTTGCGAGGTCTGCAGCAAATGGCCAAGGATCTAGCCAAATGAACCGACGACAGGCTGCCTCCCTAGGCTGCTCGCGGCCTTAACTTAAGCTGTTCTGAATCGGTAGGATCGATCGCTAAACTGACGTGTACGTTTCGATGCAACGTACACCGCTCGCTCGACCATCCGTAACTTTTGATAGACGGCTGGTCGATTCGCGAATCGATCCAAAGAGCGTCGATACTTCAAATAGAACATAAAGGTTTCCGCAAAATCCTCGCTTGCGTTGGTCGTCGCGTAGTCCGTGATGAAATGCTTCAGCAGAAAACCGTAGAAGTAATTGAGCTTCGTCGCTTCTGTCTTACGACGTTTCTTACCAGTTTGATAGACAGGATTCTTCTTGATCAACTTCCTCCACGAATCGTAAGGTGCAGAAGTGCAGTTGCTGTAGGCGGCCCCAAATGTCCTGGCGAACCACTCTTGTCGGAAGAAACTAGGATCCAAGTAGTACCACGCGTGAGCATATTCGTGCCGTATCGTATCCATCAACGTTAAGCCAGGCTTGTAAGGTTGATGGGGCAAATCGCGAGGCAGATAGATGACTCCAGGTCGATAGCCTCGCTTGGCGTAGTGTCCAACTTTCTCAAAAACATAGCCGCGCTCTCCCCCGCTCTTCTCGTGGGATATGCAGAGCTCGACTGTATCTAGGTAGACGCCGTCGGATAACAACCCAACATGCGCGAGTTCATTTCGTACTTGGTTATATGCACGGTCAACGTTGGCCATGATCAAGAAGCGTTCTGTGGATTCGTGGGGATTTAGAGCCTTTCGACTCATCAAAAACAATCGCTTCCATGCACCTCCAAGTCTGCTTCGACCTCGCGGGAACAGCAAATCGATTCTCGCAAAAACAAGCTTCCCACCCAAAAGAGGGGTGTGTCGCACTAGTTTTCAACGATTCTTGAGTTGATCCGCCCCATTCGGTGCATGCATCCGGGCAGATTCTTGCGCTTCAATCCGAGCGGGCAACCCAAAATTCCCTCGCTTTTTGGCATCAGTACGGGTTATGCTGGCAAGTGGATTGCGTTTCCTACGTTGCTGTTTCTCCCAAGGGCGTATCGATGGCCGTTAACTCCTGAATCAGCCGATTTGCATGCAACGATTTTAGTTCTGTGCGTTTGGACTCTCTGAAATGTCATCGCAACTTCTAGGATACAATCATAGTGAACAGTACTTTCCTGGGCCCTTTTCAATCGAAAAAACCTGCCATGAACGACTATCCCAGGCTTCGGATCTTTTCTCTCCGTTGCCGCCATTGGTTTCGGTTGCTCGCGATTTGCATCAGTTTTTTTGCTTTCCACGCAAGCTCATTAAGCTCCGCTGATCCAGTCCCGGAGAAATTGGTGGTGCTGACCTTTGACGATTCCGCCAAGTCGCATTTCACCGTGGTTCGACCATTGCTTTTGAAGTACGGATTCTCGGCCACGTTCTTTATCACGGAAGGGTTCGACTTCAAAGACAACAAACGCGACTACATGACCTGGGATGAGATATCGCAATTGAGCCAAGATGGGTTCGAGATCGGTAACCACACGCGTGACCATTTGGGAATCAGCGACAAGAACCTAAGCAAGTTGAACGAGCAGCTCGAGGGAATCAATCAACGATGCGCTGAGTACAAGATCCCAAAGCCTGTGAGCTTTGCATGGCCGGGTAATGCCTTGGCTCCGTCTGGTCTCGAAGCGTTGTCGGCAGCAGGCATTCGCTTTGGACGTCGCGGAGGAGCTCCCGAGTATGAATACGAAAAAGGACGTGGTTTCGCATACGAACCGATGCTAGACCACCCTCTGCTTATTCCCTCTGCTGGCGATGCTCGCCCAAACTGGGAACTCGACGATTTTATACAAGCAGTCGAGCAAGCCAAATATGGGCGGATCGCGGTATTGCAATTCCACGGAGTGCCTGACACCGCCCATAGTTGGGTGAATACGCCACAATCGAAGTTTGAACTTTATATGCGACATTTGGCCGTGGAGGGTTACCGAGTCATCGCGCTCCGAGACTTGGAGAAGTATGTGGATCCATCGGTAAAACCGAAGAACCCGATGGGTGTAGTCGAAGATCGTAAAGCAACTCTCGCAAACCAAGGTGACTATCAGAATTTTCGTCAACCAAAGAACGATGAAGAGTTGGAGTTTTGGTTGCGTAGTATGCTGTTGGATCACCATTACGACACAGTCGAAGCTTCGGCAGCGACCGGACTCACGACGAGCGAGATTCGGTCTGCCACGGAGAGGTTAAAGATCAGTGGCCCGACTTCGCTGCCTGGCGGGCAGCTTCGAGTATTGCCCTATCCGGGCGGAAGACATCCTCGAACAGGCTTTCGAGACGGCGCGATTCGGCCACAACGAGATACCAAGCTCAGTGTCTTTCTGCCATGGGATCCATCGTCCTATGTTGTGGCCGACGTGCCGGAAGCCATTTGGTGGATGCAGCGAGAACGAAGTGAGCTGATGTATCTAGCTCACACGCACATCCCTACCACCTGGGATATCCGAGGTGAGAGGCTAAAGCCTGTTGAATGGCAGCGTTCAGATACAGGCTGGACCGTCGAAAGGCGATTACCCAATGGAGTGGAATTCGGATGCAAGGCTACACCGAAGGAACGCGAACTCCATTTCACGTTATGGATCAAGAATGGCTCGCCAGAATTGCTGACTGGGTTGTTTGTTCAAAACTGCATGATGTTAGCCCGAGCTCCTGGTTTCGATCGTTTGACTAACGACAACAAGCTCATTCAAAAGCCGTTCGCGGCTTGCCATGATGGAACTAAAACCAAGTGGGTTATTGCAGGCTGGCAGAATTGTGAACGCGCGTGGGCCAATCAGCCGTGTCCTTGTATGCACTCCGACCCGAAGTTTCCCGATTGTCCTGTCGGAGAGACTCGCGAGCTGAAAGGCGTACTCTCGTTCTACTCTGGCACTGATATCGCATCCGAGTTCAATCGGCTTACCCCCTACTTAGTCGAGTAGACTACTGTGACAGCATTACCGTGTTCCTTACATCGGCAGGTGATTAACCTGAAAGCCACACCTGTAGCAACATCCTTAAGCCACTGTTGCTACCGAGTCGGGAATGGGCCTACAATAGTCACTCCGCTCCATCGAAATTCCAGGTGTAAAAATGTCGTTGATGAAATACTTGTCTTTTTTGTTTCTGGCTCTTCTTGTTAGTGCAAAACCATCTTGCGGGAAAGAGGTCGAACCGGCAGAGAGATTGGGAAGCCAGTTACGACCTTGGCTGGATGCCTGGAATTTGAAATCAGAGGCGAGTCACTGGAGTGGCGATTTCAATTTTCTCATCGATGGCAAAAAGCAAGCGGTAAAGTTTCGATTGATTCGACAGGACCATCAGACCTTTCAATTAGAACTGGTACATGCGGACTACGAAGTCACGATCGCTCGCAACCAGACTCATACGGCATTCGTTCTGCCAAAACACAAACGACTTTTCCTGGGGAATGGGGGTGTCGATCCATTGGACCACCTGCAACCGACGGATCTGTTTCAACGTCTCGTTAGTGATGGCAGCCTGGTCCATCTCGCCAAGGGGATTCTGAAGAACGACGATGCATCGGATGTTGCAGGTGCCATAATCTTCTTGACCAAGCTCCAACAAGCTACGGAGCTCGGCGATGCGGCTTGGAAACTACCAGACGGAACAACGATTGCGTTCGAAGCGAAAGAAGTGAAGATCCGCACGGGGGATGTGGATGGTGTTCTACAAATGCATAGTTCAGCAGATTCGTCAGTTTCGATTGCAGCAGGCGAGTTGATTGCTCAGCGATGGAATGATTTCGAAGTCGTGTCCATCGATCGCGACGAGTTAGAACGCAGTTTGGCTCGCGGTGTTCGCCGCGCATTGGAGGTGTTAGCGCCGTCTCCAAAATTGACATCGCCCAAGATGAAAGACAAATCCGTCGAGCACGGAAAACTAGTATGGCGAGAGGGGCAACGGTTAGCTTTGCTGTGGGGAACGCCCGATGAGATTGGCGAAGCGCACGGCAAACTCCTGGGCGAAGAAGCTCAACGATGTATCGATTCGGTCGTCTATGCGTTTGGGGCCGTTCAAACCATTCAAAATGGTCGTTGGTTTCGACAGGACTTGGAAAAAGCATATGAGCGGTTGGCGCCGCATATTCCCGAGCGGCACAAATCGGAAACACGAGCGCTCGCTATCTCGATGGGCGTCGAACCAGCATTGATGCATGTCGTCAATGTCTTTCCGGAGTTGTTCCATTGTTCAGGATTCGCCGTGTTCGGATCTGCAACAAAAGATGGAAAGCTTTACCACGGTCGCGTGCTAGATTACATGACAGCGATTGGACTTCAAGATGCTGCAACGACGTTCATTGTTTCCCCAACAGGCTACCAATCCTTTGCCAATGTCGGATACGGTGGGTTCATCGGCAGTGTCAGCGGTATGAATAGTGCCCAGATTTCGCTTGGTGAAATGGGTGGCAGAGGGGAAGGTAAATGGGATGGCGTTCCCATGGCAACTCTGATGCGTCGCGCTCTCGAGGAATGCACGACACTAGACCAAGTGAAGAAGTTATGGGCCGAGAGCCCGCGTACTTGCGAGTATTACTACGTGTTTGCCGATGGAAAAGATCGAAGCGCTGTTGGAGTTTCTGCAACCCCCGAAGAAATACAGTTCGTTGCACCTGGGGAAGCTCATCCACTTCTAGGGGACGGGATTCGCGATGCCGTCGTCTTGTCCGCCGGGACTCGGCTCGATGCCCTGAAGCAGCGAATTCGGGACTCGCATGGCATGATTGACGCGACGGTTGGGCAACTGTTGATGTGTCGTCCCGTCGCGATGACTTCGAATCTACACAATGTTTTGTTTGTTCCCGAAGATGGCATTTTGTATGTCGCCAATGCGGACCACCAAAAGCCTGCTGCAGACCGTCCGTATGCAAAAATCAATTTGAAGGAATACATCGAGCAGATTCGCCAACTGCAATCGGATTCCTCGAAGACCGTGACCCAAGGAGACCGAAAGAAATCGTCCGACGCTTCGAATGGTGATTTGGTGCGGCAAACATGGACATCCAAAGATTCATTTGCCGGTATCCTCGGAACCGAAGATGAGAATACGAAGATCGCATTGGAGAGGTTGCTTTGGAAAGCGAGTTCCTTTGATGTAAACATGGAATCCAAGGATGGACGAAACTATGTTCGCTTTCCTTCGCCCGTAAAGAGCAATATCGCCTCGAATGACTTGGTCGCATTGGATTGGTACAACGCGAAAGGGAACAGCGACAACTCGGGAAAGAAACCTGCCGTGTTGGTCGTCCATGAATCGGGAAGAGCCATGACGGTTGGCAAAATGATCGCAACCGGGATCGCGAATCAAGGCATTCATGCATTCTTGATTCATTTGCCGCACTATGGAGTACGGCGTTCGGATGCCTCGCAAGAAATGGATCCGGCATTGTCGCTACGGCAGTCGATCGCTGATGTAAGGCGTGCTTACGATGCGATTTCTGTTTTGCCTGGCATCGATACCTCTCGAATCTGTTTGCAAGGAACGAGCCTAGGCGGATTCGTAGCTGCGACGACCGCCGGAATGGAGGATCGCTTTCACCGAGTGGTTATTCTCTTGGCAGGGGGAGATCTGGTGAGTGTTATTACCGAAGGAAAGAAGGATGCGCAGGGGTTCAGAAAACAAATGGAATCCAGAGGACTCGACGAAGCTGCGATCCGAGCCAGCTTGCAGATTGTCGAGCCCATGAATTTTGCCCATCGCATCAATCCTAATCGAGTTTGGTTGTACTCTGGCAAATACGACGATGTCGTCCCGCCACGGAACTCCAAGCTGTTTGCCGATGCGGCCAAACTAAATGGCCACCATATCGAGCTTGAAGCGGACCATTACTCGGGCGCTTTGATGTTGCCGAGCGTTCTTAGGGACATTGCCCGTATCGTTCGAGAATGATGTGACACTTGGCTGTGTCAATGTTCCGATTTGAATCGAGGGGTCATAAACCCATGCCACCCATGCCAAAGGGTGGTTGTTGTATCGGCGCGGGTTTAATGTTTTGCGGGGCTTGATTTCCCAAGAGGTAAAGCGTCTTCTCGATACCCTCGTGGGTGTCTTCCGGGCAACTTACCACTAGGAGCGATCCGAACACACTTAACGTGCTCGTTCCGCCAGCCATCTCCCAGTTATTCGGCGCAAGAGTTCGTTCAATAATGGACACTAGCTCTGGTACGGTACTGTTGTCAGGCAATATTTGGCTCAAATCATAAGTTCGAAGCACATCGGCGGAGTGCGTTCTCGGGGTGATTCTCATGACCTCATCTTCGATCACCCAGGTTAGGTTCAGTGGTTCGAGGACAAGCTTGAGTGCGCTTCGGAACGAGATTTCTTTCGACAAGCTTAGAGTGATCGGCTCATCAAGACTGATTGACTCCTCTTTCAATGCCTTTTCGTCTATGATAATGGGCATATCCAAAGCGGTGGCGAGTCGATATATAACGGCCGACAACCCCACACCATTGAAATCTACTTTTATTTGGTCTTTTAGTTTCGCTCGAATCTGGTCGTTTCGAAGATCCTCTGGACTCTTCAGCCAAGGTGCCGCATTCTCAGGACGCTGCCATATAACCGGTGGCGCGGGCTTTTCTGCTGGGGCTTTTGTCGGTTGCAGTTGCACGGGCGGTTGCCCGTTTGGTTGCGCACCCGGTTGAGATGAAATCGTTGGAGCAACTTTCGCGTTCGGCGTTGCTTGCAATAAAATTTCTTCAGGAATGCTTTGACCTTCGGATGCCGCGATAAGCATACTCTCCCTTACCGTCCCTCCATCGCTTTGCCACGGCAACATACCAAGACCGACGGCCGAGAGGGCGCATATAGCTCCAGTCCATAGAAGCCATGAAGAACGTGTCGTGAGTTGCATTTGTATTTCTCCTTGGATGAGATTTAGAACAGAAGAGTGGATCGTCGATTCGGTGCCAGACACCGTATTGGATTCGATGGGATTCGTTTCGCTGCGAGGTAGACTCAGCAGATTCTGACTCCAGCTTTCGATCGTCGCGGCTGAGACCGCGTTTGGAAACTGAGTCGCTGCGCTCAATACGGCTGTCATACTCACACCCCGCATCGCAAGGCGGCTTCGAAGTAGACGTTTACCCCGTTTGATCCGTCCTTCGACAGCAGCAACCGTGAGTTGCATCGATTCTGCAATCTGTGGCACGGTCAAACCAGCATAGTAGTGTTCGATGATCGGCGCGCGAACATGCTCGGGAAGAGACTCCAACTCTTCGTCGAGAGCTTCGCATTGCAAACGTTGTGCGAGAAGTTCGAACGGACGATCGTCGCTAGGATGTGGAATGAGATCGAGATTGCTTTCGGCCTCGATCTTTCGTGAGTTTGCTAATCGCTGACTCCTCAATCTCTTTCCCGTTCGAAAGGCTACACCCATCAAAAAACTACATATCGAATTCTTTTTTCGGATCCGATGAATGGATTTCACGAAGATCAGGAAGGTTGCTTGAAAGGCATCTTCGCGATCTTGTGGATGACTCAGAAGTCGCCCCAGCATGCGAGCAACCACTGGGCCGTGTCTCCGAATGAGCGTCTCTAAAGCGACGTTAGAGTTCGATCGAATGAAAATGCAAATGAGTTCATCATCGGGTGCCATGTCCCAGAACTCCGACTCGCCAAGGCTAATCGCGCCAAGGCTAGTCGGTGGTGTGACAACGTGTAGCGTTTGTGGGTGCGTATTGGTTCGGCTCATGATTCTATTTTGCTCGATCTCTACCTCTATAGTGCAAGAGAGAGGTCGAACCAGGCGCAAAAAATTCGAAAAACTTGATACTCCTCGCCAAACGCACGGTTCCTGCGATAGAACAACCCTGCTAGAAATACCCTAAATCAAACGTTATCGACATCCATCTGGAATTTCCCCAATGACTCAATCCCAACTGCGTTTTGCTCTACAAGCCATCCTCGTTAGTGCTTTCGTCGCTCCTTGCTGGAGCCAAGAAACGCAAATTGCTTTTGGGCCACCGGAAACCAAAAAAGCGATCGAACAAATCAACGAAGCGAGTGTCACCGGAACCATCGCTTTCTTGGCTAGCGATGAACTCGGTGGGCGAGGTACAGGATCGGTCGAGTTCAACATCGCGGCTGCCTATGTCGCGTCCCGTTTTCGTGCGGCAGGTCTAAAGCCTGCGGGTGACGAGGAGTCGTACTATCACACAACCAATCGAGTGCAGAAGAAGCTCCCAAGCAAAGTCACCGTGAAGGACGCCAACGGTAAATCGTTGCCAACATTCGGATTGCTTGCGAGTGCTCCGGAGCGCTTTGAGTACAACGGCGAGGTGGCAACCGTCGACGTTGCCAAATTGGATGAGGTAGAGAAAGTCTCCGGAGTTGTTTGCGGTTCGTTCGATACGACCGCCAAAGGATCGCGAGCGATGTCGCAATTGACACGCGTCGTTCAGCGACTGGAAACGTTGGGCGCGAAAGCTCTTTTGCTAAAGACATCCTCGGATTCGGACTGGACGACTCTCGCAGACCAAATGGCCAGTAAGCCCTTTCTTGACTCTCGATCGCCGTTGAACATACCGGTCGTGCTTGTATCGGCTGACGCGGAGCTACCGACAGCTATGTCCATGGACATCCCACCTGCCATTCGCGTGGAGCAGCCGATGCGGAATGTGATCGGCGTCATCCCCGGAACCGATGCTGAATTGTCGAAAGAGTGTATGTTGTTCACAGCACACCTCGATCATTTAGGAACGATGACACATACTGGCGACAATATCTACAATGGTGCGGATGATGACGCTTCAGGAGTCACCGCGGTGCTTACCCTCGCGGATGCTTTTGCAAACGCACCTGCGCCGAAACGCTCCATCGTGTTTATGACATTTTGGGGTGAAGAGTCAGGATTGTTGGGCTCGAGGGAGTTCGTTGCACGTCCCACGTGGCCTCTTGAGAGAATCTGCGCCAACATCAATATCGAGATGATCGGTCGCCCCGAAGATGGAGCCCGTGGCAAGATTTGGGTCACAGGCTGGAATGAATCCGATCTGGGGAAGCAGATGCACGAAGCAGCACATGCTTGGGGCGGGGTTATCTTCGAGCATCCCAAGTTCAGCGCGATGCTATACCGTTCGAGTGACAATTGGTCGTTCGCGCAAAGCGGCGTCATTGCTCACAGTTTTTCGGCTGGTTCGCTTCATTCGGACTATCACAAACCAGATGACGAGTGGGATCGTTTGGAGATTCCTCACATGACACAGGTCATTCGCAATTTGTTTGTCGGAGCTCTCCCAATAGCCTCTGGCGAGGTAACGCCGAAGAAAATCGCGAAATGACTGTTAAGCGAAGAAGCTTCGAACCAGTGCTTATGGTTATGCGGAAAAATACTACGCGACGAGACTCTTGCTTTCGAGTAAAATAACGGGGTGAGACTTTCATACGGCTCCATCCCACCGATTCGAACTCTTTCGAGGTTCCTTCCACCGTTATGATTCGCATTCCATTTATACAGAAAACTCATTTCGCTGTGGCATGTCTTGTCGCAACAGCGTGTCAAAATGCTACAGCTCAAGTGGACTTTGCCCACGACGTTTTTCCTATCCTCAAGTCTCAGTGCAGCAAATGCCACGGAGGGGATGAAAAGGAAGGCGGGTTTTCGCTCAACTCACGGGAGACGTTACTCAAGGGGGCGGATAGCGGTCCCGCTGTAGTCGTCGGCAAATCGAAAACGAGCCTTCTTTACGACGTCCTAACGACGACCGATCCTGACAAGCGAATGCCTCCTGAAGGTGAACCTCTCACAGGAGCACAGATCAAGAAGATTGCTAGCTGGATCGATGAAGGTGCCGTTTGGGAACCAGGGCTCACTCTGGCAAAAGATACATACGAACCACCGCTCTTACCACGCCGACCGGATCTGCCGAAAGCCACTCCCGGATTCGAGCATCCGATCGATCGGCTGTTGCAAGGAACGTCCAATGGAAATGCGCAACACACACCTTTCTTGAAGGACGATGCACAATTTGCGCGTCGGTTATCTCTGGATATTGTTGGAATACTGCCTGAGCAAGAATGGCTCGCGAACTTTCTCAAGGACAATAGTGCGGACAAACGGCAGAAACTGATTCGCTCACTTCTGGCCGACAAACGCAACTACGCGGAACATTGGCTAACCTTTTGGAACGACCTGCTTCGCAACGACTATGGCGGGACAGGATTCATCACGGGCGGTCGCAAGCAAATCAGTCAATGGTTATACAAATCGCTGATCGATAACAAACCATACGATCAAATGGCGAGAGAGTTGATTTCGCCGACCGCCGATTCCGCAGGCTTCTCAGAAGGGATTCGATGGCGTGGGACTGTCAGTGCTGGTCAAACGGTCGAGATCCAGTTCTCGCAATCGGTGGGACAATCGTTCCTGGGCATTAACCTTAAGTGTGCATCATGTCACGACAGCTTCATCGATCGTTGGAAACTGGACGATGCTTATGGACTGGCTGCAATCTTTTCCAAAACGCCTCTCGATGTTCATCGTTGCGATAAGCCGACGGGCAAGCAGGCCAAGCCGGCGTGGTTATTTCCAGAGTTGGGCACGATCGATCCTGAACTTGCACAGCCCGAGCGGCTTCGCCAGTTGGCTGGTTTGATGACTCACCCGCAGAATGGACGATTCTCGCGAACGATCGTGAATCGACTTTGGCATCGATTGATGGGACGAGGAATTGTAGAGCCTGTCGACTCCATGCAGTCTCGACCCTGGAATGAAGATCTTTTGGATTGGTTGGCTGTCGACTTTGCTGATCATGGATTCGATATCAAACATACCATCGAGTTGATTTGCTCGTCAAAGGCATATCAGTCTCAAGTAGAAGTGGTACTCGATGCTCAAAATCAAGCAGACTATGTCTATCGGGGGCCTCGTGGAAAGCGCATGACGGCTGAGCAGTTCGTTGATTGTGTATGGCAGTTGTGCGACGCGGCACCCAACGATTTTGATGCTCCAGTCCTTCGAGGGGAGATGACATCAGAACAATTGGCTCAAACAGGCGAGCTTCGAGGAAAGTGGATATGGAGCAGCGCGGATTCGGAGCATGCCTCTGCCAAAGACAAAGCCTCCTTTAAGCAAAGTCTCGATCTAACCAAAGTACCCGAACAAGCGGTCGTCGTGGCCACGTGCGACAATTCCTTCGAATTGTTTATCAACAAGAAGAAAGTACTTTCCAGCGACAACTGGGAATCGGTGCGTGCAACCTCGATTACGAAATACTTGAAGGCAGGCTCCAACGAGTTTCTTTTGTCGTGCAAAAATGGTGGAGATGGCCCGAACCCCGCGGGAGTTTTTCTAGAAGCTCGCTGGACGGATGAAACAGGTATCTTGAATTTCTTTCATACAGATGCAAATTGGCAAACATCGCAACAATTGCCCGGAAAGAATGGCGAGTTCAAAGGTGAAGCGACTTGGACAGCAGCCGCACTCGCGAGCAAGCCTGAGATATGGAATAGAATTGGAAAGGAACTACGCTCTCAATTGGGACTAGGGATGCAATCGCAAAATTGGATGGTGCGTGCCGCACTTCGAAAGAGCGATGCGTTACAACGTACGCTTGGTCGTCCGAATCGCGATCAAATTGTCACCAGTCGCCCGACAGCCTGGAGCACGCTCGAAGCGTTAGATTTGTGCAACGCGCCTGCCCTCGACAAGTACTTGGCACGTGGCGCGGAGGTTTATGAGGACAAAGGAGTGGCTTCAGCCGATTTAGTAGATGCCATTTTCGAAAAAGCTTTATCGAGAAAACCGACTGCAGACGAAAAGTCGATTGCCATCGAGATGCTAGGCGATAGCAAACCGACAGCAGATCGAATCCAAGATTTCTTGTGGACGATCGTTATGCTTCCTGAATTTCAAATCGTTCGTTAGTGAGTGAAAATATAATGAGTTCCTATCCTCTGCCTGATTTCCTTGCCGACCCAGACATGCCGCGCCGTGAAGTGCGACGACGATTCTTGCAATCCCTTTCGGCTGCAGCCACTGCCGCTCTGATGGTGAACGAACCCAAGTGGATTCAGGGGCAGACGTCGGCGCAAGGTGTTGATCATCCAAAGCCGACTGCCGATTCTTGCATATTGCTTTGGATGGCGGGTGGTATGGCCGCTCCGGATACGTTCGATCCAAAACGATATGTTCCGTTTGAAATCGGTACTCCTGTCAAGAAGATCGAGAGCACATTTCCGGCCATCGATACTGTCGTCGATCCAATCAAGATTACGGCTGGTTTGGAGAATGTGGCGCAGATCATGGATCGCGGGACATTGATCCGATCGCATGTGTTGCCGGATCTCGGCAGCATCCTTCACTCTCGTCACCAGTACCATTGGCACACAGGCTATGTACCACCGCAAACTGTCGCGTGCCCTCACTTGGGTGCTTGGATGGCCAAAGTGCTGGGACCGCTCAATCCCGTGATCCCTCCCTTTATCACGGTCGGGCAGCGATTAGAAGGAGTCGGTGAGTCCGAAGAATTAAAAGCATTTACCACAGCCGGCTTCTTTGGGAGCGAGTACGGTCCGATGGTTTTACCTTTTCCAGCAGAGGCAGCGCAGTCGGTGCGACCTCCGAAAGGGATGGAGGGGACACGTTTTCAGAACCGCTACGCGCTTTACAAGAAATTGATTGATCAACATCCTCAACGGGATGCGATGAGCGATTTCCAACAACAATCATTATTGCGATCGATGGAGAATGCCCATCGACTGATGAACTCACCCGATCGAGCTGCATTCGATATCAATTTGGAACCGAAAGAAAGTTACGATCGATACAACGTCAGCCAATTCGGACAGGGCTGTTTGTTGGCGCGGCGTTTGGTGGAATCAGGGGCTCGATTCGTCGAGGTGACGACCGAGTATGTTCCTTTCCTTCATTGGGATACTCACGCCAACGGTCACGAGACGTTGGTTCGGATGAAGAAAGAGATCGATCAACCCATCGCTCAACTCATCCGCGATTTGGAGAAGAGTAAGTTACTGGACCGAACGCTGGTCGTTTTGGCGAGCGAGTTCAGTCGAGATATGATTATGGAAGGCAAGCCAGGTTCGACTGCCAACGATCAAACCACCGAACCGGTGGACGAAATCAAAGCGATGAAGCACTACGGCCAGCATCGCCACTTTACGGGGGCGTCGTGCGTATTGATGTTTGGTGGTGGAATCCAACGCGGCCGACTCTACGGCGCCTCGGCGGTGGAGAGACCGTTTGTTGCTATCGAAGATCCCATCTCGGTGATGGATTTGCACGCAACGATCCTTCGCGCGATGGGTATCAGTCCAAAAACGATGTTTGAAATCGAAGGCCGACCATTTTATCCAACCCAAGATGGCAACGGCGTTCCAGTCACCAGTTTGTTCAACGCTTAGTTTGTACGCCCTAAAGTGAGAAAGATGCAGAAAGTTTGAGCCCAGAAAAATGTTCCGGGCCAAACTCTCTGCCTTTATTTTGCATCTCAAACTTCAGGTGCAGTGCGCATCTGCCAATAAGTCATTTAGCCGCACTCAGTCTGTTTGTTTGACACGGAAGCTGCGAAACGCGACAGGGTCGGATTGGCATGCGAATCCGATGTGAATTTTTCTTTGATCGAGACCTTTCGGCGAGACTTCCATTTGGCTTCGATCGAATTGGTCGATATCCACATCGAGAATCTTGGTACCACTCAACGTGACCGTGTCCAAATCGATCGAATTCTGTTCGAACTCTCCAGCTTCAGTCATGGGAGCCCCCTTCTTTTGACGCTGACACCTTTTTGGCGTCCTGGCACCTTTTGGTCATCCCGGTGAGGCGCTAAGGCGTTGAGAAATAGTGACCGTTGAGTTTGGTCGCGAAGCGATGCGAGAGTCCTGAAGGGAAGGACGGCTGGGGCTTGCCCCCTCCGTCCGCAGCTTTGGAGTTCTAGAAAAGGCCGACGCGGCGCTGACGTCCTTCATTGCTCAACCTTGCACGCCGGTGCAAGGTTGAGCAATGAAGATCTGCGAATCATGCTAGAACTCCAAAGCGGCGTCCCGTCGGGTCGAGCCCGAACCGGACGTAGACCGGCTCACGCCACCGACAGTTCGCAATAAAAATGCCTGTCCTTCAATGTTCCTTTTCAAGACATGATAGATTAGCCCATCAATCGCAGCCCGTTTTGGTCTTCCCATTTCCAATTTCCAACAAAATTTCCCTTTTTTGTCAATAAACGGTTCCTGACACCTTTGCTCTTCCTCAGGTACTATGAAACTGTCTGACTCCCCAGCAACGTGCATGTCGGGATGTTGGCATCGCGCCTTCTCCGACCGATCCAGTTCCATGGGTGAGCTGGATGTCGCTGGGGTCTCTCGGCTTCCGTGAGAAAAGTTTCCTACCGTGCTTGTGGTCTCAGACTCCGTGGGGATCATGTCGGACTTGCCATTAACGTTCGTCATAATTGTTGCCTTCCCCTTGTCAGGACAAGGTCGGCCACCACAAAGAGATGTTTTCGGAGTTCAATACACAGCCCGGTTGTACCTCTGTGAACGCTTCGATGCGCAAGTTGCCCGACGCATCGCATCACTCGAGGCCAAGGCGACTGGCTAGGTCTTACCTCGTACGACTCTTTCATTCGCTACCTTTCTCCGGCTTACGCCGACGCACCCTGACACCTTTGGGTGTCCTTGCATCAAAATGGGGACCCGATTGGTTGCTTTGTTGCAAAGTCAAGACGATCAGCTTCCTTTCCAAAATCTCTAAACTCAGGTGAATTCGAGTTGCTGAACTTTAGATTTGCCTTTAGTTGATAGATCGTTGACTTGTTGATTGGGCTTTTCGGGAATATCGCAATGATTTCTGAAGGCACCTCAACTCCTTCAAACTTTGTCCACTTTGTCTTTACGGTTTCGAATTTATCGTGTCCTTGGCTTTCCACGACGATTTCCTCAATCTTCGTCTTTTTGGGCATCCAAAAAATCTCTTTGCTAACAACCAGATCTTCTTTAAAGCAAACTTTTATATACGCCTGCGATTTATCCGGGACCGTCCAGTAAGATTCAAGAATACCATTCTTCTCCAAGGCATGAAAGCAAATTTTCTTCTCAAATAGAATCTTCGAAAGCCCCCGCGAACCGTCTCGCCTGAAAGAATCAAACGAGATCAAAGGCCAGTCAAAAGGAAATACTACGGCTGAGATTGTGGAAAAATATGGGCTAGATTTTTCTCCGAGTGCTGTCGGACGGTCACCGACAAAAATGAACCGACTTTCGCCTCGGCAAAACTCAATGACTTGGTCATGTGAAGAAAATGTTAAGCTGGCATCTCGGCTCCGTCCCGTGCGTAAATCATCAAGAATGGTCGGAGTCCACGACACTTTGGTGACGATTCTATTTCTATCCACAAAGCAAACCATCCTACCAACCGAATCGATCAAAAGCTCTGAGTCTGCAGTTGTCTCAACCACCAAATCTACCTGCATCAGGTAGTTCTCCAACGCATACTTGCTGGTGGAGATAAATTGCTCGGCCTTACTTCTCGCTTCTTTCTCTAAATCTCCAGCTAGCAATACACATGCTTCAGTGAATGCGAAAACAAGTAGCATAAATAAGGCTTTCATCACCATCGTCTCCTGATCTGCGCAACGTTACAAAACCTCCCCCATAAAAATGAAGATCTAGGGTGGGGAAACGGGAGAACCGTTTTCAGTGGCAACTGGACATTTAATC
>JAJTID010000194.1 GCA_021300155.1 Pirellula sp.
CTCACGCTGCGGGTTGGGATCACACCAACAGTCACTTGGGTGATTACTATTCAACCAGATGGAAGCCAGTCCATTACCGGTTCATCTCTCCTAGCGACCCCTGTAATTCTCGTTCATCAACGCCAGCCCTTTGGCCGTTCGCATCAATTCGAGGCACTCGATTCGGTGCGTATTGCCATTGCACGCCGCAGAAGCCCGCTCGAGCATGCTATCCCAATTGGCGTTAGGAGCCATCTTGGATTGTCGCAATAACAATCCGAACTCGGCAACAGCAGTCGCCCATTGCAATTCCGTATCGGAAGACTCTTCCAGTTCAGTGATCGGACGATTCGCAAGTACAAACTCCTGCTTCGTGCTCTCTGAGGCTTCTGGTTGCTTGTATCGAACGCGTAGTGTCAACCATTCGCTTTCATCACTGGTCGGCAATGGTTTTGGTTGGACGGCTGATTCTCCACGTTTCTTATACTTCGATTCGCTCGATTCCGGAGTCAAGTTTGGCTCCTGGAGCGATACGGGTACGATTTCATAAAACGCCGTGACTGAATGACCTGCCCCGATATCCCCAGCGTCCTTCTTGTCGTTGTTGAAGTCAGCATTCGCTAGTTGTCGATCTTCGTATCCGATCTGTCGATACGATCGGACCAAGTTCGGATTGAAGTCGAGCTGCAATTTGACGTCTTTGGCGACAGTAACTAATGTTCCGGTCATTTGTTCAACCATCAGCTTCTTCGCTTCACGGTCGTTGTCGACCATGCCATACACTCCGTTCCCGTCTTTGGAGATCTTCTCCATCATCGAGTCGTTATAGTTCCCCGTACCATATCCGAGGCAAGTGAGAAAGACATTGCTCTTTGCATTCTCTTTCATCATTTCTACCAACGAATCGGTATTCGTCACACCGACATTAAAGTCTCCGTCGGTGCAAAGAATGACACGATTCGCGCCGCCTGGTATAAAGTTCTCTCGAGCGATCGAATACGCCAACTGGATCCCTTGGCCGCCGTTAGTGGATCCACCCGCTTGCAGATTATGAATCGCAGCGACAATCTTCTCACGGTTGTGACCAGGTGTGCTTTCCAATACACAGCCGGCCGCTCCCGCATAGACGACGATCGCAACACGATCATCATTTCTCAATCGCGAGGCGAGCATCGACAAGGATCGCTGAACCAGCGGAAGCTTGTTCGGTTCGTTCATCGAACCTGACACATCGATGAGAAACACTAAGTTGCACTTGGGGCGTTCCTCGGCTTGTAGTTTCTTTGCTTGGATCCCTACACGAACCAGTTTGTGATTCTTGTTCCATGGACATGGAAGCATTTTGATACTGGCAGCAAAGGGTGTGTCGTCTTGTGGCGAAGGATACTCGTACTCGAAATAATTGATCAACTCCTCAATGCGAACCATGTTCGGCGATGGAAGTCGACCTTGCTGTTGGATCGTTTGCCGCACTTTGCTATAGGATGCGGTATCGACATCGATCGAAAACGTTGTGACAGGTTCAGCATTGGCGTCGGTGAATGGCTTTTCAATGATCGCGTCAAAACGGTCCGCAGATGGACTTTCGACGACAGGCCGCGATTTGAGGTTGGCTCGAAGCTCGTCTGGCAATCTTCGCGATTGATCGGTGGCCAGCCGAGCGTCTTGGAAATCTGGTGCATCGTAACCTTCGTTTGCTTTGCTATCAGAAGAGCGGGCCCTTGAGGTTAAACCTCGCTGCTCTCTTGCGGATTCTGCGAGCATTACACCTGGAACCCCGCCAGTTCCTCCCATGCCGCCTTCCATTCCGTAGCCGCCTTTAGCATCGCTGGCCATGCCACCGTATCCACCCATCCCTCCGTAGCCACCTTCGCCTCCGTAGCCACCTTCGCCTCCGTAGCCACCTCCACTCAGGCCGCCAGCGCCCATACCACCTGTCGCCATGCCGCCCATCATGCCACCTGGTGCCATTCCTCCAGCTATAGCTGGGGCGCTACTTATTGCAGGTGCGCTACTAGGTGCAGGAGCAGCGATCGCATTACCTTCGCCGCCCATGCCGCCCATGCCCATCCCTTCATAACCACCGCCGCCCATGCCGCCATAACCAGGAACGCTTGCAGTACGAGCCTCTAGTTGAACAACAGGCCCACCGGACGGCGGCGTGAAAGGGGATGTAACCTCGCTTTGCGCCATTGCCGTTGTTTCTGGTGGTACCCCAGAAACGGAGCTATCGGTCGCAACAGCTGACATCAAAGAACTTTTCGCTTCCTTTTCTTGGAGTGCCTTTTCCATCGAAGCCCTAGCGGTCGGTGCGTTCGATTTAGTGGTAATTGCTTCCTGCAGATTCTCTTGAGTCGGCGCGCCTGCTAAAGAAGGATTTTGAGGGTTCATCGCGACGTCCACCGCATTGGGTGTATTGCCAAGTTGGTACGAACTCCACGCCAACAGCCCGAGCGGCACGCAAGCCGCTGCAGCTAGACATGCAACAAACCGCTTGCGTCGATAAAAGGGAATGGAGCTCAATGACGCAATCGTCACCGACCGGTCGTCGATCGCTTCTTGAATAACCCGTTGTTGCGTGCTTGTCAGAGCTACATTGCGGTCAGGAATCGAAAGGGATTTTTGAAGGACGCCAACAGTTTCGCGAATCGAGTCCACTTCACGTTTCAATTGTGGATTTGCAACGATGGCTTTCTCGACAATTGTCATTTCGTAGGCGTCGAGTTCGTTCAAGACAAAAGCGGTTAGCTTCCACTCTTCAAAGGGAAGTTCATTTGCGTTCGCGGAAGATGGATTGGACGATGACATGATTGTTTCCTGAGGAATTGGATTCGGTGTTTTGGTTTACGAAGCAGGAATAGCTTTTCGTAGGTTGGTGACTGCTTGGTGTATCAACACGCCCACGTGAGACACACTCAATTCCATCACTTCAGCGATTTGTTTGTAGGACAACCCCTGCTGTAGTCGCAGGACGAGTACCTCTTGTTCACGCGGGGAAAGCAACCCAATCTCGCGTTGTAGCTTTCCCTTTTCTTCGAGTGAAACCAGAGACTCGCTGGGGTGTGACACGTTTCCGGGAGCTTTCGAGACGTGCTCCGATGCATACTGAACAACCATGAGTGACTCCTTGCGATTTCGATCCATCGCACGATTACGACAACATTTAAAGAGCCAAGCCTCGACATATCCCTCGACGTTCTCGCGAGGCTCGCGACACAAACGAAGAAAGACATCTTGCACACAATCCCGGGCGTTATCCCAATCGCCCCCTAACAAGCGAGCCACATAAGCCACTAACGGATGCTCGTAGCGTTCGAAGAGGGTATGCAGCCATTCGCGATCACTAACAGTGCTAGCAACTGCCGAAGATCCATTCGCTTCGGAAGGAGGATTTGGGTTCATGAGTTTGTCCGGACGAGGCTACCGTCGAGTCGAATTCGAACGGATTGACTAAGTAAACGCACCAAAACCAGATTTCTTAGTGGTTTTGGAAAATTATCGTGGATCGCACGCAGAGTTGTAAGCAAGGCCCTGCTCGTGCTCAATACAATGGCGCTGGTTAGCGGTTATCTTCGAAGGCCCGAACTAAGAGCACGAGCACCGCCTATGGAACCAGAATTCTCGCAAGACTCTAGATTTGCGGCTGTAATCTTGTTGGATCCAGCATCGAGTACACCAAGCCACTATATCTCTAACATGCTCCATGAATTCCCGATATAATGGATCAATTGATTTCCTGCCGAAATCAAGGCCTGTCTTTGAGGAAGAATTTCCGAATGTCTGCATATTGGTCGGTTTCCGGTCAGTTCTCTTTCCATTGGAGGGTCTTCGCGCGATTGTTGTATTGCTATTTCACCAACCTGATTGTTGTCGGCATACTTTTACCGACTATTTGCTTCGCTCAATCATCCATTCCTGATCTTCCTGCTCGAGACTCTCTTTATCAACGTTGGCTCCCGTCGCAGGACAATTCTTCTGCCGATGCAAGGAAACTGCTTGAGAAATTAGGACTACCAAGCTATCCAACTGAGGTTCGATCCCCAATCCCTGGATTGATTCCCCGCGATGGCCATAGGTTTCCGAACATGCTTCCCGATTTGACGCCCGCTCAACGGGAGAAACTCCGCAAGATAGCAGAACAGTATGTCAAAGATGGTAACCCTCCATTCAAACCCGAAGACCTCGAGCGTATTCCACCTCAGTTACTGGACCAGTTCCAAAAGTCTCCTGAGTTGCAAGAACTGGCCAAAGAACTCGCCGAGAAGTCTCTCGCGAACGATCAGGACTCCTCGGAAGAAGCTGGCTTAGCACAAGACCCGTTCGCCCCAGCACCGACCTTTTCAAAGTCCAATGACCAGCAACAGAATGCCGCGCAACAGAATGCAAAGCAAAAAGATGCGCCGAACTTGCCTCGCGACCTAAAGTCGGCGCTACCTTCTCAAAGCACGCCTCCTTCGCAAAAGAACGTCGATAGAAGCAATTCGTCGGATGGAAATGGTCCGTCCAAGACGAATGGTAGTCTCTTGGATCCACAACGCTTGATCGAAGGAAGCCCTATTTCTGGTAATTCCTCTCGGCCACCGTTGAGCGAATCCCTCGGTAAAGCGAATGGAACATCTCCAATTCGGCCCAAGCAACTGAATCCAGGTTTGTCAAAGCCCTCCCAGTCTGCTGCCGACAATCCGCCGTTTCCTTCTGCGGACAACTCACAGTTTCGACCTGGCGCAGTTAGACGCGAGGCAAATCCATCTCCATCGAGTCCTTCGCCTCTGCACAATCGTTCTACGAGAAATTCCACGGATCGCTTGAATGAAAAAGAGGGCCAGAAGACTCCTGGCAGTGCACCCGCTGAAACGGCCTTAGAGAAAATGAAACGCACGTTCCAAGAACTAGGTTTTGGAAGTGTGATGGAGAAAATCGCTAAAGAAGCAGCGGGGCTGGAGCAAAACGAAACCTCAAATCGCAATAAAACAACTTCTCCAACCAAAGCGCCAAGCAAAGCCGACAACACTTCCACCCCTAGTGCACCGAGGCCATCGGTTGCTCGCTCGAACGACGATGAAAGAGTGGCCTCTGCGCCGCCGCGAAATCAAACTGCGCAGCGTTCTGAGCCATCGAGTTCGAGCACGAAAAGATCTTCCTCCGAACCTCGTCCATCGGTTGCTCCTCCTGCACGCAATGCCAATTCGAAAGAACCCTCGTCTCCTTTCGAATTGCCCAAGTTGGAGATGCCAAAGTTCTCGGCATGGTGGATTGTTGCTGTCCTTTCCTTCATCGCCCTCGGCCTCGTATTGTGGTTCTTGAGGAAGGATCCGATTGTCGCTGCCAAAGTGTTCGGTATCAAATCACCACAACCAGAAAATGCTACGGTCGCTTTAAGAACCATTCGCAATCGGGCTGATGTGATTGATGCGTTTCATCAATTGATCGAGACCAAGTTTCGTTCTTTTGAGTCTTGGTGGACATCGCGCCGCGCTTTACAGCATGTGAATAAAGCTCTCCCGAGCATGAGTCCTCCCATGCGGGAAGCGACAGAAATTTATGAGATGGCACGGTATCTCCCAGCAGATCAAGAGTTATCCGAACCAGATCTTGAACGCATGAGACGAGCAATGAATTCATGCTCGTTGACAGGCGTCATGCCATGAGCTCGCGGGCAAGCCATTGTTCAGGACCACGTTGGTCGAAGGCGATACGGAGCCTTATATCGCTTGCCTTGTTGCTGTTCGTTGGGGTGAACGGAGGGAACGCTTGGTGCCAGGCACCTGACAACGAATTGCCCAGTAATGCGCAAGATCCGCAATGGAATTTTCGCTACGATGTTTTTCAATTGTTGCTTCAACAATCAGGATTGCGAGTCGAGAAAACTATTGCGAAAGCCATCGCCAATCCGCGCACTTCGGCCATTGTGACGATAGGGAACGTGGATCGATCGCGTGTCACAGAGTGGACGGACCTTCGAAATTTCGTAGATCGGGGTGGCAAGCTTATGATTGCAGCGGATGGGCATTTCTATTCGCCAGGTTTCGGGACGATCAATCAGGGGCCGGTCACCACGAAGGATCCGGCACAGATGTTTCAAGGTTTTGAAGATTGCATCCGAATCCAATCTTTTTCTAGCATCCATCCCGTGAGCCGCGGACTGACTGAGATTGTAACCAATCGAACCGGTTGGATCGACGCGCAAAGCAAACGCTTGACATGGGAGGATTTGCTTCTGTTGCCGGACAGTCGAGAAAACCGGCGATCGCAACCCGGCAGCAGGATGACAGCCAAGCCCTCAGATGGGAAGCCATTGCTTTCCATAGGCTATTCACAGCGAAGTGACGATGGGTTTGTCGTGCTGGTCGCAGACCCAAGTGTCTTTTCTAATGGGATGCTGTGGTATGCAAATAATGGAGAACTGGCGACTGCGTTAGCCAGCGAGCTTGCATCGGAGAATCGTACCACTCTCATCATGATTGTGGACTCCGTGATTCAATCGCAAGTCATTCTGCCTCCATTGCCCAAGCCAGAAGAGGCTGCGCCCGAGATACCGATACCCACAACGAGTCCAACACCCCAGATCAATTCACTGCTTCAGGTCGCAAACGCCGCACTGAAAGAAGTAGCCGACCCGGTACAAATCAACGAAAAGCTTCGCGACCGACCACGAAATGCAACCGTGGAAAACTACAGTCGTTGGATTTGGACAGCTGCATCCGCGATAGTCATCGGATTCGCGCTTTGGCAGTTGCTGAATCGATCGACTTGGTTTGCTCCTTATAAGGCGTCTAGACAAATGAAAACGGCCAGGGATTTGTTGATCGCATCTCGTCCTGTCGATCTACAGAACAAGATTGCGTCGGAAACGTTAGCGCGAGAGTTCTCACGCTTGTGGACTGGCCGAAGTACTGATTCAGAATGGCGCAATTGTTTAGATCAATTGAAACATACCAACGAGGATCGCCTTTCCGCAAAAGACCGCACAGCAGTTGAGTCGATTATGGCTATAGCGATCTTTGGTGGTAAAGCGACAATGGACGATGCAGAGCTCGAACGTCTATGTGGCATCATGCAGGATCTTCTATTTCGATTTCGATCTTCTGTATTATCTTGACAGCTTAGGCGTGACTAAACTAACGCTGACCGGATTTCGCTTTGCGGATCTATGGCTGGGGAAATCGCTATTTGTTGTTTCATCGCAGGAAGAAAGTCTTAGCGATGGACCATTTCTATTTTTATGCAATGCAAAATGAATTGTTGGGCGACAGTTACCCCGATTGGTTCAACGCTGACTTGAAATAACATCGCCGAGTTGTACTGCATTGGAAAAGACTTGGATCGGAACGATCATGCCATGGCGACGATAGATGGCGTCGAGACGAGAGCCATCGAGCGGGTTGGCCTCGATTTGTCGGATGCAGATTCGGATCACTTGCTTCGGAAACTTGGATGCAATCTTGGCATAGATTTCTGGATCTTTCTCGCCACTGTCTCCTATCAAAACAAAGGACCGATTGGGCAAGCGTTTCATCAAGCCACGTATCACTCCAGACTTACTCTTGCGTCTCAATATCTGCCAACGTTTGAAGATCTCGTCTCGCAATCGAAACCACTTCAGATGCATGCTACCCACGGGAAAGTTTTCACTTCGCAAAAATCGATCCAGAGGTGAGTATATTTGCCAAGGACTGCTGCTCACGTAATGAAACAAAGCGCCTTGACTGGCCCAACGTTGATAGGCTTCGGCCATTCCCTCAATCGGTTCAAAGGGAATCGAGAATGTTCGTTGGAGCATGCGCCGCCGGCTGGTCACTTCCGTCAATTTGATCGTGTCATCGATATCCGTCACGACACTGATTCCGCTCTCTTCGGCAAGTAGGATAGGACAACCTGTCGAAATTGAATTTGCTGTCAGCGAATCTGCAACGTGGGGTTGCCGGTCTGGAGTGAAGCTTCGTGAAGCTTGCGAGTCTTCGTCTATCTTCAGAATTTGGCCAAAGCTCTTGAAACCGCGAAGCTGCTTGGCAGGCAGGTCAAGTTTGCAACTGAACAGTCCGCTTCGTTTCGATTTGCGCCGCAGTACGTAATGCTGACCCGCCAATTCCACTTGGATTCGCTGACCAGCAATAGGGCTCGTTAAGAATCCATCAACCCGCTCTCCAAAAAGTTCGCTCGATGCCTCTTCCCGCGAAAGCTCTAACGCACGAATCAGCCCTTTCAACATCAACCGTTTGCCGAAAGACGCTGGAGCATCTTGCGAGATTCGACCTTGAACGAGCACTCTCCACACTTGGCCACCGGCTAGTGGGAAGCCGATGGTTGGGAATAGGGTTACACGAGGATCATGCGCATTACGATTGGGCAGCTCTGGAGACATCCGAAGAATAGCGTCAGCAACGGGCGGGAATCCCGAGCTGGATCGAATCGTTGATGGCTTACTCATAGATCGCGACGCGAATCGATTAGACTCGTTCCACCTCGACGACAGCGCGCGAGTTGATCGATTTGTAGATCGCTTCAATCGCCAACAAATCTTTGAGACCTTCTTGCCCGGAGACTTTCGAGGGTTTGTTCTCGAGGATGCAGGTTGCGAAATCATCCATCTCAGTCGCGAATTGATCGATCTTGGGAAGTTCTATCTTTCCTCTGGAGTTTTCCAGATTCGCATCGGTGTAACCGAACGCTGGATCCAATCGCAGGAAGCCATCACTTCCCGTCGCCGTCAATTGATTCAAGCCGTTCAGGTTGTAGCTCGTGGTGCAATAGGCGGTAGTTCCCGATGCGAAGGACATCATCCACGCGATCGATTCGTCTACTTCAGCAAACTTCACAGCATCCGTTTTCGACTCTTGAGCGATAATCGACACAGGCTCTTCGCCAGTCAGATAGCGACACGCTTGCAAGGCATAGATGCCGACGTCCATCAACGCGCCACCACCCGCAAGCTTTTGACGGAGGCGCCATTGTGCTGGTTCGCCGATCTTGAATCCGACCCCTGCATCGATTCGCTTGATCGTGCCAATCTCGTTGGAACGAGCGAGCTCCATCATCTTCAAGTGGCTAGGCTCGAATTGACATCGATAACCGATAGCGAGTTGCCGATTCGCTTGTTTGCAAGCGTCGATCATTTGGCGGCACTCTTGTGCAGTGTTCGCCATCGGCTTTTCGCATAATACATGCTTACCCGCTCTGGCGGCACGGATTGTGAACTCGGGATGCATGCTATTAGGTAGCACGACATAGACGATGTCTACTGTTTCGTCGGAAGCGATCTTGTCGAACCGCTCGTAGTTGTAGATGTGGTCAGTGGAGATACCATACTTGTCCGCCCATTGTTTTTCTTTTGCAGGCGTGCCGGTCACGACCGCGGCCAGTCGGCAATGCTGAGACGTTTGCAATGCTGGAGCGATTTGGTTAGTGCTCAGGCTGCCGAGCCCGACTAATGCGACGCCGAGCTTTTTCTTTTCGCTTCCACCGGCAGAGGAAAAGAAACCTCCTTGTGCCATGCCGGTCGCGACTGCGGCAGAAACGGAAACGGAAAGGAAGTCACGTCGATTGTTACTTGGTGTAGGCATCGGTGGATCTCAGTACGAGTGATTTTTGGGGAGGGGCCAAGACAATGGCGATCTCATTCTACCTAATCACGATACCCGAACAGAGAGACTTAGGCTGCGGGATCGCATGATTTTTCGAGCATTGGATTTTTCGAGCATTGGCCAGCCACAGAGATTGCTCGACATCGACACCCTCCCTATTACGTTCCTTTGGAGATGAAAACTGGTGCTATCGTCCGACGGCCCAAAAGTTGTTGAGAACCGACCCACGGCTCCGCTAGCGAATCTCGATGTCGAGAGTATTGATTCCGGTCGACAATGTGAATTTTGCTTGTTGGAATGAAGGTGGGCCGAATCCGCGTTTCGGATTGTTGGAGAATCCATAACGCTCGGTCGGGATGCCAAGCGAGTTTTTGTCCAACTTTTCGTTTTCGTTCACATCCTGAAAGGCTGCAATGGCGACGGCCTCCGGCAACTTCACCATTTCTTCATCGGAGGGCTCCCAAATGACGGATTCTCCTCCGATGGGGAGGATGATTCGCAGAGCAGCCTTGTCAGGTTGGTTGAAGCTGGCGGAGTTGGAATAGACAGCAATTCGGCAGCTTCCGCTGGTTGAGGCAAAACCACGAACAGAGATACGAAACGTCCTCGCTTGATTTTTGTCGTAGAGAGGTTCGGCAGCGGCATTCGGGAGGTCCGCCGCGGGGTCTTGAGAAGCGTTGCGAAAAGTTGTGGAATTCGCCCTTACTTCGCCAGAAGATGCCGAGTTGGATGTAGTTTGTTCTTGCTCGGTTCTGCTTTCTTTTCCATCTCTGCGAGAGCAGCCTGATTCGCATGCGGCGAGACAGGCCATTAGGAAAATAGTTGCTGAAATCGACCGAATCTTTGCCATTTTGTGTAAGTCCTGACATTCGGGCCGACAGCAATCGGTTGGTATTGCCGGAAAAAATCGTGTTGAATTAGGTGGATTTTTCCAATCATAGCGTTTGCGGAGTATTTTCGAATCCAATTGGTCGATACCAATCGATGAAAATGCGTTAGAAACGCCCTAGACCGAACAAGGTGGGGGCGTTATATTTCTGGGTTCTCGGCTTTTAGAGCCGTCCCATTTTTCGTTGCTAGTCACTCACACATTAGTTGATTTGTCGGAGAGTTTGCATGGTTAAGTTGTTGGTCCGCGACCGAGAAACGATTCAAGAAGCTGTGCGACGTTTCCGTAAGCTTGTTGAACGAAGCGGGCTCAAAAAAGAGATGCGTCGTCGCGAGTTTTACGAAAAGCCAAGCGAAACCAAACGACGAAGCCGACAAAGAGCTGAGCGAAGATCGCGTCGAATGCGATTGCTCGGTATCTAGAGACCACATCTAGACGCTGTCGAAAAACTAGACCCAATCAAAAACGGGCGAATAGCTCAGTTGGTTAGAGCGCCACTCTTACAAAGTGGATGTCGGGGGTTCGAGTCCCTCTTCGCCCATTCCCGTTCCTACAATCCAATTTGTCAATCGTTGCAGTTAGTATCATGAAAGACGGAATTCACCCAAATTATCAAGAGACCACGGTTACCTGTGGTTGCGGGAACTCATTTGTCACTCGTAGCACTCGCAAAGAGTTAAGAGTCGACATTTGCAATGTTTGCCATCCGTTCTATACGGGCAAACTGAAATTCGTCGATACGGCAGGTCGGATTGAAAAGTTTCAAAACAAGTTCGCTGCAGGTACTTACGCGTCGCTTCAGTCGGCTGCGAAAAAGCCTGCCAAGAAGAAATAGCTGCCTGAGCCCCGACTCCTGTTTGCCCTGGGCACGTCTACATTCGATGCCAAGTGGGTCCGCAGGAATGGATGTTGGCTCTGGCAATCAAAACTCAACAACCGTCGCAGATTGCCGAGTGAGGCCTGTGACGGTTTTTTTGTTTAAGCTAAGTACCAACTATGAAAATTCGTGACCAACTCGAACAATCTTTAGGCCGCTTCGTCGAACTCGAAACGATGATGGCCGATCCTGGCGTGCTCGCCGATTCTGCTAAGATGGCTTCCGTACTGCGCGAGCATGGCGGTTTGCATAAAGTCGGAACGAAATACGGCCGCTACAAAAAACTTGGCGAAGAGCTTCGGGAACTGGAACCGATGCTCTCCTCCTCGGAACATGAGGAACGTGTCATGGCCGAAGAGGAAGTGACTCGAATCAAGGCCGAACGCGAGGCGATTTGGAACGAGTTACTGGATATGAGTATCGGCGGTGACGATGCCAACCGCACTCGCTGCGTTCTCGAAATCCGCGCTGGAACGGGAGGTGAAGAAGCCGCTCTCTTTGCACGCGATCTCTACGACATGTACAAACGATACGCTGATCTTCGTGGTTGGAAAGTCGAAGTTATGGACAGCAGCTTCAGCGATCGTGGTGGCTTTAAGGAAATCATCCTCGGTATTGAAGGGGAAGGTGCCTATCGAGAATTGCAGTTCGAAAGTGGTGGTCACCGCGTGCAACGTGTTCCCGAAACGGAATCGCAAGGCCGAGTGCATACGTCTGCTGCGACTGTTGCCGTCATGGCTGAACCAGAAGATATTGAAATTGACTTGAAGCCTGAAGATTATCGATTGGATAAATTCTGTGCGTCCGGACCGGGCGGTCAGCACGTGAACAAGACGGAGTCCGCAATTCGATTGACACACCTTGAGACGGGAATCGTGGTTCAGTGCCAAGACGAAAAGAGCCAACACAAAAACTTGGCACGTGCGATCCGCGTTCTAAAGACTCGACTTTACGAAGCCAAACGTGAACAAGAATTGAAAGAGCGATCGGACCAACGTATGTCGCTGATCGGTTCCGGTGATCGCAGTGAACGAATTCGGACATACAATTTTCCGCAAAATCGACTCACTGACCATCGTATTAATCTAACTTTGTACAAACTCGATCAGATCATCGGTGGTAATCTTCAACCGGTATCCGAAGCGCTTTTGGAATACGAACGTTCGACATTGCGCGACGACTCCGAAGATTAATTCCACACAGTGAAGGATGCTGAGGATGAGCGGTACGGAAGCAACGAACCAAGAGCCGTGGACCATTTTGCGATTGTTGCAATGGACAACAGAGCACTTGAAAAAAACGGGCTCGAGCTCTCCTCGACTCGATGCAGAAGTTCTTTTGGCGGAAGCACGCAAGTGCCAGCGTATCGAACTCTACACCGCCTTCGCTGAGGAACCGAACGAAGAAGTCAAATCAAAATTTCGCGAATGGATTAAACGACGCGCTGCAGGCGAGCCTGTCGCGTACTTGGTCGGCAAAAAAGAGTTTTACTCTCTCACCTTCCATGTGGCGAAAGGTTGCCTCATTCCTCGCGGAGAAACAGAACATCTCATCATCGAATGTCTCGATCGAGCGAAAGCGATCCGCCAAACGGAACCCTCTCGGCGATTGGAGATAGCCGATGTCTGCACAGGCAGCGGCTGCGTTGCTATCACGATGGCCAAACATCTGCCAAATGCATCGATCCTCGCAATCGATATTTCCACCGATGCACTCGCCATCGCTCAGGCGAACATCGACCTGCATCAAGTAGGCGAAACAGTGCGACTCGTCCAACGAGACTTGCTCGACGGAGTCGATGACAATTCGCTCGATTTCGTCCTTTCGAATCCGCCTTATGTTTCCGAGTGCGAGTTTTCCAATCTGGACAAATCGGTTCGATCTCACGAGCCTAAGATTGCTCTCGTGTCGGGGCCGTCCGGAACGGAGATCATCGAACGCTTGGCTGCTCAATCTGCCAACAAGTTACGATCGAGCGGCTGGTTCCTATGCGAGCTATCACCCATGATAGCGAACAACGTTGCCGAGATATTGTCCAGCAGCGGGCACTGGCAAGATGTCGGACTCGTCAAGGATTTGGCAGGGCTTCAGCGATTGGTTGTCGCTCGAAAGAAGTAGAAGTCTCGCGACAACTGACTCGCGGCTTAGCAGGATAAACGTACAATGGCCGGATAGGCCAAAACCCATTAACTTCAACGCAAGAGAACGCAAACTAAGATGCAAATGGAAAAACTCGTCTCACTCTGCAAGCGACGCGGCTTCATGTTCCAGTCGAGCGAGATTTACGGCGGCTTGAATGGGTTTTGGGATTATGGCCCTCTCGGAGTCGAGCTTAAGCGCAACATCAAGGATGCGTGGTGGCATGACATGTGCAAAGGGCACAATGAGTTGTTACAACTCAACGGCGCTCCATCAACGTACGAAATGGTCGGTCTAGATTGCACCATTTTGATGCATCCGCAAGTCTGGAAATGCTCAGGACACTATGATCTATTTCATGACTTCATGGTCGATTGTCGCGTTAGCAAGAAGCGCTATCGATTCGACCAAGTGCGAGGCAAATGGGTCAGTCGAGGCGAACAAAAAGTCTTCGTCACGATCATGTGCGAACCTGAGAATGAGCAAGAAGAAGTCACTCGGCGAGCATTGAAATTCTTCGGGCTTCGGAACAAAGATGTTGGACAGTTAGTGTTCGCCGACGTTTTCCAATCACTGGACAAAGTACCAGCAGCCGACAGGGTGTTTGTCTTGGCTCCAGATGCCAACGAAGCCAACACACTCACCGATCCTCGTGAGTTCAACTTGATGTTCAAGACGTACGTCGGTGCATTGAGCGGTGAAGAAGGGGCCGCCTTCCTTCGCCCAGAGACCGCACAAGGAATCTTTGTCAACTTCAAGAACGTACTCGATAGCACGCGAGTTCGTATTCCTTTCGGCGTTGCACAGGTTGGCAAGAGTTTTCGAAACGAGATAACACCTCGCAATTTTACATTCCGATCCCGAGAGTTTGAACAAATGGAGATCGAGTTCTTTTGTAATCCAGCCGAATCACCGATGTGGTATCAATATTGGCGAAATCGTCGACTCCAATGGTATACCGAACTAGGGTTAGCAGGAGAACGACTCCGGCTGCGTGAACATGAACAAGATGAACTTAGCCACTATTCATGTGGTACCGCAGATATTGAGTACGCTTTTCCGTTCTTGCCCGAAGGTGAGTATGGCGAACTCGAAGGTATCGCTCACCGAGGGGATTTTGATTTGCGATCGCACTCCGAAGGCAAACTGGATCCCAAAGAACGACCTCTCAAACTGGAACTGAACGAGCATGGTCAACCGAAACACCGTGGCAGTGGGAAGGATCTTTCTTACCGCGATGACTTGACCAACGAACGATTCATTCCGCATGTGATTGAACCCTCTGCAGGCGCCGATCGCGCAACTCTTGCCTTCTTGTGCGAAGCCTATCACGAAGATGAAGCTCCCGACGAAGATGGCAAGCTTCAATCACGTGTCGTCATGCGATTGAATCCACGCATTGCACCTTACAAAGCGGCCGTGTTCCCCTTGGTCAAGAAAGATGGCATGCCTGAAATCGCCAAGGATATCTATGGAGCGCTCAAACAAAAGTTCAACGTCTTCTACGACGAGAAAGCGGCCGTGGGACGACGGTATCGCCGGCAAGATGAGATCGGTACCCCCTACTGCATCACGGTCGATTCGCAATCGTTGCAAGACAAAACGGTCACCGTTCGCGATCGCGACACACTGGAACAGTGGCGAGTGAAGATCGATGACGTCGTCGGCGAAATCGAAGGCCGCATTCGCTAGCAAGTGAAGACGATAGATTCAAATTTGTCGATCGCCTATAAACAGGCTGGCAGCCTGTTCTACGAAGGGATGAACAACATGGGATTTCAACAAGGAGAGCTTTTTTCAAGCGATCTTGCCCCATGGGAGATCGACTCGGCCAGCGAAACTCCATCGGTTTCGGTCGTTTTTCCGGAGCCACCCTACGGGCCGTACGACTATCGCATTCCAGACGAAATGGCGGGA
>JAJTID010000034.1 GCA_021300155.1 Pirellula sp.
CTACCCGGTCCCGATACCAACTGATAAGTAAACGTCTCGCTGGCGTCCTGATCGACCGAAGAGAACGAGCCAATCACTGTGTTGGCCAACGAATTCTCCACGATACTCGAAGGAGAAAGGCTGATATCTGTCGGGGGCTCACTCGCATCCACGATACGGATCGTGAAAGGCACTTCAATGGATGCTCCAACCGCATCGGTGGACCGCACACGAACGGAGTAGATCGACTTGGCCTCGAAATCTGGTACGAACAAAGCACGTAGATTGTTGGCAACAATCACAAAGTTTGCATTATCGCCACTGCCCGTGCCGCTCACTAATGAATACGTAAACGAATCACCAGCGTCCTCATCACTTGTAGCAAATGAGCCCACGGTGGTGCCAAACGCTGAATTCTCGAAAAGAATTTGAGGAGACAAATTCAAGGCTGTTGGGGTGTCATTGGTGTTTACCACGCTCAATTGGACGTCTCTTTCCACCGAGAGACCACCTTTGTCTGTGGCTCGTACGCGAATCGAGTAAGCGTTCTTGACCTCGAAGTTGGCGGGCGTGTTGAGCCTCAATTGTCCGTTGGAACCAAGATTGAAAGCTCCATTGTCGGTATCTCCCACACCTGCTACCAATTGATAGGTCGTTGACTCCGTCGTATCCGGATCGTTGGTAGTAAAAGTTGCAATGACAGTTGTGGCTGACAGATTCTCACGAAGATCTGCGCTTACATTCAATTGCGTTGGCGCTTCGTTGATATCAACTACTCCAATAGTGAACGTGCGTTCAATCCAAAGAGAGCCGGAATCGGTGCTACGAAGGCGAATAGAGTACGATGATTTTGCTTCAAAGTCCAAAGAGGATTTGGCTTGCAACGCGTTACCAACGATCGCGAACGCAGCATTGTCCGTATCTCCAGCACCAACAGCAAAACTATAAACAAAGGACTCCCCTGCATCAGGATCGACTGTCGTGAGCAAACCGACTACAGCACTCGCCGGCATATTTTCCCCCAAGGTCGTCGCACTCAACGCAATCGATGTTGAGACTTCGTTAACATTCGCAACGTTGATAGTGAACTGCTTCTGAATGACGCTACCTGTTGAATCACGACTTGCTACGCGAATCGAATAGGAGTTTTTGTTTTCGAAATCGAACACTTGCGAGGTCCGTAGTTCATCCCCCACAATTGCGAAACTGGAATTGTCCGTACTCCCAGTCCCGGACACTAGTGAATACGTGAAGGTATCTCCGACGTCCGGATCAACCGTGTTGAATCGCCCGACCGTGGTCCCAGATGCCGAATTCTCAGGAACAATGTTCGCCGATAGTCCGATATCATTTGGTGGGTCATTTAAGTCGCGAACGCGAATGGTGAAAGTCCTGTTGAGAAAGAGACCAGCCAAGTCGCTCGTTCGAATTTGTACGACGTATTGAGACTTGACTTCAAAGTCAAAAACGCGAGCATTTCGGAGTTCGTTTCCAACGACAAGAAAGGCAGCATTGTCCGGATAGACATCGCTACCCACAAGAGTATATGTATGACGATCGCCCACGTCTTGGTCCGTGGTACTCAGCACACCGATTGTCGTTCCAATGGGTCGGAACTCCTCGATTGTATTAGCAGACAAGGACAGTTCGTTGGGCGCTTCGTTTACGTTCAAAGTAGAAATGAAAAACGGCTGTTCGAAGAACAATCCGTTTGCATCGGTCGTTCTAATACGTACCGACAGTAACTTCGTGAGCTCGAAATCTAAACGAGCTGCTGTTTGCAGTTCGTTTCCAACAATAGCAAACGATGAGTTGTCGGTAGCCCCATCGCCACCTACTAACGTGTACGTGAAGGTCTCGCCAATATCTTGGTCAGCCGAGTTCAATAGTCCGATCCGCGTTCCCGACGGTTGATTCTCGAGGACCGAGTTCGCGGATAGCGTAATGGCTGTTGGTGATTCATTGACATTGGTCACCGCAATGGAAAATGAGGCTTGCGTACTTAAGCCATCTAGATCTCGTGCCTGAACACGAATGGAATAGAGGTTGCGTGTTTCAAAGTTGAAAGAGACCGCACTTTCGAGGCGATTACCGATTATACGAAATAGACTATTGTCACTGGCCCCTGCTCCTGCCACCAACGAGAACACCGTTACGTCACCCGCGTCTGGATCAGTTGTCGTCAGCAAGCCAACCAATACCGGAGGCGTGCCATTCTCCGCGATCGTTGTGTTGTTCAATCCGATAGAGGAAGGTGCTTCGTTTTCATTCAGAATGTTGATCACAAAATCGCGTTCGATGAATAGCCCGCCTAAATCTGTCGAGCGGATGCGCACGTTGTACACACTCTTCGTTTCAAAATCGAACGGCGCATTAGAACGCAGCGTTCCACCTGCCAAATTGAAGCTGGCATTGTCGAGCGCACCCGTTACCAATGAATAAGTGAAGGCGTCGTTGCGATTAGGGTCAGTCGTCGCCAGAGTACCGATCGTTGAATTGGCAGGGCGATTCTCCGTAAGCGAACTACCCGTGAGGTTTAATGCCGTCGGTGCATAGTTTCCAAAGATAACCCCAAACTCAAGCCCGACAACAGGAGTTCCCGTCGAGTTTGCAGCTCTGGTCCCGTTGATTGGATTGACATAGTCGTAGGCCCCAAACAATTGCAACTGCAGTGGAGAGGATCCCGATGGCACCTCTACACTGACAAAGCCATCATCATTCGCGTTATCAGCCGATTCCAAGGGCGCTATGGTCAGTGTCCAGTTTTCAATGGTTCCACTATCACCTCCGACAACGTCCTCGACTTCCAATCTCCATACACCGCCGCTGCTTTGACCGTCGAGCACGGACAGGGGGGTGATTGGACGGAAAGAGCCCGCGAATGGAGAAGCTCCCGCGCCGATTGCCATTGCCGCTTCATCATCAAATGTCGTCCCCAAGAATCCAGTAGCACTGCCACCATTTCTCGAGGCTAACGTCACACGTGTTCCAGCCGGTGAGATGAGCGTCACGATCATATCGCTCATCCATGTGTGCGTTATTCGAAGTGAAATGTTTATGTCGGCGATCGTTCTATCTGTATTCACGGTCAACGAAGAAGTCGAAATCGCCAAATCCGGCACTGGCGTCGGCGTGTTCTGGGTTGCAGTGAACGACGGTGCGGTATCACGAACCTGGTTCGAGTTCAAATCGTTAAATACCATTAAATTGGGCACTCCCAGTTCACTGGCTTCTCTCGAACCATTTGCGTTCAAATCGTTGTAGACGCGGGCATAAGCACGCGTATTCTTTTGGAATCCGAAATCCAACGTTTGGAAATTGCTCGTGTCATCGACGATCGAAATCACGTGGCTGTTCGAGACCGGATTTCTAAGCGACCAGCCAGTTAAGCTACTTCGGACCGTATGCGTTCCGTTTGGAAGGGACACAAAGTAAAAACGGCCTGACGCATCGATATTCGCTTGTGGCTCTCCCGTGTTGAATGCACCATTCAAGTTCGTATCGACGAATGCGAATCCAGCCGAATCTACCGGCGTATCATGTACACTTCGCGCTCCGTCATTCGCAAAATCTTCATAGAAAGTACCAGCCGCATCAGCCACAGTTGCTGTTCCAGCCAGGTTCAATACAAAAGTCGGCGTTTCGGCATCGTTGGAAACAATCTCGGCGACGCGATTGAATGTTCCGCCTGTGGTCGGCACGTAGCCGATCGTAATGTTGGTCATCTCTCCGAGCGCCAGTTGGTTGTCGCCGAAGGTCGAAAGGATGGTAAATGGAGCAGGGACGGTCAAACTGTTTAGATTCAAGGTGCGAGTTCCTTGATTCCGAATTCGAAAGGTTTGTGATGCCGTTTGCCCGACGAGCAAGCTACCGAAATTAATCGTGCTCCCGGAATTGAACGATGTTGTTGTGTTAACGACCGATATCTCCGCCCTGTCGATGCCAGCGACTGCAAGCGCCGCATTGATGCGGCCGAATCCGAATTCATTGTTGATGCCGGTAACCACGTCGTACGAAACTCCGCCAGCCAAATCCGTTGTCATTCGGAAATAGCTCTTCATCTGAGCTGGTGACAGAGGTACGTTCAGGTTTATTGCCTGCGACAACACCAATGCTCCTATTCCGGAGGCCAACGGTGTCGCCGAAGAAGTTCCGCCAAACGAGTTCGTATAGTCGGAGTTAAGATCGTAACCACTGTTCGCTCCTGTACGGTCCGTGGTGACGATACCCAAGTAGGTATTGTCCCGAGTGTCGTTACTCGGTGCTACGATGTCTAAACCAACTCCGAATTGACTATAGTTTGATCTTTGCCCCCTATTGTTTGTCGCTCCAACGGCAATCAGTCCAGGGTTCACAACGGCTTGATTGGCAGGATAACTGAGCGTTGAGGAACCATTGTTTCCTGTTGCAAAAAAATATGTTGATCCGACACCATTGCGACCATTCGTAACGCCCCAAGTGATTGCATCGTTGATCGAGCTACTCGGTGCGCCGCCTCCCCAAGAATTGTTCACGATGTCGCCGTATCGACCTCCGTAGCGTAGGGAATTCGCGATCCCTGCAGTGCTGGCTACGCCGTTGCCGTCGAAAATGCGAATGCTAATGACCCGCGAATTGTAAGCGGCTCCCGCAACACCGATACCGTTATCTCCACGCGCTGCAGCGACGCCAGCTACGGCAGTTCCGTGTGAATCATTTTCAAATCCTGTACCGGTCGGCTGGGCTTGATTCGTGTTGGTCACAAAGTTCCAACCGAACACATCGTCGATAAAACTATTCCCGTCATTGTCTATACCATCACCCGCGATTTCACCTGGATTCGTCCACGCATTCAAGTCCGGGTGCGATGCTTGCACACCATCGTCGATAACAGCCACGACTATGTTCGATGAACCACCTCGATTGATGTCCCAGGCTTCGAACAAATCGGAATCTGCATCGATCAACCCGCCCCCTTGGCCCGAGTTGTTCAGGTGCCATTGAGACGTAATGAGAGTATCATTCGGCTGATAGAACTTCTGCCAGTCTTGGTAGAAGTTTGGTTCCACCCATTCCAATCTTGGGTCTGCGAGGAGTCGGTTGGCCTCTTGCAATGTTTGCAATCCAACGCTGTTCCTAACCTTGAGAACAAATTGATTGTTCACGCCAAACATTGCCGAATAGGAAACAAACTGGGGGCGATCTTTCAGAACGTCCTGAATCGTAACATTGGGCTTCAGTGCAACGACGACTTCGTCGAGAAGCACGAGTTCCGTATCGGTCTTCGGGGAAACCAAAACGGGTGTTGTTTAGGAGACACTGCTAAGGGCCGAAAGTTGAGAAACGATCTGTGCATCAATCACGGTCGATGATTCGAAAACCTGCACTCCAGTCGTCACACCTCTCGAATAATGAAGAGTGTTGTTTAGTAGACTGGGGACAGGTTCATTCTTGAATCCAACTGCGACTTTGTTGGGATGAACTTCCAACTCAATCAAGTCTTGTCCCACCATGTAGAATAGAGGACTACCTTCGCCCTCCGCCTGTATCATGGCCCCTGAATTCCACTGAAGATCTGCTGCTAATAACTGGCGTAACTCCAATCTCTCAATCACAGGACGTAGACGAACAGAATTCCTCTGGGTGCGCGACTTCATGACTTACATGCCTTGCAGATGTGTAGTGTGTTGTTTTCCGAATGTTCCGATCACATCGCTTCGTACCGATTGTGACGGTTCATCAAGACTTAATGTTAAAAAAACAACAAGCACGCGCGTGGTATTTTAGTGAAAAAACGGCAATTTTTTGAGGGAAAATCGACTTTGTTGCTACTAGAATCCTGCATTGTGGGTGCGGATGATTCTCAGAGGAAATTCCCTCAGTCCGGTTGCTTCATGCCGAGCTGCTTCATTTTGCGGTAAAGATTGGAACGCTGTAGCCCCATGCGTTCCGCCGCTTGAGTGACGTTTCGATGCGCTGCTTTGATTTGCTCTTCGATGTATCGAATCTGAAAGTCTGTGGTTGCATCCGCAAGTGACTTTCGAAGATCGATAAAAGATTCGCTTTCGTTTTGTTGACTACGCGGCGATCGAACAAAGTCGATTTGCGTATCGTCGATCGTGTCTTCTGCTGTCAAGTACGCGATGCGCTCTACAATGTTCCGTAACTCGCGAACATTGCCTGGCCATTCGTGTGCCAAGAGTCTTTTCTTGGCGGACTCCGTCCACTTCGGTTTGTTCCGACCGATTTTGTTGCAAAACATCGTCAAAAAGAAATCTGCCAACTCCAAGACATCGTCCGCTCGATTCTTGAGAGCAGGCAAGTTGATGGTGACAACAGTTAGACGATAATACAAATCTTCGCGAAACTTTTTATTCTGAACCAACTCTACGAGGTTCTGATTGGTAGCCGCAATGACTCGAACATTCACAGGAATCGTTGTTGATCCACCGACTCGAACGACCACTTTCTCTTCGAGTACACGGAGCAATTTTGTTTGGCCAGCCAAGCTCATATCCCCAATCTCATCGAGGAACAATGTACCGCCGGACGCGAGCTCAAACTTTCCGGTACGCGTCTCATGCGCATCCGTGAACGCACCTTTTTCGTGGCCGAAAAGCTCACTCTCCAATAATGTTTCTGTTATGGCAGCGCAGTTTACCGCAATAAAGGGCTCAAAGCGTCGTTTGCTTTGATAGTGTATTTGACGCGAGACAACTTCCTTTCCTGTCCCGTTTTCACCCAACAACAATACTGCCAAATCCGTCTCACCGACCCGTTTGACTGTTGCCTTCAGAGACTGCATCTCGGCAGACTCGCCAATCAGTTGCACTTGTTGAAGTGCATCTTGGGTCAATCGATCACGCGTCTGCATCAGGCGTTGCATCTGTTGTGTATTGGACAACGAAGCAGACGCATGCCGGGCAAGCTCGAAAAGATCCTGTTCATCTTGTGCATCGAATCGGCCGTCGGTGTGATTGATCACTTCAAACACACCCATCGGTTTTCCTCGTACATCGACGAGCGGAACCGCTAGCAGTGAATCGGTGCGATAACCGCTGCTAGTGTCGACGCGTCGATCGACTTCATCCGTGGGGTCCGATCGGTCCCAACGACGAGGTTGCATACTCTTGAGGACAGCGCCCGCGACCCCTTTGTCATCAGCGATTCGCAGCGGCTTTCCTTCGATGCCCAAGGCTGGATGTCCGACAAGTTCTCGTGCCGTCTTGTCCCACAAAAAGATACTGGCACGATCGCAGCGCAGCAAACGCGTTGCGGCTTGTGCGATATCTTGTAATAGCCGATCTAAATCTTGGTGCGTGTGCCAATCGGCGGTTACCGTGAGAATTTGATTCAGTCGGATCACGTCGCGAGATTTTTGCTGCTGACGATGCCAAACATCAATAGCTTTCGCAATGAGGCTGGTGTCTCTTTCTGTTTGGTTCTGAACTTTTGACGGTAACGGAGGATGAAAACAAAGCACCAAATCCTTGTGCGAATCACAGAGGATCGGAAGGTACGACCAACTCGAACTATGTTTGGATAGTCTCTGGTCTAAACAATCACTGGCAATGCTCCAGTCTGGCGGTTCTGGCGATGCTTTTCCGAGCTGCAAAGCTTTTTTCCAAGCCCCCTTGGCACCTCGCATGAAGACAAGGTTTTGGGTTCCCAGTTCTTGCCGCCATCGATCGAGCGGTTCCTGAAGCAATTGCTCTAGAGAACGGGCAGATTCTAGCGTTTGGAATAGTTCACCGGAGAGAACAGTCATGGACGGATCTACTCGTGGGCCTCAGGGCCGGGTTCTGGCAACATGAAACTCAGGACGCCACCCAAAACGGCATAGCCTCCGGCAACGAAGGCGCCGACCATGGCGATCTTGGCTGGATCGGGTGGACTCGAGTCCGACAATGTCAGAGTCAACCACGCTGCAAATGTACCGATAACACGCCCGCCTATATTGGCTGCAAAGCTCTCGCCGGTCCCACGCAAATGCACTGGGAAAACAAGTGGAATGTAATTTCCCCAAAAACTAAATTGGGCCACCACCAAGAAGCCGGCCACAAAGATCCCGACTTTGATCATCGTGAGTGAATCGGTGGCCAAATTGTTCGAGATCCACCAGAATAGTAATGGCACAATGATGACAGAGGGCCAATTGAAGAGGCGGAACAAATTGCGTCTTGAAATCGCAACGAGCGCGATCAACGCGAAAGCAACTCGACCGACGAGTCCGCCAAGCTCTTGCCATTGCGTCACCTTGGCTGCCGCGCGATCGTTGGCGTTGCCAGCCGTCGCCTTGACCTGTGCTTCGGTCATGTCTGGTGTTTTTGCCTTGGCAGCGGCAACAGCGGCTTTGCCTTCAGCAATCACTTGCTGATGCCCTTTATTGGGGGCTGTCAAGATTTGAGGAAGCTGTTGGATCGCACCGAAAGCAATCCCATAGGACGCCGCAAACATGAGGGTGGTAATGATAGTTGTCTTCGCAAGAGCTGGACTAAACAATTCCATGATGCTCGGACGCTTCAACGTGCCCGCATTGCGTTTAGCTTGCCACGCAGGAGATTCGGGAAGGAATGGTCGAATGATAATCAACGGAATTGCCGGTATAACGCCGGAGATGAGGGTGTATCTCCAAGCTTCATGCAATCCATGGATCGCAGGCAACGATTTGCTTTCTGCCAAATAACCGCAAAGTTCATTGGCACCAGCCACCAGGATTCCACCGAGCGACGAAAACGCTTGGGTAAAACCCAGTACTCGTTCACGCTGTTTCGGATCGGTAAAAAGTTCGGCGAGCCAAGCGACGGCTGCCACAAACTCCACACAAACACCGATAAAAACTAAACAACGGCAAATCAGCAAGTGATAGAGGTTGGTGCTGAACCCTGCGGCAAATGCAGAGAAAGCGTAAAGCAGGATACTAAATGTTAGTACGCGGCGACGACCAAAGTAGTCTGTCAAATAACCACCTAGCAGTCCAAAAACTCCTCCCACCAACGCGGGAACAAAGAACAATGTTCTTGCCCACGAGATGTATTCCGTTGTTCCAGGTGAATAGCCACCTAGACGGACCATCGCCGACTTGAGAATCAGCGGCAGCATCAAAAGCTCGTAGATGTCGAAAGCGAAGCCTATCGAAGCCACGATACAAACGAGCCAAACTACCGTTTTGCTGATAGACACCGGGGAGGTCGTCGGACTGTTGGTTGACATGGGGTACTCAAAAAAGGGTGGGGGACTCGATAGGCGGCCGGACGCAAATCGACAATACTTTACACTCGGACGCCCGATTGCGAACCACACCTACTTCATTTTCCCTCGTAGAACGCCATTTTCTGTGTCGATTCAAGTGTTAGTTACCGGTTACGGAGGCTTTCTGGGGAAAGCGATTTGCAAACGATTGCTCCAACGTGGCTACTCGGTTCGGGGCATTGCGCGTGGCTCTTACCCCGAAATGGCGGCTCTTGGTGTCGATTGCCTGCGAGCTTCAGTGGCCGACGAATCGGCCTGCGATCGAGCTTGTCGTGGCGTACAGGCCGTCATTCATACTGCCGCATTGGCTGGCGTTTGGGGCAAAGCGATCGACTTTGAACGAGCGAACGTTCATGCGACCGATGCTCTACTCAAGGTAGCTACCAAGAATGGAGTCCAAACGTTCGTCTACACCAGTTCTCCCTCGGTGACCTTTGACGGCAGTCCTCAACGCAACATGGACGAGTCGGCTCCATATCCCACTCGTTGGCTTTGCCACTATCCTAGAACGAAAGCAGTCGGTGAACGGCATACGCTGGATTGTAATTCATCACAATTAGCTACCTGCGCATTGCGTCCTCATCTGATCTGGGGACCTGGCGATCCGCACCTGATTCCGCGCGTCATCGAGCGATGTCGACAAGGTCGGTTAATGCGAGTCGGGGATGGGAAAAACTTGATCGACACTGTCCATGTGGACGCCGCAGCAGAGGCACATTGTCTGGCCCTCGAACGATTGATCGACCGCGATTCTTCTGTTACGGGACGCCCCTTTTTTCTTACGGATGGCCAGCCGATAGAGTGTTGGCAATGGATCACGGAGATCCTAAACCTTGCAAAAATTTCTCCGCCCAGTCGTTCCATTTCGCTAGCCAAGGCCTACCGGATCGGCGCGCTATTGGAGGGCCTTTACACCGTGCTAGGAAAGAGAGCCGAACCCCCGATGACGCGATTTGTCGCGAAACAACTCGGGGTGGATCACTACTTCAACATAGAGTCAGCCAAGATGCGACTCGGCTACAAACCGCTTTCAAATCGCACCGAATTGCTACAGCAAATCTCGATACAATAGCATCGCGTAGGCTTCGAAGTGGGATTGGCTCACAGCCAGCCAAAGTGCCGTTGCAGTCATAGATCTGTCCAAGTAATCAACCACCGAAATAGAAAGCACCGAACAAAGCATGGCGTCCGGATTCTTTATTCTCTTAGATGATATTGCCACCATATTGGACGATGTTTCCGCCATGACGAAAGTGGCAGTCCAAAAAACAGCAGGTGTTCTCGGTGATGACTTGGCTCTCAATGCGCAGCAGGTTTCAGGAGTAGACGCAAATCGCGAACTTCCGATCGTGTTTGCTGTGGCGAAAGGTTCGGCCCTCAACAAAGTTGTCCTGATTCCCGTCGCCTTGCTGTTGAGCTACTACTTTCCAAAGGCGATCGACCCGTTAATGATCTTCGGAGGCGGATTTTTGTGCTTCGAAGGAGTCGAAAAGATTCTCCATAAGTTTCTTCATTCTCACGACGAAGAAGAGGAACATAAAAAGTCGCATCATGAGATTATCGCGACTCCCGAAATCGATGTGGTTCAAGCCGAGAAGACAAAGATCGGAGGGGCTATTCGAACCGACTTTATCTTGTCTGCGGAGATCATCGTTATCTCCCTCGGAGTCGTAGCCGAATCACCGATTGTGACGCAGATTGGAGTCCTTTCCGCGATTGGTCTGGTGATGACCATTGGTGTTTATGGTCTGGTGGCTGGTATCGTGAAGCTCGATGACGTGGGCATGTGGTTGTCTCGTATGAAAGGCATGGCACGGTCCATTGGCTCCTTGATTTTGCAGGGGGCACCGTACTTGATGCGAGGTCTATCCATTGCAGGAACAGCGGCGATGTTTCTTGTCGGTGGCGGGATCTTGGTTCATAAAATGAAATGGATTTATCATGCAATCGAACCAATGCTACATAGTGTTGAGCACTCCGTACCGATTCTAAAGACACCCACCAGCATGCTACTGGACGGAGCTGTCGGAATCCTGATCGGATTGCTGGTGGTCCTTTGTATTCAGTTGGTGAAGCTGTTTCTTCCCAAATCGAAATCGAAGGCAAACGCAAGCTAACCTTCGAGAACTAAGTCCCTTCCCTCTGTTAACGAGAGTCCTTCATGCGTACGATTTTTTTGCTATTCAGTCTGTCTTGTTGTTTTGCCGCTGGGCTTCCGAACACGGAGAGCTTTGCCCAGGAAAGTACGGCCAAGCTTGACCCAGCGATGGCTGCAAGCAAGGCCTCGAATCCTAATCTTGACTGGTATGACGTGACCACGTGGGGAATCGAAGGGCGAATACTTCCAGAACAAGATCGAAAACTATGGTTCGATCGATTGCCAAGTTCGGCAGAAGGGAAAGTCACCAATGCTGTTTGGAACTTGAGTCGTGATAGTGCGGGGATGATGGCTCGATTCAAGACATCTTCTTCGGCAATCTCTGTTCACTACAAAGTACGCAAACCGCAACTTGGTATGCCTCACATGCCAGCGACTGGTGTATCGGGTATCGATCTTTATGCACGGGACAACGATGGAAAATGGAAATGGGTTCAAGTTACCAAGCCGGCCACTCAAGAAGTGCAAACGGAAATCATCCAGGGGTTAGAGCCTGGAGTTCGAGAGTATGCCGCTTATCTGCCCCTCTACAACGGTATTGAGTTCCTGAAGATCGGAGTAGAAAAAGGAGCAAGCTTTGAAGGACTGGCGCCGCGTGCGAAGCCTATCGTTTTCTATGGGACGAGTATTACACACGGCGCGTGTGCTAGTCGACCAGGTATGGTTCACACGAACATTTTGGGACGCAAACTCGACATGCCAATCGTCAATCTCGGGTTTTCCGGAAACGGTCGGATGGATCAAGCGGTCGGTGAGTTCCTAGTCCAATTAGATGCTGCAGTGTTTGTAATCGATTGTTTGCCAAACATGCAGCCTGCCGATGTGACGGCCAAATGCGAACCGCTCGTCAAGCAACTCCGAGCCGCAAAGCCTGACACACCGATCGTACTGGTGGAAGATCGACGATTTACCAATGATTGGATCACGCCAAAGAAACGCCAATTTCATACTGACAATCACGCTGCTCTTCGCAAAGCGTACGATTCGCTTGTCGCTCAGGGCATTCAAAAGCTCCATTACATCCCTGGCGACTCCCTTTATGGTGACGACACGGAAGGAGCGACCGATGCCTCGCATGCAAACGATCTTGGTTTCATGCGACAAGCGGAGGTATTCGAACCCGTCCTTCGCAAAGCCATTTCAAAGTAGTTAGATCGCTGGGCACAATGCTGCCTGCTTTACGGGTTATCTAGCCGTTAGGAGCTAGCGAACGCTAGCCCCGGTTTCCTTGAGTGCTCGACATTCGGCGAGAACCGTGGCTAACGCCGCGACCAATGTTCGATCCCCAACTTTCAGGGCCCAGCCACAGAAAACACTGTTTTCGAGGCAACGCTCGCGGTCGCAATCGAGTTGAGGTTCAGGGGGGCAGCAGCCTACGGTATTGCGATTCTAGGCGAAGCAAGGGAACGAGGTTATACGCATCGCCACTAAACCGGGGCAAACGCCAATGGCTCACTAAAGCAGATTCCGAGTGCATCACTTCTGCCCGTCTAGCAGCGATTAAGAATGGCCAAGAGTGGGCAACCTACTATCAAAGCAACTAGCCTGTTGACGATGGAAAGCAGCGGGATCAAATGAAAAACTTGCTCATGTGATACAATGGTTCGCGTGAGTTCTTGATCGATCCCTGGATCCCCATTATGTCTATTGTTCAAGTTGATGGTCTTACAAAACAGTATGGCACCTTCTTCGCATTGGATGCCTGCAGCCTGTCCGTGCCTGAAGGATCGGTGTTTGGGCTGTTGGGACCGAACGGAGCAGGGAAAACGACATTGATACGCAGTCTTCTCGGATACCTTCGCCCGACATCGGGTTCAGCCGCCGTCGATGGATTCGATTGTGCACGAGAAAGTTTGGCAGTTCGAGAGCGAGTCAGTTATCTACCTGCGGAGACTAAGCTTTTTCGCGTGATGCGAGGAAAGGCCTGTATTGAATTCTTTACATCGATTCATCCGCGTGGAGACTTTGCGAGAGCGATGCGTATTGCCGAACGGCTTCAGCTAGACACTTCGCGACGTGTTGCGTTCATGTCTACCGGCATGCGTCAAAAGCTGGCAATAAGCTGTGTGCTGAGTTGCAATAGCCGTGTGATCATCTTGGATGAACCGACGGCGAATCTGGATCCGAATGTTCGACAAGAAGTTTTGTCTCTCGTCATGGAAGCCCAATCGCGCGGTGCGACTGTGATTTTTTGTTCACACGTTTTGAGCGAGATCGAAGAGATTTGCGACTACGCTGCTTTCTTGAGGCGTGGTAAAGTAGTGGAGTCGCTCAATCTGTCTGCGTTACCAACGATGCATCGTATTTCGTTTCAAAGCGACGAGGGAATGCCGGATGTCACTGCTGGTGGTTGCGTATTGTCCAAGGCAGCCGATGGACGGATGGTAACCGAGGTCACGGGTGACATGCATTCCGAGTTGCAATGGCTCTCGAAGTCACAAGTCAAGAATCTTACGATCGAGTCGATTGGACTTCGAAGCGTCTACGAACGAATTCATTCCGCATAGAAAGCGTGGTATGCCTCACGTGTACTTTACCCACATTGATAGTCCGATTGGCCAGCTATTGTTGACGCTGGAGGGAGACTGCCTGACCAATGTTTGTATGAACCATCAAAAGCGGAAATTAGAACTTGATCCCTTTTGGAAGAACGACCATGCGCGGTTCCGCACTATTGAAAAGCAGTTCGAGGAGTACTTTTGCGGCGCAAGGCAAACGTTTCATATCCCGCTACTTCCGAGAGGTACTCATTTTCAATTGTCGGTTTGGAACGAATTGCAACGGATCCCTTACGGAACCACGATCAGTTATGGTGAGTTGGCCAAACGCATTGAAAATCCGAAAGCGGTGAGAGCGGTGGGGTTAGCCAACGGCCAGAATCGATTGCCGATTGTTATTCCATGTCATCGAGTCATCGGCGCCAACGGCTCGCTCACAGGATTTGGAGGGGGGATCGAGAATAAATCGATCCTTTTGAATTTAGAACAGGGTGCGATGGTCGGCGCAGTTTGAACTGCCTGGAAATTCTAACGGTGGAGCATTAAGCCAGAGGGAAAGAATCCCTCACTTACACTTCTCACACTTCGGGATGTGATAAGAGCGACTGGATGGAAGCTTATCCCACGAGGGGATTGTTGTCTGCTAGAATGGGGTCGTGAAATGAAAACTTCACTCTTTGTGACCAATCCAGCGTTCCCCTCTCACTGTGCTGACGCCATGTCTCGAACTTTATCCATCGTATCAACTTTTCCACTGGCCGCGATTGGCCTATCCCTTTCTCTGTTGTCCGCAGGATGCACCTCTGCCAAGAACGATACGTCCAGTCGTGACGCCACCAGGAAACTGCGCTTGGCGGTGATACCCAAAGGGACCAGCCACCAATTCTGGAAATCGGTACACGCAGGCGCAGAGGCTGCAGCAAAGGAACTAGGAAACATTGAAATTCTATGGAAGGGACCAGAGACGGAAGCAGATACCGCAGGACAAATCTCAGTCGTCAAGAATTTCATCACCAGTCATGTGGATGGAATTATCTTGGCCCCCAATCATTCCCAAGCTTTGGTCGATGTGGTCGCTGAAGCGAACGCGGAAAAGATTCCTGTGGCTGTATTCGATAGCGGTTTGGGGGCCGGTCCCACTTTGGTCAGTTACATAGCGACGGACAATTTTCGTGGTGGACAACTGGCTGCCAAAACACTCGCACAAGCGATGGGCAACGAAGGCAAAGTGATCATGCTTCGGTACAAAGAGGGAAGCGAGAGTACCGAACAACGTGAGAAAGGCTTCTTGGAAGCGATGTCTAAGGAACCGAAGATCCAAGTCCTTTCATCGGATCAATATGCAGGCACATCGACCGAGGAAGCACTATCGGCGGCAACTAGTTTGTTAAACAAGTATCGAGATCAAGTGACAGGTATCTTTGCGGTCTGCGAACCGAATTGCAATGGAACGTTGGAGGCTTTGGTGCAAACAGGGCTGGCTGGGAAAGTGAAGTTTGTTGCATTCGATTCTAGCGAGAGCCTCATCAAGGGATTGTCCGACAAGTCGGTGCATGGAATCGTTCTTCAAGATCCCTTCGCGATGGGAAAAGAGTCTGTATTCGCCATCGCCAAGCATCTTCAAGGAGAATCAGTCCCAGCCACAATCAACACAGGCGAGTATGTGGCAACACCTGCAAACGAATCGACCGAACCATTCAATCGATTACTTCGACCTGAGATGTTTTGATTCGATGACAGTATCTGATCAGTCCTTTCCAAGCTTAGCGACCACCCAGGAACCGATGCTTGTTATGCAGGGGGTTTGCAAAAGCTTTGGTGCGACACAAGCGTTGAGCGAAGTATCGTTTTCGGTGTCACCTGGAGAAGTGGTTGCATTGATCGGCGAGAATGGGGCTGGCAAAAGTACGCTCATGAAGTTGTTGAGTGGGGCCCATTTGCCAGACGACGGGAGCATGCAATTGGCAGGGCGACCGTATCGTCCCATGGGTCCCAACGATGCTCGACGCCAAGGTATTGCCATGATCTACCAAGAGTTGAATCTGGCGAAAGATTTGTCGGTGGAAGACAATTTGATGCTGGGCCGCGAAAAGCATCGATGGGGTTGGGTTTCGCGCAAAGAGCAACGCAAAAAGGTTGTCGAAATTCTCGAGTTGATCGGTCACCCCGATCTATCACCGACGCGATTGGTTGGCCAGCTGTCGATCGGTGCGCAACAGCTTGTTGAAATCGCGCGAGCACTTTTGTCGGATGCAAAAGTGATGATCTTTGATGAGCCGACGAGCTCGCTTCCCAAGAAAGATGTCGATCGGCTCTTTGCGATTATCGATCGGTTGAGGCAACAAGGTATAGCTATTGTCTATATCAGCCATTTCTTGGAGGAGATTCGTCGGATCGCGAGTCGGTTTGTAGTCTTGCGTGATGGCCAAGTGGTGGGTGGTGGGCCGATGGAATCAACCAGTGATCCGGAAATCGTCACGATGATGGCGGGCAGAAGTGTTGAGAATCAATTCCCAAAAGTGCCGCATTCGATTGGTGTTCCCGTGCTTCGAACGCAACGATTGACGGGCAGAGTGCCGAGCGACGTTAGCTTGGAACTACGAAAGGGAGAGATCTTTGGGTTGTTCGGACTGGTCGGCGCGGGAAGAACCGAGACACTGCGGCAGATCTTTGGCTTGGACAAAACCTTGTTCGGTACTGTCGAACTCGCCGATGAACGGCTTCGTTCAACACCTCGCCATTGTCTTCGCGCAGGGTTGGGACTCGTATCCGAAGATCGAAAAACGGAGGGCTTGGCACAGAATCTTTCGATCGCCGATAACTTGACGTTAAGCGATTTGAGTCCCGTTTCGCGATTCGGTGTTCTTCACTTGTCGAAGCGTACACGCGTGGTTCGAGAGTGGATGCAACGCATGTCGGTCAAGGCTCGGAGCTCCGAACAGTCGATCGGAGAATTATCGGGAGGCAATCAACAAAAAGTAGCCATTGCGAGAGTCTTGCATCAGAATGCGGAAGTGTTGCTACTGGATGAGCCCACTCGCGGCATCGATGTTCGGACCAAAGCCGACATCTATCAATGGATAGGGGAACTGGCAGCCACGGGAAAGTCAATTCTCTTTGTCAGTTCCTATTTGCCAGAGCTTGTCGCGGTCTGCGACACGATTGGCGTCATGGCCAAAGGAAGGCTACGTGAGGTTCGTGCGGCCGATGCATGGACGGAGCAGGACATCCTTTCGGTAGCCGTCTCGAACGAATAACCTCGATCTAGGAAAGCCCATCGTCGAATGAATGAACCTAGCAATGTTGTTGTGGAGCTACCGTCAGGCCATTCGGTGCGAACACGATTATGGAGGATTCTCGATTCCTTTGGGCCGCTTCTCGCGTTGGCGTTGGTCGTCGTAGGCTTCACCATCGCCGACAACATTTGGGGGCAAGGTCGATTTGCCGAGATGAGAAACGTCCGAGTCATTTTAGTGCTGACTGCACCGGTAGCTGTGGCTGCGTTAGGCATGACAATGGTAATTATCGCGGGAGGTATCGATCTGTCTGCAGGAACGGCTTCGACGCTCTGTGCGACCGTATTGGCATGTTCTCTTAGCGCTGGGTATTCAGTACCGGTCGTGATTGCGATGACTTTATTGACAGGAGCCGCTTGTGGGTTGACGAATGGTTTGTTGATCGGCTCACTACGCATTCCACCCTTTATTGTTACGCTGGGAACGATGACCATTTTCTTGGGGCTGGCAAAGCAGTTGGCGAAAGGTTCCACCGTCTTTGTCGACCGTAAACTGATACCCAATTGGCTGCTCAATCTTAGCTCGACGATGCCGCCCGACTGGCATGGTTGGTTTCCAAACATTGCCATTGGTGTTTGGCTGGCTCTCGGAGTCGCAGTGCTTGTCGCTGTATTGTTGCGATGCACGGTGTTGGGTAGGTATCTATTCGCCATCGGGTCCAATGAATCAACAGCACGGCTTTGCGGAGTCAACGTGCTCGGGGTAAAGCTTTTGGTCTATGCATTGGCCGGGCTCCTGGTGGCTTTGGCTGGCATCTACTCGTTCTCGTTGGTGAAGATTGCGAATCCAACGGAGGGCATCGGTAAGGAGCTAAAATTCATCGCGGCCGTAGTGATCGGCGGCGGTAGCTTGAGCGGCGGCCGAGGGACAGTCCTTGGCACATTGGCTGGCGCCGCCATCATGGGGGTGATTGCTAGCGGATGCGATCAATTGGAAATACAAAACTCCACGCAAGATATTATGATTGGCATTATCATCATTGCCGCCGTCACCTTGGACCAATATCGACAGCGAAGCATGCAGCGATAAAGTACCTTGCGAACAAGCTTGTAGTTGGACAATTTTATTTCTGAGAGAACAACAATGAAGACGAACGAATCGAACCCGCTCGGTTCTCTGGACGAATGGGAAGATGATCTGCTACGACGCTATCCTCAGAACGCAGAACAAAACGGGACGCAGAATGGACCATCGCACCAGCAAGACGGGAAGTCGTTTCGCAATTATGCAGCCGAAGCCCGGTCCAGTGTGAAAGAGTTTTACCGACTCAATCATCGCTATCAGACCTTGGATTTTGTACGAGAGAAACGCAAACAGTATTTGTCGCTCGACAAACGTCGCATGAGCATTTGGGAAGCGATGGAATATCTCAATACACTCATCGACGACAGCGACCCCGACATCGATTTACCGCAGATCGAGCATTTATTGCAAACAGCGGAGGCGATTCGCAAGGCAGGCAGACCACGCTGGTATATCTTGACAGGACTCATTCACGATTTGGGCAAGATCCTTTGCCTCTGGGATGAGCCGCAATGGGCGGTGGTTGGAGATACGTTCCCCGTCGGTTGTCGATTTTCGGAACGCATCGTCTACAGCGAAGCGTTCGATGCAAATCCGGATTCGGATGTACCTCAGTATCAGACAGATCTAGGAATCTACGAAGAGAATTGTGGCTTAGATAGAGTCCTGATGTCGTGGGGACATGACGAGTATCTGTACCATGTGGTGAAGGATTACTTGCCACCACCCTCGCTCTATATGATTCGATACCATTCGTGTTATCCCATCCACCACGAAGGGGCCTACGATTATCTTCTCAATGATACCGACCGCGAACTTTTTCGCTGGGTTCGGGATTTTAATCAGTACGATCTTTACACGAAGCGGGATGAACGGATGGACGTTGCAGCACTGCGTCCCTTTTACCAAGAGCTGATTTCCGAATACTTCCCGGGTGAGATACGTTGGTAGCGGTTGGATGGCGATTTGTTAATCGATCGCCTTGTTAACCTCGCCGCCGTTTCGAGTCGCGAGTGCCTGGTAGACTTCTAGTTCAATTGAGTTCGAAAGGAATCGGGTGGAGCAATCACCGAACACAAAATGAGTGCCACCAGTATGGTAGCTAGAGAAGTCATCAAAATGACCTTCACGGCTATTCGGTACGTGATCCGTTGTTCCAAGGAAGCGAGCAGCGGCGCTTGCCGCATCGGAGATATAGCCGTGCCATACCGAACCGCCAAGTTTGCTACTGCGTTCGCCGTAAATGAATGTGTTGCTAGCTCCGTCTGTCAATTCGCTGATTCGAATTCGCGAGTTCCCAAAGAATGTTCCGTCGCCCGCATAGGGCGCTTCATCGATCTCTAGCGTTCCGAACACCCCGACATAATTCGACTTGGCGATTGGAAAGAGTTTGTGCCCTTCGTCGACGTTGTGTCCTCCGTGTCCCTCATCCTCTTCATGTTCATGGTCCCCTTCTTCGTGCTCTGCTATCTGAAACGTAGAAGCCAGCGGATCCGACGGACAGATGAATGTTGGAATCACTGTCTGCAAAAAAGGTCGGTTTGTCGGAGCATCGATAGGAAAGTTGGCATCGATCGCGTTCGCGATGTTCGATTGCTCCAAGAAAGGAAGCAGGGCGTGGCTGACGCACCAACCCGGTTTTGTGGTTCTTCGAAAGTCAGTCCACCCGCTTGGGAATCGTTTGAACGCCGACCCATAGTTGGACACACCTAAACCCAATTGACGAACGTTGTTCATACATTGAGCTCTTCGGGCTGCCTCGCGCGCTGCTTGCACCGCAGGGAGCAAAAGGCCGACCAGAATGCCGATAATGGCAATGACGACGAGAAGCTCCACGAGGGTAAAGCCCTGGCGAATTGAAGTAGGATTTGATTTCGAGGATCTTGACATTGCGGATTCAACTTGATGAACGGATGGCAGATGCAATTTGGTTGCTTATGGAAAGTGTAATGCCTGCAATCGAATGTTGTCAACGAAAGAACTGGATATTCGCCGCGAAGAGACGAAATGGCTTTCGCATTGCGACGAAAGAATCAACCCGACGTGTGAGCGAGGGACGTACAATCCCACAGAACCCCTTGCTCACGCGTCGGGTTGGGACTGGGGCATTGCCACACGACAAATCCATCAAATCAGCAGCATGCTTCGCTGGAAGGTGAAAGTGCGTGCTTGTGCAGTTGATTTGCCTATCGGAATTTACTCGCCAAAACGATTGAGGACTATTAGGGAGTGGCTCTTAGGTATGGTTGGCAGGGAATTCGACATGTATTCTACTGGTTGAAGTCTCACGAAATGCTTCTCGCGTCTCGACTGTTCAAATGCCTTCATTCTCTCTTCAAGATCTCTTGGATAATCATGTCTATGATGTTTCGGTTTGCACTATTTTTTATTACTAGTCTCTCATTTCAGGCTTCATGGAGCCACGCAGCGTGGGCCGTGGAGAGTCGAGTGGCTGTTTCTACTTTCGGCAGAATGCAGACGGGTGAGAGTGTCCAGCAGTTTACGTTGACGAACGACCATGGCATGAAGGTCAAGCTGATCGAGTTCGGTGCCACCGTTACGGAGGTTCTGGTTCCGGACAAATCAGGGAAGATGGCAAATGTCTTGTTGGGGAGCGACTCGATCGAAGCGTATGAGCGAGGCGTTCCGGCTGGTTCGGTCATTGGACGATATGCAAATCGAATTCGAAACGCACGCTTCTCCATCGACGGAAAAGAATTCAACGTTTCGAAAAATGCTGGCCAAAACCATATTCACGGCGGCCAAAAGCATTTTGGGAAGTTGCTATGGAAAGGAGCTGCATCGATTGACCCTGATACGGCTGCGGTAACTTTCCGGTACAAGAGTCGCGATGGGGAAGAGGGATTCCCTGGCAATCTTGACGTTGCCATCACTTACACACTTACTTCGTCGAATGAACTCGTGCTCGATTACACGGCAACGACGGATCAGCCGACCGTTGTCAACTTGACCAATCACGCTTACTTCAATTTGTCCGGGACTGGCGATGTACTCGATCATAAACTTCAAATCGAGTCCGACGAAACCACGACGGTCGACAAGTCATTGATACCCAATGGAGAGTTTACACGTGTCGAAGGTGGTCCGCTCGACTTTCGACAGCCTCGAACGATTGGAGCGAGGATTCGCGAGTTGTACGATGCTGCCAATGGCTACGATCACAACTACGTGATCCGAGGAGAGGTTGGGACACTTCGGAACGCGGCCAGAGTGGTCGATGAAAAGTCGGGACGCACCTTGGAGTGCTTGACGACGGAACCGGGGGTCCAGCTCTATACGTCGAACGGGTTCAATGGCAAACCCTATCCTAAGCATGGGGCGTTCTGTTTAGAAACACAGCACTATCCGGATTCACCGAACCATAACCATTTTCCAACGACCATCGTTCGTCCTGACAAACCCTTTCAGTCGAAGACGATTTTTCGATTTGGTCTGGTCCAGGAGGTAGCAGAGTAGGAAAAAGCGGAGGATTTTCGTACCAAGTTCTGGTTACAAATCTACCCACCAACAACTTGGAGTGATTTACAATGGAGGCTTCTATTCCTGCTCCTGTTGCTATTCTCGGGTAACAAACATGGTTGCTTCCTCTCGCAAACCGGCATTCACATTGGTCGAACTGCTGGTTGTTATTGCTGTGATCGGCATCTTGATTGGACTGTTGCTACCTGCGGTTCAATCCGCGAGGGAAGCCGCTCGACGGATTAGTTGCGTCAACAACTTGAAACAAATCTCTCTCGGTGTGATCAACTATCATGATCAGATGAGGCGGTTCCCATCTGGCTATATCAGGCAATCGAGCGATCCCAATGCAGATCGCTTCAAGATTGGATGGGGATGGGGTGCAGCGATTCAAGGGCAACTCGACAATCGTCCGCTGGCCGATCAGATCGCTCGAGTGGCGTCACTCGACCCCATGGGGCAAGGCGGAATTCGAACACAACTGTTAGCCACGTGGAGATGTCCCACGGATATGCCGGTCGGTTTGACATGTGTTCCGAGGGTTAGGCAAAACATGAATCCACCTCTGCCTACTCCCGAGAATCCGAACCCGTCGGATATTCAAAGGCCATGTGTCGGATTTGCAGCGCGAGCCAATTACATTGCCAATTACGGTTCAGCGGCAGTGGGAGCAGGAGCCCGGGGCAACGGCTTGTTCTTCGTGAACTCGAATTTAGCCATGCGAGATGTCACGGATGGGACGAGTAACACGTTCATGGCTGGGGAGCGGAATGTTGCTACAGGTCAAGCGACTTGGGTCGGAGTGCATTGGGGAGAAAGCATGGGAGGTACGCAATACGATCCAGAGAATCTAACAAAGTATGCTGTCGATCCTTTGGTCATGGGGAGCATGCACACTAGACCAAACCCGAGGCCCGATTCTCGCGCGTTCGGGAGCAAGCATACTGGTGGCTGCAATATGTCGAGAATCGATGGGTCGATCGCCTTCGTGTCCAGTTCTATCGATCTTGTTGTCTGGAGAGCGATGGGAACAATTCGCGGTAGTGAAGTTGCAAACCCCGAATGAGTTATGATTCTGGGGTTAATCGCGTCCCTGATTAACTATCTACTCTATACTTACGAAGCAAATGAAGAGTGCCTGACCTCTACACCCTTTCGATCTTGACGATTGTTCTTCTCGTGTTGCTTGTTGCCATGGTGATTTACTTGTGCGGTCGAAAGAGTTCTCTTCTGCCTCACCTGCAAACGCAAGTGGAAACGAAAGGAACAGATAGTATCTTTGGTCGGTGTAGCTTCAATAGCATAGACGCTTACGATTGTTCGCGAATGATCGCAACGCCACATTCGGATTCCACAGAGATCGCTTCACATATATGGTTGTACGGTGGAGCACCGACCGCACTTCAAGAAAAGGCCTTCGAGGATTTTGTCGCTTGTTATGTTAAGCTTTGGCCTAACGTGGCTTCAAAGTTGGCAATACTGCATCCGGAAATGGAGTCTGTGGAGGACGTTCGGAGGTGCGTTCGAAATCGAGTTGCTGTTCACATTGGCGAGCATGCGGAAGACTTCATCGAGTTAATCTACGAATTCGATCTTCCTAACGAAGGATCACGAGGCTTTTTTCTTCGGGTCGATGGAATGCAAGTCATCGACGGGTTCATTGCGGAATAAGGTGTTAGAAAAAAATAGCCATGGCAACCGACATGACACGATTACCATATTCCAGTCGATCGTTGCTTTGGCTCATGGTTTCAATCGCTATGAAAGTAGGCTGGGACCATAGTCCCGGCCATCAAGAAGTCCGTGGAAAATCCATTTGCTCGGGACAATGGTCCCAAGCTACAGTCAAGGCGAGACTTCCTATAGGCAAATGAAGCGAATAGAAAAATAGTTGTGGCTAGCGACGGCACGAATGCAGGTGCCACGATCGATCCAGACGTAACGATCTTTCGTGACTCGCAACAGAAACGTTACTCGCAACAGAAACGTTACTTGCAACAGAAACGTGACTCGCACCAAAAGCCAAGCAATTGACTGCTTAGAAGAGGCCCTCGCACAAGAGTACGACGCTTATGGCTGCTCCACTTAAGTCCTGACCAGGTTCACGCTTCCCCCTCGCGAGAGCCACTACTAAGCAGTTCTCGGCGAACTTTGCAAAACAAGTTCTACTAACTTGGCAAAAAAGATTAGATGGTTTTGTTCAGAAAAGCCTTCCAACTTTGTTCAAAAAGCCAATTTGCCCGAACAGCGACAGGCGTTCCAACAAACAGTTTTTGATCCATCAAAAAGCTCTCCGAAAACAGCTCATCGATACCAAACAGTCGGGGTGATAGGATTCGAACCTACGACCCTCTGGTCCCAAACCAGATGCGCTAGCCAGACTGCGCTACACCCCGATTCGCAACGACGACCATCCTGAGGACATTCGCTGCTGCGAGAAACAATATTTACACGACCTGATTTCGATTCGCTAGGCCATTTGCAATATTTTTACTCCTTTGGGCTGTTTCTTGAGCGTTAGTTTTTGCCAGCGGCCTTCGTTGAACAAAGACATCCCGAAGGATACACTGGTTCGACTGAATTCTAAAAATCAGAGAATGACTTTCAGGCAGGTAGGCAAGAACTCTTTGGAAATGCTTCAAAACCACCGAAAATTGCAGCTTACGGAAGCCCAACGCGATGGAATGCGGCGTGCAGGTCGGTTCAATTCCCAATTAATGGACTATCTGCGTCCCCAGATTGTAGCTGGAATATCCACGCTGGAAATCGACCAACTGGTTCACGAATACACCATTCGCCATAAAAATCAGCCAGCCACGCTCGGCTACCACGGCTATTCCAAAAGCTGCTGCACGAGCGTCAACGAAGTCATCTGCCACGGCATACCCGGTCCCTATGTTTTGCAAGACGGCGACATCATTAATGTGGATATCACGTCCATTGTTGACGGGTGGCACGGTGACCAATCGGAAACGTTTATGATCGGCGAAGTTTCGGAACATGCGAGGGCCGTCACCCAATGCGCTTTTGACGCGATGCACCGAGCGATCGCAGCGCTAGAACCCGGTTGCACCGTTAGCGTTATCGGCGACAACGTGGTTGCCGAGGCCACTGCACGTGGTTTCTCCGTCGTTCGAGAATATGTCGGACACGGTCTGGGGAAACGATTTCACCAATACCCGAATATTCCGCACGTCGCGGATCGACAAAGTCGCCAAGAACGATTGCTGCCTGGCATGTGTTTTACCGTCGAACCGATGATCAACGTCGGAACACGTTTCACCAAACTGGATTCCAAAGATGGATGGACAGTCCGCACGCGTGACGGCAAACTTTCGGCGCAGTTTGAGCATACGGTCTTGATGCGTGAAGATGGTCCTGAAATCCTTACCCAATGCCCCAATGGCCCGGCTCGCGGTCACCGATTCTAAATGAAATTTCTCAAGCGACGTTGGCTGGTTCTGTGTTGCTTCCTATTTGCCGGTTTCTTGATCGTCCTCGCATTGCCAACGATGCTCGGAAACAAATGGATCTATGATCCACTCATTCAATCGTTCGCAAAAGACAAACTCAATCTCGATATCGCTGAAGTACAGCTTCGTTGGTTCAGTCCTCTCGAGCTGAAAGGAATCTCTGTCTCAGAGCCTAACGACCCAGGAAAAGAGCGTTCTATCAAGCCGTTGCTTACAATCTCCTCCATTACGACCGACCGAGGACTATTGTCCTATATGCTGAGTGGTCGCAAACTTGGGCGAATCGAGATCGTCGAACCGAAAGTCGACATCGCTTTGTTAGATAACTCCACCAACCTCGAACGTGTAGTGGATTCCATACGTCGAACGGGTGAAGTTTCGAAGCCTAATGCGCAACAAGAAAAGCCCAAGCTGGACATCGATATCGTCGTCTTGCGTGCTTCGGTCGAAGTCAATGAAGATAACGGCACTGCCCCATTGGTGGTTGTGCCTCCGTTTGATCTTTCAGTGCAATACCGCGCTGTGGATCAAGAGCCCACGTTGACGATCGCGCCCGCGAAAGTGCTGGATCAAGTGATCATCACTCCGGAATTGGTCCGTTTGGGACTGGGTCATGCCGTTCCGTTATTGGCCAAGTCGGCTTGGTTC
>JAJTID010000101.1 GCA_021300155.1 Pirellula sp.
ACGGATTGGCCACCAAAGTGACAACGAACTGCAGTCTCTCTTGGAGTTGCGTGTTTACAGGGCTTACAGGGAATGGATCGCTACTGCTTTGGAACGATCCAAGCTCATTGATGAGGCCAGGAATCCGAACATCCCCAGATCTTCCCGAGCCGTAATCGCCGCTATAAGCGACTTGGAAGAAAGGAGCTGTCGCAGAACTCTTCACTGTCACCAAGTTAGAAGAATACAACACATCTTGGAATGCAGCGAAAACCCCATCGACATTCGGTCGAGTTGTATCGCCAGCCACAAGATCTTTCACATATCCACGAAGCTGGAACTCCGATCCACGTGAGATTTGTGTGATCTCTTCTCCAGCCAAATTGGTCACCAACAGTCGAAGATGTAATTTGTCATCCCCCTCGACCTGAGCCTGCGTTCCCACTTGAACGGTTACCGTTGCAGTCGATCGGAATCCGCGGGCATCTTGAATGACATACTGGAACTGATCCGTGCCAGTAAAGTCAGTTCTCGGCGTGTAGACAACTCTGTCGTCAGCGAAATTCGAAGGCGTTCCATTCCTATCGATCGACACTTGTCCGCCAGCAGGCTCTCGAGCTTCCACAATCTGAATAGGTGAAGAAGAGCCCACAATATCGTTTCTCAGTACATCAATCGAAGATGCTACTCCAGCATTCAACCTCGCTGGCGAATCATCCACCGCGAACGGGAAGTTCACGGTATTGGGAACGATCTCAATTCTTGAACGGCCGTAGTTGATCCTCGATTTGGAAACGGTCGATCGAGGTTCATTGTAGAATGTTACATCGCTTGCAGGTACGCGATCCGCTGGATCGCCGACAAACTCAGCGAGCCCCGAATTATTCGCATTGAACACCAAATCAGCGACCTTCAACGGATCAGGCGCATTCATTGCCGCCGAAGAGTTCACAAACGCTCCCAGCTCATCAATGATGCCTGGGGTGATTGCTGATCCCCCTTGACCATTCAGGTATGGGGAAGCAAACGCTACTTGGAAGTCGAAACCATTTGAAGCAACAGGGGACGCCGGCGCCACCAATCCCGAATTGTAAAGCATATCCAGGTAAGCGGAGAACACGCCTGGGTTTTGAACAACATTCGGTGGTGTCTTGGCACCTTCGATTTCTGGTCGCAAATCATCAACGAATACTGATACACGGAACTGCTCACCTTGACGAATCTCGGTGATCTGCTGGCCTGACATATTGAAGAAACGGAAACTGAAGGCAGCCAAATCATCCGCAAACGCGCCAGGGATTGTATGGACCGTCACATTCGCCGTTGTTGATTCCCCAAGTGCATCAGTCGCGGTGTATTGGAAGAATTCTGTGCCTCCAAAGTTAGGGGCGGGTGTATATCGGATGCTCAATCCTCCGGAACCGATGGTCACCGAACCTGTCCCCGTATACTGAACACCCGTGATGACCAAAGCGCCGCCTCGGCCTTCAACATCGTTAGCCAACACATTCAGCGGGAATCCCGAGGAATTGGTCGGTACTTCGAATGAATCATCAACGCCGACTGGGTTCAAGAACTGAGCAAGAACCGAAACGGTCACTTTGGCTGTTTCAACGCGACCACTCGCGTTGCGAACGGTGTAAGTGAACTCATCTGTTCCAATGAAACTCAAAGGCGGAACATAATTCACCTGGTTGACCGCTGTGTCGATCGTCACCCGCCCTCCGCGAATTCCATTGCTGACCCCAATGATGGTCCATGGCTCGCCCGGTAGCGCGAAGTCATTTGCCAGAACGTTTATAAGATTCGATCTGCTATTGCGAGCAACAGAAACGGTATCGTTCTGGAGCAGTGTTCGAGGGCCATCGCCGATGTTGAAAACATAATCTTCAACTTCACCTGTGGTTGCACGGCCGGCAGGACCGAGATTTTGGGTCTGAGACAAACGGAACCGAGCAAAGCCGCGCGATGTGGCTCCCGTTGGAATCGTAAACGATCGAGAGACGACTCCTGACGCCGATACCAAAAGATTGCTAACGATTTGCTCGCCAGCATCGGCCCAGTCTCCGTCACCATTGAAATCCATCCAACCCTGTACGTAGGCTGGAGTTCCTGTGGTATTGGTAACGTTGAATCGAACAGTATTCGCACTATCCCCTCGAACGAACGGAGTCAACTGCGATACTCCGTCTTCGTCATCAATGACTCCATTGATCCCAATCAATCCAATGGTGTCATCTGCATCCGCATTTTGCGATGACTGACCATCTTGGTCGGAGTCCCATTCTACACCCAGTCGCAAACCAACCGTTGCACCGTGCGATGCGCCACCCTGAGCTCGTGTCGTTGGATAGGGAACTGGAGCGTCTCCCCAATCGGCAGACTCCGCATTTCCAAAGTTGAATCCCCGCAATGGGTTCACGCCATCATAATTCACAAGATGCTCGCCGCTGGCAGGGAATGTTTGACGGTAGCCGGCTTCGACGACTTCGCGAATCGCAAACGCACCCGCTCGAGGAGGCGTAAGGCTAAACGATCCATCTGCACCGGAAACACTTGCTGGTTCACCGATATCGGGACGATCGTCACCATCGAGATCTAGATAGATGTAAACACCCGCAAGACCTGGCTCATTCACATCGCGCACACCGTCCGCATTGAGGTCAAGCCACTTGAAACCTGTCGCAATATTCGATGGAAGTACCGAACCAAAGTTTGCAGTCGTGCTACCAGAGGTAGTTACAGTAACCGACTTTACGCTTTCCGTATCGACCGAGGCAATCCAACTCGCGGGGCGATTGATCCGCACGTTGTATGTTCCAGCCGCTACCCGAAGTACGAACGCACCACTAGCGCCCGAAGTGGTTCGCGGTTCGCTCAAATCCCGAACACCGTTATTGTTGAGGTCAGCAAAGACTTCCCAGTTTGCAATGCCCTCTTCATTCGCCTCTTGTCGACCATTTCGATTCTTGTCGTTGTACGCAACACCTACAATGGAACCTCCGACCTTACCGGTCGAAGCACCAAAAGCGATTTGCTGAGGCAAGTTGTTGACTCCACCTCCGTCGGTTGTCTCTCCCAAATTGAATGCATCATTAATGAAATGAACAGGCTCGTCGTCGGCGTTACCAAATAAACCATCACGACCATAGGTGTTGAACAAAAATCCATCCATGATTGTGATGACATTGTTCGTAAAGCTAGAATGCGGGACGCCCAAGATATGCCCAGCTTCGTGAACGATAGTATCAGCAACATCTTGAGAGAAAACATCTGCTGCCGTTACGTTCCCGGCCCTCGGCGTTGTACGACTTGTCCCCACAGAGATGTCAAGCAAGGTGATCGCAGATTCTTGACGATTAAAGTTTCCAAAGTCAACGGATTCCGCTACACCGTATATGCTTGCTGCTGCTGGAATGCCAAACTGAGCATTTGTACCACCAACAAACATCCGAGAAACATTCGGCTGTCCGAAAGTGTCGGGATGATCGTAACTGTTGCGAATCTCGATATCGAAATCGCCAGGATTACCTGTGTCCGAATAAAAACCGTTCAAGCTAGTCACTCGGCCGATGTGGTCTCGCAACTTCGCTTCAACGCGGCTAATGATGTTTCTAGCAAGTGGAAGTTCATCTTCAGGGCGCAAATTCAATGCCGGAAGAATCTCCCGCATGGCCGGCACCCGAACGGTGCGGGCAGGCTGCCCGGACAAAAGGTCTAGACTCAGTGTGTTGGACCGCACGAAACCTCCATCAAAATCCAAGAAGATGACTTGCTTGGTGCCAATAGGCTCCTGTTCGATCGTTGGTCGATAGGTTCTCAGATTCAGTGTATATGCTAGATTCGCGTCCGTAACGGACATGAAGTAGCGACCGTCAGTGTCAATGACGTATGAAAGAGTTGCATTTCCCGTGCTAAAACGCGGTGAGAGATTTGAAATCGGACGGCCAGTGGCTGGCGGATAAAAGAGACCTCGACTGTAGAGCAGCTCTATGCCTTGGCTATTGAAGAGTCCAAGCCCAGGCTGCAGACCACCAGTCGTCGTTATGCGAACGTCTAGGATGTCACCCTTCTTAAGATCGAATGCATAGTGATCGACATCAAATACATTACTCGTTATGCCGTTGACATTGACGGCGCTATTTTGCCCGGCAGAATTCCCCAATGGCAAGAACTGGGCCTGGACAAGCCGGTCATTCGGCTCAACCTCGCCCGTCGTCAACGGTGCATTGTTTTCACCTTCATTGCTCTCGCCAGCCCCACCTACGCGAGCGTTCTCAAGCATGGTTCCAATCGTTTGGAATGTTTGCTGATTTGGAATTCGCATTGTACCCAACGCAGAAAGTACGCTCGGATGGAAATCGGCAGCCATCAACTCGCGTTTTTCAAGCGATTCAACACGCAGACCTCGTTTGGCTTGACGTTTTTTGGCTTTCTGCCATCGTTGAAGGAACTTCTTACCGGCAGCGAACTTACGTGGACTCAACATGAGATCCCCA
>JAJTID010000152.1 GCA_021300155.1 Pirellula sp.
ATCCGCAAACAGCGAAACGAGCTCCGCTCGCAGTTCGCTTTCATTCATCTCGTCCACAGCGCGGACCTTCGGCATAGCAATCTCCCAACAGAAGTAATGTGAAGCCCGATATCACCGGTTTCTACGAACTAGTCGTCGATTTGATTAACAACCGGGTATCGAGCGAGACCGCAAGAAACAGGTCTCTATCTGTAGGGTTACACGCAAACTAGGCGAGTGGACGAATCGATTCAGAGAAAAAGAAGCTGAATCCCGAAAAGACTCAGTTGTAGAATCGTTTTCAGAGCTGGCTACTTGGATAGCATAGCACCGGCCAATTCTTTTACGATTTTGGCTGCAACAAGTGCGGTGGCATTGGACGTGTCAACCGTGGGATTTAACTCAACCACATCAGCACCGACAATCGGTACATTAATTTTCTGAATAATCGAAATCACTTCCCTAACGGTGAAACCACCCGGTTCCGGATGTGAAACGCCAGGAGCAAACGCTGGATCCAAGGCATCTAGATCTATCGAAACATACACGGGGTTCTTGAAATGAATTTCGGTCATTGGACTCCACTCCATCATTTCAATTGTGCGGACTCCGTAACGGAGGGACTGCTCGCGTTGGTGGAGATTTAGCGTTCTGATCCCAACTTGTGTCAAACTCGATGCCAACGACTCTTCCATGATCCGCGCAAATGGGCTGGCATGGGAGTACCGAGTCCCTTGAAAACTGTCGTATAGGTCGGGGTGTGCATCAATCTGGAGAACGTCAAAACTGCAGCCACTTCGCTTATAGGCACGAAGTATGGGATATGTGATTGAATGATCTCCACCAAGCATGATCAATTTCGACTTCAAGTGAAGACTATCGAAGATTTTCTCTTCGATCGATTCTAGTTCTCTGCCAATGTCCAACTCTAGGTCACCGAGAACATGTAATCTCTCCTTGAGGTCAAGTCCAACTTCGCAGTAACTATTCCCCCATTCAGGCCATAGCGAATCTCGAATTGCTTTTGGCGCTAAAGCACTGCCGCGCAGATAGGATGAGCCTCCGTCGAACGGTATACCAAGTAAATCAACTCGCAATTTATGCTTCCTCAGCTAGTTTCTGCCAGTACTTCTTAACGTATTCATAAATCTCCGAGCGATCCTTGTTTTTCAGGGTCGTGATCCACCACGCATTATACTGGTCGATCTCCCACCTAGTTAAGCTGTCGAGTTCTGCCGGAGCGGTCAAGTTCACCTGCTTAACACGAAGCAATATGGCACAAAATCGATCGAAAGATTCGATGATTTGATAATCTTCGGGAGTTAGATTGGTTGTGCTATTCGGATCAAGTTTCTTCTGGAAAACGTTTTGAATTAGCTTAAAAGCTTCATCGCAAGCGATCCAACTCCTGGCTTTCGTATAGTCAAGGTCATTCGACCAAAACTGGGCGTGAACTTCGCGAAACTCTTTGCGCCACTCAGCATTCCTGAGTGCTTCCTGAGCTTGTTGCTCCCTTTCCTTCTGGGCACTCTGCATTTTGGCAACGACGTAAGCAATAGACGCGGTTGCAAGAGCGCCGAGGAAGGTTGCGACTGGTTGAGTGAACACAGCCTGAAAAAATGTAATGGCAACGGATTCCCCAGGGACTGCTGGTGGTTGGGACGAAATTTGGCCAATCAGCGGGAGGTAGAAATCAATCCACAAAAGCGATTGCATGTTAGTTCCTTAATAACTTATTGACGCGGGAAGTTACTGGGCTTGCCGTGATCATTGGCCCAAATCGGTTTGAATTTGGGCGCAGAAAAGCGAAGCCACCGATCTACCCAATCCCCCAATTCTCGTCCCACCAAGCGGATCCCCATTGTGGCCATACCCAAATGTGTACGCAACTCTCAGGCGACCGAAACTAAACTGCGTGCAGTGTACCTCCCTGCCTATCCAGCTCATGTACTCCACTAATAGTAACGCAGAATGGTCGCGCAAAATTCAATCCACTTCAATGACAAACTCGTTGGATGCGTCAATTTCTGCCGGCAGTGCTTTGCAAGTCCTCAGAGAAATTCGGGGAGATGGCAGTCCCAAAATTGGAGAAGGTTTCTGGCCGCTAGGATTTGCTACCGCTGTGTTAATCAAACCCATCTTTGGAAACGGAGATCTTGAGAGTTCTCAGTAGAGATCTGGGGTGGCGGAGGGGACGGCTTGCGTTTCGGTCGTTGCCCGGTATCTCTCTTTCCTAACCGAGATATTTGGGGCGGGCGTCGCGGACGCGGAAAAGGCCCAAAACGTTGGGTAGAAACGAAAAACGCCGGGCGTCGATCTCTCGTCGTCCGGCGTTAACTTTTTGGCGTTTCTTCCGTAGAAAAAACTAAGGCTCAAATTTTAGCTGGCCGGTAGTGACAGCAGGGTTAACAGCGGCCTCGGAGAACCAACGTTTTCTTGGTTTTTGCGATGGGATACTTGGTCGGCGCGGGTTTCCGTGTGGGTGCTTTCGTTAGCCGAACCACAAATACGGAAAACGCGACCGCCGGGTTAACAGCTCCCGACAGCGGAGTTAACAGACTTCAGCCTTTTCTCGAGAATGGCAATTCGTCTTTGCGGCAAGGTATGATCAATACTGGAGTTGCCTTTGTCTGTATCGTTAACTTGGGCATGATTCGAACAAAGGCGCGGTCAAACTTCCCGGGACGGCCGAATCGATGTAAAATCCTTCGGCGAAGTTTGGAAACGCACAGCATCGGGAGAAATAATGGCTGCAACGATCGACGCACCTCAACAGTGGGTGGAGAATATTTCCATGCTTCGATTGCCGGAGCAGGCTGATCGGCGCCTTCAGCAGTTGATGGACCGCAACAATGAAGGCCTTTTGACCGAGCAGGAACGGGCGGATTTGGAAGCGTTGGCAGAACTTAGTGAACAACTCTCGCTGGTCCGCGCGGAAGCTCTGCATCTTCTCGGTCGAAAACCGTAGTCGGACTGAACGTGGCCGACGATTTAAGGGGCGTCATAGTAGCCCGAGCAGGGAGCAGATGCGAATACTGCAAGATGCATCAGTCGCTGCAGGGAGCGACGTTCCACGTCGAGCATGTAATTCCTCGTGCTCATGGAGGAACTAGCGAGTTAGACAATCTGGCTCTCGCGTGTCCGAGTTGCAACCTTCACAAATCTGACCGAGTTTCTTCTGCCCTTGATCAAGGCTCTCCGGCGATCCCATTGTTTCATCCGAGATCAGACACTTGGAGTGAGCATTTCGAGTGGGACGACTATCAGCTACTCGGCAAAACAGACGTTGGACTTCTGACTATCCGAATGCTTGATCTGAATCATGAACGGCGAATCAAGATTCGCCAAGCGGAACAGATGTTCGGTTTGTTTCCGCCTGAGCCTCTCGACTATTGAAATCTTCAGCAAAGGAGCTTTGAATGGGCCGCAGATCCTGGGGCAAGCCTGATTTTCGAGATCTAACAGTCGATTATATTCGCAACAATTGCTAACTCAATTCCTCGCTAATTTCATTCCAACCCACTACACCTATGTCAATGCAACCTGCATTGAACGCAGCGTGAATAGTTTCGATCAAATGCTTCGCTTTGAAGTCTAGCAGTACGCAAACGATTTCGGAGTTGCTGCTCTTGTTCTGTTGGTCGTGTCGGTTTAACCAATCCACAATTTTTTTGCTAATTTCCGCCTGAAGGCCATGATGCTTTGCTCCAATGAAGCCGAGGGCTGCGACAACGTCCCGCCGCCCTTCGTCCTCTTCTGGCCCAGAGACTTCGAATGCTTCACACAGTGGTTCGATCGCAATTTCCCCTAGAGGGGCAAAGAAGTACTGGGCTTCGATGCCTACGGAGAGCCGTGGGAATCGCCAATTTTCCAACAGTAGTTCGACAAAAATCGGGATAGCTTCCTCGGCCTTCAACTCAATTAGAGCACGAGTAGCGACGATCGAAGCGATCCAGTCGTCGGACGGCGTTGCCAAAAGATAGTTGTTATGCCAGTTCATCTCGTTGCCATCTGAATCGGGAAGAGTCTGTAATTCATCGAGATTCGATGGATCGCAGTCCAACAGGTCCTCAGCGACAACACATATCAACTCCGGAATGTCTAAGTGGGATATCTCGCATCGTCGCATAAGCATTGGCGTGGAGTTGAGGTCATCGTAGAACAACTCCAGACGCTGAACCCGTTTCAATCGTTCTCGCAATGGAACGAGTGCACGGATTGAGGCAGATGACGCGATCATTGGTTTTCTTCGCTTCCTTGAATAGCGACTTGGTGATGAGTTCGAAGCAGGTGGTTTAGGCTGTCCGTACGCAGCCATGCATCGAACATATTCAATTGAGTTTGGTTGCAGATGAATCGCAAGCTCGTTGAAGTCTTCTGAGGGAATCACACTTGCGATAATTAGGGGCAATAGCTTGTCTTGCTGGCTGCTATTCAGCATTGCCCAGTACTGTGAAAGCTTGTCCGAGTCTGTCCCATTCAATTCAACTCGATCGATCGTCACTGAATTGTTCGTTGCGGCATTGATCGCATCGATGACTCGCTTCTCGAGCTTCCAGGCTTGAATCCGAACTCCAGTGCAAGGCCTTCGGCCACCGGCGTTCGATCGGCAGCGATAGTAAGTCGTAACCTGTTTGCAAAGTCGATCTATTTGCTTCACATCTGTACCGATCGAGAGTTTCCGACTGCACTTTGGGCAGTCGACTAGTCCTCGCAGTGAATTTGTGATGGATGAAACGCTTCGGTGAGTTGTTGCTGCAGTTCTGCGGCTTGCCGTTTTCTCTTGAGCCTGATTGAAGGTTCGCTCGTCGACAATAGCTTGGTGCAGGCCGCTTACCCAGGAGTTCCCATATTTGATTTGTCCGAGGTAATGACGATTGGAGAGCACTGAAGATATACGTCTTGGAGTCCATGGCGATCTATAGGATTCGGCCTCGTTGGGTATTCCATTCTTTTTGTTTAGATTATCAGCGATTTCTACAAGCGATTTATCATCAGCCGCCAAACGAAAAATTTCTCGAATATGAATTGCCTCCGATTCGCAAATGAACAGTTGCTTCGTAGTAGGATCAGCAAAGTATCCGTGGGGTACTCGCCCCGCAACTCGACGCCCATGAGCTTTGAGTGCTGCTCTGGCGTCCGCCATGCGCGACCTTGTCATTTCCTGCTCGAATTCAGCAAACGTCGCCATGAGATTGATGAGCAGCCGACCATTTGCATCGCCGCTAATCTGGGGCTGGCTGACGATCGTGATCGCGACATCATGCTGCCGCAATAGTTCTAGAAATTGGCAGGCAAAGAGGATCTTTCTCGCGACGCGGTCAAGGCGATGAACTAAGACTCGATCGATTTCGCCTGCTTGAATATCTTCGACCAAGCGGTTCAATGCTGGTCGATCTAGCGTTTCTGAAGAATGGCCGAGGTCATCGTAGTGGCGTTCGACTAGCTGCCATCCCTCACATTGCATGGATGCCGCGAAAACAAGACAGACTTTGTACTGAGCATCGCAAGACGTGAATTCACCTCGCGATTCACGTGACTGTCGGGTGTAAATGGCACATCGGTGAGGTCGAATGCGGGGCTCAATAATCACTATTCTCACTCACGCATTTGGTCAGATGTTCAACTCGAATCTTAGTCGATTCAAAAGTTCCGTCGTGCCGTGTTGGTCGGTCCATTGTTGGATATAAGACCAGTCCAATCGGGCAGCTTGAACGGCGATTACGATTCGAACATCTGCAAGGTCTTTGTCGCGTTGCCAGCGAAGCTTTTGGATGACCACATCTTCGGCGGTTGGGATGACCGCTTCGACTTGCAAGTCTGGGAGAGGAAGCCGACGGCGTCGAGCGAATCGTGCTTGGTGATGAGGATCTTTGCCCAGACGAAAAAGTTCGATTTCGAACTTGGTTGGGGAGTAAGTAATGATGTTTCGGATAGACCCGGTCATGAGTTCGAAACCTGTTTGTGGGTCGAGCTTAAAATCGCTACCCAAGGATTCACAGATCTTTTTCAGGACGCCTTCCTCGTATTCTATGACTATGTCCGCATCCTTGGTCGCGCGAGGGTATCCGTAGGCGTTGCTGGAAAACGCGCCGACAAGCATGTACGGGATCTGATGTGTTTGAAGCACGCGAATGACATCGATCAGCGCTTCAAAACTAGACTTTTCCAATTGGACCCTCCACATAGGGTTGGAATAGCCCTTCTTCCTCAACTCTTCTCTTGATGGCTTTCCGGCGATCGAGTTCTTCGCTCACCCGTTCGTCGCACAAGCTTGGTTGCTCTGCCCTAATGATTTGCTTCAGCCAACGGATTCCGTCGTCATAAAGATCGGCACCAAGTTTGAGTTTCTCGGGGATAGACAGTTCTGCGGCACGTCGAATATTCGACTGGTCAATCGAGGCTTGAAGATGGAGCATTCGCTCGACTTCGTGTAGATGAGATAAGTTGGCATCTGATTCAGGCATGGTTGAGTTTCAAACTCGAAAAAACTGTCGAGCCGTTGTCCAAATGATTGGAAATCGACTTGAATTCAGGTCCTCGCTGTTTCTGGAGAAAGCTGAGGTGATCGGAGTCGAATATGTACATGAAGACTAATCCTGGTCTGGTGGTTCTGCGTCGCGAAGTTCCTTGCCTAGACGAACGATTTCGTCAAAGTCTGGATCGTCCTTGCAGATTCCAGTAATCTCAGCGATCCAATTGGGTTGGTTAGGAAACTGAGTTTTGAGAATCGCCACTTCTCGTTCCAACTGAGCTAGCCTTTGCTCGACGGAGTCCGACATCTTATCTATCGTCCTGACGCCTTCGGCGCTTGCCAAAGAGAAATCTCAGAGAGCCGTCCGGGTTGTTAAACCGGAGTACTCTGTAAAACAGAGAATTTGAGAGTTGCAGACGATTTTGCGCGATCCAGTCTCGAACGTGCGATTTTTAGGTCGTTCTGCGGCGCTCTCAGATTGTTCTCTGGATTTACAGCTTCTGCGAAATTCCCTCGGGAAAACGAAAAAAGCCGGGGATACAAGTCCTCGGCTTTTTCCGTTAACTACGTTGTCTCGGGAATTCCGAGGATGGATAAGCTCCCCATCCTATACGCTCTCGGTCATTTTTTCCAGAGAGTATCGAAGACTGGACAAGAAATGGTTTAACAGGTATAAAATGACGGAAACTTCTTAAAAATTTTCCGAAAAACCCATTAATGGCACGCAATTTGCCATTATCCATGACTTAAGGGTGGAGGTTCCGTCCCCGACCCGAACGCTCTCTGCAATGAGTCTCTGTGTATGCATAAGCAGAACCCTTTGTTTTGTAACGACTTAGGCGTTTCGTGTTTGCTCGGGTGATTACTTTCTGCCAATTCGTCGAGAACGAATCAGGCCCTCTGGCGATCGTTTTAACCTGTTAACCTGTTAACCAGCGATCAACTTCGCTGGGAATAAATCGGTCGGCCACCAGGTTAACAGAACATGCGGAAGGTGCGGTTCAAATCGCATCGAGCCGTCTGAAAAGCTCAGCAGCGTCTTCGTTTGCCGCACGTTGAAATTGTACTGCGTTTTCCCCAGCAGTTGTAGCTGCTCGACCAGCCCACACTGGTCCAACGGATTCAAATGTACGGAACTTGCCCCGCAGTAATTCCAACGCTTCCTTGCCAATGCCTGTCTGCGAAACTCCACGAACCTTCTTTGCCAAGTCGGCGAGTGAAGGTTGGTAATGCTTCAAAACAAATGCAATGTCGTATGCGTCCTTATCTTTGGTTCGTTCATCCATCGCGATCGCCTTGATCAAGATGTAAGCCTCCGGGGCAACCAAACGCGCGGTCACTTGATTGACGGAGCCATCTGGCATTCTTCCATCAACAGTGATCGTTTCGGATGCCTCGAACGCCAGATCGATACCGCGAAGAGCGTTGATGCGAATCTCGTCGACTAGTATCGATTCCTGCCTCTGCTGTGACACGTACAAGCCTGTGATCAAGTCAATTTTGATGGGATTGGCCAGGCCAGGAAGATGCTTGAAGAAACGAGTGGGCGACTCCTTCATCGTGTAGCCGAGCTGCGTTAAACGCTCGCGGATCGAGGAATACGCGTTCCCGCCTATCGCCTTGGGTGATACTGCCAAGTCGACATCTAACGACCCCATGTGATTGCTCGACGGATACAACAGGTCCGGAACCCATCCACCGACGATTATCAGGTCATCGCGCATCGCACCCAGTGCATTGAGTACCTCCAGCAAAACGGCTCGGGCCGCTTCAGTTTCCTTCATAGTGCTCCGCCGTTTGTTCAGTCGCTTCCGTGAATAACTGCTTGAAGTATTTCTCGTAGATCGCCATGGCCGCTTCTTCTCCGCGACCATCCATCGCTCTCAAGTCAAGATACGTTTGCAAAGGAGACGTTGTCTGAAGCGTCTCGCCAAGTCGATTGCTAAGGTAACTTTCATCGTCCGAGATTTGCAGGACGAGATTCGCACCCGAGTCGACTTTGCGCGCTCCGAAGTTGCTGACGAGATCAATAAAGGGTTCAGCCAGAATTGCTCGTGTAGGAACCATAAAGCTCGCCACGTTATATCGTACTTCAGGTGCCAATCGCCATGCGGCCGAGAAACGTGACAGTGCAAATCGGTCGGTGGACTTTGAACACCACAGCGCAATCTGTTGCTCGACCTGCTCCAGTTCACCTCGCATATAGAAGCTGTATTCTCGCGGCTTGTGGTTTCGGTAGTGATTCACCCAATCGCCCAACAAATCATCAGGCCTCTTCAAGCGAATATGTCCCTCTTGCATCACCGCATAACCGCCCTCGACAAGCGAACGCTTGATGCGAGACATCAACCCGGGGCTCACACGAACGTCCGGGTGAGCGGCCAATTCATTTAGCTGCCAGCCACGCAGCGGTTCCTGCAACATTGCACGCACCACTCGACTTGACTTGGAAGAAAAGACGTTCAGTACTCTTGGCAGTTGCTTGCCAAACGGATTCTCAATGCCGCTTCGACGCACGTAGATTCCATATGCAGGAAACACCAGACGGCAGTTTCCGGCATAGTCCATCCAAGACACTCCATACTTGGTCGCAATCTCAGAAGTCCGATCAGATACAACGGAGGCGAAGAGTACTGGCTGCGAGCCCGAGGCTTGTCCTTGTCGATTCAGCATCAAACAAGCCGACTCAGCAGTTGCCGGCGTAATTCGCTTGTACTCTTTGACTTCAAGCCGAAAGTCCGCTCCAGCCGGCCCAACCACACGAACATCGCCTTCCAGATCACTTCCCCCCGTTACCAGCAAAACCTGGAATTCCCCAAGCTCCGCAAGTATCTGCGAAAGTAAGCGATCAAATTGTGGTGGGGATGACATCATGAATTCACTAGAAAAGACAAATTTACTACCGAGTAAATATGGCATTTCCAGTGAAGCTTTGCAACGCGAATTTACCAAAACGCCTGAATTTACTCCGCAGTAAAGGCGATTTCGCTGGTAAATCCGGACGAATCACCCCGAATTCGATCCAAACTGACTTTGAGAGACCTACCGATCCTAGAGCCGTCGACGGATGGTCGCAGACCGGGCGGAACTTGGCCCCAGTTGGTGGCGTCCTGCACGTGTTTGCCGGGATTGCCGATCGATACGCCAATCGTGAGAAGTCGCAACACGGGCGAACGTCGTAGTCGACCGTGAAAGAAATGCCTCAATTACGCCGTGCTTTGCCCGTGGTACCGGAACAGCGATCTCAATCAAAACGCTTCGTTGCCGCGATTGGCGAAAGAGGGCGGTGGATCGACCATCATTCGCGGCTTCAAGGTTGTGCGTGGGATTGTAAAATCGGGAGGCCCGTGGTCCGAGGAATGTGTCGCAGTATTGTTTTGGAGATAGTAGCGATTTGAGGCATTCATGACGAAATCGAACTTATTGGAGATACCCGGTATCGGCAAAACATTCGTCAAGGACTTTGCCCGTATCAACATTCATTCGATAAGTGACTTGGCCGATCAAAACGCGGACCAACTGTTTCTCGACCTCTGTCGTGCGAACGAAATGGTCGACCATAAAACCAGCAAAAACTATCTCTATGTAATTCGCATGGCCGTTTACTATGCGAACGGTGGACGGGACGAAACCAAACTTCAGTGGCATGTTTGGAAAGACTAGCCGCTAGTCGAATCACTACAGTAACCCTGGACGCGATCCGATTTTTGGACCGCATATTGGTACGTGTGCTTGTAGGCAAAACGAATGAAACGCAAGACCATGGTTTACCTCTCAGTAACGGCGATCTTGATTCGTCTGAAGTAAATTACCCTGATATACCCGTTTAGAACCAGGACACCGAAGCTTCCATGGATTTGATGATAACTCTGTCTCTCTTGCTCAACATTGCGGTTCTTGTGTCGGTGTGCGGTGGACTTTTGGCGAATGCAAAATGGGCGGTTGATGTTTACGGCGATGCCACGCCGGCTCGAGGAATCCTGCTTGCAGTGTATATCGCAATCGGTTCAGTTTCGTTGCTTCTACTTGTTTTGCATGATCCAAAACCGATCGCCGCACTCTTGCTAGTACAGGTGATATACAAAGTGCTCACGCCGTTGACCGTTGGGAAGCTCACAAACCGAGTGGTTATCAGTAACCTCTGTATTGCCGCGTTTCATGCAGTTACTTTGTTCCTAATCTGGAACGGTACGCTAGCTAAGCTCGAGTAGGCGATGGAGAATCGATCGTGGCTTCGTTTTTTTGGCCCAAGGTCGTAGAGTGTCGCATTAAGTTGCCGAAGTTGGCGTTTGGCACGCTCGAAGAAGAAGTCGCGACACGGGCCAACGTCGTTGGCCGTTCGGAAAAGAGTCTTTAACATCAGTCGTTGATTACCGTGGTTGCGGCTCGTTGGTTGAAGTGTAGATCAACCTCTTCCTGTGTTGATGCACAACCTCGGATGGCTGTTCCGCAAAGTCGCCGCTTACGCATCTACCCAAACGGTTGGCATCAACGCAGAGTACCAACTCGAAATCTGATCGAGGCTTTACCCATTCGTCCAACATTACTCTTAAAGCTGGGAGTTCTTTGGTATCTGGACCTGAAGGACCGATGTCGCAGAACTCATGGATGATTTCGATGCCATGTTCTTCAGCCCACTGACGGACATGATCTTGTTGGCTTGAGATCGCGTGCTCGTGACCGACTTGCGATGAACTTCGAAAGTAAGCGACAGCCCTTGCTGACGGCGAATGTTGACCCAGTACTGTGACTACAGAGTTGTTTTTCATTTGGCTGAATCCTTGGTTAGTGTGAGTTTGGTTTACTGATCGGTCTCAGAAGGGAACGCCGCTTGAAGAGCTTTGGCCCAACTGTGGAACTCTCGTTTGATTGCGAGGGCGTAGTCTCGATTCTCAAAGCAGACTTCGCTGAAGGTGATCGACTGACCAGCCTCCTTGCGATTGCGTATCCACAGCAACATGGCGTCGCGGTCAAGGTTCTTTGGCTTGTGTCGTGTGACGTTTGCCAGATTGATGCCG
>JAJTID010000051.1 GCA_021300155.1 Pirellula sp.
AAGCCGCAAAAACAACGCCAAAAAGAGCTAAGACATAGTGCATTAGCCATCAAAACTTCAGGACTCAAGTGGCCTTTTTTTCGACTGCCAAAACCAATTTTTGGCTGCCAGACTGGCCTTTTTTTCGACTGCCATTTCCACTAAAGCCACATCGCTCTGCCAAGGCTCGTATTCGACCGTGAAACATGGTATCGAGACGATAGACGCTCCCAACTGTATCTATGGTAATTTTGCCGAAAACGCGCCAAGATCCATGCCAGCACCGGGCTAAGATAGGTTACCATATAAAGCCTACCAATCTCTCGTGACCCTCTTCACGCGATTGAATCTGGACTTAGCTATCGACAATTTCTTCCAGGAAATAGACCATGAAATGTCCATTCGTTGGATCTCGTTGGCAATCGATTCTACTACGCATCGCAGGCGTTCTTGCCATCAGTGCTTCAATCGAAACCCCCATTTACTCGCAGTCACTCGAGAACACCTTTCCCAACGAATGGTATGTACGCGATGGTGAAGGACTCGAGGAGCTTCGCAACCTCGAAGGCAAACCCGCACAAGAGATCTCGATTGCGGAATGGAAAGGGGAAGCCTCGCCACTAGCACAGCTCAAAGGAAAAGTCGTCGTGCTCGACTTTTGGGCCACGTGGTGCGGTCCATGTATGGCCGCGATCCCAAAGAATATCGAGTTCATCAACAAGTACAAAGACAAAGGTGTAGCTCTCATCGGAATCCATGACGCGAAGTCCGGTTGGGACTCCGTCGACAAAGTGATTAGCGAAAAGGGAATCGAGTACCCGGTCGGTTTGGATGCTGCCGAGGGTGATTCGGCCAAAGCCTATGCATTGAAATTTTGGCCCACGTATTTCGTTATCGATCGAGATGGAATCGTCCGCGGTGCCGGGATCAAGCCGAACAAAATCGAAGAAGCTGTCGAAATAATATTAGGTGGATCTTCGACCATGAGTACTCCAGTTACCAAGATCGCGAGCTTTCCTGATCGTTGGTTCCTCGGAGGTGAAAAACGATCGAAAGAATCACAAAGTATTGTTGGCAAGAAGATACCCAAATTCGAAATCAACGACTGGATCGGTTCGAAAGTGGAACGAGACGATTGGGAGCAACGTGTTCGTGTCGTTCAATTCGTCAGACCCGAACTCTCGCCTTCGATGGATCAATTGGCAAAACTACAGTCGGTAGCGGAGCGATTTGCAAAACAAGGGGTCGTATTTGTTGCTGTTTGCGATGCTCGGTCCGACAAGTCCCGTATGGAATCCATCGTGGAGGAAAAACGCATCGAGATTCCGATCGCCATGGATCGACCTTCTGAAAAAGGGGCGAATAGGATAGGAAGTATGGGTGATTCCTTGGGAATCAAATTTGCGCCAACTACACTGGTGGTGGATCGGTCAGGAGTCCTGCGAGCGTCCGGGGTCAAGCCTGACTTCCTCGATAGTATGCTGAACCAATTGCTGGCAGAGTCGACCCCGATCCTAGAGACTGTAGTCGACGAAGCGGACAAAGTAGAAGTACGCAAAGCGGATTCTCCCAAAGAGAAGACCGACAGCAAGGCGACTGACAATCCCCCTCCATCACCTGCAACTACAACACCTGCCAATCCATCGAAAGAGGATTCACCCGCTCCGTCGTCCGAATCCAAAAAACCATAATCCCAACTCATCTTCGCAAACAAGTAAAGCATCCATGATCCAAGCGGAAGAAGTGAAACAGTCGGAGTTTGCCCGTATCGTTCGGGAGCATGTTGCCAAAACAGTTGTTGGCCAACAAGCAGTCGTCGAACGGGTGATGATTGCATTGCTGACGGGGGGGCATCTTCTTCTAGAAGGGGTTCCAGGAATTGCAAAAACGTTGTTGGTTCAAACGGTTAGCAAAGCCATTGACCTGCAGTTCAAGCGGGTGCAGTTCACGATCGACTTGCTACCCTCCGATATTGTTGGCTCTGAAATCTTGGACCAAAAGTCGAGTGAGTTTCGGATTCACAAAGGACCGGTCTTTACGAATCTACTTCTTGCCGACGAAATCAACCGTGCTAGCCCGAAAGTCCAGTCAGCACTCTTGGAAGCAATGCAAGAGCGGAAGGTGTCGATCGGTGATCAAACGCACGTGCTTCCAGCCCCGTTCCTTGTGATCGCAACCCAAAACCCGGTCGAGCAAGCGGGTACGTTTGAATTGCCCGAAGCTCAGTTAGATCGCTTTATGCTCTGCCATCGTTTGAGCTATCCTGGTCAAGAAGACGAGACCGAAGTGGTTCGACGAAGTCTGAAGTTGCAATTGATGAGACATGGAGCTGGGGCCGTTCCGATGTCGGCGTTTGATGCGATCAAAGAGTCAGGACTGCTTCATATTAGCGACTTGACCGAAGCGATGAGTAAAGTGCAAGAAGTGCATGTGAGCGAAGTCTTTATCCGCGATTGTGTCGAACTGATTCATCGAACTCGCAATCATCCCAAGATTGAATTGGGTTGCAGTCCGCGCGCGGCGCTCTCGCTGGTTCAAGCATCCAGGGCCCGCGCATTTCTTTACGGAAGAGACTTCGTCGTGCCCGAGGATTTGTTTGTTCTCGCAGAAGATGTCATTTTGCACCGCATCCGTCTCACCTACGAAGCGCTCGCGGATGGCCATCGCCCTGCTGCCGTGCTTCAGGAACTCCTCGAGTCGATGACCTAGAGGATTGAGAGTGTAGGGGCAAACCGCATGAAGGCGATTGAGCAAAAGGCAAAGCTACGTTCACCTAAGAGGCTTCCGCATGCCGATTTCGAATTGGTAGCTCGACGATTGGCGGATGAACTTGCTTTCGGTTCCGACACGTCGATGTTTGTTGGTAGCGGACTGGAATATGCCCAGTCTCGTCCTTACGAACCCGGAGACTCCGTCAGGCAACTCGATTGGCGATTGACGGCGAAAACGGGAAAGCCATTTGTGAAACAATATGAAACACTTCGCCGCATCTCGATCTACTTGATCGTGGATACATCTTCCTCGATGAGCGTTTCATCGATCCCATTTTCAAAACAAGATATGGCGATTTGGATTGCATCTGCCCTAGGTTTGGCAGGGCAACGTCGGTTGAGCCCGGTAGCTGTCGTCGGGGGAGGAGAACGCGAAACGCGATTGGAACCAAGTCTGTCGCAGGGAGACTTCTGGCAATCGCTTGAACCGTTGCGATCGCGAGCACGCGGCGAGACAACCCAAATGGGATCGCGACTTCAGTCCTTAGAACCACGGCTCCAACGTTCGAGCATTCTCTTTGCCATTACCGATTTGCATGATCCCGAGATCGGAACGAGCCTCAGACACGCGGCGCAAAAACACGACGTGGTGGTCTTGCATCTTGAAGATCCTGCCGAGCGGACCCGAATGCGTGCAGGCTTCTTTCGAGGTATCGAAGCTGAAACGGGCAGGATGTTCTTAGGGGGAGGATTGCAACGATGGCGCGGTGAATTGCCCATCGTTCAAGAACTGATCGGAGCAGGTATCAGTTATCTGCATTTGCGAACCGATCTTCCGTTCATACCTCCGCTTCGTCATTTCTTGGCATCGCGGGCGATGCTGATGAAGGGGAGCTGATGAACCGACATCCATCCGAACGAACCCAAAACCATATTGCGATATTGCTGTCTTGTATCGGTTTTTGCTTAAGTTTGGTTGCATTGCGTTCTTTGTATGGCTTTGATGATTCTTCTCGAGTGACGCAAGCGGAACGTGGTATAACCCAATCGCTTGAGTTTCGTTACCAAGGGAGAATATTGCACGTTCGCCCTCAACGCGAATTCGATGCTCCAATAAGTGTTCGGCTGCAACGCGTAAATGAACACGGATCGAATTATGAAGCTCGATTTATTGGCAATCGCGAGGGCCGTTTTGATTTGCGAGAGTATCTCGAGCATGTAGATGGAACTCCGCCCAACGATTTGCCTTCTATGCCAGTGCAGATCGTGTCGATGCTCCCAAAAGATCAGCGGAGTGATCTATTTGATTCGACCGTCTACCGCCCCAAAATTGTAGGGGGATATCGTTTCGCGTGGATCATCGGCGGGCTATTGTGGATTTCGATTCCATGCATCCTATGGGGAATCCGACACTGGAAAAAACCACCCGTTGCGCCCGTGGCCGCTGAAGTCAAGGAACCAACCGTTGCAGAACAATTGCGACCGCTGATTGAAGCCGCCGCACACCGGCCATTGTCGACCGTAGAAAAAGGGCGATTGGAGTTACTGCTTTATCACTTCTGGCGAGAACGAGGTGCCCTGACGCACGACAACATGGCCGATTCGATCCGTAAACTGCGTACACTTCCGGAGGCCGGTGAGTTGTTTCGAGTTGTCGAAACCTGGTTGCATAGCAATCCGGAAGACTCGTCGGTCGATCGATCGCCAGAAGCAATCCTTGCAATACTCAAGCCTTACCAGTCCTCGGAGGACTCTGCGAATGATGAAGCAAACGTTCCCCATTTCGCAAGGCCAGAGATGCAGCCAACAGGACAAGGAGTTGCGCGATGACATTTGCTCATCATTGGGTGTTGCTACTCATTATCGTCCCTGTGGTCCTTTGTGTTTGGATGCTGCAACGAAGGACTTGGGGGGTTGCTATGCCTTACGATCATGGCGATCACAAACCTCGACGAATGCTTCACGGATTGTTGCGGTTCTTGGAATTGATTCCGATGCTTATCTTGATTGTTGTGTTAATTGTCATCGCTCGACCGCAAGTTCAGCGAATCCCACGCGAAGAACGGGTGCTCAACAACATCCTCATTTGCATGGACGTGTCTGCGAGCATGTCCATCGATAATCGATACGAGATGGCCAGGAAAGCGATGGAAGAATTCATCGATTCGAGAGACGGAGATGCGTTGGGGTTCACCCTTTTCGGCACCCAGCAGATTCGCTGGACACCGCTGACGAAGGATATTGCAACGATCAAACGAGCGTTACCATTCGCCAACCCGAGAAATCAGCCTCCGTTTATGGGTGGCACCATGATCGGTGCGGCGCTCCGTTTTTGCAGGGACAACATGGTGCGAGAAGCACCGGAAGGAGATCGATTGCTATTGTTGGTTTCGGATGGCGTCAGCGCGGATGTCAATAGCGGTAACTCGAGCGAGTTTGCTGACGAAATGAAGGCTGCGAACATTACGGTCTACCATATTCACGTAGGCACCGATCCAACACCACCCGACGTGATCGATATTGCCAATAGCACCGGCGGGGAGTCTTTTGTAGCAACCGACGCTGGCGGCCTAAAGCGGATTTTTCGACATATCGATCGCATGAAGCCTGCTCGATTCAAACCCGCAACGGCGATTCCCATGGACTTCTATCAACCCTTCGCTGCGATCGGTCTCTGCCTGCTCGGAGTGCTGGGCGTCAGTGCATTCGGATTGAGGTTCACGCCATGGTGACACTATTCCAAGGGATGGCGCCGTCGTCAGCCGCACTCGTCATCGCGCTTTTGTTTACCGTTGCTGTAGCGTTGGCGGAATGGCTTCATCAGCGCCGCGTTGTGCGCGTCGCCTATCTCGCGTTCGGCGACAAGGGAGGCCCTCGTCGTTGGGTGTATTCGGTGCCCGTTCTTCGAACGCTCAGTGTCGCTTTGGCTGTTTGGGGAATGGCGGTTTTACTATTCCTGGAACCCTCAGCTGTGGATAAGGAACCAACCAGCGAAGCCTCAAAGCATCTTCTCGTCTGTTTGGATGCTTCTCCAAGCATGTTCGTAGAAGACTCGGGTCCCGATGGAAAGACGAAACGCGCGATTTGGGCAGGTGAAGTCATACAAGCGATCCTGGATCGACTGGATACCGAAACGACACGTGTCACAGTCTTTGCCGTATATACGAAGTCGATTCCGGTGATCGAAGATACCTTTGACATGAATGTCGTTCGAAATTTGCTCGATGGATTGCCGTTATACGCAGCGTTTGATTCCGGATCGACGAAGCTATCGACAGGAATCAATGATGCTCTGACGTACGCCAAACAATGGAAGCCCGATTCGAGCACATTGCTGATCGTCAGTGATGGTGATTCCGACGAACGTCCACAAATACGTTCGATACCTTCATCGATTGCCGACACGATTATCGTAGGAGTTGGAGATCCGGTTCGACCGACGGTGATTTCTGGACATCGATCGACTCAGGATGTTGCGTCCCTCAAGTCGCTCGCTAGCAAGATGAAAGGGGTATATCACCAAGGCAACAACAAACACTTGCCGAGCAATATCCTCAACAAACTAACAATGGTCCGCCCCCGAATCGGTGAGGGAATGGGGCTGCGAGAGTGGGCCGTTTGGTGCATCGGCATAGGTGGTAGTATTCTCGCTATGCTTGGGCCATCGCTTCTGCTTTTCGGTAAACGTGCATCGGCGCATCCTGTTGTTCAAACAAATCCGAAGACTGGCATTGCAACGACAGGATGGAGAAAACGGCCAAAGGCTGGATTTGATTTCGCGAAGACATTTGTCGAGAAAGGAGCCTCGTGATGTTGCGAATTTGGGGTTGGAGTTTGTGGGCAATTGTCCCAGTACTAGCGATGGTATTTCATTTTGGCCCAGGCCAATCGTTGATGAAGCGAGATACGGCCGTCGATCGATTGGCCATTGCAGAACGTGCAGAATCAATCGCCGAAAAGTTGCAATCCGTAGCCCATGAAGCACAGCTCGCGACGCTTCAAGCTCGCGACAAGAATGAACGAGACGACACCGACATCACACGTGCCGCATTGGACAGACTTCTCGCTTCAGAACAAAAGGCATATGCTGCAGCGAGCGACGCATGGAAAGAGGCTGCAGATCGCTACCACGAAGTAGAAATGCTCCTCGAAGGTAGCAAAATGGCGAACCAAATACGGTGGCTTCGCGGTCGCGCGTTGGTCCGAGCGGGCGAAGTCTTCAATGGTATCGATGAACTGCAAGCCACGCTGGATGAAGCCCTCAACGACCCATCTTCAAAGGATGCGATTGGCAAAGCAGCTTCGTTGGTCCAAGCGACTCGCGAAGAGTTGGCCGCTGCGAATTATTACGGTGCGAGACTTCTTCGTGAGGAAGGAAGATCGGCTGATATTTGGCGTCAAGTTTCCGATACATCACGTCAGCAGTTTCGTTACCTTGCCGAGGGTGCTTCGAAAGTAAATCAAACTGAGGCCGCACAAAATCTTCAACGCAATCTGGAACGGGTATTGGATTTGGAACAACAAGACCGCTCTGAACTTGTTGGAAAGCCCATTCCTAAGGACTCGCCGAGAGCCAGACGACCTGGCGATGGCGAACCGAAACGAGGTAGGCCTGGTGTGGGACCGCCGCGTGGCGATCAACCTGCCAATGGTGCTTCAGGAATGATGGAAATAGGCGCAGGCTGGTAATTTTGCCCGAACCAAGATGAAAGTAAATGTTATGTCAAGTTATCAAAAATCAGTCGCTCTCTCTTTGTTCATAGCAACTCTCTCATTCGGAGAAGGGGCGCTCTTTGCTCAAATCCCAGCAGTACCATTGGTTCCCATGCGTCGTACCAACGAGGCATTGCCGAGCGGCGAAGACACCGCGCAAACGGCCAATCGGCTTCGAGCTACTCTCGCGTTGAAACCTCCGGCAAAAACATTGAAGGATTCGGAGGTCGCACTGCTGAAGGCGGATTACGAAAAGCTTTCGAAAGAAGATCGCGAGTCGATGGTTGCCGTCTACAAAGATCTTGGCATCGATTTGATGACCGCTTTGGGGCTTAATACACCAGAGACGGGAATAGACCCGAAAGCCGCCGCCGCAAAAAACGACCTCCTCAAAGCGATACGCAAATTGAATTTTGCTCGGACCGCAGATAAAGTGCTGGAAGCGAGAGCGCAAATCGGACTGAAAGCGACTCCGATGCCAAGCGAGAAGGCACCTGTGGACGAGTTGGCTGGCTGGCTTCATTCCAACGTCCTCGCAGGGGAATGGTCTGCGTTGCAAGTATTTCTAAAGGACCGTGCAGGAAACGATGCTGCAGAGATTTATGCACACGTTCTTCAATCCACAAATCAAGGGGACCCAGGATTGCTCCCCGAAGAGATCCTTGCAATCTCCGAAGCTTGTCCTGCCGAGTTGACCGATTGGCAACTGTCGCTCTTAGCACAATTGTTGAAGACAGCAGCCTCTCGTTCCAGTACAGGCCCGTTACTGGAAAAGCTACGAACGGGTACGACCTTTTTCGGACCGCAAGACGATGGACGAAGAGATCGTACGGCCAAGTTTCTCTCGGAGGCTTCGCTCGCAGTCGATGCATACGGATACTTGCCTATTCTCGAACGTGCAAGAGAACGCTCCAATACCAACGCGTTGACGTCACACGCAAAGTATCACGAAGCGAGAGCCAAGGAATTGGGTGCTACACCTCAAGCTCAGACCCATCAGCGAACCGCTTGGGACCTCTATTGCGAGATTGCTTTGATGGACAAGGCGGATTTTGCTTCGCGGCGAGAAGCGATGGGGCAAGCGATCGAGTTGCTTCCTAGCATTCCACCTGGTCCTGCAACACAGTGGTTGCAAAACGTTTTTGCCAACAAAGCGCTCGCAGCCACCGGACTGGAAGCGGTAGCTCTCAAAGCGATGCGAATTGGTAACGAGAAGATCGGTATCCAAGAGCGAGCGTCGGCTATTTTGATGATGAAGGATTCCGTGGATGCTCTGCTGAACGATGAGACAATCGAGATTGAACAGCTTCGGATTCCGCTGCGACTGTTAACGATGAGTTTGGTAGCAGCCGCCGAAGAAACGATTACCAAGCAAGCTGCGAAGGCCGGGGTGGCACCGGAAACGACTTTGCTATTAAGAGCCTTGCCCGGAGAAAAATGGCGAGCCTCCATCGAACCTAGCTTAGCGGTGCGTGCCTTCAAGGCCTTTATCGGCATTGCGCTTAGTGCAGACAATGTTGACATGGCTCTCGATCTGCTTGCCAAAGGTTTACAGCGAGCACCCGGTCAAAGTATCGAAATGGCTGACGAGTTCTTGAAGATATGGATGCTTCGATTGAATCCACCACCGGATCCGAGACGAATGCAGTCTCTCATTATTCTGGGGGGACGAACGCAACAAGCTTCAGCACCGCTCACCCGAGGGCGGCAAGATCGCAATTTGGAAAAACTACAAACGCTACTCGATATGCTCGACAAAATCGGTGCCAATGGCCGAACGCTCGATAGAGTTGTAACCGCTTTCTCCTCCTGCCATGGAAAAGCAGAAACGTTTCGACGCGAGACCGTCGTTGCCGTCTTGGGACCGATTGAGAAATTAGCTCCAGCAGTTTCCGCACGTCTAGCGGAATCGATGCGATCTGGTTTGAATGGCGATTGGCGTTCGCGTGATGCGCAGAAGGCGGCAGGCAATCAACGCAGCGCTTCGGAGATTGAGGCATTGATCGAATCAGGGTATCAACTGGCGCTCGAACTCATCGACTCGGCGATGCAACAGCAACCCGACTCGTGGCGCTATGCGATGACCAAAGCCGCGTTGGCTTACGATCATATGCAGTTTCGCAAACAAAAGGATCAAGATGCTGCCGCATACAACTTGGCCAGACGTGATCTGTTCAAAGCCTTTGGCGATGCTGCCAAACAATACCAAGCAGCCGTGATTCGAGGTGAGCTTCGCGAAGATCCAGGTGTTTACATGACTTGGTTTAGTATTGCGCTCGGTTCCAGCGATCTCGATGCTTTGAAAGCCGATGACTTGCTTACTGAAGGTGCAGAAAACAATGACCAGATGCAGCTCATACGCAACCAGATATTAGAGATGCCGCCAGAGATGGCAGCATCCCATCTAGGGGAGTTTGCACGTCGAATAACTGAAAAACTGCCGAACATGACGCCTGAAGTCAAGCCAGGTGTTGTTCGTAGAGCAAATGAAGTCGTCGGGGACCATCCACAAGGTGCTTTGCTCCGCCAGACACTCGATCTCTACAACGATTTGCTCCGAAACGAACTATATCTCCATGTAGCCATCGACGGAGATGATCACGTAGGAACCAAGCCGTTCGGTGCCACAATTTCGCTTCGATACACAGCCGCCATCGGTCGTGAATTGGGCGGATTCAATCAGTATCTGCAGAACAATGTTTACACTTACATTTCGGGTAGATACCAGCCCACGAACTTTCGAGATCGTTTTGAAAAGACGTTGACGCAAGCGTTTTCGGATGATCTGGAACTGATTCACGTTGGATTCTTTGATTCCATGAACCCACCGAAACCAATTCAAGTTGAAGGAAAAAGTGGTTGGGAAGAGAAGCCACTTTGCTACCTTGTGTTGAAAGCCAAAGACCCGAGCGTCGATCGATTACCATTGCTGCAAATGGACATCAATACTATGGACGAGTCCGGTATGGTCGTATTGCCAATTCACTCGAACAGCGTGCTGATCGACGCGACCGATCGATCTGGGAAGAATGGCAGCTCCGATTCCCGACCTGTATTCGATCTCGCCGTCACTCAATCGATCGATACACGCGGGGTGAGTGCTTCTGGAACCACAGGATCTGCAGCTACAAAGGAGAAAGAGATCAAGATTGAGATTTTTGCGACAGGCCGGGGGGTTCTTCCAGAGCTAGAAGATCTCATGAAGGACTTGGAGGCATCGATACCCGGCTATACTTGGACTCGAGAAAAAACAGAGTCGGAGCCTCTTCAGGTTGTCGGCGTCAAGACATCAGGCCGAGTAGGTATACTTGGGAATCAGGATTCCGAGTCGGACGCCTACATAGAAGCAGATGGTGATGGCTTGTTCAGGCTTCCAACGACTCGAAAGTGGACGGTTCGATTTGAACCCTCCTCGATGGCATCGAAGAACGTGATCAACGTTCCGCAATTGGCATCCGGTTTGGCCGGTAAGCTGACATCCGAGCGATACATCGACATGGATCTGGTTCCTGTCGAATCAGAGACGATACCGATTCAGGAAGGTGGCAAAACTAACGTTGCGATGATTCTAGGAATTGTCAGTGCGTGTGTTTTGTTGCCCGTGTTTGTTCTGTTGTGGCTCCGCGTGGGCAGTTCCATGGCACCTGCCCTGGATGAAACGTTGAAGATTCCTAACGAGATAACACCTTTCTCCGCGGTCATCACGTTGCAACGATTTGCAAAACATCACTCGGAGAAGATGTCGAACGAGGATCGTGGTCAATTGTTGACAGATATCTCCAATCTAGAGCAAGCCTATTTTGGAGCCAACCCAAAATCGGATCCTGTGGACGCCAAGGACACCGTCCTCCGATGGCATCAACATCTGACTCGCCTAGCGTGATAGGTACCGGGCTCAATGAGGCGCTTGCGAAGAGAATTGACATCTAGACTGCGAATTCACCGTAGTCTATCGCAGTCGTCGATCCATGATGGCCGTGATATCAAATCTCAGGCTCTAAATCAGCGTCGTTGCCGTGCAAAAAGTCAAAGTCACAACCCTGATTCGCTTGGGTTATATGTTCAGAAAACATCTTGAGATACCCTCGTTGCCATCGAACAATTGGTTTCTTCCAAGCTCTCCGCCGTTCCTCGAGTGTCTCCGGATCGACCAAAAGGTTCAGCGAGCGTGATTCCACATCGAGTTCGATAAGGTCACCATCTTGAACGAGCGCCAATGGACCTCCGATGTGAGACTCTGGAGCAACGTGCAAGACACATGTTCCATAACTCGTGCCACTCATTCTCGCGTCTGAGATCCGAACCATGTCACGTACGCCTAGTTTGAGAATTTTATCGGGCAGTGGAAGCATTCCCCATTCAGGGAAACCAGGTGCACCGATGGGGCCAGCGCTTCGAAGCACGAGCACACTCTCCGGTGTAACGGGTAGTTCAGGAGAATTGATCCTCTGCTTCATGTCGAGATACGAATTGAACACTAGCGCTGGTCCTGTATGTTTTTGCAATTTCGGATCAGCCGCCACCGTCTTGATGACGCAACCGTCTGGAGCTAAGTTTCCACGTAATACACACGTACCACCAGTCAGCCACAAAGGGTTCGATCGATCGCGAATCACAAGTGGGTCGATGACAGTCGCGTTTTGGATTTGCTCACCGAGCGTCATTCCGTTTACTGTTTTGGCATCCAAGTGAAGAACGTCTCTCAGTTGCTGAAGCAGTGCAGCCAGTCCGCCGGCATTGTAAAAGTCTTCCATCAAGTACTTACCACTCGGCCTCAAATCAGCCAAGACAGGAACCTTCTTAGAAATAGCATCGTAATCATCAAGTGTTAGTCGATGTCCAGCTCGACCAGCCATGGCAATCATGTGGACAATCGCGTTCGTTGAACCACTCAGAGTCAATTGAGTGATCAACGCGTTGAGGAAGCTTTCGCGAGTCAATAGTTGCAATGGTTTCAAACGCTGTACAGCTAAATCGACAGCGAGTCTTCCGCTTGCAACGGCCAGCCGGCTGTGCTCCGATACAACTGCGGGGATACTGCCAGCATTGGGCAATGTAACGCCCAGTGACTCTGCGATACAAGCCATAGTCGATGCGGTCCCCATCGTCATGCATGTGCCAGCGGAACGAGCGATGCAATTCTCAATTTCCTTCCATTCTCCTTCACAGAGATTTCCCGCACAACGCTCTGCCCAAAACTTCCACGCGTCGGTGCCGCTTCCGAGTGTCTGGTCTTTCCAACGCGCTTTCAGCATCGGGCCAGCTGGAAAAAAGAGAAATGGAATATTCGCCGAAAGGGCGCCCATGATCAACGCAGGCACTGTTTTGTCACATCCTCCCATGAGCACTGCTGCATCAATCGGATGGCATCGCAACGATTCCTCAGCTTCCATCGCCAGTAGATTGCGATAAAGCATCGTCGTCGGCTTCATCAGCATTTCGCCGAGACTCATGACTGGCACTTCGACAGGAAATCCGCCGGCTTGCAGCACGCCACGCTTGATCTCTTCCACTCGATTTTTGAAATGTGAGTGACAAGTATTCAGATCACTCCACGTGTTCAAAATACCTATGACGGGCTTTCCCATGTAGTCTTCGTCATCGAATCCCATCCCCTTGAGTCTCGATCGATGCCCAAAACTGCGGAGGTCATCCTTTGCAAACCAACGTGCGGATCGGAGTTCTTCTGAAGGGGTTCGGTCATTCATAGTTAGAAATCTTGAGGACAGGATGTGACGATTGGAACGAAAGGCCTAAACCGACCTTTAGCGAATCTCTACCAAGTTGGCACAGGATATCATGTGGGATTCAAGTGTTGAACTCGAACTCACAAGAAAGATCTGTATAACATTTGTGAAATTGCAAAGCGAATTCACTTCGTTCCAAGCTACGCTGCCAATTCATCCAAGTTCCTGGCCCATGGCTCGTCGCGGGGGGCCAGGGGCCAGTGCAAAGTTCTCGTTTCTAATCAATCCAAATCCAATCAGTCCAAACGCACTCTTGGAATTCGTTTCTATTCGTCTTCACTGTCGTTTCCATCACTGTCGTTTCCATCATTGTCTTCATCTTCCTCGGTGGATTCTGCCATTTCGTCTGTATCCATCGAATGATCGAAGCTGACAAAAGTCTCTTGGCTTCGGTGTGGGATGGGCAATACTCCCGCTCGGCGTGCTTTGGCGATGTCGATGATACGGAACTGATTTTCCTCGGGATTGGAAAATGCTTCTCTATTATCCTCCAGTCCTTTTGTTCCGATGCCGAGTGCATTGACAAAACTTGCCCACGATTGCTCTTCCCGTAACTCTTCGGGGACTGCATCGTCCAGATTTTGAGCGATTTCCGCATTTGTTTCCATATCGGCACCGATGAGTGTCGTTTCCAAACCGAGTTGCTTGGTTTGTTCTTTATCCAAGAAAAAAGTTACATAGCAGTGCCCTGGTACCAAGACGAGACTTGCCTCAATATCAATCTTTCGAAGCATCGATACGAACAGGACCGATCCATCGACGCAATTCGCTTGCTGATTGTTGATCGTCTCTTCGAGCAAGCGAACATGCTGGCTACCGATCTCGCTTGAGTCGGCTGCTGTCGTCGTCACACTGCTATATCGAACATCTCTTTCAACCAGCAGATCCCATAAGGCGTATACCTGCCGAAGTACATCTTCTTCGGTTCCAGACTGATAGCCTGCGAATGCATCTACAACTCCGATATCGAGCGCTTCGCGTAAAAGTTTGTCTATGAAGGGATGCTGCTCATTGACATACGAGGCAAAAATGAAATTGGTACTGACGAGCGTATCTCCATCTTGAAAACAGAGAGGGCAATCGTTGATCGATCGAAACGTTACCGTAACCGATTTTTCTTGAGTCGTTTCTCCTACCGTGACTCGGTAAGTCATCGTGGCCGGAGTCGCTTGCGTGCATTGACTAAGGCGGTCAAATTTGTATTTCACTTTGGGATAAACAAAGTAGGTGGTCCCTTGATCGCCGAGGCTACCCGAAAAGCTGCTTGGTTCGAGAAAACCATCGCATTCAATCGAAACTTCGATGGGAGTATCATCTCCAGGAGCTTCAATGGCGATTCCCAGCAATCCGTCGGATTCTCCCAGTCGGGTTTCGTCATCAGGCTTATCTGTTTTAATTGATGATGTTCCGATAATGAACGAAGGGAATAGCTGTCGATCCCAGCCAGCGATCACATCAAATTCCGCCTTTACCGGAACGGCTGTGAGTGTAAGCAATAAAAGACAGCAGGAACTGAAAAAAGGTCTCATTGTGAATCTCTTGGAAAAAGTGATGAAGTAAAGTAGTGATTAGTAGCTTAGATGGCGAATTGAACTTGGTTCCGCCCGTTTTGCTTGGCTCGATACAATTGTGCGTCGGCTTGGCCGAGCAAATCATCGGCGTCCAGTTCCCCTTCTCCGCAATAACATGCCATACCGATGCTAACGGTCATGGGGATCTCAACGGATTCGGTTATTACGGGTGCTGATGCCGTAATAGCTCTTACCCTTTCCGCTGCAAGCTTGGATTGTTCGAGGGTTGCTGGTGCACAAAGAATGGAAAATTCTTCACCACCGTAACGGGCCAAGAGTTCGCCGCCCCGTAGAACGGAAGAGGCTCGCTTCGCAAACTCTGCAAGCACGGCGTCACCTGCGAGATGCCCATACGTATCGTTAACTGATTTGAACTTATCAAGGTCGAGCATCATGACGCAGATGGATTGCTTTCCGCGTTGTGATTGACGAATCTCACGGTCGAGCGAATCGAGAAAGAATCGTTTGTTGTAAACCTGAGTCAATCCGTCCGTAGTCATCATCTTGAATATGACTTCGTGGTACTGCGATTCAATTCCATCCGTTGTAAGAAATTTGAAGATTTGGTCACCGAATCGAATTCGATCTCCAGGCGATAATGAGACGGGTGTGTTGACGCGTACTTCATTGACAAACGTGCCGTTGGTGCTGCCTAAGTCATGTAAAAAGAACTCGCCGTTTCGATGTTCGATGAGGGCATGACGACGAGAAATCGAATCCTGCGCCAGTGTTAGCGATGAAGATTCATCGCGGCCTATACTTGTTTCGTTTTGTAACTCCAAAGGGCGATCCAACGGGCTTGCAGGGTGAATCTTCACCAACAATCCACCTGCTGAACTCGGCAGGGAAGCTGGGACACAAAACGAATTGGAGAATCGAGTCGCTAACATAATCACCGTTCCATATTTGAAGTGTTGATTGAAGTGTTAGTAATGGTCGTATCCATAACCGACTTTGAAACCGGCAACGCATTGCCATGTGCATTCCTTACGCGACCAGCGTGAAGCGACTCTTGTCTTCTCTCCAGCGTCGTCGATGGCGAAGATGACGGCGTGCTACTCCGTGTCAGTGAAACGTCTCTAGAGAATTCCGGTTTCATGTTCTCTACATGACAGTTCACAGCCCAACCAAAACTGCAAACCAACAACAGAATAGGAGTCGCTACCAGCCAAAACAAAGACGCGCGGCTTGGTTTACGAGTGGGTTTTGTGGTGATCGCCGCGCAAGGCGAAGTGTGCGAAGAACTCTCGACCAGGAATTTCTCCTGGCTGTCGAAAGATTGAATTACTTCTAAGATAGCTTCGATTGAATCCGGACGATCCGTTGGTTGCTTCGCGACCATACGACGAAGGGTATCAAGAAGCTCAGCGGGTGCTTGCGGATGTGACGCCAGAAGCCAAGATGGAACATCCATCATATGCCCCTTGAGCTTGGCAACAACACTAGGGTAGTGCGAGTCTGGAAAGGGTGCAGATCCACTGAGCAGATAAATCCAAGTACAACCAAGACTGTAGATGTCACTACGATAATTAGTGTTGCGAGGATCATTCGCTTGTTCTGGGGATAAAAAATCTACCGACCCGAGCAACTGCCCCGCTTGAGTTAACTCCGATTCATTGCTAGAGCAGCGAACAAGTCCAAAATCGATCAGCTTCAGCGAACCGTCCTCACACAAAAAAAGATTCGACGGTTTGATATCGCGATGAACGAACCCGCTTTGGTGCGCAAACTGAAGCCCACTTGCTGCTTGCGCAAGAAACGCACAAGTATCTGCAAGTGCCATCGGGCCTTCGGCAGCCACGATAGAGTGCAAATCGCGACCGCGAAGGAGTTCGGTTACTAGATAAGGTCGACCGTTGTATTCACCTGCATCGATAGGTTGAACAATGTTGGGATGTTCAAGTTTCCCAAGGGCTAGAGTCTCCTGGTGAAAGCGATTACGGAGCACCATATTGTCGACTAAGGATGCGTCCAAGAATTTGACGGCAAACGATCGTTGAAGCACCTCGTGATGTGCTTCGAAGACTACTCCCATTCCACCCGAACCGATTTTGCGGACCAACCTGAGGCTTCCAAGTTTGTGCCCGACGCCAGGTGCGCATTGATAGAGCGATGAAGGGAACGAAGGTCGCGACGCTTCGGCTTTATGTATTGGGCCTAGGGTACGCGTTTTGTCGCTCGGCATAATCGCTCGGCAATGTTCCAAAGTTGCTTAGAATGGGAAGGTGACTGCTCGCAAACTTAGGTTGGCTTCCTTCCAAAGCCTCGCGATGTCAACCATTAACGCCGGATTCGTGAACGATGAATTTCCGTTCTTTCTGTGCGTAGGGGTTATTCGCTTTAACTGGTCTGAATCGCCTCCCCTAAAAAGGACACGTATATAATTGGCTCTAGAAAGATAGGCTTAAAAGCAAAGCCTGTCTTTCTAGAGTTTCGAGAAATCAGCGAAAAAAATTGTGCTGGTATGGTCCGACTCGGGTTCGTTCAACCGTATCTTAGGACTCTCAATTTCAGCGTTTAGAAACAGAGCCGAGTATCCAGCACGATCGAGTTGAACCAAGCGGAGCAGGCAGTCGCGGCTGCCGAATCGGAACTCCGGCAGATGGAGTTGCTTCTCGAATTCTACGATAGAATCGGTAGAGACTAAAGAGAACAAGCCACTCGTGGTTGATACCACGAGAGTACCTGCTTTACCTCTACCGCACGACACCCTACTCGGTGGTTTGAATGGTCATTGCCATCACTATCGGTGCGGAAGAATCGCTGCCCTTGACCAACTCAATCTTGGCGAGCGGGTCTCGAGACTGAGGTTTGACCGACAGGTACCGCAACTGACGACCACTCATGTTGAACGCGAACTCACTCTTTGGCACATCCACACGCGAGATATAGTCCGCAAAGTGTTCGCCGTTGATCAGTTCGTGATCCTCGGTCTTGCCGTTGGCATAGGTCAATCGAACGATCATGGATACCGAGCCCTTTCGGGACGCCGGGAATGACCATCCGCCGATTCCACTTAGAAAATGGATCGCAACCGCAGAAGTCCTGCATGGCAACTCCACTTGCTTTGGCATCTTCGGAGCCTTTATGCCGTTCGGTCCGTACAACATGATCGCATTCGGAACTTGACCATTGGATGGGTCGATCAACATAAATGGAATCTCATTAAAGGTCTTCACGCCCCATTCTCGAAACACCAATCGTTCGGCCGTCCCACTATCTTCGAAGAACATACCTTTGGTCGTGATCGACGTGGCAACGGAGTTGATCATGAGTGGAACGTACTTGCCTTTGCTCGTTAAGAACTCCAGCAAATCCCGCATCTCATCCCGGTTCATTTGGTTTTCAAAGCCCTCGGGCATCAAACTCTTTTGAGAAGCAATTAACTCGTCGATATCTTCACGCAACACTACTTCCTTTTTGGCTAGTGAGTTGATGATCTCCAGCGACGTTTTGCTTTCACTCGCGAGCATTCCGGTCACAATCGTATCGTCTGTCTTTCGGATGCTATAGGTTCGGAAGTTTCCTTCGACGCTACGGCTCGGATCCAAAATGTGAACGAGTAATTCCTCTTTCGGATGGACAGCCATTCCGGTCAAGTTTGGGCCGATCTGAACACCCATCGTGCCGTGCACGTGGCAAAGTGCACAATGCTTTTGATACATTACTTTGCCGTTGTTCACATCACCATCCAAATGAGTCAAATCCATCCAAGAATTGACAACCTTTTGTCGGTCTGCGTTCAAGGCTAGACCCTTCGACTTCAGCAACTCCAAAGCACGCTTGCGAATCGCTTCGTTCGGATGCTCGCGCAACGCTTGTTTCTGATCCAGCTGAACATCGTTCCAAGAGACTTTGCCCGACTCGATCAGATCGAGTAACTCGTTTGTCGTTTGCGGTCGGGAGATCAGCATTCGAATCGCATTACGACGGAACTCGGGGGGCAATCGATTGCTGCGTTCGATCAGTTTGCCTCCTAATCCTTCAACGCGAGCACTCCCGATCCCTAGCAAGACACCGGTATACAATTCCGGACTGCTTTGTCCGCCGAGTTGCCCGAGAAGTTGATCCACTAGTTCTGCGTTGCTAGGTTGAAGCAAAATGGCTTGCTTGGCTGCGGCGATACGAGCTTCGACCGAGGCATTGCCATCTGCGAACACCGTTGCCAACTCTGCAACGATCTTGTTCAGTGCTTCTGCCATAGACGGGAGTCCCGCATAGTTGGCCAATATCAGTACCTGACTTTTGGTATCCACCGACGTGCTACCTTTGAGCCAAATCTGAGTGATCTTTTCTCCCAAAGCTTCAGGTGCTTTGATCGTGAAATCTTTTGGCCAACCTTTGGCAAGCCCCTGAACGATCGCGTCTGCAATCCCTTGTTGCCCAGGCTCTATGCCAAGTATCTCAAAGTCCGCAGGGGTTAACCGGCTTCGCGATGCATGTTCCGCAACGATCGCAATACGCTGAAGTGCTTCCGGCGACTGGGCAGTTTTGCATTTCATCAAGCGAGGCAAAACGTTTTTCCAATGCTTGCTCGCAGCTGAGGTCCAAGCGTCGAGCAACCATCGATCCGACGCCACACCTTCCGCGGTTGCAATCGCAGTTGGATCGGCCAATGCAGTTTCAGTCGCTTCATCAGCACCGGTACTGTCTGCGACTTTGAGCAATGCAGCCAATCTCACTTGGGCATCGCTATCGAGTAGCAGCCCACTTTGCGCGATAGCCTTCATCGAAACCAAAGTACCTGCAGCTGTTTGGATCGCATTTCGTCGAACTCCTGGACTCGGATGCTGGAGACCTGCGGGGGAATCAGAAACGATATTCAATCCGGCTAAAACCCACAACGCATGAATAGCACCTGTATTCAATCCTGCTTCGTCGACTGTTTTGTCGGCGATCAACGCCTTTAGGCTATCGATCGATGCCGAACTCAATTTTCCTTTCTCGAGCAACAAGCGCTGAGCCGTTCGACGCCACAAGAAATTCGGATGCTTGAGGGCCGCAATCAACTGCGACTCATTGTTCGGATCCAACCCCTTGCCGATGAGACGCTTCGCTTCTTCCAGAGTTTGTTGGCTGGCACCGTCTTTGCCTTCATAAACAACGCGGTAAATGCGGGCATGTTTCTTGTCACGGAGTTCGCTTTCATACGCGTTTCCTTTACCCGTCTTGAAGCCTTGAGGCGTTGGATTGTGCTGGACGATAAAGTTATACCAATCGATCATCCAAACGTTTCCATCGGGGCCGACTTCAGCCATCGTCGGAGCAGTCCATTCGTCAATGCTCGCAACTAGATTGAACGGGCTCGTGCTTCTGTAGCCTCCACCCACTCGGTCGAGTACGTACGAACCAACAATGTGGCCGGTCGGTTCACAAACAAAAGCCAATCGGTTCCACCATTCTTTCGGATAGTTTCTTGCGGTATAGAGTGCGTGACCAGCAGCGGCGGTATATGCGCCGAACTGGTCCACTTGGCGAACCTTTTTCGTGATTGCAGTGAAGTAAGGATTGTCAGCGATGGGTGGCAAAACTTCAGGTGACCATCCATTCACTTGCTCATAATAGCGATTCGAAATCGGCATAAAGTTGCTGGGGTTGTTGTTCGCTGTCGAACCAAAGATTAGCCCCTCTTCGCTGAGGCCAATCCCCCATGTGTTGTTGTTGGTGGATCGCATGAATTCCAACTTCGTTACTCGAATCGAATGCGCATCGAATTTGGAAGTCACCTCTTGCGTGTTCTTGCCATCGTTCATCGCAAAAACGGGTGCTGTTTTGTCCGACGGCCCTGGCTGAACAGCGAATCGCCAAAAACCTTGACGGAACCTTTGTTGCGTTTGACCGTTGATCACTGGGCGCGAGTCGTTATATCCCTGCATGCCCCAAATCCAGTTATCCAAACCGTATTGGAAATTGCTCACTCCGCCGTGTGTGTCACCCATCGCCCACCCAGTGATCAGCTCTTGTCGGAAATCCGCGACATCATCACCATCCGTATCCTTTAAATAGACAGTCGTTGTCCCGTCCTGGATGATGGCCCCGCCTCGGTAGCAAACCAACGCAGTCGGAATGCTCAAGCCGCTCGCAAAGACCGTGAACTTGTCAGCAACTCCATCCGCGTCTGTATCCTCGCAAATTCGAATGTGATCACGCCCTTGTCCGACAGGTTGAAGTTCGTTCGGATAGTCGATCGTTTCGCAAAGCCATAGTCGGCCGCGGTGGTCCCAATTCATAGCCAAAGGTTTGCCTGCCAAACCTGCGAATGAAGACTTGGGTTTTCCAACCAAGGAGTCGTCTTCACTCGCCCAAAGCCTCATCGAAAAGTCGACCGGCGTTGAGAAGTGCTTGATCGAGTCCACTGCCAGCAATGGGTTTTGCATCTCGCTCATCGGCTTACCTTGCACGCCCCATCGATCGCCCGGCGTGTAATTTGGAATCTGCCCGCCCACGTCGACGAAGGTGAATGGTGGTAGATCCTTTGGAATGGCCGTCATTTTTGGCGCTGGGAATCGCTTGGATTCTGCGAATGTAGCAACTGTATTCAATGGTTTTTTCGCGGCCCATCGAATGCCTCGTTCTAGCAGATTTTGGAACCCCCTTTGTCCCCACGTATCCATGTTATGGCCCCAAGCTGTGTAGAAAACTCGGCCGTTCCCTTGGGTGCGAATCCAAGTCCACGGTTCCGCATCCACTCCCTCTGGAAGTTTGCCTTCGCGGCGCACTTCGAGAACGATGCGATCGACTGTGTTGTGTTTGTCATGCGTGTAAGTTTCATCCCAGCTTTCGAATCCTTTGAAGCCTTGCATGATTTCATGTTCGGGCTCAACGATCTCCGTAGCGAATCGCTCCCCACCATGCGATTTGAATTGTGCACCGGTCAGGGCGATCAACTTCGGTGAATTTTGGAAGCAAAACGAGGCACAATGCACGGGAACGAAGCCACCGCCATTCTCAACGTAGTTGAGCAATGCCGACTCTTGTTCTGGCTCTATCTTGTCGATGTTCGCGTAGACAAGCAAAGCATCTGCCTTTGCCAATACTTCGGGTTGCAAGAGCTTCTTGATATCATCGCCATACTCCAGTTCGATCCCAACCTGCCGAAGTGGCTCGCGGATAGCTCGATAAAGATCGGACGGTTTGTGGTGCCCGTTGTCTCCGAGCATGAGGACGCGAATCGGATCCTGTCCAAAGGAAGGTGTCATCGTCGCAAACAAACTAACAAACGCGCAACAAAGAAGTTGCCAAAAAGAGCGCAGCCATGTGTTTTGCATGATTGGTCCGAAAATCGCTCGGTGGGAGATCTGGCGAGTCTTCATAGGATTGGCGGCAACGGGAGAGTGGGGAGGAAACTAGAACGTCGTGAGGTCGTCGTGGTACCGAAGAAATTCTAGCATGCTAACAATTCGTAGGCAGCGAGCATCACCGAAGTTGCGCGAAGCATCACACGGTTTTTATATGGACGCGGATCTAGCAATCCGTGAATCCGAAACACAACCACGCTATCTTGAATTACAGTATTAGTTTGTGCTATGATAAAATGCGCAAAAAAATTGAGCTTTTTTACATATGATTCGAAAACGCAAGTCTGTCGCTTTGTTGATCGAAACTTCGAATGCTTATGCGCGTGGCATTCTGGAAGGAATTGTGGAGTATCAACGATCGAGGGACCACTGGTCCATTTACTTGCCCGAATTGGATCGTGGGGCAAACCCACCGAGTTGGTTTCGTCGTTGGAATGGAGACGGCGTGATCGCTCGAATCGAGACGGATGCGATCGCAGCCCTGGTTTCGTCGCTCCGTGTTCCAACCATCGATGTAAGTGCCGCCAGGCGAGTTCCAAAAATCCCGTGGGTCGAGACTGACGATCGGCGAGTTGCGGACATGGCTTACGATCATCTGCGCGAAAAAGGTTTTCGACATTTTGCTTTTTGTGGTCCGAAAGGATTCAATTGGTCCAAGTGGCGAGAGGAATACTTTCGGAAGCGATGCGACACCGATGGACTGGCTTGTTCAACTTATTGGACTTCGATGTCCCGTCAGACGACATCGAACGCCATGAATTCAACACAGCCACACAAACCACAGATGGAAGATTGGCTGCAATCGCTGCCGAAGCCGATGGGTTTGTTTTGCGCATACGATATTCAAGCACAAATTGTATTGGACCAATGCCGCAACCTTGAAATTCAAGTTCCAGAGCAAATCGCGGTTATCGGCGTGGATAATGATTCTATTCTTTGCAATCTATCGCACCCTCCTCTTTCAAGCGTTATTCCGGATGCACGCGGCGCTGGGGTTTATGCGGCCAAACTGCTCGATGATTGGATGAACCTAGGTCGTGCGAAGAAATCGAATTCTGCTTCGCTGTTCTCCAAATCTTCGAAGCTGCTGGAACCGTTGGGTGTTGAGCAACGGCAGTCCACCGACATCACTGCGGTGACCGATCCCAACGTTGCTTCCGCCGTGAGGTTTATTCGTGATCACGCATGCGATGGGATCGATGTAAGTCACGTCTTGCAACATGTGCCTCTGTCTCGTCGAAAACTAGAGTATCAGTTTGTCGAAGCGATTGGCTGCACTCCACATGCGATGATCACCCGCATCCGTCTTTCGAGGGTGAGCCAGCTATTGCGTGAATCTGAATTATCTCTCGAAGAGATCGCGAATCGATGCGGATTTGAGCATCCCGAGTACATGAGCGTGGTCTTCAAGCGGATGACCGGTATATCTCCAGGGCAATTTCGAAGATCGAAACTCGCTTAAGGCTCAGTCGGTCAATTGTTGCATGTCATTTTCGATCATGAGCTTTGCCAGGTCCGCAAGTGTCGTCTTGTGCTGCCAACCAAGCACGCGTTTTGCCTTGGATGCATCTCCAAGCAGTCTTTCGGGGTCGGCAGGCCGGTTGAACCGTGGATCGAGCCTATAGAATTTCTTCCAATCTAAACCCAGTTGTTCAAACGCCAGGCCGAGAAATTCGCGAACACTATGCGTCTTGCCAGTTGCTAAAACAAAGTCGTCGGGCTTGTCTTGCTGAAGCATGGCCCACATTGCTTCTACGAACTCTTGGGCATATCCCCAGTCCCGCTCTGCATCGATATTGCCCAGCACTAGCTCCGATTGCATCCCCAACTTGATACGAACGGCTGCCAACGTGATCTTGCGTGTAACGAAGTTCTCGGCGCGACGCGGGCTCTCGTGGTTGTAGCAAATCGCATTGCAAAAAAACAAACCATGTGCCTCGCGGTACACTTTCACCATTTGCGTCGCAAAGGCTTTCGCGCAACCGTAAGGCGAATTCGGATTCATCGCTGTCTCTTCGTTCTGAGGGGTCACGATCGGCGTACCAAAAATTTCACGACTGCTCGCGTGCAAGAATTTAGGTGGCTTGGGCTGGTCTCTCAAAATCTCCATGATTCGAAGCGTACCGATAGCGGTCAGCTCGCATGTGCTCTCAGGAATCTCAAAGCTTAGGCCTACGTGAGACTGTCCTGCCAAATGATAAAACTCATCGGGTTCCGTCTTCTGGATGATGCGTCGTATCGAAGTGGAATCCGACAGATCCGCATAATGGAGGAAAAGTCGTTTGCCGTACACATCCGGATCGTTGTACTGTTGCGAGAGGCGTGGACGGTCTAGCGTGCTACTTCGACGGACAATTCCGTGGACCATGTAGCCTTTCTCAAGCAACAACTCGGTGAGATAGGATCCGTCTTGGCCTGTAATACCAGTGATCAGTGCTGTTTTCATTTCCCGCGAACTAACTCGAGGTGAGGCCAAATGCCTTTTGCATTTGTTGACGAACGATGGTGAGACGCTCTACGTCGCCTCCACCGACTTCTGCTGTGGTCCAACCGGAGAAACCAATCTCCTTCAGGCCTTTCTGTACTTCTTCCCATGGCAAATCGTCATCGGGTGAAGTGATATCCACAAACTTATTCTTGGCTCTGCTAAAGCCTTTCACGTCTAACTTGACGGCTCGTCGTCCGAACGCCTTTAACCAATCTCTTGGCTGACCATACTTCCAGTGATTCCCGATGTCGTAATACATGCCAACCCAAGGACTATTGAAGCTATCAACGAACTCGATGAAACGATCGGGCGCCTGCTCGGGTGGCTTGTCATGATCGTAGTGAAGCTGATTCCATACGTTTTCGAAAAGAATGGACTGACCTAACGAAGATGCTAAAGGCAGCAACTTGCGAATCTCAGCGCTAGCCCGCTCGTTACACTCTTTCTCCGTTCCGTCTGCGCCTTTTCCAACTACGATGAGAACAGCAGAACCACCGATGGCATGCGAGACTCGGATACAGTGGGCAATATTGGCCACGCCCTTTGCCCGCTTTGCAGGATCAGGATTGGTAAGCGTATCCTGCCAATGTGCATGGTTGATGGCATTGTGACAAAAAACGCCAGACTCTTGAACCGCTTGCTTGGCTTGTTCGACCGTTACGGTTCCCGCTTCATCGAAATCAACACCATCAAAGCCAGCGGCCTTCGCCATTTGCAAACGTTCGACCAACGTGAGCGTTTTGTCTCCAGATTTCTTGGCGATCATCCCGAGCTTGCAAGAAAGCAAAATCGTTTTCCCTTCGGGCGGAACGATCGTTCCCGAGCTTTGTGGCATCGCGAATGCACGCGATCCAGAAAGTCCCAACGCGAGAGAGGCAGCGGCACCAGATGCGAGGATAGTTCGGCGGGTTGTCATGTTGGAAGGGTGAAGTTTGAAGGGTGAAGTTTGAAAAGGCGGGAACCTACTATGAGGTATTCTAGTCGGCAAATGAGCAGCCTGTGATTCTCTCATAGGCTTCTACGTAACGAGCCCTCGTTTGGGTCACGATAGAGTCTGGCAACACCGGCGGTGGACTGTTGCGGTCCCAGGTTGTGCTCATGAGAAATTCGCGAACGAACTGTTTGTCAAAGGAAGCTTGCGATCTGCCTGGAGTCCACGTGTCTGCGGGCCAGAATCGAGAACTGTCGGGTGTTAACACTTCGTCGATCAAGATAATTCTATTGTCGAACCAGCCCCACTCAAGTTTTGTATCTGCAATGATAATGCCCCGCTCTGCGGCAAGCTTTGTACCCTGCGTGTAAACTGCGAGTGTTTTCTCCCTGAGTTCATTCGCGAGATCTTCGCCAACACTCTGAGCCATTTCAGCAAACGATACATTTTCGTCGTGCCCTTCTTCGGCTTTCGTTGCAGGAGTAAAGATGGGACTCGGGAGTTGGCTGCATTGCATTAGCCCTTTTGGTAATTCAATGCCACAGATCCGACCTGTCTCTTGATAGTCTTTCCATCCACTACCTTCGATATAGCCTCGCACGACGCATTCAAAGGGGACTACCTTTGCTTTGCGTACCACCATGCATCGTCCCTCAAGAGCACCGTCTTTGTCGTACGGCTTGACAACATCGGGAACATCCGACGACAAGAGATGGTGCTCCACACCGAGATTCGCGAACCAGAATAGGCTTAGCTTGGTAAGTAATTTGCCTTTGTCAGGAATGCCATTGGGCATGACCCAGTCGAATGCACTGATGCGATCCGAACTCACGACAAGCAGTGAGTCTCCCAAATCGTAAACATCGCGAACCTTTCCTTGTCTTCGAGGAAAAGGAAGATTCGTCTCCAATACAACTTGGCTCATTTGACCTCTTCGGCAGTCATCTTGTAGACGGCGTAGTGTCCGCCATTGTCTTCGTATTGAAACTTCTCTGTATCGATTTCCAGTTTGCCTTTAACTGTTACGATGCGTGTTACATAATCGATCGTTTTGCCTGGTGCCATGGATACCATCACGCAATCGTAAAGTGCGGCACCTGGTCCGAAGCAACACTCTTGATTGTCTCGAACCAAAACAAATTCTTTGATCCCAGTTCTACTAAACAGCGTCGAAGGAAGAATAAACCCTCGCAACTTCCAAACCTTTCCGTCAATATCTTTATTCGCTTGAGTCAGCATCTGGGGCTTGAACTCAGCCCCTTTTTCCATCTCAAACTTCAGGTCGTCAAAGGTCAGTTCACCGCGCTTTTTCGCAGCCTCTCTCGCTTTTCGATCTTCGGCTAGCTTTCGTTCGGTAACTGGTGAGTCGGGAGTCTTTTTCGAGCCAGATGAACCCTTGGCATCTGTCGCCTGAGACTTGTCCGCTTTCGGTGTTGGATCCTCCAGTTGAGCAGGTAGGTCAACATGCATATACCAAAAGCTTGTTAAGCAAACTCCTGTCGTAATCAATATGGATCTTATACGCATTCTGATTCCTTCACTTCATTTGCCATTTAGCAATTCTCGTTTACTTGCCCATTTCGTCAGCCAAATGGGAAGCATCGTAAATGGTCCGCAGCGACTCTAAGACGCCAGCAATGTGAACTGCGACGGCTCGCGACACTTTGTCAGTATAGTAGAAGTCTGCCGTCAAGCTTTCGATGTTTCCATCAAAAATAATTCCTACCATAGCTCCGTCGCGCGATACAACAGGAGAACCGGAGTTTCCTCCGATAATGTCCGCGGTACAAACGAAATTGAAAGGCGTGTTCGATTTCAGTTTATCCTTGGACTTTTTCCAACTTGTTGGCAAAACCCAAGGATCTTCTGCCATGTGTTGCTTTTCATGCTCGAACGCTCCTCCGAGCGTAGTCCATGCTGGCACGGAACCATTGCTTTCATAACCTCGAACGGCTCCGTAGGAAAGTCGAAGCGTAAAGGTCGCATCGGGATACATCGAATCGCCGCCCACAGCAAACTTTGCTTCGGTTATCTTCGAGTAAGCTTGACGCTCTTGCTCTTCGATACTGTCCATCGCTTCGTGGACCTTTCGGTATTCCGCCTCCAGGCTTCTCGCCAACTGAATCATCGGATCTTTCGAATCCGCGATCCCAGCGAGACCACCTGCTGCCAACTTCTTGCGTGTCTCAAGGGAAAAGAGATCCGTCTGATCGATCAATTGATTGGCACGTTCCTTCGGGTTCTTGCCTGCCAATGCCAACGCAACGATCGGATCGTTCCCTCCTCGATCATCGATCAATCGCGCCAATTCGTCTGCTAATTGCACGCGTTCGAGATCTTCGTACAGCGGTGCTTCGGATAGCAATTCTTGAAGCAACGATTCCCGATTACTGTCCCGGTATTCTCGAAGCCGCTCAGCGCTAGGCTTCGCATCTTCTTTCGCCATCAGCACGAGTGTTTCGGCGATCGAGTAAAGTTTCGTTCGCATCGAGACGGGCTTCTTCAACCATTCTTTGCGTTTCTCTTGTGCCTGTTTGATCTGATCCCAAGCGGCAGCGAGTGGAGCGAGTTTCGGATCGGCTGCGACCTTTTTTCGAAGCGCGTCTTCTTCGGCTTTCTTCGAAGCGGTGAATCCTGGATCTTGCAAACCAAGCAACATACCGGAAATCGCTTTGCGAGAATTTTGGATCCCGAAAAGATCATCTTTCGAACGTCTCTTTTGCTCGGGGCCAGCGAGCCCGTACTGTTGCATCAAGATTTCTTTGCGGCGCAAAGTATTCATAGTTCGTGGCATCGCGACATCGCGTTGGTATTCGATCGCATCCTGGGTCAGGATGCGTCGAGTTCGACCGGGATTACCAGAAACAAAAACAAGGTCGTTCTCTTTGGCCCCGTTCGGATCCATTTTCAGGAAGTGATCAATCTTCGCAGGCTTACCATTCTCATAAACGCGAAAGAGGGTCACATCTAGACAATAGCGAGGATACTCAAAGTTATCCGCGTCGCCGCCGAAGAAGGCCGAAGCTGCTTCCGGTGCCCACACCAAACGCACGTCAGTATATTTTTTGTATCGATAAAGATGGTAGCGACCACCTCCAAACAAGGTGACTACGTCGCTTCGCAGGCCTGTCTTGTCAAGCGATTCCTTTTCAATGGTTGCCATTACGGCTTGTCGAGCTTTGGCCGCTTCTTGAGGAGCCAGATCCGCTTTGACGGCAGCGTTCACACGAGCGGTCACATCTTCGATCGAAATCAATTGATTCAGTTCCAAGTCCGGAGCTTTGATCTCTTCCGATTGAGACTTTGCAAGAAAGCCGTTTTCGTTGTAATTGTTTTCGGCGGTCGACAGCTTGTAGAGAGTGTCGGAGGCGACGTGATGGTTCGTTAGCACCAAACCGTTGGACGACACGAACGAAGCGGATCCACCGGAGTTGAACCTAACACTCGAGAGCATCACGTGATCGAGCCATTCCTGCGTCGGTTCGAATCCGTAGGTTGCCTTCATTTGTGTTTTCGGGACAGCATTGAAGAGCCACATGCCTTCGTCTGCGGTCGATGTCCTTATCGCAGATGCACCGCTCACTGTCGCTAGCAAGGTTGTCAACCAGTAGAGTTTTCTTCGCTTCATCATTTGTTCCTAGTAGTCGATTACTCTTAATGCAAAATGAATGTTTAGTCTTTAGGGCGAGTCTGCTCGCTAGTTTGTTTGAGTCGCAACCCGAAGCGCAAGAGCGCAAGCGAGGGGTCGTGGTAGAGAGATTCTACATCCCTCGCTTACGCACTTGCACTTCGGGTTGGAATTAAGGAATCAATCCCGCAGCCATTGGATTGTGATACGATCAATCGACCTCGGCGACCAGCCAACGGACAACTTTTCTCTAAAACGGTGCGTCGTCGTCTGCGCCCGCTTGCGAGAATTCATTGTTAATATCTTCCGGATCAAAGCCATCTTTGGAGCTGGCTGCTCCAGCCTTCGTAAACGCCATCGCTTCGGCGCTCAAGAAGTATTTGACTTCGCTCGAAGGATCTTTCTGCCATTTGCGTCCGGAAAGGCGGTAGGTCACATCGATTTCATCACCCAGTCGCAAATCATCCGCCAAATCGCAAGCGTCGTTCGTAAACTCGAGTGGGATAAAGTTAGCAAAACGACCATTTTGTTGTTCTAAAACGATCATGCGTTTGCGAAAGCCTTTTTGCCCGAAGGATTTGGTATCTTCGATCAAGTGGACGATTCCGCGAACTTTAGCATTGGACATTGTTTGGGCACCTGCGAAAGAAGTCTGTCGGTTACGGGAACGGTCTGTTCCATGCCTCAAAAGTGTACCCGAAGCGATGACTTCCCGAAACTCTTTTCACAATCCGGTTGGCACGGTACGCCGCATCCGCATACTGCAACATAAATCAACATTTTGCTAGGCAGACTCGGCGAGACGGGTGCGATCGGCAAGCCAAAGTTTTGCCATCGACCACGTGGTGGGCAGGTCGGCAGCGAGAATCGTCCAACATTTTGCATCGATATTCGAGGGGGCCGCGTCTTTCGTTCGCGTTCCCTTTTTTCGCTTTTCTAGCCAAGAAGTTACCAATCCGAGGGTGTCCTCTGGATCCAAGAGGCCGAGGCCGATCGGGGGCGAAGGTTTCGTGCAGTCCTGAATTCGCTTCAAAGTCGGCGTCCATTCGATTTTTGTTTTGGGGGCTGCCATCGCCGTTACAATGCCACCACCGCGAAGCAAGTACCATATCGTTCGTCCGTTGTCCGCTGGGACGCAATAAACCGTCGATTCCGAGTCGCGCGCTCGATTGAATTGTGTTAACCGTCGAACGAGCCAGCGAATGATTCGAAGATCTTCTCTCAAGCGAGCGGCATGTTCGAAATGCAAATTGCGTGATGCTTCGGCCATCATCTCGGCCAGTTTTTCTTCGAGCGAGTGATCGCCTCCTTGCAAAAACCGCTCCGCTTTCAATGTTTGTTCCGCATAGAGACTTTTGCTACAAGTGGAGATGCATGGAGCGATACAATTCCCCAGTTCATGTCGAACGCAGCCAGCTCGTTGCTCCAAGTCGAACAACGAGAGTTGCTCCGACAAGTGCATTGCAGTCTTTTGGCTGCAATCACGGAGTTTGAAATGCCGTGCAAGAATTTCGACGGCTCGATTGAGATTGGCAATACCTGGCAGAGGGCCGTGACTGCATCTGGCGATGTTGTCATGGTATCGACTGAGGTAAAGCGATTCCGCGGGTGGACGCCCCAGGCACAAATAGGCTTGCTGCTGCCGTTTGGGCATTCCGACAACATTCATTCGCGGTTGCCAACGGCGGATCAAACACTGCTCTCTCAATAGCGCCGCGAACTCGCTGGGTTGTTGTTCCCAAACGATGGCATGGGCCGACTGCACGATCCTACCCGATTTTTCTTCTTCGTTGTTGGGCAAGAAGTAGCTATAGAGTCGATTGCGAAGGGCCTTCGATTTGCCGACATATAGAAGTCGACCTGTCGCATCGATCATCCCATAAACGCCAGGAACTCTCGGCGCAGTGCTTCTGATGCTTTTTTTGAAAAACTCAAGACGTTCCTTTGTGGATGCATTGGTTCCGGAGCGAATCCAACATAGCTTCTCCCTAGAAAACGGGAGGTAGGGGTCGTCCCCAAAATCCTCGAATTGCTCGGTCCACTTTGCTTCCATGCGATCACTCCTACCCGGATTATCGCATTATTCGAAGCGTGAATCAAGCTTGCTGAGAAACGAGGCTAAATGGAATCCACTCGACATCAACACGCGACAGGATACGAGGAACTAATTGCCAAGTTTCGTCGGTGGGCATCCAGAGCTTGTCGATCATATCTTCGAGATTTAAATTATTGGATTCGCAAAGTAGTGTTGGCACCACATATATTTGACGAATGTCGATATCACATTGTGATGCAATTCTCGTTTGAAACTCCTCAGGAATTTGGGACCACGAAAGACTAGAGATGATTAGGGTCTTCCGCAGTTGATCTCCAAAATCCACAAGCTGCGGAATTCCATAAGCGATTTTTGCATCAAGATCGTATGGATCGTCACTCGATGTTTTTCCTGTTGATTCCGGGCTTTGATTGGAAGTGAAACCAGCGGTTAACGCTCCAAGTGAAGAGATAGATGCCAAGTCAAGGGAAGATGTAACACTCGTTGACTCGTGAATAGCTCCTAATTGTTCGCGACGTTTTGTTTCAATTGTCGTTGTCAAAGACGCTAACAATTCGTCGAGCATCTTGAAAAGATTACGATCCAGCGAACGGATTTTGTTATCCATTGTCGTGTTTAGGGAAGATAGGGATTTTGCAAATTCTCCCATTACCAATGATGTAATCTCGGCATTTCTCTTCCTCAAGGAAGCTTTGTTTTGCAGCGAAGGTTTTGCCTCGAAGAATTTGTCGATCGACCTACCTAGCACCTGCGTCGAAAGCTGCTCACAATAGATTGAAAAACTTGCTCTAAGTTTGATTGAAACCTGTTGCCATGCAACGCGAAATGGATCGAGATGCATGGCGATGCGAGCTAGAATCCTGCCTCCCACAACGTGAAAGGTTGATTCGATAGCCAATTTCGATAGCTGAGCATCCAACTCATGGTTTTTCTCATTGGTAGCAACGACCATTTCAATGAGTTCATCATGTTTCTGGCTCAACTTTTTTGCGACCGTGAATAGAGAGTTTGCATTCAGCTTCAATTGCACTTGGATCGATTCAAGCAAGGAAGGAAAGGCTTCCCAATTTGACGGGGAGTTCAAACACTTTTCCTTCAGCGTTGATTCCAACTGACTCATGGACTTCTCAAAGAGTAATCTTACTCCTTTCGCAAAATCTGGTGCTGGTATGCCAAGCTGTTCAGAGATCAATGGCAAGAAGTCTACGAACTCCTTTTCCAAACTATCTACTTCTTCCATGTCTGAAGTGGGCCCAGTTCCATCCGGTTGTTGCGTTGTAGGAACGATGCTTTTCATGCATTCACAAACCCAAGCCTGAGCATTCCAATTGCACTCTCGGAAGAGATCGGCCACAAGAAATTTGTTCTTCTCAGTTTGCTTAGCTGAGTTTTTCCCCGAGCTACTCTCGGCGGTTGCGATCGAATTGTTCATCGAAACGATCCACGGAACGACCGCTTGCAAAATCGCAGTTGCAGCCGAACGCTTGGGATCGCAGAACACATCTATCGGGAAGATGGTGGCGCGAATCGTACTAGCCCAATGGCCACCCGATGAATCTGCGGAGTTTTCTGAATCGGACTCCGCCGTTTTTGATCGCGACAATAATAACGCAGCGATTTCTCGAGTTGTATCCGCTCTGTCGGCATCATTCCCCAACTGCCCGCCGTAAATGACTCGAACTTGATCAAACGGTGGACGATGGATTCCACTCTCTGGAATCGAAGGAAGTGCTGGATGCAACCCACCCGATCGGAAGTAGTGGTTGATCTCCAGTAAACTAGCCATCGCAGAGGCCGATGCTAGGTCGCCTAAGGCTGTTGGACTTGGAGAAGCGCATGTGCAAATCAGATCGATATGAACGTTCACTCCCAACGTTTCTGCAGCCTGCCTTACCATAAACCCGAGTTCAGCCACCATCGCACTCCCCGTCCCACCCATGAGAGATGCGATCAGCTTGACGCGAAGGACTGATCTCTCACCACCCTGCTCCATGAGATCGCTCAACGCAATCTGCAATCTCTCAAACACCAAAGCCGCATGGTCGAGAAGGGCCAACATGCCAAGAGGCCGGACCCCTTCAGTTAATTGAGATCGCGGTACGTTGTATACCCATCTTCTGCTCAGTTGAGTGAATGGCTTCGTTTCTTCGCGATAATAGTTCGGCGTCCTAATCGGTAGATGTAAGACAGATCCAAAATCCAATCGATGGGGATTGTTTCGGTCGACCAATAGTTCAAACGCTCGAGAATCTGTGTCCAAGACTAAGTATCGATCCGACATCTCGCAATATGTAGCCGACGCAGATCGCTGCCTGCGGAGTACGCTCACGGACTCAATTGCAAGACCGCCTATTGCAATAATCAATTCCGATGGCGATTCGGACGAAACCTCCGATGGAGCCCCTTCGATATCTTTTGGGTAGATAGCTTTTGCAACAACTGGATTTCTCTGAATTCCTGGCGCAGGAGTTCTCGATTTGGGCCCATCTTGCAATGTGCGCGCCTTTGGACAACCGGCAGAATTCCGATTTGCAGAGTTGTTTGGTAGAGACCAGTTTTTCTCCTTTGGCAGATTCGGATTCCAGCCACGAACTTGCACAATCGGTAACATATCGACCTGCTCAACAGGAATAGCTGCATTCTCAATAGCCTGCACCATTTCTTTGCAGTCATTGAAACGCTGTTGCGGCTTCTTGGAGAGCGCCTTGGCGATAACGGCCCGCTCTGCCGCCGGTAAATCATCTAGTGCAGGCGCTTTGTGCAAATGTTCATTAGCTAACTGCGCAGTCGTGCGTCCACGAAAGGGCAAACTACCGGTAAGCATTTCCTGATAGACAATGGCAAGCGAGTATTGATCGCTATAACGACCAGGCCTACCATCAAACATCTCCGGTGCAGCATATGTCGGCGTGAGACCGCCCATCAGAGACTGAGAATTGGATTGCAAATCCTTTACCAGACCGAAGTCGGCAACTTTAATGCGATCGGAGACCAGCAAAAGATTTCCCGGCTTTACATCGAGGTGTTGCAAGTCATGTTTTTGGCAGAGAAAATCAAGACCTTCTGCGGCATCTTTCAGGTAGTTTAAGAGACGGTCTCGTGCGATTCCCGAAAAACCTTTTTCACGATAATCTGCATATTGATCCAACAAAGAACACTGAGCCAACTCGGTAACGATGATGAGCTGGCTCTCTACGACTTCAATTCGTTCGAGCGACAAGATAAATGGGTGATTCACTTGTCGAATTCGCTGAAGCGACTTCAACTCGCTCACTGCCCGACTTTCGTCAATGCTACCGTGAACGATCTTGATCGCTTTTTGGAGTCCACCAGGAGCATCAGCAGACCACACGTCCCCATAGCCTCCAGAGCCTAGCTTCTCCTTGAGAACATACCCAGCGATAGGCTCAAAGCCTGCTTGCATTTTCGCGCTCAACATGCTCATGTTCGCATCATCCGTTCGTTGCTATGTTAGGCGAGTAAGGAGTATCACGGACCGCAGATTCCGAAGGGTTCGGAAATGGCTTAGGAACCGAGGAAAAGGTCTGTAGATTCTTTGGAATCTGCGCGATTGCCGGCCCCGTTGGCACAGTTCGTGGCGATTGCGCTCCAAGAGGCATCGGCGGATTCGGGAACAATGTTCGCTGTGCGGACTCAGTATTGGGGCGACCCAGTGAAACGGAATTCGCAAGTCTCTGGGTTGCCATCGGTTCGGAGATCGGAGCGGGGGTAGGGGACGGAACCGAAGCAGTCCTCGGTGCATGCAAAAGCTCGGAGCCCAAAATCGGTGAATTGCCAAAGTAGTTCTTGCAAGCAATCTCCAGAAAATCCGTCCGAAGCTCCATTCGTTCATTTCGATAGGAACATAGGCACTTGACCTGATGAAGCAAATCCCGTGGGTGGCACCTTCTGAGCGATCTGCCGGGCTTGCGAAAGTGGTTCTGTATCAATTCTTCAACGATTTCGGGTCTCCACGCAATCCCGTAGGTCTCGCATGCACGTCGAAATATTTCCGTGAACTCTTCGATCGATGGATCCCCGATGTGAATCTTGAACGGTACCCTGCGAAGGAAGGCTTCGTCTACCAAAGATTCAGGTTGAAGATTCGTAGAAAAAAGAATGATCTGTTCGAATGGCACACAGAATTTCTTCCCCGTGGGCAAGTTCAAATAATCATGGCGATTTTCTAACGGAATGATCCAACGATTGAGAAGTTCCGCTGGTTCCATTTGCTGGCGACCAAAGTCGTCGATCAGCAAACATCCGCAGTTGCTCTTCATTTGAATCGGAGCTTCGCAGGTATTGCTGCGTGGATCGTGTCGAATCTCCAAATGGTCCAGCGTAAGCTCGCCGCCGACAACGACGGTCGGTCTCTTCACTCTCACCCATCGCCGGTCGTGCTCCTGATCTGCGACCAAACCGGAATGAGTCAATGTTTGCTTCGAGATCTGATGATAGGCAGCATCGAAAAGCTTGATAATGATTCCGTCGTCAATAATCGCATGTGGAATCCACACTTCCTCGCCACGACAAGCGGCAAGACACCTTGCAATAGTCGTCTTTCCATTTCCCGGGGGGCCGTACAAAAAGATTCCGGAATTGCTATTGATAGCAGGACCGATGAAATCAAGCCACGATTTCTCGTAGGTTACGTTTCCTAGCGAGGAGATCAGCCTATTCTTCGTTATCGCCTCAAACGTGCTAGCTTGGGCCTCGACACTAAGAATGTAATCCATCAACGGAACCGGAGCTGGGCCCGAATAGGAACAGTTACTCTGGTAGTTCAGCCCCCGCTTTTGCCCATTCTCCGTCAAACTATAGTAGAAGTCGTTCAGCGCAGCAGGACGTGCATGAACGATCAATTGCCTGACTCTTAATTGAGCTAGCATCTGCTCGATAATTCGAAATGGGAGCTTGACTCGGTCCGTCAATCCGCGTCCCGTGATCGTCCCAACGCTTAGAAAGATCTGCAAAACGAGCGATTCTAGAACCATCTCCGAGATCCCACTCTCCTCGAGGGATTTGGGCTCAAATGGCCAAAATGCGTCCTCGTTCAGTACTGCGGGTAACGCATTACCGGATATCTGTACTGTGCTCGATCCAATCCTTGATTGCATTCTTGCAAGCCCTTTTCAATCCAAACAGTCAGCCCAATCGTTAGGATTGCTTTTTACGTGTGTTTTGACTTTTTGGAGGATCGGCCGAACCAGGGGCGGATGTTGCAAGCATTCCGAAAATCCGCTCCAAGTCGAAAAAAAAATTTCCGTCTGGATCAATATTTCTGTCAAGCACTCATTTCATGTCCTACAGTAGGACGATGCATTCTGTGTTCGTGGTCCGCTGTTTCGCCGTCCACAAATAAAGAGTGCTCGGCCCCCTCGTTAATGAATCTTCCGAGACGATTGAGTCTAGGTACTATGACTGTTGACACCGGTTTCCGAAAAAATCCACTTTCTTCATCGGCTCTGCGCTCGCACGGATCGATAGAAGTCAAAACGGTTTGGATTCTAGAAGCCATCGGACAGGCAATGTCCGAATCGCTCACGGTGGTGCATCCTGTTCCCTTTTCGATTGGGAGAAAAGCAGGTTGTAGTCTTCAGCTACAGTCTAGAACTGTTTCCAGTCATCACGCAGACCTTACGGTGCGTGAATCCAATCTCTTGGTGATCGATCGACAAAGCACAAACGGAACTTATGTTAACGGTGTTCGCGTCAATGGCTTTGCTACACTCAAAACGGAAGATGTCGTCCAGTTTGCTGACGTTGCATTTCGTGTTCGCTGCGATGACCACGCAACTGCGTCGAATACTGTAGCCGAAGATGTATGCGATCAAGCCCTAGCACTCGTGCAGTTTGATCGCATGATGGAAAAGCGTCTGGTCACGCCATTCTTTCAACCGATCGTATCGATTGATGGATCCACTATCAAAGGCTACGAAGTACTCGCAAGAAGTAGGATGTTCGGCCTGGAAACAAGCGCAGCCATGTTCGGTGCAGCTGCGAAATTGAATATGGAAATCGAACTAAGCCAAATGTTGCGATGGGAAGGTATCCGTGAAGGATTAGCCTTGCCCAAGGGAAGTGAAATCTATGTGAACACTCACCCCCTCGAACTCGGGAGAAGCGATCTTCTCGAGTCGATGCGCAATGTCCGAGCAATGACGCCGGATACACCCATCACCTTGGAAGTACATGAGGCCGCCATCACTAGTGCTCCACAAATGTTTGAATTGAGAAAAGGCCTTCGAGACCTAAATATCAAAATAGCTTACGATGACTTCGGGGCAGGACAGAACCGACTTGCTGAACTGGGCAATGCAGCACCGGACGTGATGAAGTTTGATATGGGGCTCATTCGCAATATCGACAGCGGTCCCGTAGAACGCGTCAAAGTACTGCGATCGTTAGTCCAAGTTGTTCTCGATCTCGGTGTCATTCCCTTAGCCGAAGGAATCGAAACTGAAAAAGAAGCCGTCGTCTGTAGTGAGCTTGGATTCGTTCTCGCCCAAGGCTACTATTTTGGAAGACCTGCACCACCTAGCAAGTTTATCTCCTAAACAATCGCAAAAGATTTACGACGGACTCATCGGACTGATCCCAAACCATAGCATCAGATTCCAAATCCATGTCTGAGTCCACGGATTCCATGTTGGATAACTAACCGACACCATCGAGAGTCCTGCCAGCAAGCTCAATAGGGCGATTCCCAATCGAAAGCGAATCAGCCTTTCCACAGCGGGTACTGATGCCATTAGCCAAAGAGGGTGTAGCCACATCAATTGACGGAAGGCAGACGTCGTGCCACCGTAATTGCGTTGTCTCGTATCCAGGAGGAACAAGTAGAAAACGAGACATGCGATCGATGTAATTGTCGTGGCCGCTACCCATCGTCGTTGCTCCAATCGTGGACTCCAAAACCCGAGAATCAATCCGGGGATCGCAAGGATCAGAACGGGGGTCAGCGATACTATTCCATGATGCCCGACCGTCGCATGTATTAAATAGTGACTCGTCGAAGCCTCCCCTTGATCCAGTGGATTGTCTGGCTTGCGCCAATAACTATCGACCTTCTTTCCGTCAAAGCCACGAATGTAGTCGTAGTCATACCAATTCTCTCTCTGTTTGCTATCCGCGGTGTTGACATCCCCCGCGCCAAAGGAATACGGCGGACTCCAACGACCATGGGCTATATAGTTAGTCCCAAAATAAGCTAGTAAAACCAATAGCACTGCTGGTGCGCCCCACTGAAGTGTTGGGCGTGGTGCATGCCAAAGTAGCAACAACCCCAACATGCCCAATAAGCTCGCCGCAGGCAGTTCGCACGTAAAGGCAAATGCAGCCCAAAAACCGGCGCCGATGAAGTGCCAACGGCACTCTTTGCTTTGCCAACATCGTGTTGCATGCCATGTAGCTGCAATCGCACTGACCGCCCCCCACAAATGATTATTGAATGCCACCGCAAAGGTCGAAAGGAGTGTCGCAAAACAAATACATGCCATCAAGGCAACATAGGCGAGGTCATCATCACACCAATCATCTAAAAGCCTAGCACAATACCACCACGCGATCCCAAGTGGAACAAGGTTGATCAACAACAAAAGGATGCGTCCGACTTCGAAGGGGTGTGTACCCAAGGTCCAGCCTGTTGCTTTGTTCAGAAGCCAATAGGGACCAGCCGCTAGAACCGCTTGCATCGGGGGTTTGCTGGAATACAACCGTTGCTCGCCTGATGAATTCATGTGGCTCACGACATCCACGGAGTCCCACGCTGGCTCGTTCTTCATGATTTGGTCGATTTCAAACGTCCCGAACTCGACAAGCGATCGAACGGTCAGCCATCGACTCCGATCATTGCCACTCAAAAATGGACGTTGCTTGTTCACTTCTGCAACGACGGCCAACAACAAATCACGCGTGCTCCAGGGTTGCTGAAACCTTTCGATATCCTGTCGGCGAATTGCGATTGGCCAATGATGCGTGGCACTCGCTTTGGCCGCCTTCACTTGTTCAACAATCTTGGGATCCCGCAAGCTGCTCGGGTCGAATGGATCCGGTGCCTTCAATTCCGATTCCAAAATGTCTGGACGTTGCTTCCTGAGTTTTTGATTTTGTTCATCCGCGATTGCCTTCAACACTGGTGGAATCGCTTGTTCGTAAACCGCTTGCTCTTCCGGTTGATTCGCTTCGGCAGCCAATATCGCTAGATACTTGAGCTCGGCAACTAGATCTTCACGGCGAAACTTGGTTTCAGCGACCACTTTTTTGACAAGCGAAGCGGTATCCAAAGCCTTGCCACGACTTACCCAGTTATCGCGTCGCGCCTGGATTGGCCATCGCCGCGTAGCTTTTGCTTTCGTATCCTTTGCCGCTTTGGCTGCGTCGGTGGATTGCAATTTCGATGCATCAAAAAGAAATTCTCGCTTCAAAAACTCGTTGTAAACCGCCGCCTCCTCTCCCTTGCCCTCCTCGCTCGCGACAACCGACAAGTACTTTAACTCTTCCTGGAGGTCGGAACGGACGGTCTGTTCGTAGGTCAGTGTGTTGGTCGAGTTGATGGAAAAAAGACGCCCGACGATCTGGCCTGTACCGAGCAGAACCAAGATCAATGCGACTCCTGCGCGAAGAGGACTTCGAAAAACGTTAGACTTCGTTGTCAACTTCTCTGCTGGCGTTTGACTCATAGGAGAGGCTCCTGCTCGGTGTCCTTGAAGAGTTCCTTGAGGAGCTCCATGTTCTTGGGAGAGTTCCAAGGGGAACTCAGTTTGGTCCGACGGCCTGACCCAGCGATGGATCATTGATTGTTTGGCGAATCGAGTAGGGCGTTTGTTTGTCCGCTGCATTTGCGACCACCAATTCGGCCAATAGTCCCGTACTCAAAAACTGAAGTCCCGCGATGAAAAGTATCATCGCAAGATAAAACAAGGGTGTAGCCGTCAGATGAAAATCATTCAAACTGTCTGACAACCTCGTAACGACCCATAGGAAACAAAGGAAAAACAGTATGGCCGCTGCCGAGCTGCATGCAAAGAAACCGATTCCACCGAGCAAATGTTGAGGTCGATAGCGATAGCGGGTGAGAAATACGACCGTGAATAAATCAAGGAACCCTTTAAGGATCCGCGATACACCATACTTGGAGACCCCATGGACTCTTGGATGATGCTTCACAGCCAATTCGGTTACACGGTAGCCTCGCGAGTTGGCGAGCACCGGAATGAATCGATGCATCTCTCCGTACATTTGCACCTCCCCCAAAACTTCTTTGCGGTACGCTTTCAGGCCGCAGTTGAAATCATGCAAATGCAGTTTTGTCGCCCATCGCAGAATTCCGTTGAACACCAACGAAGGCCATCGCTTGTGCCACGGGTCATAGCGAGTTTGCTTCCATCCGCTAACAACATCAAAACCCTCGTCTAACTTTTGAATCAAACGCGGAATTTCGGCCGGATCATCTTGGAGGTCGGCATCCATCGTGATAACGATCGAACCGAGCGCTCTTTGAAATCCAACATGCAGCGCTGCGGCTTTACCAAAGTTGCGTCGAAATCGTATGCCACGAATATTCGAATGGCGATCCGCGAGCCTACTGATGGTTTCCCAGGAACTATCCGTCGAACCATCGTCAATAAAGAGTATCTCGAACTCACCAAGTGAATTGGTTTCGATCGAGGTATGAATTCGCTGAACTAACTCCTCAAGAGAAGCCTGCTCATTCAAAAGCGGAATAACAAGAGAGATCATGGACTGTGGCTTGGCAGGAAGTGAAATGCCCTATTTTAATCCATCCACGCTTTCCGTGGCAGTCCTAGCACCCACGTGACGTCAGTGTCGACGAAAACAGCTTAAATTACGGAGATTCCGCAACTGTTCGCTTCAAAAAACTCCCGTTATTTACGGCGAATGGTCCTTCTATCGTGTGGAAAACGCATCTCTTCGGCGTCTGAGTCGTGTCTGAGTCCACTTTGACGATCATCCACGTTTTGATACCATCGAACCGCCTCTCATACCCCAAGATTTTTTCGTCGATAGTCAGGATGATTCGATGTCCACACCACTACCCTCTGGCGACCTCTCCTCTCGCTGTGATGCATTTGTGGATGAAGGATTACAGCACCAACAAAATGGAAGGCTGGTCGAGGCTGAATCGCTCTACACACAAGTGTTAACGCTGATGCCCCAGCATATCGAAGCTTTGCATCTACTCGGATTAATCCATCACCAACGGGGGCAATTCACAGCAGCCGTAGAGTTGATTGCGAACGCGATTGCATTGAAGAGTACTCCATGCCCCATTCTGCTCACCAATATGGGTGCCGCGTTGCAGCAATGCAAACGCTGGGACGAAGCCGAGGATGCATATCGTCGCGCGATTCAGGCCAAACCGAACTATTTACCTGCCCACGAAAATCTCTGTAAACTGTTGCCGTCGCGAAGCAAAATACTTGCTGCAACCGATGCATGGAAGGATTACGGCAATCAACTGTTGGATGCAGACAGAAGCAATGATGCCTACATTCAATTCAGATTGGCGATGGAGTTCAAACCGGAGGATCCATCATTAATCCATGGACTTGCGACCACACTGGCCAGCCAGGGACGACTCGAAGAATCTCTTTCCATGTATCGTGCCGCACTTGCACGAGATAAAAATTCTCCTCTATGCATCAACAATCTAGGTTGGGTCCTTTTTCAATTGGGACGACTAGATCAAGCCATCGCCTGTTTTCGACAAGCCATCGCTATCGCGCCCCATTATGCGGAAGCGCACATGTGTTTGTCTGCAGCGCTTCTACGAACGGGGCAATTGGAAGAAGGTTGGAAGGAATACGAATGGCGTTGGCGGAGTTCCGCCAAGCAATTCGCACGTGTATCACGTAGCCAACCTGAATGGCAAGGAGAATCACTCAACGGTCGCACCTTGCTTGTCGAATGCGAACAAGGGTTAGGTGATATTCTGCAGTTTGTTCGTTATGTGGAACTATTACTTAAGCGAGGAGAGCGTGTTCTTTTTCGCTGCCCCAAAGTGCTGTATCCTTTGCTGGAGCACTGCTCGATACTTGGCGGTTGCTTGGTTCGTTCCGAAGAGCCGCTCCCACCATACGATTTCTATGTTCCTTTGTTGTCGCTACCTCGCCATTTTGGAACCACGGTGGAGACAATCCCGCAGAACGTCCCTTATCTACGCGTGCCGGAGAGTCGGATCAAAGAATGGAAGGAACAGTTGGGCGATACCAAGCGGTTTCGAATCGGCATCGTTTGGCAAGGGAGTACCGCGTATCGGGATGATAGCCAACGCTCGTTTCGGTTAAGTAAATTCGGTCCGTTGGCCTATCTGCCCAATGTGGAGCTTGTCAGTCTTCAAAAAGGCGACGGGTGCGAACAACTCGACCAAATCTCTTTCCCCGTACGGTCCTTTGGGAGCGCCTTGGACTCGAATGGGCCTTTTCTCGATACGGCTGCGATCATGAAGAACATCGATTTGGTCATCGCACCGAACACATCGGTAGCCCACCTTGCAGGAGCATTGCATGTCCCGACATGGGTGATACTTTCCAGCGTAGCGACCGATTGGCGTTGGATCGAAAACCGCGACGATACACCATGGTATCCGACGATGCGACTATTTCGACAAGGGATCCAACGAGATTGGGATGACGTATTCAATCGAGTCTATGGAGAAGTTGCAGCAACACTATCCCTGGCTTGATCTCTAGGAGACTCCCGCAACCAAATTAGAAGCCAGTTGTCGGGGGTGTTCTTTCGTTGCAACTGCGGGGAGAGAGGTCAGGACGACGCATACTCGTTCTTTGGCTGGGTCGGCCCAGGCGATGGTGCCGGTCGATCCTGTATGACCAAATGTTGTACCCGAGCATCCTGGGCAACTCAACTCCATCCCAACATCGAACCCAAGCCCACGTGACTCAAGACCCGCTGCGTTGTGATTCCGAATCATTAACTTTGCAATGTCGCTTGGAAACAGAACGCCTTTCGGATTGAGAAATGCCTCTAGAAACTTGCCAACATCAGATGCCGACGCATGGGCACCTCCCCACGGCGCACCCAAATCGCGCCAATAGTCACTGTTCCAATTCCAATTCGCGGCATCAGGCGATCCTCCGCCCGCTTCCGGCGCACCGAATTCAACTTGACTCGGGACGATGAAGTCTCGACGAAGAGATTCTCGCCCGAACGCAGAGTGTTTCATGCCGAGCGGTTCGAATATGGACCGTCTCACAAAGGCTTTGAATTCGATTCCCGAAAGTCTTTGTCCAATCTCACTCGCCAACAGAATACCCATACTCGAATACTCGTATCGAGTGCCTGGTTGAAAATGAAGCGGGGTGGTCAGTGTCGCTTTGACAAAATCCGATAGTCCGGCGTGATTTTTTCGAAGTGTCGCATTCTCGCTTACTTGATCGGGTAGACCGGACGTGTGCGTCAACAAATGGCGAATCAAAACAGATTCGCGGTTGTCGTGTTTGAACTCCGGAATGTACTTGGACACAGGATCGTCGAGTTGAAATAAACCTTTGGCATGCAACGTCATAAAGGCTGCCATTGCCATCGGTTTGGAAATCGATCCAAGCAAGAAGGAGCTTTGTTTCACACAGTTGCCGAATGCCCATTCGTATTGCTCATCGCCGTCACGGACATACATCGTCGCACTTTCCACTTGGCGGTTCCTGATCGCATCCTCGAGGACTTGCACAGCGCGTTGAAAGCGATTGGATATCGGCATAGCAGACAGCCTTTGGTTTGGGTTCCATAACGTAACAATTGTCAGCCCCAGGAGTTTACGCCTGTCGCTGTGCATGGTTATCTCCTATTCTGGCAAGAGCCATGGTTTGCGATACTCCTTTCGACCTCTTAGTTCGTTTGCTTCTGTATCGCTCACAAAGGACTCCGATGTAGGATCCAGTGTAAGCATTCGACCGACTCGAGCTGAAATATTTCCCGCGTGGCACAACACAGACGCTGGATGCCCTACCGTTTCAAGGTCGCAGAATGGTTTGGCTCGCGATTTAATGCAATCGATGAAGTTTTGCACGTGCGGTTTCTCGTGGCTATCCCCTTCGGCCTGCCCGAGCACTTCGCCTCCCCTTCCGTAAGCTACCCATCGATTGTTCCCAATTACCAGGTATCCTCGATCACCGAAGATCGCGGAGCCCTCGGGCTCTCCCAAATAGGTGTACGGAGCCCAAATACGCATCTCGTAGGTGAGAAGCTTGGAATTCATCCCAGTCCCGAATTGATAGTTCACTTGCATCGTGTCCGGGAATTCTTGCGCATCATCGAAATGCCATTTACCTCCATTGGCAAATATTGTGGTCGGCAATCCGATGGGTTTCTCCCCCTGCGCAATACAGGCCGACTGTAGCAGGGCGACTGCCATATCCAGTCGGTGAACGCCATCGTTTCCCAAATCCCCCGTGCCGAAATCGTAGAGCCACCTCCACTTGCCGTGGAATCGATTGACATTGAAAGGACGCTTGGTCGCTGGGCCGATCCACATGTCATAATCAACTCCAGTGGGTGGCTCCGAGTCTTTCGGGAATCCGATCGCGCCTTGTTTGGTGCTTTCCCATGCCTTCGCAACATGCACTTTCCCAAGCTTGCCACTTTGCACAAATTCCATAGCCGATTGCAATCGAATGGTAGAGCGGTGCTGCGATCCCATTTGCACAATTCGATTATGGCGCCGCATGGCTGCCACCATGCGCATTCCTTCGATGATGTTGTGGCTATCGGGCTTCTCGACATAAACATCTTTGCCCGCTTGGCACGCAAGAATCGTAGGGATCGCATGCCAGTGGTCTGGAGTACCGATGACGAGCGCGTCGATGGTTTTGTCATCAATCAGTCTTCGAAAGTCCTTCTCCATGCGAGGCTCACTTCCTTGGAGCTTTGCAGCGGCAGTAACCCCAGGTCCAAATTTGCTATCGTCGACATCTGCAATGGCAACGATTTCGACCTCGGTGTTCGCTGCAAAGGTTTGGATCAACGATAAAGCTCTGCCACCTGCCCCCATGACACCTACGCGAACGCGCTCGCTGGCCACAGCTTTCGAAACCCGTGTGGCCCCAACAGCAATATGGCTGGCAGCCATTGAAGTCATGGTTTGTTTCAAAAAACTACGTCGTTCAAGGCTCATTTGCATCCTCCCTTAGATCATGTCTGGGTATGAATCATGAAGTAGTTTATTCCATTGATTGCGAAGGCTTTCCATTTGATCATTGCTCCAGCTTTGACCGATAAAGCTGATGCAATAGAGGGCTAGGATTCCAGCGATCGACAATGGGGCCAAATACCAAATCCAAGTCGATTGCCCCGCATGCCAAGCAGACAACGCGAAAAGTACGGCAAAAAAGCCGGAAAAGGCGAATGCCAAGTAAGCGATCCAAACCAGAGTCCAAACATTTTGGCGTGGCGAGAATCGTCCGTGAACGCAGGTCATGTTGTTGCGTTCCTCAAAGCTTAACGAAAGATAGGGCGACCAATAGCGGATTTCTTTTGGCGGAACATGAAGCTCAATGTAGCCATCGAACTCGTGGCTTTCCCAAATCCATCCCTCCTTGGATAGTTGTTCGCTCACATGTTGCAGGACGTCTGATTTGCTGTGGGGTATCGCAATATCGAACGTCGGTCGCATCGAGAGGAAATGCATACCGAATCTCCTGTTGCAGAATAGTTACGGCGGATTCATGATCGTTTGTCCATTGTACACAACGCCTGTGCTGCCAGTGCCCCCTCAGTCCGAACAAGTTCGGTGCATCGAATCCGTTGCCCTAATCGCAATCCAAAATGGTTTGTCCGCTAGACGCCCTCATCGAGAATCAAGGTCTCTGTAGCGCGGGTGGCGATACTCGACCTTCGCCGACAATCTCGTCCCACCCTATTCTAACGTTGCTCTATTGGAACTCTACTTCTTGTCTCGTTTGTCCATGACGATCAAAAGCTCGACAGTCTCATTTGCGAAAGTGGTATAACTCAATCGACCGTTTTTATCAGCGATGAAGTTGGGAGCCACAAAGTAGTCTGAATGACTAGCGGCAAGCCTCTGTTTTGAGTCACATGGAATGTCTCGGAGAGTGACCATCCCTTTTTTGTCAGTTTTCTGGGAGTATCGAGATGAACTATCCTGCGATCTCCAATAGTCGCTTGGGAGAACTCCATTCATAAAGGACTTAATCATCTCTGCCATATCCAGCTTACGATCGAGGTTCGTAGTCCCCACACCGATAATCTCTTTATTAGGCCAGGTCGAGATTACGACGCCTTCGATCGCGGTCCCTTCGGAATCGATCACTTCAACGGTAAGTTCACCGGTCTGCTCCATGGGAAACTCAACTTGCAACTCGACATCTTTCTGCGTGAGGTCAAACGTTCGTCCGTTGACGCACAAGTTTTTCTCGAAGTCTTCGATCACCCAGCCTCGACATAATGCAATCACTTGAACTTTCCCAGGTCCCGGGACAGATAGGACTTCAAAAGAACCATCCTCCTTGATGGGACAATAAGTCTCCCAATAGGCCGAATCCTGCCCAGGCACTGTGCCCTCAAAAAGGACATTGATGGAAACAAATCCATCGACAATTGGCCGTGGCACATTGTCGGGCAATTTGCCGAAGATCCGCTTGCCAGGGGCTAACACAACGTCTTTGAGTTCGACTGGTTTTGTTGGGTCTAAATCGGCGGAAATCAATTGGCTAAAGTAAGTGACATCACCGTGGCTAGGCGCAACGAATAGAAACGAAGACTCGCCAGAAGGTAGTGAATGGGATGAGGTCTTATTCGTATCAAAAACCCACTTCGGTCTCGAATTGCTAGTTAGAGTCAGTGGAAAGATCTTTTCGATCCTTTTTCCATCATTCCCAAGGGCTGAAACGCTTAGCGAAGCTCCTTTGGTGAGTGCGATCTTCTCTGGCCATTTGTTCAGTTTGAATTCCGGGTCCTTGCTCACAAACCTGGGGTGAGAGATCTTTAGATGCAATGTCGTTGTCGTTCTCCATAGCTCGGGTGACCCGTAGCGAATCGGGTAGGACAGCTCGACTTTTCCCGTTTCATCTGATTTGACTTTCGACGCAGGCCCAGCGTTTTGGCTTGGCCAATCGTACCAGCTGCTTGGATCTTCAGCACAGCGGACACCAAAGATCTCGACCACTGCTCCTTCAATCGCGGTCCCATCATCGTCAACCAATAGGCACGATAAAGTTTCCAACTTAACTGGAAATGAGATTTTCGACTCATCGTCGTCGTCTCTCGCTATAGTGATGGTGTTCGCAAGCAAGGTTGCGACCAAGCAGATTAGGTAGCGGTTCAATAACAACACACGCATCGCCGTACTCCGTCCCGAAGGGCTGAAAATCCTGATCAAGGTGACCACAATAAAGGTACTTAGCACAGCCATCGGGCGGTACCAACAAGCATAACGCAGTCCGCCTCAAGGCGGTTCAGCAAGCATATCGATTTCGAGACGCCAACTCCAAGTTGTCTCGATCGGGTTGCCTCCATTTCTGCTTCCCACCCGACGAAAACAGAAATAGAGCGGAATCATGGGTGCGCCCATGGTGGAGATCGGCGAGAGATATCGAAAACCGTGCTCTCTGCGGCGCGAAGGATTACGGGGCCCCAGAAAACGCCGGGATAAAACTGCGCAACAACTTGTAGTAACATCTTGGGGATACACCCATTATGAATAACGACAGCGGGCCATCTCTTCAAAAAAACGCCATTCTCGCCTAGTACCTCTTACGAGTATTTCAACAAAGCGCCTTAGATAACAGCGTTAGAGAGCTCCGGAAGGGCGGCTTGGATACGGCGGCTCGCGCCGCAGCCTAAGATCTATCACTCCTCCGGAGTTAGGCGTCGCGCGTGGCCGTATTCTGAAAACAGGGACTACTCCACAACTCTGTGCGTTAGAAAGTCTGGGGTTCAGAGGAACCAATAGGTTCTGTGAAAAAGCTTGCGGTCGTGTAGCATACGGAGAAGTCATTGTCATACAAAGAAACAACTCGAGTTGCATCCTACTTCAGAAGTTCAACCGCTTGGGCGCGAATCGATTGGATGGTTTGCAAGGTGCGATTGCAGGCCTCGACTTCGTTGCGTTCCATTTGCTGACGCGCATCGGATTCGAGCAATCGCGCGGCCTTCAGAAGGTTCTCGACCGCATGCCAACGGTCGTTTGAGTGTAGTTTGGGTTCACTTTGCGAAGGCTGAGATTTCGGCTCACTCGGAGCCTGCAAAAAAGCCTTCTTCAGTTCTTGAAAGACAGGATCCTTCTCTAGTTGTGCCTGCGATGGCAATGACGATGGCACTTCCTCATTCTGCTCATTCTTTTTGAGCACCTGCTCGAGGCTAGGCGAAATTTGTGGTTGATACGGAATCTCTTGAGCGATGAGTTGGTACACCAAAAGAGATCCAAACGTGCTCGCGGTTGAGCACAATACCAACAGTCCGATCGCTCTCTTTCGACTTCCCATTCGCAATCCCTTTCGTATTCGACTAGATGCCCATACTCCGTATGGAACGACAACCTCTATCCCTTACAATGTTCGACACCATTATACTTCTCGAGATAACCTTTTGAAACGAGCTTACGATATCCGCAGTCGCTTATCTATTGGATGAACAACTAGACGAAAGTCGCATTCGAGAAATTGCCGTTCCCATTAGGGAACGGACGAGTCTCAAGCGAGAGATGCGATCTCGGCAGCTATCCCTGTTCTCATCGGTGAAATGGGGCGGTCTGCCGAGACGCCGGACGGAACAGCCCAAATGGCATCGCAAATGAATGCGCTCGGGAGCGACAACATTGGCGATTTATTAGGCGGGCTGCTGGCCAGTTCCAAGAACGGATCTCCGTGGAGCGATCCGTTTGGCAATCATCGCACCACTAGTACTCGGTGCGATGCGATCCAGAGCTAATGCCTCGACGAGATCCAGTGGTTTGTCAACAGGAGACCTGGCGATATGTTTCGACGGGAACGAACGTCGGTCGAATCAAGAGCTGGCGGAAGCATTATCGGAAAACTCTTGGATCAAGATGGCGATGGCGACTTTGACCTGTCTGATATGCTCAAACTGGGGATGCGGATTTTAAGCGGGCGCGGATAAGCTCTAGCTACAGAGACTCTGAGCAAAGGTTGCATTTTGCGGCCTAGGAAAGAGGTGGTAGTGTCGTGAGTTTCTAGAATGTTTCAAACTCATGAATGCCGAAACTACAAGAGTTGTTCGGTTGATGGAGTCGGCCGATACCGCCTTAAAATGACGCGATTGTAGTCCAAGGATGGCTTCCCCTATTTGAAAGGTCCATCCTATGCGACTGTTTGCAATAACATTTCTCATCACCGCGCTGTTCACATCTCTCAGCGCGGTCGCGCAAGAAAGAGAACCACTCACAGGCGGTTCTCCCTCCGATCGAACCATGACACCTGGTTGGGCTCGGTTTGAACCAACTCCTGCCCAAATCTACTGGACGGCCAAGGCTCGTGAAAAAGCACAGTATCGTGAATCGATCAAGCGATACTACGACATGATGGGCTTCGACTACGCACGTCCAAACTTGAACTCAAGTCTTTCGATGATCGTCCCGGTTCAACGAACACACCGATGGGTTGTCTCACCTGCATTCGTTAACTATACGCCCTTCGCGTACTGATAACACAACAAGTTGTAATCCTCTTGGCGCGAGACTGCTGATTTAGTGAGCCGTTGGGCGCTAGCCCCGGTTGCCGTCTTTGGCGAAGCCACTAAACCGGGGCTAGCGCCCGACGGTTTACCATGAACCAACCAGGGCGAAGTGTCAGTTGTAATTGCGTAAGTCAGTTCTCGCTCCCCAGCCTTTGTCCGACCTTCCCGGAGGGAGTCTATGCAAGGACGAGGGTGTCTCGACAAAAACAAAAAGAGCCGGAGATAAACTTCGACTCTTTTTCATTCGTAGGAATCGAACTGTAAATAAGATCAACTACGCTCGTGCCGCAAGTTGCTTCTTACGTTCGCTGATGATGTCATCTTGCAAGTTTCGAGGAACAACCGAGTACTTGGCTAGTTCCATTGAAAACGTACCTTGTCCTTTGGTCATACTTCGAAGATCGGTTGCATAACCGAATGTATTCGACAATGGAACTTCTGCAGTGATATAGGAGACTCGATCTCGCGTATCGGTTTGAGTTACCAATCCACGTCGAGAAATAATATCACCTACCACGGAACCTTGGTCGTTCTCTGGGCACTCGACATCGCATCGCATGATTGGCTCAAGCAATACTGGAGACGCTGCTCGCATCGTCTCGCGGAAGCAATCACATGCTGCGATGTAGAAGGAGCGTTCGCTAGAGTCTACATCGTGGTAGCTGCCGTCCTTCAAGTCGATCTTCACACCCACTACAGGGAAGTCTGCCAAAGGCCCCTTGACCATTGAGTCTCGGAATCCCTTTTCCACAGGAGCGATAAACTGCTTTGGAATACGACCACCAGTGACGTGATCTTCGAAAACGAAAGTTGTTTCCCCTTCAGGATCGATTGGTGTCAAGCTGCCAACGATGTGGGCAAACTGACCAGATCCACCGGTTTGCTTCTTGTGTTTGTAGTTGAATTCTTGGGCTGCGCCTGGTGATTCGCGATAGCTAACTTTCGGTGCACCCACTTGAACTTCGACCTTGTACTCGCGTCGCATGCGCTCGACGTAGATGTCTAGGTGCAATTCACCCATTCCGCAGATGATCGTTTCGCTTGTTTCTTCATCGTTGTAGATTTGGAACGTCGGATCTTCTTTACGGAATCGATTCAATGCTTTGGACATCTTGTCAGCGTCAGCGCGGCTTGCAGGTGTTACCGCCACCTTGATCACAGGTTGCGGAACGAACATGGTTTCCAAGGTGCAATAGTCACGATCGTTCGAGTAGGTTTCACCACTCGCACAGTCGATGCCCATGATCGCAACGATGTCACCAGCCGATGCAGTATCGACTTCTTCACGTTTGTCAGCATGCATTCGAACGATTCGGCTGAATCGTTCTTTCTTTCCGGTACGTTGATTGATGTACATTTCCCCTTTGCTGATCTTCCCTTGGTAGATTCGCATAAAGGTTAGCTGACCGAACGGATCTTCTACGATCTTGAACGCCATGCCGACGAACGGGAGATTTGGGTCAGGCTTCAATTCAAGCTTGATCGATTCATCCCCAACTTTGCGAGCCTTGATTTCTCGTTCTAGCGGGCTAGGGAGATATCGAAGCACAGCGTCCAAGAGAAGTTGTACACCTTTGTTTTTGTACGCACTGCCGCAGAAGACCGGGGTGATCCGGAGTTGTTGTGTCGCACTCTTGCAAACACTGTAAACCAAATCATCAGGAACAGGTTCTTCGCTCAACAATAGTTCCATCATCTCGTCGCTGTACATCGAGAGCGACTCCAACATCTTTTGTCGCATCTCGGCTGCTTTGGCAACATAGTCGGCTGGAATCGCTTCTTCACGGACGTTTTCGCCATCTTTGCCATCAAAGAAGTAGGCCTTTAGTCCAACAAGATCGATAACACCTTCGAATGTTTCGCCTGCACCGATCGGGATCTGCATCATGATGGCGTCTGCATTTAGTTTATCGCGAACCATTTGCGCGACTCGGTATGCATCCGCACCGGTTCGGTCCATTTTGTTGACGAACGCCAATCGAGGAACGCCGTATCGTCTCATTTGACGATCGACAGTTAACGACTGGCTTTGCACGCCACCGACGGAGCAGAGAACTAGAACGGCACCGTCCAACACGCGAAGCGAACGTTCGACTTCGATCGTGAAGTCCACGTGGCCCGGGGTGTCGATCAAGTTGATAATGTTGTCTTTCCACGAGAGTTGGGTCGCGGCGCTGGTGATCGTGATCCCTCGCTCTTTTTCTAGCTCCATATAATCCATGGTCGCACCGTCGCCGTCTCCCTTGACCTCTTCGATCTTGTGGATTCGACCTGCGTAGAAGAGAACTCGCTCGCTGAGGGTGGTTTTTCCAGAGTCAATGTGTGCACTGATACCGATGTTACGTAAATTTCTAAGGTCCATACTTCACTCAGCGTTGTGTGCTCGGAACAACCCAAAAGCACAGCAAAGGAAAACAATTAGCCCGCTCACGGCTCAAACCCCGACAATGGAGCTCGCGTGTACGACGCTTTTACCAGTAAATATCCTGGAAATTTTACAAAATTATCGCTTTTGCGAAAGGCCAAAAGTCTAGCGACGACCTAGAGATTCCCCTGCAAAATCGCATATCGGAGCTGGCGAGGGCAAGGAAAAAGCCGCAAAGACCAACCCACAGAGAACTGCCCCCAGCCTTACGAACCGTCTGCCGGGAGATGAAACCGAGGCTTGGGGGCGGGAACAGCGAAGCTATGAGAGCTGGCGGGATGGTTTCCCTTCACGTGCACCTGGTTCATCTTCGACGCGGGCATCAACTCGCGAATGCGTTGACTCAAGATCGCAGCGTCATACCAAGTGAAACCAAGGTCCGGATCGGCAGCGTAACGACCGAGCGTACGAAGTGTCTCGGTTCGATTCGCTTCATCAAACAAAAAAATATATTGCTCTTCGCCGCGTACTAACGCAACGACGTTGACTTCGCCGCTCATCGAGCGAACCTCCGTGCCTTGGTTCCGATCGCTGGTCGCTCTTCGAAGTTCGAAGTCAACCGTGCCGCTGTGCCTTGTTGCGGCTAGCGTTCGTATCGGCCAATAGGCCATCGGAGATTCATTCGACTTTCTAACTGTCCTCCACGCGAACTGAGCGTTTCGACGATGTGACGATGGCAGCAAAATCTTATAAAGTCTTCGCTGCGTTGGAGATACGATTGCCAGCCTCCGAAACGCGCGTCGTCACGAAAGTAATAGTACTCCTGAAGTGATTGCGTGAAATCTTCGTCATTACCGTTATAGGCCTTCATATGTGAAATCACCGGCTCATGCTGTGCTTGCATTGTCGGTCTTTGAACTCCCGGTCGAGGCGGAATAAACCCACTCGGATCGGGCCAGTCCGGCGGAAGATTGCTAGCCACACTCGCCGTCAATTCAACAACCTCTTCACCCTCCGCTTGTTCTATCGATAAGGACTCGCCTATGGTTTCGGGCGACTGTGTAAAGCTACCATCTTGGTTCAATACAATAGGTGATTGATTCTGAAGAGAAGTCACCTTGGGGGGAATCCGCTCCGGTTCTTCCATTTCGACTCCCACCATTTCCTTACCATTGGCTGTTGGAATCGACTCCTCTTCGCTATTTTCTTCGATATTTGGACTTTCCATCGACTCTTGCCAAGAAGCGGGTATGACGCTCTCGCTTGGCATTATGGGCAATTGAATGCGAGCGAACGCAACTCGGCTTTTGCTTTGCAAAGCAACCGTGTCAGATGGGGGCGTCGGTTGCGAATCATAGGGCTCTACCCGTTGTTGTACTTCTCGGCGAATGGGTGGTTCAGTCGAAGGGGCAGTTGATGGATTCGACGGTGTGGCTTTGACGTCGACTGGACCTGGCGCTGCAGTCGTTTCCTGATCGCTCTGCTCATCCTCAAGCGGAGTTTGTGTCGCGATTTGTTCTCGAGCTAACGCACGCTCCGATTCAAGACGAATCCAACTTGGGATCTTCTTCTCGGCTTTCGTTCCCCAAGGCAGTCCATAACCGACCGGAATCGGATGCAAGCCTGGATTGGCAGCATACCAGTTCACCTTCAATGTCATTCGGGGAGGATAGTATTGATCATAATCCGTAATCGCACCCTGAAGCACCGCATCGACGCCGAGATGTTTTGCAAACTGCTGAAAGTCCTCAGCAGTCCCTATTGGGCGACGAAGCACTTGCGATTCGAAGAATGCTAGCTGGTTCTCAACCACTCCGAATGGTACAACCTCAAAACCCGGTACCGATTGCAACTCGTTGTAATAAGCCATCGAGACGCGGCCACCGCTCAGCGTAGGCTCTTGACTCTGATTGCGAAAGGGCATGACCGCCACCCGCGAGAGCTGCGGAAACGGATTATGGAACTGGGGCTTTGTCCGAATATCTGGGACAAGATTGCAGCCCGAAAAAACAGTCGTTAGCAAGCAAAACCAGAGAAGGGATTTTACTGCGGACCAGCTTCCAACCCGCGAGCACGAATAGACAGCTCTTTTGCTTGGACTCGATTGCTGGAGTTGCATGGAACGAAGGGGACTGTTTGATGATGGAAGCTACCCAGCATTCGGTACAGCAAAGGCACGAAGCTGCTTTGATCCGAATGTTGCGTATCTCTTTCCCCCTAGGCACATCACGATTTATCGGATTCTTCGTTAGGTCGAATTGAGTTTATGATCCCGTTTCCGCAAATTTTGTAAGGAATTGTCTACCTATCCGGAATTAGTTAACAAACCCCATCCAAATTGCCGAGTCAAACGATGTGACACCGTGTTCTTCGACGCGGACATAGACTTCCGATGGTTTCCACTCATTCTCATAAACAGTTATGGGCGTCAATCCTTTGAACGAGACCGCGAATGAATCTTCCTTTCTCATGGTTGGGCGCAGGGATAGCAGCAAGTCCCATAGCTTTTCAAACAATCGGACAAGCCACCAAGGCGACGAGCCAGCTCTTTGGCGATCTTCTTTCGTCAAAAGAGACCTCAAAAACCAATGGCCACTCGGAACGAACGGCAAGCAGCAACCCGAAGATTCCAAATAGCAGCACTCGCAGGTCTTCGCTCTTCGAAATCCGTGACTCCATCGCGAGCTGGATTGAGAACGCTAGTAAACAACTGGGCTTAAATCACCGTGCAAGCGAATTCACGTTGGAAGTGAATGAGGGCTCCATCGCCATTGACGGGCCAGAACCAGTTCGTTCTCAACTCTCGCAGCATCTTCATGATTCGCCAGATATCGTCACCTCGATTGTCGATTCGGTGAAACAAACCGAGTCACCTCTGCGTTGGTTGCCTGGCACGCAAGATGTCGCGCCGAGAGGAACACCGTTCCGGATGAAGCTCGGTTAGTCGATAAGAAATCACGGCACGCTGCTCTAATCCCAACCCGATGCGTGCGCGAGGGATTCTGTGTCCCTAGCTCACACAGCAGGTTGGCAACCATTTGATCTGCGGAGCGATCAACGACTTTGGGTTAGCGGATGATTTGCTTTTGTTTCAGCATCTCGACGACGGCGTCGACACATTCGGCAATGGATGCTGTCCCAGTATCCAAAACCAAGTCGGGCGAATCTGGTGCTTCGTATTCGCCGAAACTCCTGCGATCAACCGTCGTGGTGTCGGACTCACCCGCTACCTTGAGTCTCTGAGACCGGGTGCTTTCTTCGGCTTTGCAATGAATCACGAAGAAGCGATCCTTGCCAATCACCTCTGCAACACGATCACGCACCGATTGGCTTGGCGCGACAAACGCAGCCAAACAAATGAGCCCATGATCGTTGAAGAGTTTTGCAACATGCGCAGACCGTCTCAAATTCTCACTGCGTTCCTCCACAGTGTAACCGAGGTCTTTGTTCACTCCGCGTCGCATTAACTCCCCATCGAGAACTGAGACTGCGCGACCAGCATCGAACAATGCTCGTTCGACCGCGCTCGCAATGGTAGTCTTGCCCGTCGATGGCAAACCCGTAAACAGCAGTGTTGCTGGCTTCTGCCCAAACCGAGCTGCTCGCTCGACATCGCTAACTTGGGATACTTCACCTGTAGCAGTGATCTCGGAACCTTCAGTACTCTCCCAAGCGGCCAAGGCTTGGCGGGCGGAATCCCGATCCGAAATCATCCCAGCCCCGACGGTCGCATTGGTGATGCGATCAATGATGATAAACGAACCCGTCGTCCGGTTGCGTCGATAAGCATCGAAGTAGATCGGCTGACTCAACGTCACAGAACATCGGCCGATTTCATTCAACTGGAGATCCGGGGCGTTGACGCGGTGCAATGTGTTCACATCGACTCGATACTTGAGTGAGTCGATTTGCCCGGTCACGGTCTGTGTCGTGTGCTTGAACAAATACGTTTTGCCTGGAACCATTGCATCGGTGCTCATCCATACGATCGTTGCATCGATACTGTTGGCGATCTTCGGGATGTTGCCTGGTCGAACAATCATGTCGCCGCGCGAGCAGTCGACTTCGTCTTCGAGTACTAGAGTAATCGATTGAGGTGTAAAGGCTTCGGTCACATCGCCGTCGAACGTAACGATCCGTTTGACTTTGCTCGTGCGTTTTGCAGGCAAGACCATGATCTCGTCTCCCTGCCGAATGATTCCAGAAGCGACGGTACCGCAGAAACCTCGGAAGTCCAGGTTCGGTCGATTCACAATTTGAATCGGCAAACGGAAGTCTTCAAAGTTTCGGTCGGACCCGATGTAGACGCTCTCCAAGAAATTCATCAACGTGCTTCCCCGATACCAACTCATATTGGCGCTCGGGTCAACCACATTCTCACCGTGCAACGCAGCGAGCGGAATAAAATGCAAATCGGGAAGCTGAAGCCGCGATGCAAATGCGCGATAGTCATCGCAAATTTCATCGAACCTCTCTTGGCTATAGCCGACCAAGTCCATTTTGTTGATCGTCACAACAACGTGGCGAATCCCCAACAAAGAAACAATAAAGCTATGTCGCTTGGTCTGTGTCAGAACGCCATGTCGTGCGTCGATAAGAATGATGGCCAAATCCGCCGTCGAAGCGCCGGTCGCCATGTTGCGAGTGTACTGCTCGTGGCCAGGGGTATCGGCGATAATAAACTTGCGTTTTGCAGTGGAGAAATATCGATACGCTACGTCGATCGTAATCCCTTGTTCACGCTCGGCGCGCAAACCGTCGGTTACCAGCGCAGGATCGAATCCACCGCCGGTCGTTCCGTGTACTTTGCTTTCCGACTCGAGTTGTGCTAATTGATCTTCGTATAGCATCTTGCTATCGTAAAGCAGCCGACCAATCAATGTGCTTTTGCCATCGTCGACGCTGCCGCATGTGATGAAACGCAAGAGTTCTTTGCGTTCATGCTGTTCCAAGTAAGCCAAGATGTCTTGGGCAATAAGATCGCTCTGGTGCGACATGCTTAGAAGTATCCTTGAATTTTCTTAAGTTCCATACCAGCACCGCCACCATCTTTGTCGATCACGCGGCCTTGGCGCTCTGATGTTTTGGTCAAGAGCATTTCTTGAATGATCTGCGGCAGTGTTGTCGCATCGGACTCCACACCACCCGTCAGTGGATAGCATCCTAATGTTCGGAAGCGAACCATACGCTCCTCGATCACCTCGCCCGGTAGCAGCTTCATGCGATCGTCATTGACTTGAATCCAGATACCATTGCGAAAAACTACTTTCCGCGGTTTGGCCAGATAAAGATCAGGCAACGGAATCTTCTCTAGGTAGATGTATTGCCAAATGTCGAGTTCCGTCCAGTTTGACAACGGGAATACTCGTATACTTTCTCCGGGATTGACCTTTGCATTGTAAAGACTCCACAACTCAGGGCGTTGATTCTTCGGGTCCCAACGATGGAATTTGTCACGGAATGAAAAGACACGCTCCTTCGCTCGCGACTTTTCTTCATCTCTCCGTGCACCACCGAATGCCGCATCAAAACCATACTTGTCGAGGGCTGCCTTGAGCGAGTCGGTCTTCATGACCTCCGTGTGCTTTTCGCTGTTCTCAAAAGGGCTAATGCCCAGCTTTAGTCCTTCGTGATTGATATGGACCAAAAGCTCGATGCCCAACTCGTTCTTTACGTAATTGTCGCGAAACGCGATCATCTCTTTGAACTTCCATGTCGTATCGACATGCAAGAATGGAAACGGAGGTTTGGCTGGATAAAATGCCTTGAGAGCCAAATGGGTCATTACGGCGGAGTCTTTACCAACCGAGTACAGCATGACGGGTTTTTTGAATTCGGCCGCAACCTCCCGAATGATGTGAATGCTCTCTGCCTCAAGTTGCTTGAGGTGGGTCAAATGGTAGGAACTCATTCCGTCCTCTCAATGGCGTGTTAGCAATGTATGAGCTTGGAGTGTCGAAATTTTGGACTCTGCGTCAACCCAGGAAGAGGCTTGCCACACTCGAAAAAGAACGAATTCCAAGGGTTCGCGAAAGCTTGCAATCCCCCATCGGTGAGGACCATTTAAAAAAGTAGGCCAGGTTGAAAACCTGGCCTATAACTTTTTCAATTTGTTCAATCTACGCACGAATCAGAAATCAAGACAAGCTGGAAGCGTATCCCGCGACTAACCGATGGCGACCCGACGGAACGAAACGATTTCCGCTTGATCGGAAAAGGCTTTGACCGCATCACCCACGGTCTTGGTTTCATCGAGAACATAGAACTGGTTGAGCAAGCACTTGTCTTGGTCCAACAACGTATTGTCAGCAACAAATCGTTCCAGCTTGCCCGGTACAATTTTGTCCCAAATCTTCTCAGGCTTGCCTTCGGCCTTGAGTTCAGCCTTGATCGTGTCTTCAGCAGCAGCCATGACTTCTGGAGTCAATTGAAGACGGCTAACGAACTGAGGCACCGTCTTGAGCGGCTTGCCAAGTCGTGTTCTATCTTCGTTCTCGATTTTGATTTGGCTCTGCATCGACTCTGTTTCTTTCGCAACATAGTCCGCATCAAACTCGGTGTAGTTGAGAATCGAAGGCTTCATGGCTGCAATGTGCATCGCAACACCACGGAAGAACTCTTCAGCTCCGGCCTTGCCACCATCTTTGTACGATAGAATGACGCCGATCTTACTTCCCGCGTGAATGTAACTCGCGAGCTTCTCTCCCTTGACCAAAGACAAGTCGGCAACGACCATCTTCTCGCCGGTCTTGCCCGTTTGCTCAACGAGCTTCTCAGCGACAGTCATGCCATCGATAGACAATGCACTCAGTTGATCCAGGTTCTCTGCACCGGAATCCAATGCCAATTTCGCTAGTTGGCTAGCGAGACTAGTAAAGCCATCGTTCTTGGCCACGAAGTCTGTTTCGCAGCAAAGACCGAAAATGATGCCAGTCGTTTTGGTTGCGTTTAGCATGGCAACGACCGTGCCTTCGGTCACTTCTTTGTCTGCTCGTTTTTCAGCGACCTTTTGACCTTTCTTGCGGAGGTAGTCGAGCGCACCCTCGTAGTCACCGTTTGATTCTTGCAGGGCTTTCTTGCAGTCCATCAAACCTGCACCAGTTTGCTTGCGAAGATCGGCAACATCGCTTGCTGAAATCGTCGTCATTGTATTCGTCCCTATAAATGAATTCTGTTGAAAGATTGTTTCATCCGTCGGCGCGGATCCTCAAAGAGGAGCAAGCCGCGCGATAAATATATGCTCACTTCGGTATGTTCACTTCTGTCCTGTAGAACGGATTCTGTCGAACGAATTCGGCCGAACGTCTAAACCATTGACTCAGCCTTGGCGACCATCTCTGCTGTTGCATCCGGCTTGGATGACGGGGCAGACTTTTGAAGTTCTGGGTTCTCTGCGCGTCCCGCGAGAACTGCGTCAGCCAGCTGCTTCATGATCAGGTCGATCGACCGAATACCGTCGTCGTTTCCGGGAATCGGCAGGTCGATTTCGGTTGGATCGCAATCGGTATCAATCAGCGCAACCGTCGTGATTCCCAACGACTTCGCTTCTCGAACCGCATTTTTTTCCTTCTTCGGATCAACGATCACCAAGCATTCTGGAAGTCGATTCAGGATGCGAAGACCGTTCAAGTTTCGATAGATCTTGCGATACTCACGATTCAAAGAAGACTGCATCTTCTTCGAATATTCATTGATCTTTTCACTGTTCATGATCAGCTCGAGTTCATCCAATCGCTTCATCCGATCGCGAACGGTGCGGAAGTTTGTCAACGCTCCACCCAGCCATCGCTCGCTCACGAAAGGCATTCCGCAGCGCAAAGCTTCGCGTTGAATTACCTCGGAGGCTTGTCGTTTGGTTCCGACGAAAAGAACGAGCGAACCTTGTGTCGCAACTTGATTCAAGTACTTTTTCGCTCGCAACATCCCTCGCAATGTTTCGCGAATGTCGATGATGTGAATAAGGTTCTTGCGACCGTAAATGTACGGCTCCATCTTTGGGTTCCACCGACTAACGCGGTGTCCAAAGTGAGCTCCTGCTTCGATTAATTTCTCTACTAATTCATTGGCCATGCTTTTCTCCTCGAATACGATTCATCCCAACCATGCTTCATCCCCGGGCCAGCAGGGAGCACAGGCAAAAGCTAAGGCTTTTTGCCTTCGGTTTGTTCGGAATGGGCAAAATTGAAATCTGACTCGACACTGTGTCGGAGTCTATCGGACAGAGGCTACCCGACTCACCCCTATTTCGTCAATGGAAAATAAGAGTTCCAGGCAATTACGAACGGTCTGAAGAACGAAGATATTCCTGCTGAAGAACCCACCGCGTGAGAGTCACGTCATTTTCCAAGCCAAGTTTTTCAAGAATTCTTTGTCGATGCCGAGCCACCGCCTGAAAACTGGTCCCGGAGATTGAAGCGATGCTTTTCATGGAGTTGCCCGCAACTAGAAGATTTAGGACTTCTCGCTCTCGGTCGGTCAGCAGATCAAGCTTTCTTTTGGATGCATTCTGCATCTCCTCGGTTTGTTTCCGTTTGCAAGCGATTGCGAAACAATCATGAATTCGAGAGAGAAACCGATCCTTTGACACCGGTTTTCTCATATAGTCCGTGACTCCCAGTCCAAACGCCCGCGCACAGAACTCGATATTTCCATGCGTTGCCAAAACGACAATGGGGATTTTCCATCCCGCTAACCTGCATCTTTCGAGCAATTCGATCCCGCTAGTCCTGTCAATGCTCTCCTCTACTACGATACACCCAAACGGTTCGTTTTGGATCAAAGTGCAAAAACGCTCGGCAGAATCAAACGGAACAAATCCGATTCCTTGGGAAGCCAACATGTCCTCCATCGATTTTCGTGCTTCTGAATCAGAATCGATCAAGTAGACTGTTGGTTCGAAAGTATTCGAAGATGACACAGATTTGGAAGGCTGCGAGTTGGAAAAGTTCAGTGTGGACTGACTGGAAGACGCAATAGATGACAACAAAATGTCTCCAAGAGGAAAAGGGGCACAATGCTTGTTGAGCCGTTTCCTTTGAACACGAACCGAACGCGTTAGTTTCGATCGCTTATCAGAAGTCTCGAGGTTAATATTTCAACTGCAGAACAGATGCAAGATCGGCATTTAGTCTGTTTTTCTCAGCGATTTCAAATCAAACTCTTCTTCTTTGATCTGTATCTAAAATAATGCCACCCGACAATTCTGCTGAGATCTCAAAACCCATGGAACATGCCGTTCACCACGTTGGCTTGATCGATGAGCAATCCAGCTCTCTACCGATAAAACGTTCGCCGCGAGTCGAAGAGAGAGCCCTGTGCACATTGTTGCAACAATGGGACTGGAACCTCGTTCGAAAGAAATGCAATCTCGATGAGTGTCAAGAAATTCATATCGTTAGCGTCTCGTCTGGTAGGCACCAGGCAGCCGAGTTGATCGCGAAAGGCCTCAGCGACGTCGAGATCACGTGTTGGCACATTGACTCGTTTCAGGCGTCTAGAACCTCGGAACAATTCAATCTAGACGACACAAACGCCGTCATTCCATCTCCCAAGAATCTTCACGTGATTTGCAGCGCCGATTTGCCAGCCGAATCAAACCATCTCGCGATCTTGTCACTCATCACGACGGGCGAAGCCGAGCTCTCCAGAGACTACATCCAACAACTGTACCACCACCTCGTTATCGGGGGGCAACTTATCGTATCGGTGGACAATGCCGACGACCGATGGGTGCATGAACAGCTCAAAGGGTACGAAAAAAGTGTCAAGGTTCGTCCGCAGGAAGGTGCAACGGTTTACTGGATCGAAAAAACAGCTCCGCTGAAAAAGCTCAAGGACTTCTCGTGCGAGCTGGCTTATCGCGATTGCGACGATTTGATTCGACTAGTAACGCGGCCTGGTGTCTTCTCACACCGACAACTCGACAACGGAGCTCGACAGCTACTGGATGCGGTCGACGTATACCCAGAAGCGCGGCTTATCGATATCGGCTGCGGGAGTGGTTCCGTTGCCCTCGGTCTAGCGAAACGAGATCCCAAGGCCACCATTCACGCAGTCGATGCCAACGCTCGAGCCATCGATTGTTTACATCGCGGAATGGTGCTAAACGAAATCACGAACATTACCACAGAGGTCAACCCAACAGGCGTCTATGGCCAGCCCGAATCTTACGATATGGCTTTGGCCAATCCGCCCTACTTCGGCGATTTTCGCATTGCTGAAAAATTTATCGCTGCTGCACAACGATCATTAAGAGCTGGTGGTCGAATTGTACTGGTCCATAAACAACCAAAATGGTACGAAGAAAACCTACAACGTTGGTTTGTTGATTGCGAAGTCTTCCCGTCAAAGAGATACTTTATTGCATCGGGTATCAAAGGCTAGCACTGGCAGCTACTTGGAGTGATTTCCCATGAGTCATTTTGGAATACTTCCCGATAGCGTAGACCGCATGATCTATTCGCCTGAACATCAGGCGAGATTGATGGAACTACGTCGTGAGATCGAAGCTCGTTACGATCTCGAACTCCAATCCGCCGGCTATTTTCAAAGGCTTCGAATCAGACGAATGATCGAATTGGAGTTCAGCATCGCTCGAAAAACGATCGAGCCCTCGGACTTAGCTCTCTAGTTCGAACATGAGCAAGCGATCTACTCCTTCGTGCATCACCATCTAGCATCAAGGCTGAATGGTTTGATATTCCCAGTCCTTGATCTCGCACACCGACTGAAAGACGCAGTATCCTAATGGTCGCGAGGCCATGACCTCGGCACGAACCGAGAAAGATTTTCCTTCGCGATCGACACTCACGACTTCTTGATCATCGATCCAAGCTTTGATTTGTTTCTTGTCGACTCGAACTCGAAACGAGTACCATTTGTTGTTTTTGAAATCGCGAAAGCCAGAGGTTTCGTTTTCGGATGCATCGTTGCCGTTGATGCTACTGATTCCGACCAAACCACCTCCCCAGCCGCCACTGATCAGAGAACAAAACTCTTTGCCGACAGGGAACGTGATACCAACAAAAAAATCGGAGCCATCGACACGCCGGGCCTTCCAACGCATCTCGTAGTTCTCTTGTGGGAAGTCCTTTTTCTTCGAATGGATACCTGTCATGGGATCGCCGCGATCCAGCATCAACACGCCTTCGCGGACTTCGACCGCACCCTCGCCACCAAAGTTAGTGATCTCCCAACCGTCGAGAGAATCGGATTTCAGCAGAGGTCTCCATTTGGATTCCTTTTTGGGATCGTCTTTTTTGCTTTCGCCATTTGCCTCTTGGGTGATCTCGACGGGAGTCCTTGTCGATTTCTTTTCTTGAGCTAACACAAACGTTGAACCGTAACAACAAACGGACAACGCAAACAACGCACCAATGATCAGGGAGGGGATTCTCATGCTATTCACTTCGAGGGACGAGGACCAACAAAGACCGATGCCACTTATTCAACTAGATTGCCGCCAGAATAGCAATCGATGCATCGAAGAAAAGCATAGCTAGACTGACGGATGTTTCTGGCACCAGATCCCTAATCACACTTGAAGAAAGTGGTTTCGATCGCCGTGTATTCAACGATATTGCCTGGTTCCGCCGTTAGAGGCTAGCGATTCAGACTCGCCAAGCTCCGCTGTTATGTCTAATGTAGTATTTCGTTACAACCGTCTATTTCGGAACCAAATGGAGATTTCCGCACGTGTCTCAGCGAATCCTTTATGAGTCACATTCACACACAACTCTTTGTAATCATGCGGTTGGCGAGCCGACCGAGTATGCAGCGGTTGCGTACGATCGTGGACTAAAGGGACTGATCGTTACCTGTCATAATCCGATGCCTAACCGTTTTTCGCATCACGTTCGAATGCGCGAAGATCAATTTGATGAGTATGTTGACTTGGTGGCGCGAACGACTGACGAATGGAACGGACGCGTTGATGTGCGACTCGGGCTCGAAGCGGATTATTTCGAAGGCCATGAGTCCTATTTGGAAAAGCAATTATCGTCGGCAGTTTTTCACTTTGTACTTGGTTCTGTCCATCCTCAAATTCAAGAGTTCCGCGCGAAGTATTGGCAAGCCGATGAAGTGGAGGTTCAGCGAACATACTTTCGTTTGCTGGCTCAGTCTGCCGAGACGGGCTTGTTTGATTCATTGGCTCATCCCGACTTGGTCAAGAACCATACGGCCAACGTTTGGCGCCCTGCCGAGATCATGGACGACATTAGAGCCTCGCTCGATAGAATTGCGGTCACTGGTGTTGCCATGGAGTTAAATACCTCTGGGCTGAACAAAACGATCTCCGAGATGAACCCGTTTCCCCGGATGCTAACAGAAATGCGTCAACGGAATATTCCTGTGACGCTCGGCGCAGATGCTCATGAGCCGAATCGAGTGAGCGATGGCTATGAACAGGCCCTGCAGATTCTAATGGAGTGTGGCTATGATCGAGTGAGTTTCTTTCTAGAACGCAGGCGCAACGATGTCTTGATCTCCGACGCCCTAGAAAGCCTCGTTGCAAGATCCGATGGGAGCTGACCGTTAGCATCCATCATGCTCAACACGAACTGGACTTTTTTCTCTTATTGGGTAGGGCAACCCATATGCCGGTCGGATTGTTACAATTCTTGCCAGTTACTCACGAACGGACAATCTATTTGTAAACTCAATTCCTATGCCTCTCACTGCAAAATCGATCAAGAATGCCTATGCCCTCGCGAAGGAGCGATATGCTGATTTGGGGCTCAATACGGATACTGCCATTGCAACGCTCGCGAAGATTCCGATTTCGTTGCACTGCTGGCAAGGAGATGATGTCGGCGGTTTTGAAAATCATGGGACAGGACTAACCGGCGGCATTGCCGTCACGGGAAACTATCCAGGAAAAGCGAGGAATCCTGAAGAGTTACGTGCTGATGTTGAGAAAGCCCTCGAGTGTATTCCTGGACGTCATCGAATCAATCTGCATGCTTTTTATGGCGAGTTCGGAGGTAAGAAAGTCGATCGCAATGAGATCGAACCCAAACACTTTCAAAACTGGATCGACTGGGCAAAACAACTCAAGCTCGGCATGGATTTCAATCCGACTTGCTTCTCCCATCCCAAAGCCTCCGATGGCTTTACTCTCAGCCACACCGATCGCGGAATACGCAATTTTTGGATCGAGCATTGCATCGCGTCGCGCGAGATCGGCGCCGCCATGGGCAAAGCACTCGGCTCCCCGACTGTCACCAACGTATGGATCCCCGACGGATACAAAGATACGCCTGTCGATCGAATGTCTCCACGGAAACGCTTGACCGAATCTCTCGACAAGATATTTGCCAAACCCATTAGCCCCAAAGTGAACTTGGACGCGGTCGAGTGCAAATTGTTTGGTATCGGAAGTGAAAGCTACGTTGTTGGTAGCCATGAGTTCTATCTCGGGTATGCGATCAAGAATCAAAAGCTTCTCTGTCTCGACGCAGGGCATTTTCATCCAACGGAAGGTATTGCCGACAAGATAACGTCGACCCTTCTTTACGTTCCCGAGATATTGCTTCACGTAAGCCGAGGTGTTCGCTGGGATAGCGACCATGTGGTTGTTTTGGATGACGCATTGCAGTCGATAGCTCAGGAATTAGTTAGGAACAAACTGTTGAACCGAACTCGCATTGGTTTAGATTTCTTTGATGCCAGTATCAATCGAATCGCAGCGTGGGTGATCGGGACTCGCAATACGATAAAATCGCTCTTGATCGCGATGTTGGAGCCACCCTCGTTGGCCGAAGCCGAGAGAAATGGTGATTTTTCAGCTCGATTGGCTTGGATGGAAGAAGCCAAGTCTTTACCGTGGTCCGCAGTGTGGGATCAATACTGTACGATGTCCGGTGTCCCGGTTGGTGAAGCATGGCTTGCTGAGGTCCAAGGCTATGAAAAAACAGTCTTGTCAAAACGCTAATCCTGTTTCTCTCCTCATTCGATCATTCTCCTTTTCTTAGCGGTGCAGCAAAACTGCCCGGTGTATTCCTCGGAAGAATCCTCTTTATGTCAAACGAAACAGAAAACTCTAGTTCCGAGTTTGAGCGCGAACGCGTTCCGGAAAACGCACTTAAGGGCCCCGCTGCGTTTTGGGGAATGTACGCAGGTGAGCATACGGCGGGAACCGAGTTCATGATTGGTCCGCAGTTTGTGGCATGGGGTGCTACCGCCAACAGTCTTATCTTCGGACTATTGCTTGGAAATTTGCTGGCTGTGTTGACTTGGCGTTTTTTGACAGCCACGATCGCAACGCAGCAACGATTGACGCTCTATTACAAGATGGAGAAGGTCGCCGGCAAACATCTTGTCAAGATTTACAACTTGGCCAACGGAATCTTGTTTTGTTTTTTGGCAGGCTCCATGATTACCGTTTCTGCGACGGCGGTGGGCCCGTTCTTTCCCGCGATGAAGATGCCGACCTTCGACTCGACCATGCCTACTGGGCTGGGATGGATCTTCGCTTGCATCTGCATTGGAATGGCGATGACCATTGTCGCTATGAAGGGATACAGTGTGGTGGCCAAGGTTGGGAACTATGCCGCCCCCTGGATGTTGTTGATTTTTGTGGCTTGTGCTTTCGTAACACTTGGACGATTGGAGACGTTTGACCTTTGGGAATTGCTAACCCCTCCAGCCGGAACAACGGAGAAGATCAGCTTTTGGGGGATCGTGTTCTTCTCGTGGTTCTGCAATGCCGCGATGCATTTAGGAATGGCCGACCTTTCGGTGCTTCGTTTCGCCAAATCGCCGAATGCGGGGTTCGCTTCGGCCGCCGGGATGTTTCTCGGTCACTACATCGCGTGGATCTGCGCGGCGCTGTTGCTAGTTTATTGGGTGAGGAACCATGGAGTAGATCCTAGCAGAGGAAAAGATCCAGGCACAATGGTCAATGATGCGGTGGGCTGGGCTGGATTGATCTGCATCATTATTGCAGGCTGGACGACCGCCAACCCTACGATCTATCGCGCGGGCTTGGCCTTTCAAGGTATCATGCCGACCATGCCTCGCAATGTAAGCACTCTCATCGCGGGGATTGTATGCACGGCCGCTGGCATCTTCCCTGCCTTCGCGATGAATCTCCTTAGTTTCGTGGGAATCTATGGGACGATCTTAGCTCCGATTGGTGCCATCATCATTGTCGATCACTTCCTCGCGAAAGCCGTTGGTATTCCCACCGATCCCGCGGAAAAAACTGGAACTACATTCAATTTTGTCGTTCTTCTGGCCTGGTTGATTCCAGTTGGAATTGCAATCTACCTTTATCGATATCAAGACGTCTTCGCATCCTATTTGCCTCTACCAACGGCGATCGCTTGCGGACTTCTCTACATCCTTTTATCTAAAACGATCGGTCCCAAGCTGAAGCTTTCTTAATCACCGAACCACCTAGCTCTACGATAGGCTTTTTTATGATCAAATCGATTGCTCGACCGGTTGGCTACTTGTCATTGCTCGCCACCATCGTTCCACCCATGTTGTACATGTTCGGCGTCATTTCGCTTGAGCCAGTCAAGACGATTTTGCTCGTGGCCTGCGTCGCCTGGTTTGCTGCTGCGCCATTTTGGATGAAAGCTGATTAGCTCCGTAGGACTGCTATGCAAGAGGGCTGCCTTGCAAGTCAAGATGCTGGGGAGCCTCTCCGATGGACCTTACGGGAAACGAAAGGCATTTCGTTACATACCGTTCTTCCATTCGTTGTCCCGTTCCTGAATTTCTAGTAGAATCACGTATCCAGTAACGGGTGATTCCCCTCCACTTTACCTTCATTGTGCGATTGAATCTCCCCTCTAGTTTCAGGAAACGTGATGCGAACCAATGCCTGTATCCTAGCATTGCCGGTAATGCTATCGACAATCTTATTGCATGCTCAAGAATCGCCGCACGCCCAAGAAGAGGTGATCTCGTACAACAGGGATATTCGACCAATCTTGTCGGACCGATGCTTTGCTTGTCATGGTCCCGATGATGCGACCCGCGAGGCTGAGTTGCGAATCGATATACCAGACAGTGATCTCGGTCCGTTTCATGTGCGGGATGGCCGCCAGGCGCTTCGACCTGCCGATCTGAATTCTAGTGAACTTTGGAAACGACTGACAACGGATGACCCGTCGCTGAAAATGCCTCCTCCCGAATCGGCTCAAAAACCTCTGACCGATGCGCAGCGCGAGTTGGTGCGATTGTGGATTCAGCAAGGGGCAACGTACGAAGATTTTTGGTCCTACGAGTCACTTCGGCCTCATCATTTGCCAGAGGTCAAGAACAGGGGTTGGTCAGCGAGTCCGATAGACCAATTTGTCCTTGCTTTTTTGGAAAAGAAAAAGATTGCACCGCAGCCACTTGCTGATAAAAGGACGCTGATTCGGCGAGTCACTTTAGATTTGACGGGCCTGCCCCCAACCCGAGAAGAGATCCATCAATTTGAACAAGATGACGCACCGGACGCGTATGTCAAGTTAGTCGACAGGCTGTTATCCACGCCGCAATATGGCGAGCATATGGCTCGTTATTGGTTGGACTTGGTGCGATATGCGGATACGAATGGAATGCATCACGACCATTACCGCGAACTATCACAATTTCGAGACTGGGTGATTCGGGCTTTCAATACGAACATGCCTTTTGATCAATTCGCAACGGAGCAACTCGCGGGAGATCTATTGGAGAATCCGACGGTCGACCAGCAAATTGCATCGGGCTACAACCGTCTCCATATGGTGATGGACCGAGGTACCAATCCGCCACAAGAAAGTTACACTCGTAACGTGGTGGACCAAGTGTCTGCTTTCGGGACTGTGTTTCTCGGCCTGACGCTTGAGTGTGCTGTTTGTCATGACCATAAATACGACCCTGTGAAGCAAAAAGACTTCTACCAACTCTTTGCGTTCTTCAACAATATCGACGGCGACCCTGAGACGCCTGGCCGCGACCAGCAACCACCGATCTTGCGATTACCAACTGCGGAGCAGACTCTTCAATTGAATGAGTTCATAGCGCAAATCGCATTAGCCAAACAAGAAGTCGAGCATCTCAAGCAGTCGATCAAAGAGACGTCTGCCGAAGCAAAGTCTGAGAAGACCGGGGACGCGGCAGTCGATCCGACGAGCAATCTAGCCGAGCAACTAAAGCAGAAGGAAGAAGCGCTGCGTAAACTTCAAAAGTCACATGACGAACTCGAAAAATCCGTTTCTATCGCACTGGTGATGAAGGAACGCAAGGATTTGCGACCAGCCTACATTCTCAAACGAGGTGCGTACGACCAACCGGGTGAAGAGGTTTCTCGAAACACACCAGAATTTCTCCCTCCGCTGAAATCTAGCGACCAGTTAAAAACGCGCCTCGACCTAGCACGATGGGTGACTGATAAGCGACACCCATTGACCGCGCGCGTCACGGTCAATCGATTCTGGCAGCAGTTTTTCGGCGTAGGCATTGTGAAGACCTCCGAAGATTTCGGCTCGCAAGGTGAGTTTCCGAGTCATCCCGAGTTGTTGGATGACTTGACCAATGCTTTCATCGATTCTAACTGGGACATCAAATCGCTCGTTCGATCGATTGTGATGTCGCAGACTTACCAGCAAACGTCTCGAGTGTCGCCGACGGAGTACTTAGCCGACCCGGAAAACCGAATGTTGGCTCGCGGGTCGCGAGTTCGATTGGACTCAGAAGTGATTCGCGATCAAATCCTCGCGATCAGCGGCCGGCTGAACAATGCGATGTATGGAAAGAGTGTCAAGCCGCCACAGCCCGCCGACCTCTGGAAAACTGTTTCCATGGTTTCGTCCTCCACCTATTCGTTCAAGGAGGATACAGGGGATAAAATCTTCCGACGAAGCTTCTACACATTCTGGAAACGTGCGATGCCGCCGCCGCAGATGACTATCTTCGATGCTCCGACTCGCGAAAGCTGCACGTCTCGAAGAGAGCGGACTAATACTCCAGTCCAAGCTTTGATGATGATGAATGAGAGCCAGTATTTCGAAGCGGCTCGGCATCTCGCACAGCAAGTGATTGGACCGCCGAATCACACAGAAGCGGAGAGGCTCCGGATTGTATTTGAGTTGATCACGTCTCGGTTACCGAATGATGATGAACAAGGGGACTTGCGAGCCGGCCTGGACGGCTTTCGTGCCCTTTATCGAGAGGATATAGACGCTGCGCAAGCGATGACCTCCGATTTGAATCTAACCAGTGATGCGCAACGTATCGAACTGGCTGCGTTTACCATGGTGGTCAATTCCCTCTTCAATCTTGATGTCACCAAGACACGCGAGTAATGAATCATGTCAAACATTCCTTTCGATCAACAACACTGGTTGCAATCTCGGCGTCGATTCTTGAATCATTCAAGTATGGGGTTAGGCGCTGCGGTGCTTGGCTCGATAATGGCCAAGCAGACCAATGCCTCGCTTCCAGAGCTTCCTCATTTTCCACCTCGTGCAAAGCGAGTGATCTTTTTGTTCATGGGTGGTGCACCCAGTCAAATCGAATTGTACGATTATAAACCGGGCCTCGAGGCAAAAGATAAACAACCGCTACCGGACGACATACGCGATGGACAACGCGTAACCGCTATGACCGAGGGCAAGGAGAAGTTAATCCAGCCATCGATCTTCAAGTTCTCACAACAGGGGAATTGTGGAAGATATCTAAGTGAGTTGCTTCCACACTTGTCTACGGTGGTCGACGACCTGTGCTTTATCAAGTCGATGCGAACAGAGGCGATCAATCATGATGAGGGCAAGACCCAGATGTGTACTGGGTCGCAGATCCAGGGCAAACCAAGCTTGGGTGCATGGCTGAGTTACGGACTGGGGTCGCTCAATAAGAATCTACCGGACTTCATCGTTCTTAATTCGGCCTTTTGGTCTGGCGATCAACAGAATGTTCAAGCGCTCTACAGTCGATTGTGGGGCACCGGCTTCTTGCCGTCCAAGTATCAGGGAGTCGCTTTCCAATCTGCGGGCGATCCAGTACTTTTTCTTTCGAACCCAACAGGTGTTTCACGCAACAGTCGAAACAAGATGCTCGATCTGGTGACTCAACTGAATCATAAGCATGCAGCGGCGATTGGCGATCCAGAGATTCAAACGACGATTGCACAGCAAGAGATGGCGTTCCGTATGCAGGCATCGGTTCCTGAACTGACGGATCTTCGAGACGAACCAGAGTCGGTCAAAAAGTTGTATGGTCCCGAAGTCGAGAAAACAGGCTCCTTTGCACGAAACTGTTTGTTGGCGCGACGGATGGCGGAACGGGGCGTACGATTTGTTCAAGTCTTCCATCGCGGTTGGGACCACCACAGTACGCTTCCTGCGAAAATGCGAGGCCAATGCAAGGATGTTGATCAACCATGGGCAGCTCTCATTCAAGACCTCAAGATGCGAGGCATGCTCGAAGATACGCTTGTCGTGTGCTCCGGTGAGTTTGGAAGAACGGTGTACAGCCAGGGGAAACAGACTCCAACCGATTATGGACGCGACCATCATCCTCGATGCTTTACCGCTTGGCTGGCCGGCGGAGGAATCAAGGGTGGTATCGAACACGGCAAGACGGATGAGTACAGTTACAACATCATCGATGCAAATGGCCAACGAACCACCCGGTTCGAGGACGATGCGGTCCATATCAATGACCTAAATGCTACCATCCTCAACCAACTCGGAATCGATCATCGCCGTCTCACGTTTCGAGCCCAAGGACTCGATCAGCGACTGACAGGCGTTGAGGAAGCACATGTCGTGAAAAAGATTCTCGCCTAGTCGGGAATGACGACTGGGAAGATGCTGTTGTCGGAATTGGCCTCTCGTAGCAAACCGGCCAATCGCTGAACTATATCGGGACGCAAGGCTGAATCGTCTCGTTCTTCCGATGGGTCGTCCGAAACATGATAGAGCTCCCATGCACTTGGCTTCTTTGTCGTCAGTCCGACGCGGACAAGTTTCCAATCGGCATCCTGAATCGCGACTTGTCCGCCATACTCGGGGAAAATCCAAATCATTGGACTCTTTCTTCTCCAGTTGGAATCTTTGTTCGTCAACTTGCTCCAAAAACTCTCGCCATCGGAATCGATCGGTGGGGAGAACTCAACAGCTTCGCAAAGGGTTGGAAACCAGTCGGCAAAGTAGGTGGCACAATCTGTAACGGCTCCAGCTTCAATGATGTTCGGTAACTTTGCAATCATCGGAACGCGAATTCCGCCTTCGTAAACGCTCCCTTTATAGCCGCGTAAGTTACCTGTGCTTTGGAAAAAATCCATATCAGCGCCCCCGATATGAAATGGAGCTTCATGCGCGCCATTATGCGTTGCTCCATTATCGCTCGTAAAGATGACCAACGTGTTGTCAGTCAATTTGTAAGTGTCCAATGCTTGAAGTACACGACCGACATAAGTATCGAGATCATGAACCATAGCCGCGTATGCTGCTCTCGGACGCGGATGAGGCAAATACCCATTACCCCCTCGGTACTCACGTTGATCCCATTCCGAAGGGAACTTCTCGTACGATGCCTTCGGAGGATGCATTGCAACATGTGGCTCAATGAATGGCAGGTAGAGAAAAAATGGGTTGCTTTTGTTCGCTGCGATAAATTTCTCAGCTTCTTCGATCATCCGATAAGGTGCGTATGACTCACCGATCCACTCTTCGGCGGTGATTTTGCCTTCAGGTCTTTTTGCATGGCCTGGTATGGCTTTGGTGTTGAGCGGAAATTTGTCATTGTTGTGCCAGAGAAAAGAAGGGTAATAGCTGTGTGCAACAGCTTGGCAGTTATAGCCAAAGAACTCTTGAAACCCTTTTTTGTCCGGTGCTCCCGTGCTTCCAACGGGGCCCAGTCCCCATTTGCCGAAAGCACCGGTAGCATAGCCAGCCTCTTGAAAACGGTTTGCAATCGTCAATGCAGAGGCGGTAAGCGGATATTGCCCTTCGGTGAACTCCGGAAACTTCGTTTTCGCTTGCAAGTTTCCGCGAATCTCGGCGTGGCCTAAGTGCTTGCCAGTCATGAGGACGCATCGTGATGGGGCGCAGACGGGTGCCCCACTGTAATGGCGAGTGAATCGCATCCCCTCCGAGGCAAGCCGATCTATGTTCGGAGTAGGGATCTTTTGTTGACCGTAACATCCTATGTCTTGCCGTCCCAAATCGTCCGCAAGAATGAAGACAACATTGAGCCGTTTTGCATTTGCAGTAGACGTTTGGCAACAGGCAATTTCCAACGTAAACATGGCGAACGCGACGGTTGCAGCGAGGCACAGAAATTGGATCGTGGCACTTTGTTTTCGCATTCAACATCCCCTCAAAAGAATACCAACAGCTTTTCCACCAGCATTGTGAACCGGACTTCGGTGCACGAAAAATTTTGTCCGACCGTTTCGAGCGGAGTTTACCTAATCTTCATCATTCGTCCCGAGCTTTTTTGGATTCGTTTGCACTTCGGAATTTGACTTGAGAGCTAGCATTCTTACAATCCCCACCTGTATCACACGACGAGGGTGACGCGACAAGCAAGTGCCGTTAATGGCGTTCGAATTGTCAGCAAGTTAGCGCAACGGAGCGATAAACCCCATTTCTGTGATACTCTGACGGGATGGTTCCCGATCAGATGGAAACTAGACCGCATGCACGATGGCAACCGGGATAGACTCGCATGGTTCAGGAATTCGCGATGAAATTGACGCACGACGTGGCAAATAGCGACCAATCTGTCTCGAGAAGGGTTGTAGCGTCTCTCCGACAAAGATTGGGGGCACATCGTATGGATCTTTGGTTCGGAGCCGATGCGAAGTGGTCTGTTTTAGGCCATAATATGATCGGAATCGAGGTTTCGAGCCAATTCGTGGCGGACTGCATTTCTCGTATGTTCCGCGCAGAGATTCAGCAAGCGATTGAAGAAGTTGCGGGTTCGCATGTCGGATACCGAATTTCAGTTGCTGCAAACGTGTCTGGGCAAACGGAATTGGATTCAAGCTCACGTTCCGCCACCGTTGTTTCCCTTGAGTCAAATACCGCTGCATCAACACTTTCTGATACAGCGCTTTCCAATCAGTCAGATACGTTCGTGCCAACGCTTCCACTTCCTAGTGATAGAATTCGAAAGATCCGTGAAGAATACCGAGCGCCTTCGAGCGCTGCTTCGGTTAAGGCTCTCCGTGGTGTTTCTGCAACGATTTCGGACGAACGCAATGATCACTTGCCGAGCAAGCCCGAGTTGGAAGCGGGTGTTGAGCGATTGTCGGAACTAAGGCGAGAGAACGAGCGACGTTGGGATCAGTTTATTCCTGGTCAACACAATCGTTTAGCCTATACCGCGGCTTCGATGGTGCTGGAGCGACCGGGCCAGATTAGTCCGTTGTTCTTGCATGGGCCACATGGATCGGGAAAATCGCACTTGGCAATTGGCCTAGCTCATCGTTTGCGGACGGTGCATAAACTCCGTCGTGTTCTCACGCTGACGGGCGAGCAATTTACCATCGAATTCACCGAGAGTGCTCGTGGCGGTGGTTTCGCTAATTTTCGGCGCAAGTATCGGGATGTCGAAGTTCTTGTCATTGACGATTTGCAATTTTGTTTAGGCAAAACCGGAACGTTGGCTGAACTGCGGAACACTATCGATATGCTGCTGAGAGAGCATCGACAGGTGATCTTGGTAGCGGATCGTTCGCTCAATGAGATGAACGGATTGACGGCCGACTTGCATGCTCGGTTGTCCGGCGGGATGGCTTGTGGATTGGAGCCCTTGGATCCAACGACGCGATCTCGATTGCTAGCGCAATTGTGTAACCACCACGGTGTGCAGCTAGGGGAATCCACCGTCAAAGAGCTTGCATCGCACGCATCCGGTGATGCGCGAGTACTCCAAGGCGTCGTGCATAGACTGGTTGCACAGCAACGAATGAGCGGTGCTCCTCTCGAGCACGAACAAGCGATCCGATGTACACTCGATCTACTCAGGATTTGTCAACCAGTCGTTCGCATGGCGGACATTGAACGAGCCGTGTGCGATACCTTTGGATTGGAAGAAAAAGTGTTGCGAGAAAAGACCAAGTGCCAGAACGTCAGCCAGCCGCGCATGTTGGCGATGTTTTTGGCTAGAAAGTACACTCGCACCGCTTTATCGGAAATTGGTGAGTTCTTTGGCAAGAGGCAACACTCTACCGTGATCTCGGCTCAGAAAAAGGTCGAGAGCTGGCTATCGGACGACGAATTGATTCACTGCGGACGAGGCAAGATGTCTGTGAAAGACATCCTCAAAAATCTCGAATCAACACTCCGGGTAAGTTAACCGGATAGCTCATCGGACCAACTGGTTAAGCCTATCGGGCCACACAACTGTTAGCCCGTTAGATCAGCTCATCCAGTTCGTGAACGAGTTTGCTGAATTCACTCAAAGCGATTTCGACTGGTTCAGGTTGGTTCATGTCGACACCCGCTCCCTTGAGCAAATCGAGCGGGTCTTTTGAACACCCGCCTTTCAAGAACCCCATGTAGTTTTGAAGATCTTGTTCGCCACCGTTGAGAACTTTTCTCGATAACGCGATGGCTGCGGATAGGCCTGTCGCATATTTGTAGACGTAAAACGCATTGTAAAAATGAGGGATGCGAAAACACTCGAGTGACAGTTCTTCGTCGATGGAAAAGCCAGGGCCAAAGTACGCTTCGAGCAATTCCCGGTAAACAGACTTCATCGATGCGACCGTGAGTGGCTCGCCCGACTCGGCCATTGCATGCGTGATCTTTTCGAACTCCGCAAACATCGTTTGTCGTACGATCGTAGCGCGAATACTGTCTACTTCGTGATTGATCAATGCTGCTCGCTCTTCTTTGGAGCTGGTGCGATCGATCAAGTACTTGGCTAGCAACTGCTCGTTGAATGTCGAAGCGACTTCGGCAACAAATATAGTGTAGCTGTAGTATTGAAAGGGTTGCGATTGGGTCGAGTAGTAGGTGTGCATAGAATGCCCTGCTTCGTGCGTGAGCGTAAAGACATCATTAAGCACCGAGGGTTTGTAGTTCATCAAGATATACGGATCGCCGTCATAGGCTCCGCTGCTGAATGCACCACTACGCTTCCCTTGGTTGGGATAACGATCACACCATCGACCTCGCAGGCCAGATTCGAGAACACTGCAATAGTCAGTTCCAAGCGGTTGAAGAGAGGCGATCACCACCTCGACAGCTTGGTCCCAAGTGTGATGGGTTTGTCGATCCGCTAAAATTGGAACGTAAGTATCGTAGTGATGAATGTCCTCCAACTTCATTTTCCGCCGTCGCATGTCAAAGTAGCGATGAACCGCTGGCAAGTGCTTTCGAACTGCGGCGATCAAATTGTCGTAAACACTGACGGGTACATTGTCAGCGAAAAGCGAACTCTCTCGAGCGCTTGTGTAGTTGCGTGCCCTCGCATAGTAAACGTCGCCATGGATACTCCCCGCTAGGGTCGAGGCCAATGTGTTCTCATGAGCCGCGAACTGCGAATAGTACTGCTTGAATGCTGTTTTGCGGACAGCGCGATCCGGTGAGAGGAGGAATGAACTGAAGGAGGCATTGGTGAGCTCTTGCTCGACCCCTTTTTCGTTTGTAACTTTGCCAAACTTCAGATCGGCATCGTTCAATTGACGGAACGTCTTGCTTGCCGTCTGTGCCATTTCTCCTTGCATGGCAAGGAGCTTTTCTTCTGGTTGACTCAACGTATGAGCTCGAAAACGATTCACGCGTTCTACGAGAAGTTTGTACGGTTCCAGTGCCGGAGACTTGAGAAACTCAGTCAGTCGCTCTTGAGGTATGGAGAGGATCTCTGGGCGTATGAAGCTTGCCGCTTGGCCTGCTTTTGTGGCAATACTGTAGTACTTGGCGACAAATCCTTGATAGTCGCTATTCCCCTGATCCTCGGATGTTTTGAGCGATGCATAGACTCCAACTCGTTCGGCCAATCTATCGACACGGCAATCATGTGTAAGGCAATCGGCAAGCACTTCGGCAGATTCGCTCAGTCGGCCCACGAAGCCAGCGAAACCGTGAATGAGTTCTTCGAATTGCTGAAGCCCCTTCGCCCATTCGTCATCATTGGCGAACAGACTGGAGAGGTTCCAAGTGTCTTCGACTGCGACTTGTGAACGGAGTGGATTGTCGGATGTGCCTGTCATAGATCGATTGCTGGAGGAGACGCGGAATGAAGGACTCAGTCCGATGGATAAAGATTCTTAGTTTTGAATTCAGTTGGCGGCTTCGATGGAATGAATTTTTTCAACACGACGTGTGTGCCTTCCGCCTTCAAATTCTGTAGCGAGCCAGACTCGGACCAAATCGCCAACGGGTCGGTCGCCGATCAAATCGCCTGGCAGACAAAGAATGTTAACGTCATTGTGCCGGCGGCACATTTCGGCCATTACTTCATCCGCGCACGCTGCTGCTCGCACTCCGCGAAATTTGTTCGCAACAATAGCCATGCCGAAACCGTTCCCGCAGATCAATATTCCGCGTTCGGCGCTTCCATCGGCAACTTTCTTCGCGACGGAGACGGCATAGTCTGGGTAATCGACAGGCTGGTCGTTGTGCGTTCCAAAGTCTTCTACCTCGTGACCATCGGCCGTCAGTAAAGTGATTAGTTTGCCTTTGATTTGAAATCCTCGATGATCACTTCCAACGGCGATTCTCATTGCTATTATCCTGTTATTTCCAACGAATCAAATCCGAGACGTTGAGTTGGTTGAGCCAGTAATCTGTATGTTGATCCAACTGCTGAGCGCATCGTTCATAGACATCCGAAGGAGCACCGAACGGATCCGTGATTTCTGCACCTTCGGGTGAAATCAAATGGATCTTTGATTCGGCGGAAGGCCATTGAGAAACGATCACGTGTTTATGTCTGCCACCCATGGTCAAAATGATATCCGCATGGTCCACCATTTCTCGCGTTAGCTGACTGCTCTGATGTGAATCGAGGGACGCTTTGTGTTTCTTGATCGCTTGGGTTGCTCCCGGCGATGCCGGTTCTCCGCCATAGGCAGCAACGCCGGCCGAGATCGCTCGGATCGGCAATTCGCTGCTCGTATCTTTGCTGCCGAATTTTTCAGCGATCTTTCGATTCATCATCGCTTGGGCCATCGGAGAACGGCACGTGTTCCCGGTACATACGAATAGTATTGTCCACCTCGAAAGGGACTTCAGGTACTCTAGTGGCAAAAGTCCTTCTCGAGCGATCGACGCTTCGTTGTCGTCGAACTCTACCAGTGTTGGAAGACCGACCGCATCGGTGTCGCCATCATCAATGGCAATCGTATAGTCGTCCGAAGCAGCTTGGCTAAGGTTTCGGGCAAGGTTTCCCTTTGCATTGAGAGCGGGCGCTGCGACCAAGGGGCCGGAAAGCAATCGACCCATTTGCTCGAAAACAGAATGCGACGGCTGCGAGATCCGAATCTTGGTGTTTTGCTGTCGAAGGGCTTGCATTACGGACGCATCGAGGCATCGCAGCAAACTCGATTCATGCGAGTCTTTTAAGTCAAACGTGATCGGACCTGGCCATGCCTTGGCTGCCAACCGACGAATCGACGGAGAAATGGACGGAAAATAATCCAGTAACTCCGCGGCAGACCTGAGCATCAGCGTGATGCCATGCTGGTTTTTGTCAGACTGTGCGATCTGTGCCAAGCGCGACACAGCATTTTCGTGCAATCCTGAACCGACCAACAAATAGGAGCAGTCACCAGGGACTGCGACGATGTGACCCTCCGCGACTGCCTGCACTGCAATGTGCACCACATCCCGCGGATCGTCAGCGTTTTTCCAATCGATAACTCTCGTCATACGTGTCGTCGGTTCAAACCAATAATTCTGTGTTCCTACCACTTTTCGTAATGGTATCAGAATTGCACTTTTCTAGCGAACCCCCCTTCGTCTGGATGCAGGCCATAGAAATCAAGGTGAAAACGTCGTAGCGGTGTCAAAACTATTTGACGAAAATTCTTGACGGATGGGGTCGAAATTTGCGACACTAATGCGTGATGAGCTTTTTGGTCGTGCAACAATGAGTCGGTGTCCTTCCTTTATTTGATGAGGCAGTTGGCAATGAACGACAATGTAACTGAGCTTCGGATGAGCCTTGATCACAGTCAATCTGGGATTGCAGAAGGACTCCAAGAACTGAATCTTGATTTCAAGAACTGGCTCGAACATCCCCATCAACGGGCCTCTTGGGGGAAACTGACGGAGCATCTAGTTAGTTTCCGATGGATTCTTGATCAACATTTCACGCGCGTCGCGGGTGAAGGCTATTTAGAGAATGTAGCCTGCCAGCATCCTGGCATGTATTCCGAACTTCGGGAAATTGAGTGTTGGCAATGCAGATTGATCGACCATCTAGATGCCATCATCCACGACGTTCAAACGTATGACCCCCAGCGCGATGAAGTTGCCGATATTGGTGATGATTTTGAACGATTGCATCGAGAGATTTTGGAAGAGGAGTCGCAGGAACGATCGCTTGTCGAGCGGGGTTTGGCCTAATTGAGGACGGAGCCAATGTCGATACTTGAAATTGCCACAACCGTCTCGAATGAAACAGAGGCTCGCGCACTAGCGGTGAGCAGCGTGGAGTCCGGTCTCGTCGCTTGTAGTCAAATCGACGGTCCAATCACGAGCATCTATCGCTGGGAAGGCGCCATCCAAACGGCCAGCGAGTTTCGCGTCACCATGAAAGTTTCTGTCCAGAACAAGAAACCGTGTCTCGAGTGGCTCGCGTTGCACCATCCATACCAAACTCCAGAAGTCATTATCCGCGTTGTTGAGTCTACTGAGAAATATGCTGATTGGGTCGGTGGACGATAGGTTATGCAGTGTTTGCTGCTCCGTCTTTTCGCGGACCTTTTCCTAGTCCGTAGACTTTTGCTGACGCGCCACCACGAGTGGTGTTTTCTTTGCTACAATCGAGGAATTGGTTGAGAATATGAACCTTTTTCTTGTATCTTTTTCTGCTAAACACGCCAGAGGATTTCATGAACAGCCCAAATCCGAACGACCCGAATCCTTACTCTGCATCGACACAGTCCAACCCCTTGCCGAACGCATCGAATATTAATGACAGAGATGCAACTGGCGGAATCATACCTTACAAGAATCCAAAGGCGCTTATTGCTTATTACCTGGGCATATTGAGTGGGTTGCCAATTATTGGACTTCCCATCGGAGTCGCCGCGTTTGTTCTGGGGATCAAAGGACTGAAAGACCGCAAGAAAAATCCTGTCATCAAAGGAAGCGCTCATGCCTGGATCGGAATTGGATGCGGTGGCTTTTTCGCATTGCTCTGGGGCTTTCTGTTGGTCGTACTCATCGCAGGCTTGGTGATAAGCAGTCAGAGTACATAACTTATTCGAATCAAACGACTATCACAGGCGCTGCTCAGTCAATCAAGGACAGTCGCTGCTCAGTCAATCAAGGACGGCATTTATTGTTGTAGTCGCGCTTGACGGAGAGACTGAACGAAAGCATAGCTCGCTCCAAATCCTCGAGCATCAATTGGCATCGGCCGAACAATAACGAATGGAAAACTATGAATCACTTTTGGCAATTCGCAACATCAAGCTCGATTCGCTTCGGCCGTGGAAGCGTGGATAGCCTAGCAAGCGAAGTCGCCAACCGGAGATTGCAAAGTCCTGTTTTCGTAATGGATTCGACGATCGAATCGCTGCCGCAGGTACAAAAAGCCATATCGAGTGTTCGCAGTGTAGCAAAGGGATGCTCTGTTTTCACTGGCGGAGAGCCAGAACCCTCGCTGGAAGTAGCTGAAGCTGCAATCGAAATCGCACGCGCGAGCCATGCTGACTCCGTCATTGGTATCGGTGGTGGAAGCAACTTGGATATCGCAAAGGTGGTTGCCGTCGTTTTGAAGCACGGCGGGCGAGCACGCGATTACTTCGGATTTGGCAAAGTTCCAGGTCCGACATTGCCCCTCATCGCCATTCCAACCACTGCTGGAACCGGAAGCGAAGTATCCCATTCCGCCGTGCTAACGGACACCATTGCACAAGTCAAAGTTAGCACACTTAGTCCATACCTTCGGCCTGCATTAGCTTTGATAGACTCGAGCCTTTCCGAGTCTTGTCCTGCCAAAGTCACCGCGCACAGTGGTATCGATGCACTCGTGCATGCCATCGAAGCCTTGACCAATCGACCGAATGCGCAGATGAACATTGCAGCCGACAACGAAAACGAACCTGCCGTTTACGAACCGCGAGCTTACGAAGGAAGCTATTCCTTTACATCGATGCTTGCGTTAGAAGCGATCCGAAATATCCAACGTTGCTTAGTACGTGCGGTAGAGTCACCAAACGATCGCGATGCGAGAGACGGCATGGCATACGCGGCCATGTTAGCAGGTATGGCTTTCTCCAATAGCGGCGTTGGACTTGTTCATGCGTTGGAGTATCCGATCGGTGCGCTAACTCACTGTAGTCACGGCGAAGGGAATGGACTTTTACTGCCGTACGTTATGGAGTTCAATAAACCTATGTGCCATAGTTCGATGATCCAAATAGCCAGCATCCTCACGGGACAGCCGGAAGATGGCTGCAGTTGCGAAGAAGCGATCGTGGCCATTCAAAATTTACAAATCCGAATTGGTATTCGACCTAGATTGCGGGATTTAGGACTGAGGCGCGAGCAAATCGACCAGGTTGCAGAGAAAGCCATTCAGATTGAACGACTCATGCTGGTCACCGCGCGTCGACCTAATTTGGATGATTTGAAACAAATTCTTTCGAACGCTTGGTAATTGGTAAGTGTTGAGCCTTTGTTCAATGTGCTGTTCAACTTTCACCCATGAAGAGTATGTAAGTCGTCTAACGGAAGGGGACCGTGCGGTATCCGATGCATGGACAAAAAGTTTGCTAACAACTGATAGCCATACTCGGTCAAAATAGACTCAGGATGAAATTGAACACCAATCACCGGGTGCTCGACATGTGCCAATGCCATGATGATCCCTTCCGGTGTCCATGCAGTGGGATACAGACAATCTGGAATACTAGGACGATCCACGATCAACGAGTGATATCGACCCACTACGAAAGGATTGGGAATTCCCTCAAAGAGTCCAGTTCCATCATGTTCTATGCTGGACGCTTTCCCGTGAATCGGTTGAGTAGCGCGAACGATCTTTCCACCATACGCTTGGCCAATCGACTGATGGCCAAGGCACACTCCTAATATAGGTGTTGAGCTACCGAGGCGACGAATCACTTCCATCGAACAGCCCGCATCGTCCGGCGATTTAGGGCCAGGGGAGATGACAATCGCTTGTGCACCTAAGCGTGAGATCGCATCGACTGTCATGGCGTCGCTGCGCACAACGATCGTTTGCAGTCCTAGCCTTTGTAGATAGCGATCGAGGTTGTAAACAAAACTATCGTAGTTGTCGATCAGCAGTATCATGTTGGTAACGTGCAGTTTCTGAAGATCATGTGGATTCTCGAAGCGACTTTTCGCCCGCTTCCAGAAGCTCAATGATACGCTCTGTATCGTAAACGCAGCCTCCCCACGTTCCGCCGCTTGCTCGTTGCAAGGCGGCCCACAACCGAGTGTCGGTTGGCAATCGAGGATCCGGCCGAAGACCAGGATGAGGCTCTCGAAGCTCCAAAATTTTCGCTCCTTCGTCCGGTGAAAAAGTTCGACCGTCGCATCCGACAAAGTTGACACTCGCCTCTAATGTTTGCCTATCGATCTCAAACTGAATCGTATCGCCATCCCGCAGTTTGCTGATTGGGCCACCTGCCAATGCCTCGGGGCCGGCATGACCGATACATGCTCCCGTACTAACACCGGAGAACCGCGCGTCGGTAATCACAGCGACATGCTTGCCATACTCTAGATGCTTGAGCGCGCTCGTCAGCTGGTACGTTTCTTCCATGCCGGTTCCCATCGGTCCGCATCCCATCAGGACTGCGATGTCACCCGCCTTCAAAGGCTTTTCATGTTTTCCTTTAGCTGCTGCCACTGCTTCTTTTTCGCTGGTAAAGACACGTGCTGGACCTGTTTTGCGATAAACGCCGTCTTCGTCGATCACTGTCGGGTCGATGGCTGTCGATTTGATGACCGAGCCATCTGGACAAATATTGCCTATGGGGAAACAAACAGTACTCGTCAAACCCATCCCCTTGGCTTTGCTCGGAGGCAAGATTACGTCGTCTGGATCGACGCCATCTTGTCGTGCTAACGCTTCGCGGACGGCGGCACGACGATCGGATCCATGCCACTGATCCAATATCTCATGCCATGTCTGGCCGGTCACGGTATTGGCATCACACTTCGCAATCCCAAGTTCACGCAAATGCCACATCACTTCAGGCACACCACCCGCCATGAACAGTCGAACCGTCGGATGGTACTTGGGGCCGTTGGGCAATACATCAACAAAGCGAGTCACTTTGCGATTGATCTCTTTCCAAAGTTCAATGCTAGGTCTCGGCAGTCCAGCCGCAAAAGCAACGGCAGGAACGTGCAATAGCAGATTGGTGGAACCTCCACATGCAGCATGAACGGCGATGGCGTTATAGAACGAATCTTCGGTCAAGATATCTTTCAAACAAGCCTTGCGTTCTTGTTGATCCCACAAAGCAGCGGCCGAGTGTTTTGCAATCTCGTACCATATCGGCTGACCGCTCGGTGCCAAAGCGGCGTGAGGAATCGTCATCCCCAATGCTTCGGCTACTACTTGGCTCGTAGCTGCTGTTCCTAGAAATTGACAGCCACCTCCTGGGGATCCGCAAGCTCGACATCCGGCTGTGGCCGCTTCTTCAAGAGACATCACGCCATGACTGTAACGCGCACCGATCGTTTGAACTTTACCAAGATCTTCTGCATCTCTCGCGGGCAACGTCACTCCACCAGGAACAATGACACTCGGCAATTGAGAAGCGCCTGCCAATGCGAGCATCATCGCGGGCAGTCCTTTGTCGCATGTCGCAACACCCATGACACCACGACGCGTCGGAAGCGATCGAATGAGACGACGAAAAACAATAGCGGCATCATTTCTATACGGCAGGGAATCAAACATCCCCACTGTTCCTTGTGTTCTACCATCGCAGGGGTCGCTGACAAAACCTGCGAATGGGACTCCCCCTTTCGCACTGATCCACTCGGCAGCGGCTCGCATTAGCAATCCAACTTCCCAATGACCCGTGTGATATCCCAAAGCGATGGGGCTTCCGTCCTCTGCCCGAATTCCACCTTGCGTGCTCAAGATGAGGAACTGCGGACCCAACATCTTTTGAATGTCCCAGCCCATTCCAGCGTTTTGAGTCCAACCAAACAAATCGCCGCTGGACCATTCGGTCAGCATTTCATGTGTTAGTGGTAGAGATCCATTGGGGCCTTCGCCTTGTGTTTGAGTCGTGGATGAACTGATGCCAAACCAATTGGATAACGAAAAGGCGGATGCCATGTTTCAAACTCGTGATGGTAAATAGAAAAAACGAAGGCAGCTTGTAAGGCTGCCTTCGTTCGATGACTTTTCGATTCTAGTCTCGACTCAGCGACGGATCTACACTTGTTTAGCGGTTGAGTGTCAAGCCGAAGGTGAATCCCGGCATGATCAAGTGCTGATCGTTTGAGAATTGGTTGCCTCCACCAAGGTTCGTTGCACCTCGCCATACCCCTCGTCCGAAGTAGAGCATTTCAAACCCGGCTCGCAAATCGACGTACTTGGTTGCTTTGTATGCACCCTCGACCCGAATGTCGAATCCGACCGTGTTCTCGTTGTTCTTTCGACCAAAGTAGGTGGCGTCCGTTCTCGTCTGCAAGATTGCCCCACCCGCAACGATTGGTGACCCGTAAAAGGTATTGATGTTTTGGAGCGAGTTGTTCTGGTTCTGATAAACGTGACCTGCAAACACTTTGGCATCGTTAGAAAAGGTCCAGCGTCGCACAAATTTGGTGTAACGGAAGCCGAATTGACCGAGCAACATGTGATTGTTCGTTAGAGCCACATCGCGAGTAATGCGCTCTAGAGCGACCGTGGCTGCAATTTCAGGAAACCCAGCCGATGTACTCAGTTGATACCGATCATTCTGCGCTGCGTCTTCAAATCGAACATAACGCATTCCAATCATCGGTTCTAGAATCCCGCCATAACGATAGGGTTCGAGACGCCATGTTTTATTTGCATCGAAACTAAAGAACGATCCGACGTTCACGCTATCACGGATGGTAGCCAATCGTTCATCGACTCCAGGTCCGGGTACAATGGGAACGATTGGGGCGTTCGCTAATCTCTGTTCGTACTGGTTGTAATGGTTGGGGCCGGACATATGCATGGTCGAAAACGTCCAGCCTTTGTCGTTGTCTTTCATCCAACCCGCGTCGAATCGATTGCCCCAGGTAAAGTCCATAGCGTTCGATGCTGTCTCGGTGTCAGGTCTAGTGACTCCCAGATACATGCGATCGTAGGTTAAGAAGAAACCTTTGTTGGCTCGTTGACGAGCTGTCAGGTCCTCCATATCTTGCAATTGCACTGGAGCAAAGAACTGCCAATCTGGATCGAAATGCACAGGCTCGGCATTCGGATGGTAACCATTCTGTGAGAATGCGACCGGACCTGCGACTGCCATCGCAGCCAACACAAACATGCGTATCGTTCGTTGTAAAACGGACATAATAACGTTCCCACCGTTCCTAAGCCCCAACGCAAAACTCTCAGTCTGTCCGAGAGATTGCAGAAAATCGGATTGTGCTGCTAGTATCGGAATTGCAGGCGCTTGAAATTGAATCGGTTTAGGTAAACCCTATCGAAAATTCTGGTTGCAACTTTGATAGCGTTTGTTGCAAATAAGACAATGCGCCCGCTTTTGCACTCTTTTTCCCTATAATTTCGAAGGACTTTAAGAGAAAGGGCAGACGAGTTTGCAGGACGGTCCGGAGAAGAAAAATCCTAAGTATCGACCCGAAAATTATAGTTCTCGTATTGCATCAAGCCCGCCACAAACAACCAGCCCACGACCAACCTACTCCGAAACCCACTAGAACGTTTGTCGAGCCCGCCGCGAGCCGGCCTTCTTTTCGAAGATCATCAATGAGAATCGGCAAGGTGCAGGACACGGTGTTCCCTCGATTCTCCAAGCGAATAGGCAGGTGATGCTCGTCGGTACCGAAGGCGGTTTGAAGATGTTCCAACATTTTGCGAGTCGCTTGATGCATGAGAAAACAATCGACATCCGCTGGCGAAAGTCCCTCTCGAGCTAGCATCTCTCTTACCATTTGTGGAATGGCACCCACGGTAAAGCTCATCAAGCTCGGACCGTCCATATAGAGTCTACTATTCCAGCGCTTTCGATTCCGAGGCTTGATCGCACAGGAAGTTGTTCGCGCCCCTCCATCTGCCACGATCAAAGTGTCTGCCCCGCTGCCATCTGTTCCAAATTGAAATCCGCGAAGAGCCGAGCCTTCTTGAGACTCGATGAGCGTTGCTGCACCTGCATCACTAAAGATAGGGCGAATGGATCGGTCGTTGTCGAGTATATATTTCGAGTAGGTTTCGCCCGTAACTAGCAAAATGCGTTTGCATTGGCCGCTTGCGATCAGCCCTTCGGCCATGGAAAGGCCGTAGACATATCCTGAGCAACCCAGGTTAAAATCGAGTGCGCCGCAGGTTGTCCGCAAATCGAGTCGATGTTGGATTAGACAGGCGGTTGTTGGAAGGGGATAGTCCGGAGTCTGCGTGCAAAAAAGCACATAGTCAATCGACTTCGGATCAACATTGTTTTCTTCGAAAAGCTTGAGGCAGGCTTTGACGGCCAAATCGGAAGCCGTTTCTTCTGGCGCAGCGATGGTTCTGCTGTAAATCCCAGTCTTTGCGGCGATGAGTGGCAAATCCCAGTCAGGGTTGAGCAACTGGAGTTCGTCGTTGGTTTCGATTCGTTCAGGAAAATGAACGGCGATAGGACCGATCTGCGAATGAAGCACTTTGATGGATACAGAAAAGGGGATGCCGGCTAGACTCGAAGCAACATCATAACGACGGTTAAGGCAGCACGGTAGCTAAGGCTTGCACTCGAATAATCAATTTTCGTCCGTAGTTTATTCTATGCTTCTACTGCTCATGATGACATGGCCGACAAAAGTCACGGTTTGACCGTAGCTTGGGACCATCGTCCCGAGCCGATGGATTCTGCAAGAAGTTACTGACGGACGGACCGGTCCATGGTCACGTCCTACGATAGTTTTTCAGCCGCTGGCCGCCTTACGGACATTCACGGACCCAATGGAACAATAGGCAAATTGTTCACCGCCGGTGGAGGCGGAGGTACCGCTACCCCTTGTCCCGCTTGAAGCCGCAGTTGTTCGCCACTCGCAATGAGAGCATCGTTCGACACCGAAGGAGTCGGGGTCAGTTGGACGTCGATGATCCGTTCGTCTCGTTTTTCAAACGGCCAAAGGGACTCGCTGACAAAATCCAACGGTGGAATCGCATACCAGGGCGGGTTGAATCGCCTCAAGAATCGTTCGGTTCGATAGCCATCCCGAACGATTTCAAAGTTTCTAGTTCCATAGTAGACATAGTTGGTCGACGCGGGACTCAGTCCGATGGGTTTCCTATCGACGTATACCATCGCCCCGGGAGGATTGGTTCGAACCGTCATCCGCTTCCTCACGCAACCTATTGTCGAACAAGACGTCAACCATGCCAGTGCTAGCATGGCAATTCGTGAACGTTGTTTTGGAAGTACATCGAACATCGTATGTCGGCAACGGAGTATTCTTTTTCGGTTCTTCATAAGACAATACAAGCTTCCGCTTTTTGACCGCAAGTGCACCGTGGCAAGCTGCGTGTTTTGGGTCGATCCAGAAAACTAGAGCGGAAGATGGGCATGGTTACATTGCTGGCATAGACTCACCACTGACGAGTGACACCTGTCGTTCTACGACAATGACCGCCGGCCGATGTGTCATTCGCTGGCAGGCTATCCAACTCCAAACAGGTTGGAACAGGCGATAATTCATATACTGCTGCCCAAATAGTACCCACAGCCGCGTCTCAAGCGCTAACACTACCTCGATCACATTGAGGAGCAGAACGGGCAAGTCCATCGCGCGGCAAAAGCCCATCGGCCTCCCCACAGCGTCCCTTGAAATCTTTTGATACGGGAAATAACGGACGTTGACTCCAAACAGGAGAGCCGCACAGATGACTGACACGGGCTTAGGATTCAGGATACAATAGTGATTCGTGTAGTCGCATAGCGACCGTAACCCGTTCGACTTCCACCTTTTTCTCTCCCACTGGAGTAATTAATGACCCGCCAATTTTTTCTTATTGCCGTTTGCTTATTTCCGTCGGTTCTACTCGCACAAGACGCCAGCACCGCTCCGAAAGAATCTAGAGATCTAAAGAGCATTTTCAATGGAAAAGATTTAAGTGGCTGGGATGGTGATCCTACCATGTGGTCCGTCAAAGATGGTGTCATCCATGGCGAAACGACTGCAGAGAATCCTGCAAAAGGCAACACGTTTTTGATTTGGAAAGGTGGATCGACCAAGGACTTTGAGCTACGTCTTTCGTTCCGATGCAATGCCACGAACAACTCTGGCATTCAGTATCGCTCGAAACATTTCACCGACGATTCAGCGAAAAACAAATGGGTTGTCAAGGGTTACCAGCATGAACTACGCAACGAAGCAAAGTTTCCCAATATCTCTGGCTTTATCTATGACGAAGGTGGAAAGCGTGGACGCATTTGTCTCGTAGGTGAAAAAGCGAGCTGGGAGAAAGATGGAAAACAAGTTCACGGAACATTGATCGACCAAGCCGGCTTTGAAAAGCTCTTCAAACTCGACGACTGGAACGATGTCGTCATCATCGGTAAGGGGAACCAGGTCAAACACTACCTCAACAATCGATTGATTCTGGACTTTACGGACAATGATCCTAGCCTCGCTTTGCTCGATGGAGTTCTTGCATTGCAGCTTCATGCGGGCAAGCCGATGTGGGCCGAGTTCAAGAACATTCGTATTCGAGAATTGAAAGAGTAGTTTTTCGACGACCCTCGGATTCAAAATAAACGAATCACTCGATTTATAGAGTGATTCGGCGATGGTCCGACATTGTTGCGCATCGCGCCGAGACGCTATCAAAGCCAATTTAGATGGAACAGAAAATGACGAGGACGACATTTGCGCTTACAAAACTCAGGTCCTGGATTGCTCTTGAGAAGCATGCCGAGGCAATTCGAAGTGTTCATCTGCGCACGCTCTTTTCGCAAGATCCGAAACGAGGTGAGCGATTCTGTGCAGAAGTCGCAGATCTGTTCCTGGACTATTCGAAGAATCGAATCACAGACGAAACGATTCAGCTTTTGGTTCGACTAGCAGAGGAGTGCGGGCTTCGAGAACGAATCGAATCGATGTTCTCCGGTGAGAAAATCAACATCACGGAGAATCGTGCCGTATTGCACATTGCATTGCGTGCTCCGGTGAACTCGAACGTTTCTACCGATGGAAAGAATGTCGTTCCCGAAGTACATGCCGTCCTCCAAAAAATGTCGGGCTTCGTCAATCGCGTTCGCAGTGGCGAATGGAAGGGATACACCGGATCGCGAATCAAGAATGTTGTCAACATCGGTATCGGAGGTTCCGATCTTGGCCCCGTGATGGCGTACGAAGCGCTGCGCCATTACAGCGATCGATCGATTACTTTTCGTTTCGTTTCGAATGTGGATGGAATCGATTTTGTCGAAGCAACACGAGACCTGGATCCAGCGGAAACTCTGTTTATCGTTTCCTCCAAGACCTTCACCACGATGGAGACGATGACCAACGCCGAAAGCGCTAGGGATTGGTTGTTACGTAAACTTGGATCGTGTGAAGCTGTCGCCAAGCACTTTGTCGCTGTTTCGACGAATGCAGAAAAAGTCGCTGCTTTCGGTATCGATACTGAGAACATGTTTGGGTTCTGGGATTGGGTTGGCGGTCGTTACTCGATGGATTCAGCAATCGGGTTATCCACCATGCTTGCTGTCGGCCCCGAACATTTCTTCGCGATGCTGGAAGGATTTCATGAGATGGACGAGCATTATCGAACAGCTCCCTTCGAGCGGAACGTTCCCGCGTTGATGGGATTGCTCAGCGTTTGGTATACCAACTTTTTTGATGCGCACACCATTGCAGTCCTGCCATACGAAAACTACTTGAAGCGTTTTCCAGCCTACCTGCAACAACTGACGATGGAAAGCAATGGGAAGAGCGTTACGCTCGATGGTACCAACGTGACTTACGATACTAGCCCGATTTATTGGGGCGAGCCGGGGACGAATGGCCAACATTCTTTCTATCAATTGATCCATCAAGGGACGCGGCTTATTCCATGCGACTTTATCGCATTTGTTCACGCCCTCACTCCGGTAGGGCGTCATCATGACATTTTGTTGGCAAACGTTTTGGCTCAATCAGAAGCGTTAGCCTTCGGCAAAACACACGAACAAGTGAAATCAGAAGGGACCGCCGATTGGCTCGTACCTCATCGAGTTTTTGACGGGAACCGTCCTTCCAATACGATTATGGCGGATCGTCTCACGCCGAAAGTTCTCGGCAGCTTGATCGCTTTATACGAACATATCGTCTTCACTCAAGGTGCGATATGGAATGTCAATCCATTTGACCAATGGGGCGTGGAGCTGGGTAAAGCTCTTGCTCAAGCGATCATTCCGGAACTCGAAGGCACAGAGTCTCCGGAACTAAAGCACGATAGCTCGACGAATAACTTGATCTTGAGATATCGTCAGATGAAGGAAATGAAGTAGTAGGGTACGAGCAAACGATTATTGCTTGCGAATGCAGTATAGACCATCGATTCCACGAAGGTAGATCGAATCGTTGGCGACTGCGGGTGTTGCCCAAAAAGTGTCTTCGATCTTGCCTTGACCAACGACGGGAAACTCGGAGCTCGCTTCGAGTAAAACGGAGTTTCCTTCTTCATCGAGAATGAGAACCTTGTCATCCACGATCAACGGACTTGCCGCGACCATCTTTAGCATCCCCAAACGTCTCTCTTGAACCTTTTTCCCAGTGCCCGCTTCGTAGGCTCGCAATATATTGTTATCCGTGACCACGACAAACTTGCCAGAGGAAACAGGCGAAGCCATCCCTGGTCCTGCTTTGTTTTCAAGCCAGTCGCAGTTGCGAAACGATTGGTTCTTCTTTTCAGGTGTTAGGTCCCCTGAGGCACCAGAGTGCATCGCGAATAACGGACCCTTGGACATCGGATCAGAACCACCAAAGTAGATTCGATCGGAATCGCTGGCAATCGAACAAGCTGTTGGTGCTTTGACTTTGTCGATCGTCCATAGTTTGCTTCCATTCGCTGGATCGTAGCTGGTCAGTCGTTCTCCCCCCGAGGAAATCAGTTCCGTTCGAACTCCATTTTCCCACACGATCGGCGAACTCCACGAGCTTCCGAATTTATCTCGATTGTCTGACCAAACCACATCGCCTGATCGGGCGTTGAAGCACGTAAGCGATGCGCTTTTTTCGGTGAAGTGCTGTGCAAATACTTTTCCGTTATGGATTGCCAGCGAGCTTCCGGTGCCAAAACCGTTGTTGGTCGGAAAGGCACCTAGTTCCCTTTTCCACAAGGGAGATCCATCATGAGATAACCCCGAAATCGTGCCTGTGGCTCCGAAGAACACATAGACTCCCTTCTCATCGACGACAGGTGATTCTGTAGCATACGTATTGGACGGATGGATGGGATGCTCTGGACGTCCTTCCACGACAGTCTGTTTCCAAATCAACCGACCGTCCGTGGTGTTGTAGCAATGCACCTGCCACTGGATTTCAACCTTGGGAGCTGCCGACATTCCGCCCAAACCCATGCTTTGCGGCATTCTTACCCCGCCAGCAAAATCTTTGGGGCGCATCTCTTTGTCCGCAACCGCCGTCGTTACGAAAAGCAGTTGTTTCCAAATGACGGGTTGGGACCAACCTGCACCGGGAACGGCTACCTTCCATGCCAGGTTTTTTTCTGCAGACCATTCCGTTGGAATGTCTTGATTGCGAACGACTCCACTACCTCCAACTCCCCGAAACTGCGAAAAATCTGCGATTGCCGACGGAATAGTGATACCGGCGAACATACTAACCAACGTGATTTTCTGGAAATACTTGCGAGACATACGGATCACTTAAACGTCAAAGGGTTGTAGAGCTGTAGGTTCTGCCGATCAGGCCAGACGCGCATCCTAGTATTGCAAGCTGTCAATCTCGCGGACTTTCTTCCGTTACTCAGTAGATTGCCATCCATCAGTTGCTAGTCCATCGTTGGATGGCGTCGAGTAAAGCTTCTTCGATAGAACGAACCGGAATTCCTGTCGCACGAAGCTTTGCATTGTCGAGTACGCAATTCGATCGGGGTGCGATGGCTGCTAGTCTCAGAAACTCTTCTTCGCTTTCGAAGTACTCGAATCGCTTGCCAATCGCTATATGCGTCTGGAGCATGCTCACTATCTGCGTCGTGGTCACACAACCCGTATTGACCACATTGTAGATTCCATATTCGCAGCGACGCCTCCAGCACTCCAAACAGATTTTTGCAAATTCATCGAGCTGGCTCAAGCTATTTGTTGCGTTAAGCAGCCTTTCGTAAGTCATCAACTTAGAGAGATAGTTTCTCGGAGAATCGATCTCGTTGAACGGCATCCGAGGTCTCCATATGAAGCATGAAGAGCAGTCGGCAAGGACTTCTTCCCCAAGTGCTTTTGTCCCGGAATAGAAACTGCAATGATTGGATCGAAAACAAAAGTTGGGAATGTCTGACTCAACAAAGCCTGAGCCATCAGGTCTCGATCCTTCAAAAATACAACCGCTGGAAACATGCCCAAAGGGTATTCCCGCACGAACGCATGCTTCACGAATTCGGCCAGGGAGAACAGCGTTCGCAAAAAGGCACTCGGCTTTCGCATGTTCGCATGCGTCGACGTTTGGCTTGCCAGTAAAGCCAGCGCAATTGATGACAAACGATGCTGAGTAATCGCGTAAAAATCGTGAGAGAGAATCAACACATGCAATGTCGACGTCGTGGCGTGTTGGGGCCACATATACCTCGTTCGATCGTTCAAGTTCCCGAAGGAACGCTTGGCCGACGTAGCCGCGTGAACCAAGTATGACATTCATGGTAATCCTTGCGCGATCCTATTGCCGAAGCATCAATGTGAGCGCGGGTTTTCTAGGGAAACGAATAAAAAGGTCTGACCTTCGACAATTGCACATTCTCGCGATTTCATCGGAATTGTGGTAGGATCTTGCGGGAAATGTCTTCCACCCTTGAATCTTCCTTCAGGGAGTAATTGTTCGCTTTCCCATTTAGCATGAGCTTGTCCCCCAAATCTCTCTTTGTTTGCCTTGTTGCTCTTTTCTTGCTATTGAGGCTTCCGGTAGCCTACCGACAACCCGGAGGACAGGACGAAGATTGCTACGCGGTCCCAGGGGTGACCATTCTTGAGAACGGCATTCCGCGTTTGCCTCATGCACCTGCAAGAAACGCAGAGTCGGTGTTTTTCTATGCCGACAAAGGACTCTACTGCGAGCCGCCGCTCTATTTCTATTATCAAGCAATTTTTTACTCGGTGCTTCCCGTCTGCTACGGGACGGCCAGATTGTCGTCCATGTTCGCGGGATTGCTCTCTGTGTTGCTCGCTTACTATCTGCAACGGAAAGCTGGTGGTTCCGATTGGGCGGCACTCTGGGGAGCGGGTTTGTTTCTGTTTTCGCGTTGGTTCTACTTTCCAGCGATGAGTGCTCGCCCTGATCTTTTGTGTACTATGTTTGGCCTCTTATCCATCGTCTGCATGTTTCGCTGGAGCGAATCGGGCCAAATGAGATGGCTTTGGTTTGCTAGTATAGCGATTGGTGCAGGCGGGATGACACATCCATTCGCCCTCGTCTACGCGATTCAATTAGCCATGTGGGCGATGTGGAAGTCAGAAGGGAAGTGGCGTGTTTTGAATCCGTTGATTCTGGCTACGGGTGCGTTGTTGGTTTCCTCTCTTTGGATTCCCCTGATTGCCATACAGCCCGAGGCATTCTCCGTTCAGTTCAGGAATCAGTTTCTCGGCAGCGGTGACGAGGGGCTGTTGGCCCGGATGTTATGGCCATGGAGATCGTTGTGGTACCATTCCTTTCATGAGTTTGGAATGTGCCGCCACCTCGGAGTTTGGCAATACAGTTTTCCGATTGTGGTGACTGCGGGATGCATCATGATTCCGAAATTTCGACAAAGTCCGATTTTTACAATCGCAGTATTAGGGATCAGTTCTATCTATCTGATGAGCGTACTGGTTGGGCCACACCACCCAGTCAGCGGTTACTGGTCCTATTCTGCTTCGCTCATGTTCATCTGTATAGGCACCATGCTCCAACTCCTAGTTGATAAAGTAGCAGCACAGTGGTGCGCACGAAAAGCAGATGCCCTAAGATTGGGTGTTGCCGTGCTGGCTTTGGTTTCATTGATTCCGGGCGCTGGGCTCTCTACATTCAAGGTGCATCTTCAAAATTGGAATGACGAGAACTATAACTCGCCATCCTTCGCGAAGGAATTAATGAACAATCTACCAGCGGATGCTATCGTCGCGGTAGATACACAGTTCTTGTTGGATTTTCTTGCTGCCGATCGAAAGGTACTGTTAGCACAAACGCTTCCGGTTTATTTTCGGTTGGATCAAGTTTCATTCGACTACCTGGTCGTGAGCCGAACTGGCAAGTTCACGAACATCGTTGAGTCGCTGCCGGTTGAGCTCATATCGACTCATGGGATTGAGGCTGATAAGTTCGCGTGTTATGCGGAGATTTATCGTCGAATCGATGTCGAGAATGATCGTCGGAGCATTGAGTAATGGAAACTCCTTGCCCGGCATGCCAAGGTAATATGCAATTGCTATGGAGAGACGTTGTGGATGCGGAAGGGCTAGCTACCTTTTTCATTTACAAGTGTAGCGCATGCGGTTTAGGAGCGACTTCGCCAGCCCCTGAGAATCTGGGAGATTACTATCATGCACAATACTACGGTGGCAGGCATGGTTTCACGTCCAAGCTATGCGACCGACGTCGAATTCGATTTGTTGAAAAGCACTGTCGCGGGCAGAGCCGAGGAAAGCTGCTCGACATTGGCTGCGGAGATGGCTCGTTTCTGCAAAACGCGAAGGAGCTAGGTTGGGATGTTTGGGGTGTGGAAACCCAGCCTGCTCGGGCGCGTAAGAAAGGACTGCTTGTAATGGAGACCATGGAAGAAGCATCACAGCTCGCTCCGTATGATTGTATTACACTTTGGCATGTACTAGAACATTTTCGTTCACCCATCGCGGAAATCGAACGAGTATCGAAGTTGCTTTCACCAGGAGGAAAGCTGTTTATTGCAGTCCCAGATTGGGGAAGCTTGCAGGCTAGGCTGTTCGGCCCACGATGGCTTGCGCTCGACCTACCGCGACATCTTTTTCACTTTACGGAGCGATCGCTGGTTCACGTATTGTCAGCGAACAAATTTCGTCGCCTCGAAACTCGCTACAGCGAATTGGAATATGATCTTATGGGCTGGGTTCAAAGTACGTTGAATATTTGCTCGCCACGGAACAATCTTTTTTTCAAAATAGTTACAGGTAAGAATTGCAACGCGTCTCTGGCGCAACGGATTGTTCATGTAGTTGCAGGCACGGCACTAAGTAGCATGGGGCTAGGCCCGATGCTGTTAGCCCGTGAAAGAGGGACTGGCGGCACGTTGATGATCGCGTCGGAGCGTTTCGAGAATGAAGGATGCAGTTGACGAATGTATCGAGACAAGCGGATTGTGGTGGTCATGCCTGCTTACAATGCAGCGAAGACACTGGAACGAACGTGCGAAGAGATTGATCGAACGCTAGTCGATGAAATCGTACTTGTGGATGATGCGAGCCGCGACAACACGGTTGCTGTCGCAAAGAATCTGGGACTACACGTCGTAATCCATCCGAAGAATCGAGGCTATGGTGGTAACCAAAAAACATGCTACACAACGGCGCTATCACTGGGTGCCGATATCGTTGTCATGGTGCATCCCGACTATCAATACACGCCGTTGCTTGTCCCCGCGATCGTTCCGATGATCGGAAATGGCATATACGATTGTGTGATTGCTAGCCGGATTCTCGGTGGTCGTGCAATGCAGAGCGGAATGCCTGTCTACAAGTACGTCGCAAACCGATTCTTGACGCTTGCTCAGAACATTTTGATGCAATCGAAGCTATCGGAATTTCACACAGGATACCGTGCTTTCTCCAGGGAGTTGCTATTGCAGTTGCCTTTGGAAGAGAACTCGGACGATTTTGTGTTCGATAATCAGATGCTGTCGCAGGTGATCTACTTTGGCTTTGAAATTGGCGAAATCTCGTGCCCAACCAAGTATTTCGCGGAAGCTTCGTCCATCAACTTTGCACGTTCTTGCAAGTATGGTCTGGGGTGTCTCCAGACGGCTTCCGCGTTTCGATTGGCGAAATGGGGCGTGAGTAGTTCGAGGGTCTTCGACCCGTCCGGCGCCAGATTATCGATTAGCGGCCGGCGGCCCATCGAATTCCGTTAACAACCGTCTCCAAGAAGACTTCGTCGGAAAACGTCTCCTTCGAATGTCCATAGGTGGTTCCGAAGACGCGAGCCTTGCCATAATGGTTTGTCCAATAGACAGCATGCTCTTCGCCATCTTTCTCACTTTTCGAAGTCGCCAAGACAGTCGTGTTTGGCCAGACTTTTTCAATGATGTAGAGCTCATCTTTGGCTGACTTGTAGCCCGACTTTGGAAAGTTCTTCATAATGGGGTGGTCCGCCTTTGCAACGGAGACAGGATAGTTGCTTTGATGATCATGTCTCCGGCTGGTGACACCCAAGAATTCTCGCCAGTCATCGACTTTTGCGGAACGATAGGTATGCATCGCGCAGTGAATAACGACTGCATTCACACCGTCGAAGTGAGGCTTGGTGATGCAGCGGATGTAGTCCGGGTCGTCGGTGTCGGCAAAACATTCGTTATGGATGACCACCTCGAATCCTTCGGCCCATTTTGGATTTTTGTACCACGAGATCATGGCTTTCGTCCCTTTGCCCCCTTCGTTGACGACCGTCCATTGGATGGAGAGCCCCCGTTCTTTTGCGGCGAGTTGCAGAGTTTTCGTCTGAAAATCGTAGTCGTGGCAGCATCCACCGGTAACCAGGAGCACCGAAATCGGCTTGGAATCGGCCGAAGGAGCTGTATTTGCAGGGGTCTGAGCACACGCAGAGCTGGTAATTACAAGGAATAACGCGGCAGGGGTAGCGAACAAAAATCGTCGTATCTCGGTGATCATGGCAAGGGTCCAAAAGTATGGGAAGCGACAGCGGTCCCCATTATACCGTGAACTTTTCGACAAGGGAAAACGGCGCAACGTTGACAATCGGGTTGACTTTTTGCTACAATCCAAACCGAATTCTCGTCTAAACCGTTTCCGTTCGTTAAGTGAGGGAGAGATAGTATGAAGAGCACAATGTTGGCATTGGCAGCGTTTGTATTTACGTTTGTAGGCGTTGCGTACGCGATTGAGAAGGTGGACCTGAAGGACATCAAGTGCATGATGAACCTTAAGTCACCAGCAAAAGAAGACAAGTCAAGCGACTGGAAAGAGGGCAAGGTTTATTTCTGCTGTGGAAATTGCCTAGCTAGTTTCGAAAAGGACAAGAAGGCAAAGGCTGCACAAGCCAACCATCAGTTGATTGCAACAAAGCAAGTGGAGCAACAAGCTTGCCCATTCTCGGGTGGAAAGCTAAATGCAGAACAAAAAGTCGAGTTCAAGGGAGCAACGATTTCCTTCTGCTGCGGCAATTGCAAGGCAAAGGCTGAGAAGATGTCAGACGAAGACAAGGTTGCGAAGCTCTTCGGCGAAGAAGCTTACGACAAGTCCAAGTTCAAGAAGGTCGCCGCCAAGTAGATCTGGCAGGTCCGGATTCTGGCAGTGTCGGATTCATGGGCTGGACCGATTAATTCGAATACAAAGGCTTCGGAGTACCGATGCCTTTTTTTATTACTGGAATGGGATTTGTGGGGGCTGTCTAAAAAAGGTACAATTCGCGAAACGATCGAGGGGTAAGAAGTGAATCTGCGACCTCGATCGACCCTAATTCCTAGCTGCCCAATCCTTTGGAGCTTCCCGTGCAAGTCAATGTGTCCGCTCGTCATGGTCATCTTAAACCAGAAGATCAAGCAATCATCGTTGAAAAAGTAGAGAAGGTACGACGCCTTTTTGACCGGATCAACGCGATCGAAGTAACCGTCGATCTAGAACACCTTGATAAACCCACGGTTGAAATTAACGTTTCAGCCGAACATGCACCTGATTTTGTCGCATCTGCGCAATCTCCGTCGATCCTAGCTGCTTTGGACTTGACGATTGGCAAGGTGGAACAGCAAATTCGCAAACACAAAGAGAAGGTCACGGATCACAAAGGTCCGGGACTGAAGCATTCGGGCGGGGAAACCGTTTAGAATTCGTTGTCTTTGCACACGGGTCCAGCGAATAAGTGCTGGCCCTGAATCGACGTCATACATAGTTTACCACGATACACCTCATTCTTCTTCGTCGTCAGCGCACGGGTGTCCAGGCGCGGAGCAACGATTCGAGGGAACGAGTTAGTCCGTTAGATTGTTTGAAGGATTGTTTAGTCCATGAAGTTTTCTGTATTTATATCGCCGAAGGCAATTCGTTCGAAATTGGCAGCTTCCACCAAGGAGGGGGTCATTTCCGAGATGGTTGATGCGCTCGTTGAAGCGGGCGAAGTGAAAGAGGCGGATCGCGGTGACATAATCAAAGCGATTATGAAACGTGAGGAGCTAGGTAGTACCGGGATTGGTCGTGGGGTTGCGGTGCCTCACACAAAGCATGCAAGCGTAGAAAAGCTTGTTGGCACGGTAGGAATTAGCGAGTCGGGATTGGACTTTGATTCCCTCGATGGCCAAGACGCATCGTTGTTCTTTCTATTGGTATCGCCGCCAGATCGACCAGGAGATCATTTGCGAGCATTAGAAAACATTTCACGTCAGTTGCGAGATGACAGTTTTTGTCGCCTGCTTCGTCAATCCAAGACTTCAGATGACATTCTGCAGTTGTTGGATGAAGCAGACAGCAGTCAATTCGGTTCTTAGCATTGATTCGCGTATGAGTTCCGCAATTCAGCACAGTTTGGTTGTCGTCAAGAACGCAGAGGGGCTGCACATGCGCCCCGCGGATAAACTGGTGCGTGCTGCGTCGACATTTCAATGCCAGATTGAATTGGAACGTGCGGGACAAGTCGCCGATTGCAGAAGCATTCTCAGTCTTTTGACATTGGGAGCGACAGAAGGAAGCGAGCTTATTCTTCGGGCCCAAGGGCCCGACGCAGAATTGGCAATTCGTACGATCTGCCATTTGTTCGAGAATCAATTTGAGGAAACGACCGCATCGTAAAATTTCGTGCAACCGATCCAACCCTCCGCCATCGATGTAGATTTTATCTCACCCTTTTTTGCGAGCACGTAGTCCTCACAACGCTTATGGATCAGATTTCGGTATCCCATTCAGATCGAGCGGCGCACAATGCTTGAGTTGCAAGGGATCGCTGTATCGCCTGGAGTTGCCATCGGTCGAGCATTGGTTTTCGACCGCGAGGGATATCGAATCACTCGATGTTTGGTGAAACCAGAAGAAAGTGAGATTGAGCTCAATCGTTTGGTCGAGGCGGTTGGGTATGCGAGGGAGAAGCTTGAAAGTACGCAGCTATCGACCAGGGCCTCGTTGGGCGATCACTTAGGCAGCATTTTTTCGGCTCAACAACAGATACTCGTTGACCCAAATCTCCAGTCGGAGTTGGAGAGTTTGATTCGAAAGAAGTCTTACTCCGCAGAGTATGCAGTCAGTGAAGTTTTCACCCGATACGCGGCCATCTTTCGCAAATCGCCGAGTACGTTTTTGGCAGAGCGAGCAAACGATGTTCGCGATGTCGAGCGTTTGCTTCTCGAGCAATTGACTGGCCAGCCGATGGCTACATTGACTCAATTGCCGCACGAGGCGATTGTCGTCAGTCATGATTTAACACCCGGCGAGACGGCGGCTTTTGATCGCGAAAAAGTTTTGGGGATCTGTACCGAAGCGGGCGGTCCTGGAGGTCACACTGCGATTGTCGCGAGAGGGATGGAAATCCCTGCCGTCGTCGGCGTTGGAAACTTTCTCCACAACATCCGCAGCGGTGATGAAGTCATCGTGGACGGGCATCTGGGACGCATCATTGTCTCGCCTGATCCGGAGACCAAAGATCGTTACTTGCAACGGAGATTGTTTCGGCAGTCTATCGCGACTCAATTAGAAGAGATCCGCGATTTGCCAGCAACGACGAGCGATGGCGTTCGTATCGAGTTGATGGCGAATGTCGAGTTCCCACACGAAGCGGCTGCTTGCTTGGCACGCGGAGCGGATGGAGTGGGACTATATCGAACAGAGTTCCTTTACCTTGGCCATACTTTGGAACCGAGCGAAGAGGAGCACTATGAGGCATACGCGCAAGTCGTGCGCGATATGCAAAATCGCCCCGTGGTGATACGCACCCTCGACCTGGGTGCAGACAAGATGGGGATGACGCGCCCAGCAGAGCCCGAGAACAATCCGTTCCTCGGCCTGCGAAGCATTCGTTTGAGTTTGCGAAACCCAGCTCTATTTCGAATCCAGTTAAGAGCCATTTTAAGAGCTGCTTGCCTGGGTGATGTTCGTGTTATGTTTCCCATGATCACGACACTCGATGAGCTGCGCAATGCTCGATTTCTGCTTAGGTCGGTTTCCGAAGACCTTCTAACAGAAAGTAAGTTTATTCCGTGTGCCGTTCAAGTCGGGATGATGGTCGAAGTCCCAGCGGCAGTTTTGATGCTTGACCGATTTATCGAAGAGATTGATTTCGTCAGCATCGGAACCAATGACTTGACCCAGTATACGCTTGCGGTAGACAGAAGCAACGATTCCGTTGTGGACCTATACCAAGCGTGCGATCCTGCTGTTCTCCGACTTATCGAAAAGACCCAGCAGGTGGCTTCCAAGCACAATAAGTCGACCAGCGTTTGCGGCGAAATGAGCAATAACCCTGCTTATGCGTTGCTGTTGGTCGGAATGGGAATTCGTACGCTGAGCATTGCTCCGGCTGCGATTCCGATTCTTAAGAAAGCGATCCGTTCCGTTACGATCGGTCAATGCGAGGCAATGGCTTGGCGAGCCTTGCGACTCGATACCGCGCGTGAAGTCGATGCGTTCTTAATGAATCAATTAGCCGGGCTCGTGCCCGAAATCGTACTGCAAGCATGAAGTGGAATCGAAGAACGATCGTGAGCTGTTCACGTTCGTCGTTCTGATCTGCAAGCAGTCGATCCACCCAAAAAACGAATAACATAAATCAAAGCCTCCAGCGAGAATCGCCAACATGAGAAGCAATGCACGCTAGCTTCTCGCTCGTTCAGGAGCTCGAAAGGATGAAGCAAAAATGAAAAAGGAAATGCTGATCAACGTCTCCCAAGCCGAGGAGTGCCGGATTGCCTTGCTAGAAGACGGAGTTCTCGAGGAACTGTATACTGAACGTACGAGTCAGAACAATTGGGTAGGAAATATTTACAAGGGCAGGATCGTCAACATCGAACCGAGTATCCAAGCGGCATTCGTCGATTTTGGAGTCGGGCGAAATGGTTTCTTGCACATCAGCGATATCGAACCGCAGTACTTTCGACAAGCCGGATACAACCCGGATGAGATCATGGATGGTCATTATCCTGGCGTCGATGATGACGATGACGAAAAAGAAGATAGCGAACCATCAGACAAACGAGGTGGTGGTCGCGACGGTCGACAAAAAGGAGGAAAGCTCCGAAGCGGTCGTCCTCGTTTCAAGCCACCCATTCAAGAGATCTTCCGACGAGGTGACGAAGTCCTCGTGCAAGTGATCAAGGAAGGGATCGGAACCAAAGGTCCGACATTGTCGACGTACATCAGTATTCCTGGTCGATATCTCGTATTGATGCCAGCCCTGGGGCGAGTCGGTGTTAGCCGCAAAATCGAGGACGAAGACGAACGACGTAAACTGCGGAGCATGATGCTTGAACTCCAGTTGCCAAAGGGAGTTGGGTTCATTGTTCGAACTGCAGGCCAAGAGCGAACCCGCAAAGAGCTTTCGCGCGACGTTGCTTATCTTCTGCGACTTTGGAAAGTTATCGTTAAAAAGATCAAGACGACTGCTGCGCCATGCGATGTCTACGAGGAAAGTGACATCATGATTCGTACCATTCGAGACACCTTTACGGACGACATCGATTCGATTTGGGTGGACGAAGAGGGTGCTTACAAACGCGCACAAGAGTTTCTCGATTTGACGATGCCACGTTTCGCAGACCGGCTTCAAAAGTATGATCGCAAAGAGCCTCTCTTCCATCATTATCGTCTCGAACAAGAGATCGCAAGAATTCACCAGCGCGTCGTCCCGCTCAAGGGTGGAGGCTCTATCGTGATCGATCAAACCGAAGCTTTGGTTGCGATCGATGTGAACAGTGGTAATTTTCGCGGCGGAGATGAGAATGCGGAAGAGAATGCTTTCCATTTGAACTGTGCCGCTGCAAAGGAAATCGCGAGACAACTGCGACTGCGAGACCTTGGTGGAGTCGTAGTTAACGACTTTATCGACATGCGAAAAGAAGGGCATCGTAGAAAAGTCGAGAAGACATTGCGAGATGCGATGCGTCGCGATCGAGCTCGGACCAAGATCCTTCGAACGAGTCCATTCGGGTTAATCGAAATGACGAGGCAGCGTATTCGTCCTAGCTTCAAACGAAGTGTGTACGAAGACTGCCCATGTTGCCGCGGTCGGAGTTTAGTGAAAACGGCGGAGAGTATGTCGATTGAAGTGACTCGATTGATCATGATGGCGTGCCAAATGCCGAATGCTTCTCGAGTCGTTGTGAAAGTCAATGAAAACGTTGCAGCTTATTTGAATAATCGAAAGAGACGCGACCTGATCGAATTGGAAGAAGCGACAAAAGTGAGCGTGTTGATCCTCGGTGGGGAATCGTTCTTTCCAGAGCATCTCGACATAGAGTGTCGTGACAAAGATGGAAACTTGATTTCACTTCCATTCATGAATGAACGATCCTAGTGCGATGACACCGGTTGCCATTGGACCGCATACGATTCCATCCGACCGCATGCTTCTCATCGCCGGCCCATGCGTGATTCAATCCCCGGAGCTTTGCTTGGAGATAGCAGAGTCTGTGGCCAATTCATGTGAACGTCTTGGCATTCGGTTCGTCTTCAAAGCTTCCTTTGACAAGGCCAATCGCACTTCGTCGGGGAGCTTTCGCGGCCCAGGAATCGACGAGGGGTTGGCCGTATTGGCGAAGGTGAAAGCAACAATCGGTTGCCCGGTGACTACGGACGTGCATTTGCCTGAACAGGCGATTCCGGTCAGCCAAGTTTGCGATCTGTTGCAGATACCCGCATTTCTAGCGAGGCAAACCGATTTGATCGTTGCGTGTGCTGAGACGGGCAAACCGCTAAACGTCAAGAAGGGGCAGTTTATGGCACCTTCGGACATGAAGTATGTGGTCGACAAAGTGAGAGCGAGCGGCAATGGCGGGATTTGCCTTTGCGAACGCGGGACTTTTTTTGGCTATGGTCGCCTGGTGAACGACATGACGGGTCTCCCGCAAATGCGTCAGTTAGGGGTGCCCGTTATTTTTGATGCGACGCATTCGGTACAGCATCCGGGCGGGCTGGGAGGGGCGACGGGGGGCAATCGAGCCATGGTAGAGCCATTGGCCAGAGCAGCAGCGGCCGTGGGTGTTGACGGATTGTTCTTCGAAACGCATCCTAATCCGGAAAACAGCCCAAGCGACGGGCCGAATATGGTTCCTTTGCATCAATTCGATGCGGTATTGGATCGGGTTCATACCGTCTGGCGAACCGTGCGGGCTTGGACCGCGTAGCCTCCATAGACCGGATTTCTTTAACCAGCATAGTGTTCGAATGAGCCCACAATTTTCCATGCAAACCATCAAAAGCATCGGGCTTCTACTTTGTGGTATCGTGTTTGCCGTGGGGTGTTCGAACAAAGCGCAGGAAGACATCTCGAGAATCACGGCGAGGCAAACCATCGTCAGAGAACGAAGGGACGCGGTACGAGAAGCGTTCCGTTATTTGCCGCAGCTCATCCGCCTGGATCGAACGACTGCCCTCAAGGAGATTCGATACCAGCTCATGACGTGGTCGAGCAGTGTCAAGCCATCCGAGAACTGGAAATCCCCTGCGGTGCTTGAGTCGGTCACTCCCTCGCTGAGGGCCACAGATTTTTCGAAGCGAATGAAGTCGTTAGATTTTGGCGAATCGGAATGCGAGTATTTACTACAATGTCAGATGCTTTCCGAAGTGGCAAAATGGGTGCTCGAGTTACCTTACCGAGACACGCTATTCCGGGAGTGGATGGAGCAAAAGAAGAGAGACCTGTCGGCAGATGAATCGCTTCGCCTAGAAAGTACTTTGAAGTTATTTGATTGGTCCATCATGAATGTAGGCTTGGTCGGTAATCCGAAAGAAGTCGAGGGACTATCGACCAATCCAGACCTTCCTCTTTCGGATAATGGCGGCATTTATCGACAACTGCCTTGGCAGACCATGATGTTTGCGCAGGGAGATCGTTGGCAACGCTCTCGGTTGTTCACTCAGTTGCTCTTCACGCAGGGGATCGATTCTATTGTGCTAGCGCTCCCGAGCCAAACAGGTGCTGTGGAGAACGCATCGATTCGTCCGTGGTGTGTCGCGGTTCCTATCGGCGAAGAGCTCTATCTGTTCGAGCCGACCTGGGGATTCCCAATTCCGAGCCAGAAGGACGGTGGTATTGCAACATTGCGTGAAGCGAAAGCGGACCCGAGTGTTTTGCGGCGAGCCAAATTGCCTGGTCAGTTTGAGTACCCTGTCGAGCACAAGGACTTAGACACGCTCGTTGCATTGATAGATTGTGATCCGTTCGCCGTCGGATTGGCCATGCACACGCTTCAAGAAGCGCTGACTGGAGGCAATAGAATACGGATTACGATGGACGCAGATCAGTTTGAAGGGCGACTGCTGAAGATCGATGAAAAACTGTCCGTTCGGTTATGGAATGTGCCTTGGTTATGTTATCTATACAACGAGTCGATTCGCGATCGATTGACAGAGCAGTCTCCCTTTTCCATGCAGTACATGGAGCAATTCGGTAGCTACATTATGGAGACTCCTTTGAGCCGTGCGCGGTCATTGCACTTCAAAGGGAAATTTCAAAGTAGTATCGAGGAGGCCGGGGCTTTAAGTTCCTATATGACGGTTCGTGTCGATGAACAAACATTGAAAGAGTTAGTCGACGATAAAGACCTTCAAAAGGAGTTCGGTATCGTACGCGGTTCGTTCGAAACGAAGGAGACGTTTGACGTCAGACTGCAGCTTGCACAAAGGTATTTTCGACGATCCAAATTTGACGTCAATATGTTTCTGGCTTTGTGCAATATTGATATCAATAAACCAGAGACAGCGATTGATTGGCTTCAGAAACGGATATTAGGATCGAGCGGTTCGGAGAAATGGCATAGCCATTCACACTATTTGCTCGGGAGGATGTACGAACAAACAGGACAATGGCAAAAAGCGGCCGAAGAGTACAAATTTGAAGAAACAGCGCAGGCAGCCGGGAATCGCATTCGCCTCCGCAAGCTGAGGCAATTGCATCCGGATGAGTTGGGAACGCTTTGATCGCCAGCTATCGACTCGAGGCACTTGCAAGCTGGAACGCCTCACGAAATGTGGAATAGTCGGAATCCGTGGAGTTTGGTTCGCTGTCGAACCCCCTCTGGCGTTTCGAATCTTGCAATTTTAGCTATAACATTTGTTTTCCAAATGTTCTGGCATTGCACACAACCACGATTCATCAGTCAGAGGACCTCCCCCCATGTCGGAAAAAAAATTTCGAGTCGCGATGATTGGGCTCGGTTTTGGTGCTGAGTTTATTCCCATTTACCAGCGTCATCCGAACGCCGAAGTTGTTGCGATTTGTCGCCGGAACGAAACCGAGTTAAATGCAACAGGCGATCGGTTTGGAATTACGAAGCGATATCGCGACTTTGAAAAAGTGCTTGCTGATCCTGAGGTCGACTTTGTCCACATCAACTCACCAATTCCCGACCACGCGTGGATGAGCGTCCAAGCGTTGCGAGCTGGAAAGCATGTTATGTGCACGGTACCGATGGCAACGACGATCGAGGAATGCGATCAAGTATGCCAGGCGGTAGCTGATACGGGCCGCAAATACATGATGGCTGAAACGGTTGTATATAGCCGCGAGTTTTTGTTCATCAAGGAAATGTATGAGCGAGGCGAACTCGGAGACATTCAGTACATGGCAGCGAGCCACCCTCAAGACATGGATGGATGGCCGGAGTATTGGGAACGCATGATCCCAATGCATTATGCGACTCACGTTGTTTCTCCCGTATTGGGACTGGTAAAGGGTCTTGCTGAGTATGTCTCTTGCTTCGGGTCTGGCAGGATACGCGAGGATCTGGCGAAGAAATCTGGCAACCGATTCGCAGTCGAATCATGTCATATCAAGATCCAGAATAGCGACGTAGCTGCCCATATCTGGCGATTCCTCTTCGATACGGCACGTCAGTATCGTGAAAGCTTTGATGTTTACGGTACTAAAAAGAGTTTCGAATGGGCACTGGTCGAAGGTGAGCCTCACGTGATGCATACCGCCAAGGTTCCTGAGCATGAGATTCCCTACTTAGTTGAGGTGCCTGATTACGCTCATTTGCTCCCTGAGCCCATTCGCATGTTCACAAAGTCAATTCAAGACGCGGAACATTTATCGTTTATTCAAGGTGGCGGGCACGGTGGATCACATCCTCATTTGGTTCACGAGTTTGTGAGCGCGTTGGTCGAAGATCGCGATCCATGGCCAAACGCGATCACCAGTGCGAACTGGACATGCGTTGGAATCTGTGCTCATCAAAGTGCAGAACAGGGCGGAAAAATCGTTCAACTACCTGAGTTTACACTTCGAAGTTAGGTTTGCAGCGCATGGCGCAATCAGTTTTTCAGCATCAGTTTGCCAACGGGCTTGTTCTCCTCGGCGAACCCATGCCTTGGCTGGAGTCTGTCGCGTTCACGTTATTGACACCGGTCGGAACGGCACACGAACCGTCGGACCGTGAGGGGCTCGCGGGCATGACCCTCGAGATGATGCAGCGAGGGGCGGGTGATTTCGATAGTCGTGCGATCGTCGAAGAACTCGATTTCCTCGGCGTCGAACGATCAAGTGGGGTTACAACATTCCACACAACGATCAGCATGGCGGCGATGGCAAGTGTTCTCGAACCGACACTTCGTATCGCGGTATCGATGATACGGGATCCACATTTTCCAGACGAGGAACTTGAGGAAGCCCGCCAATCCAGTCTTTTGGAGTTGGCCTCGCTCGATGATGATCCAGCGCAAAAGTGCTTCAAGGAGTTGAAGAAAGTTCGCTTTGGCGACATTTACGGTCGCTCGTCCTTAGGAACTGAGTCGGGGCTTACTGCTACCACCATGGAGGACTGTAAAGCATTCTGGAAGGATCGTTTTACATCCAATGGATCGATCCTGAGTGTCGCAGGAAATTTTGAATGGGAGAAACTGGTGAAGTTAGTGGAGTCGCTTTTGGCCTCGTGGCCTGAAGCGGGATCCGTCCCTAAGCCGAATGTGAAAACGTTACCGGCAATTTCACATTTGATGCACGACAGCCAGCAAACACACATCGCGTTAGCCTACGATTCGGTACCGTACCAACACCCGGAGTATTATCAAGGGCGAGGATTGGTTGGCATTTTGAGCGATGGCATGAGTTCACGATTGTTTTCCGAAGTGCGAGAAAAACGCGGCTTGGTCTATGCTGTTTCCGCTTCGGCTCATTCTTTAGATGTTTGTGGAAGCGTTCTATGTTACGCGGGCACCACAGCACCTCGCGCGAAAGAAACGTTGGAGGTGACGTTGGAGACGATTCAATCCATCGGCAAAGGTATCGATATCGATGAGTTGTCACGATTGAAGTCGCGCGTACGAACATCTCTTGTGATGGAGCAAGAGAGCAGTAGTTCGCGGAGTTCGCAGATGGCCTATGATTGGGTTTATCTCGGTCGCGTCCCACCACGACAAGAAGTACTCCAAAAGGTCGAACAACTGACCTGCGAAAGCTTGCTAGAGCACTTTCGAAAACATCCCCCTAGGAATTGGACGATGGTTACTATTGGCCCCGAACCGCTGGAGTTTCCAAATGCAGTTTCGTAACGAGACATTGGACAACGGTTTGGAGATCATCGCGGAGATCAATCCCGCTGCATTTAGCACTTCGTTGGGATACTTTGTGAAAACGGGTTCCCGAGACGAAACACCAGCCATGGCGGGTGTAAGTCATTTTCTAGAACACATGATGTTCAAGGGAACGGCGAAACGAACCGCTGCCGATGTGAATCGCGAGCTTGACGATCTAGGCTCACAATCCAACGCGTACACGAGTGAGGAGCAGACCGTTTACTACATGAGCGTTCTTCCCGAGCATCGGACACATGCTTTGGATTTGTTGAGCGATATGATGCGACCTGCACTGCGCGACGAAGATTTCCAAATGGAGCGACAGGTGATCTTGGAAGAGATCGCGATGTACGACGACCAACCCCCGTATGGCGCGATGGAGAAAGCGATGGAAGCGTACTTCGGTGAGCATCCGTTGTCGCGTCGAGTGCTTGGAACACCGGATACTGTCAGTGCTCTTGAGCCGGATGCGATGCGTGGGTACCACGAATCTCGCTATGCATCAAACAATTTAACGTTGGTTGCCACCGGAGCGATCGATTTTGATGCGCTCGTGGCGGACGCTAGGAAATTCACTTCGAATTGGAAGCCATCCGACGCGAGTCGAACGTTGCTGAAACCACTTGGCCAGGAAACCAATGTGCGGTTGGTGCACCCGCCTGCGACACAGCGTTATACACTTCAGTATTCTCCAGGTGCGGGGTACAACGATCCGAATCGGTACGTACTCAGGATATTGGGAACAATCCTCGGTGACGATTCAGGTAGTCGTCTTTATTGGGAACTGGTCGATAACGGCCTAGCCGAATCCGCTGTTGTTTTCACTCAAGAATTCGAGGACTGCGGGCTCTTTTGCACTTATCTCGCGTGTGCACCCGAACAACAGGAGTCGAATTGGGAGGTGCTTCAAGGTATTTTGGCGGATGGTTCTCGATCACCGATTACAGATCGTGAGATCGAATTAGCCAAGAACAAGATCTGTTCTGGAATGATTCTAGGGTCGGAGCGACCGAGCAATCGACTGTTCACGATCGGTAACTCTTGGCTGAGCCGCGAAACGTACGAAGCGATACGAGATGCGACTGAACATTACAAACGTGTCACACGCGACGAGCTACAATCCGCATTCGAATCGTTAGCGAAACGAATTAACGTCACCGTAAGCGTAGGCTCTGAATAAATGGTGTTGACCGCTCTGTCGTTCATTTTTCCTGTCGATATACTCATCGGTAATACCTTCTGAGCTCGGTGCGAACGTTTCTGCGTATAGCATTCACCCGCCGCAGCCGTACTCTCCATCCTAAATTCGAATGAGCCTGCGGCTAACAGTTAATCGTGGGCTGAAAGTTCAGTACAAACGGCACACACAACGGTTTGGAAAATTCCAAAAACGATTAGTTACTCCACAGCTTTATCGTTTATTCTAAAGCGCATGCCATGTGGCGGTTCCTCTCGCAACCTTGCCCCATTCCCTTGCAGTTTAAAGCCGATGAACCTATCTATTCGTTTGTACCGTCCCATTTGTGTTTTTGTGATCGCCTGCTATTTGTTATCTATCTTCCATACATGCGTCCAGGCATCGGAGGTCCAATTTCGCGTTTCGGTCGATAAGCAACAACCGGCACAACCTGGGCAGGGCAGGCTGATAGTCTTTCTCATCAATGAGGAGTCGAGAGCACTGAAGAATCAAAGCCCTATCGGCGGCCCGTTTTGGAACGACTCACAGCCTCTTTTTGCGATCGATGCTGATTTCAAGAATACACAATCCGTCGTGGTCGATGATCGCGCTGATTACTTTCCCGTCCCTCCTAGTAAACTGGCTCCCGGTAGCTATCGCGTTCAAGCTAGATTCGATAGTGCGCGCCTCAACAGCAATTGGCGTAGAGAACCAGGCAACCTTTGGTCGGATGTTGCCAGCTTTACCGTAGCGACGATTGATCCAAACGCAGCCAGCAAACAGCCGCAGGTTATCGAGCTTGTACTCAAGAACAGAACCGTGGTAGAAGCCAAGAAACCTGTGGAAGGAATGGAATGGTTCGAGGTCAAATCCCATCTGTTATCCAAGTTTCGTGGTAGAGAAGTCATGCTCCGTGCGGGAGTGGTTCTTCCAACGAACTATGACTCGACTCGCAAGTATCCTGTTCTTTACGAAGTCCCAGGCTTCGGTGGAGACCATTCCTCGGCAGCCAGTTCGCGACGAAGACCTGTCGAAGGGGCAAGAGCCGAGTTGGCGAGTAGCGTATTCCGAATTGTACTTGACCCAGAAGGCCCCAATGGGCACGCGCTGTTTGCCGACTCGGCGAACAATGGACCATGTGGTCAAGCGTTGGTCAACGAGTTGTTGCCCGCCTTGGAGGCTAAGTACCCTTTGATTTCGAATGCATCAGCGCGGCTGCTCCAAGGGCATTCTTCCGGGGGGTGGTCCACACTATGGCTGGCACTACAGTATCCTGAGACTTTCGGAGCGTCTTGGCCGAGTGCTCCGGATCCCGTTGATTTTCGACGATTCCAGAAGGTTGACATCTATTCGCAATCGAACTTCTATGCAGACGATCAAGGAAACGACATGCCCAGTCTTCGACGGGGAGACAAGGTTACGATGTCGATTCGTCAAGAGGCTCGCGGAGAAGATATCCTCGGTCCTGACAACACTTCGGCTCAGCAATGGGATTCCTGGTTCGCAGTCTTTGGGCCTCGAAACACGGCTGGCAACCCTACTGCGCTATTTGATCCAGTCTCAGGTGCAATGGATCGTTCCGTTGCAGAGCAATATCGCAAATATGATATTGGGAATTTGTTGCGAACCGACCCGAAACGCTATCTCCCTATTTTTCGGAATAACATTCGACTGATATGCGGTACCGAGGATAGTTTTTACTTGAATGAAGCGGTGCAGTTACTGAAAGCGGAGCTTACAAAGCTCGGTGTGGAATCGAACGATGTAGGATACGTTAAACTAGTCCCAGGCGATCATGGATCCGTCATGGCCCATGAGGCCGCACGAGCCGCTCCGGCCGAAATGTTGGAGCATTTGAAAAGGTCAGGCCACTATTCGCCAACCATCGCCAAGCCTTAGCTCGGCTTCTGGCATTTTGGACAGAAGAATGTGCTCCGTTGAGCTTGCACAATTCGAGTGATTTTGACATTCGAGCATCGTTTGCAAGGCTGGCCTTCTCGGTCGTAGACTTGATGCAGGTTCTGGTAACTACCTTCACCATTGATGGCATTGCGATACGTTCCATCGCTGAGCGTCGATCCTTCTTTCTCGATCGCTTCCTGAAGAATTCGAATCGTCTCGGCATGAACCCTTTTCCACTTCGCGGTTGAGACGTCTCCACATCGGGCTTGCGGATGAACTTTGGCTGCGAAGAGAATCTCTGCCGCATACAGGTTTCCAATGCCAGCGACGATCGATTGATCCAACATCGCGACCTTGATTTCTTTCTTCGATTCGCGAAATCGAGCTACGAAGACAGACTCTTCGACAATCGATGCATCAGGACCCAACACGTCGGGCCCGAGTTTGGCTAGTACCTGTTCAGGTGTCCACAGCGATACGGTTCCGAGCCCGCGTCGATCCCAATACAAAAACTGAGGAATGTTTTTGTTCCCGCGCAGTTGAAAGACAACTCGAGTATGCTGCTGGCTTGGGGGATCGGACAACATCGCGATCCCGGCCATCTTCGGTTGCATCACGATCGAATCACGGTTGCCGAGTCGAATCAGAACTCGCTTGGCGATACGATCGACGGATTGGATCGATTGCCCCTGACAGCGCCGCACCAAGTCTTCTCGACTTGGTTCGATCACGATAGGGCGATAAGGGATGTCGGGATATTCTACTTTTGAGATCACGCATCCAACGATTGGAAGCAGACCACGGCGCATCGTTTCTACTTCCGGGAGTTCAGGCATTTAGCGTTGGTTGGCTGGAATAAAGTCATCGATCGTCAACAACGTTACCAACGGAATACCGGCGGCATCGAAATTGGCTCTTCCACCCTCGAGCCTATCGATGACTCCAACAGCGCCGATGACTTCGAGTCCATAATCTTTGGCCGCGGCAGCGGCTTTCAGTGCACTCCCACCGCTGGTGATAACATCTTCGACGATGACGACCTTCATGCCAGGGGTGACTGGTCCCTCGACGAGTTTGCCAGTACCGTGTTGCTTGGCTTCTTTGCGAACCATGAATCCGAGCAATGACAAGTCTCGCATCCCAGCATGAACAACCACAGATGCAGTGATCGGGTCCGCACCGATCGCAAGTCCACCGACCGCGTCAGGCATGACCCCAAATACATTCGACGCGATCACATCCAGCATTCCGGCTGCGATTTGGTTTGCGCCTTGTGGATGCAATGTCACCATGCGACAGTCAAGATAAAAGGAAGCCTGCTTTCCACTAGCGAGGGTAAACTGCCCGAATTTGAGCGCATGCTCTCGAATGATAGAGATCAATGTATCTTTTTGATAAGTAACGGCCATTGTGGAAGGTCATGGTTGTTAGCGAGACGGATCGGTATACGACGCAGAGGTTCGGATTGTCCCGAAATTTCCGCTCTTTGCCAAGAACTAATTGATTTCAAACTGTCTCCTCATCGGTGTCTTCGAGTTTGTAACCGGGCTCGTCTTTGCCAAGCATTTGCTCAGGATTTAAAACGATTTCCCGCTCGTGCTCTTTGAGTTGTGGACGAGAACTCAACTGGATCAAATCGTCGGAGGTATACGTATTGGGAAGCGGCATTTCTCGATGAATCAGTTGGTATAGGATACGACTGGTCACTCGATCGAATGTCATTTCTGCAATCGTTGCGATGCAGGGTTCGCGATCCATCAGCAATCCACGTACCTCAACTTGATCTCCGACCCAAAAACCTTCGTCGGCAACCTTGAGCCATAGCGTTGGTTTGACTCGCAAAACGTCGACGCCATATTGCAATCGATAGTAGACTCCATCGTAACTATGACGGCGAAAGACGCGCGTGCTTGGTATCCAACCTTGAACGATCGATAGATCGTCCGGATGAATCCAATCCGTTCCCTCTTCGGGCCAGAACAAGTAAACGCCGCAATCTGGTAATTCTGGCCAGTTGATCATGGATGCACTCGTGATCCTACTCCTCGCTACAAACCGAACTCTCCACGCATACCGAATATCGTAACAAGAATCTGACGAATTTTCCGACGAGTCTGCCAGCACAGTCCAGTTCCTCGTGCAATCTTAAGCATCTTCGTCGGCTCAAGTTAGGATTCTGTTGGTAATGAATTGCCCTAAACCCCACTTCCTATTGTTCTGTGATGGCAACTATCCATCCAATGAGCAATCGACTGCAGCAGCAGTCGGGGGCAAGAGTGCCATTGCATTGAATAGTCGTTGGCGATTCGTGCTCGAAGATATTCACTCCGGAACAAAATTCGAAGCACAGGATCGTGAAGTCGGAGCAGCGCCCGATCGTACTGCACTCGTCGCGGTACTGCGAGGATTGGAAGCCCTCGAGCAGCCCAGTCGCGTTACGTTGGTCACCACGAGCCGCTATGTTTTCCGGGGTTTGCAATACGGATTGACCGAATGGCGAGAAAACGATTACTCGTGGGAACACTTCGGATCGGTCCAACCCATTCGAAATGCGGACTTATGGAAAAGGATCGACCGAACCCTCGCTTTCCATCAAGTGCAATGTCGGCTAATGTCCAACGACGAGGACGAAAAGCCAACGACCGCTATCGATTTAGTTCCAACGTCGCTGGATCAAGCGGAACCAATAACCGCTGAATCGAAGCTCGTCGAATCGCAATTGCAACCTGTTTGCGTGGTCTCGCGTCCAAATGCCGTCAGTATTCCCTCGACGAAAAGCACGAAACATCGAATCGATAGTGGATCGACTAACAATGGCGTCGCTCACGCATCAGCGCCAGCTAGTCGAACCCCGACCGCCATTTTCAAAGACACTTGCAGTTCGATGCACGTCGCCAGCGTCGTCGCGAGTCTTCCCCCTCATCTTGGCGACCATAGCAAAACTTGTCGCTTACCAAGGACTACACAACCAGATTCAAAATGGAATTTGCCCAAGGTTCATGGATTTTCCTCAGATTCGTCAGAATCCGCTCCTAATACAAAAAACGCAGGATGGCGGATCTTTGGGCCAATTCGTTGGACAATTAGCCTCGCAAAGTCCGGCATTTGCTGGGCTTGGAATGTGCTCTTAAGAATGGACGAGTGGATCGAATCCTACCTTCGCTGCTTTTTCCTTATGGATCCCACGAATCGCCGCCGTCGCTAGTTCTTTTACCGACCTTTTACATACTCCACATTTAACACTCTTTCGATATAACATTCGGAGACACCGTGCAGACCCTACTACCTTTGAATTCCCTTTCAGGCATCATCGATGGAAATTTGTCGGACCCCCGAGGCTTTCTCGGTCCCCACAAAGTCCGGATGGAAGGGAAGGACGCAATCGCAGTTCGAGGTTACTTTCCTAGTTCGGACCAAGCGTGGATCGTGGACAATGTGCATTCGGCAGTCCGCCCCATGCGAAAGATCCACCCTTCCGGAATTTACGAAGGCTTAATGCCACACGAAGACACTGATTCATCGAGCTACCGCATTCGACTCGCTAATGGCAATGGGAACACAATTGAAATGACAGATCCATACGCAGTCCCATTCCATTTAACGGACTTTGATCGCTATCTCTTCGGCAGCGGTCAACACTGGAAGATCTACGAAAAGCTCGGTGCGCACATTCGCGAAGTAAACGGCCAGGTTGGCGTAAACTTCGCTGTTTGGGCACCCAATGCACAAAGCGTCCAAGTCGTCGGCGACTTTAATCATTGGGACGGCCGATCGCATGCGATGCAAAAGCAAATCCCGAGCGGCATCTGGGAACTATTTGTGCCGAACATCGGTGAAGGCCAAAAGTACAAACTGCGAGTTCGACTCGCGAGCGGAGAAGTGATCGACAAGACGGACCCGTACGGCGTCGCGGCAGAGCTGCCACCGAGAACCGCGTCGATCGTCTGCTCATTGGATAAACATCAATGGAACGACGGCGAATGGATGAATCGCCGCCGCGAAGAAAACCAACTTGACAAACCGATGACGGTTTATGAAGTCCATTTGGGCTCGTGGCGCAAGTGCGAGCATGGCGTCCACGGCTGGATGAATTACCGTGAAATTGCGCATCAATTGGTGCAATACTGTCAGGAGATGAACTTCACACACGTCGAACTGATGCCGATCTCCGAGCATCCGTTCACAGGCTCGTGGGGTTATCAGACGGTTGGCTACTTTGCTGCAACCAGCCGATACGGAACTCCAGAAGATTTCATGTACTTTGTCGATCATTGCCATCGACATGGTATCGGGGTGATCATCGATTGGGTTCCTGCACACTTCCCGAAAGATGCACACGGACTGCGTCAATTCGATGGATCGGCGTTGTATGAGCACTCCGATCCTCGTCAAGGTGAGCACCCAGACTGGGGCACAATGATCTTCAATTTTGGCCGCAACGAAGTCAAGAACTTCCTGATTGCCAACGCATTGTTCTGGCTCGACAAATACCACATCGATGGATTGCGAGTGGATGCTGTCGCTTCGATGTTGTATCTCGACTACTCGCGTAAACAAGGGGAATGGGTTCCGAATCAATACGGCGGACGTGAGAATATCGATGCCATTCATTTGCTCCGAGAATTCAATATCCAATCACACTCGCAATATCCTGGAGTGTTGACGATTGCTGAGGAATCGACTGCTTGGCCTGGCGTGAGCCGCCCCACCGAAACGGGCGGGCTAGGATTCTCGCTCAAGTGGAACATGGGTTGGATGAACGACACGCTGCGTTACATGCGCGAAGATCCAATCCATCGTAAATATCACCACAATGAGCTGACATTCAGCTTGATCTATGCGTTCACCGAGAACTTCAATTTGCCTCTGTCGCACGACGAAGTTGTTCACGGCAAGGGAGCGCTCATTGCACAGATGTCAGGCGATCTCTGGCAGAAGTTCGCTAACCTGCGATTGCTCTACAGCTATATGTGGACTCATCCAGGCAAGAAGCTTTTGTTCATGGGCAGCGAGATCGCGCAATGGCACGAATGGAACTATGACAGCACCATCCAATGGGATCTACTGCAATGGGATACGCATCGAGGCATGCAACGATTGGTTGGTGATCTCAATCAACTCGTTCGACGCGAACCAGCTCTGCATGAACTTGACTTCAGTGGAGAGGGCTTCGAGTGGGTAGACTGCATGAATGGTGACGATAGCGTTCTAGGGTATGTTCGCAAGGCAAAGGATCCAAACGATTTTGTTTTGATCGCCTGCAACTTTACACCTGTAGTTCGTACATATCGAATGGGTGTTCCCAAGGCTGGATATTACCAAGAAATATTCAACAGCGATTCGGCGCATTATGCGGGAACGAATGTCGGCAACTATCCTGGAATCACGGCAGATGCCCAGTTTCCACACCATGGTCGCCCCGCTTCGATCGAACTAACGATTCCTCCGTTGGGACTCGTTGTGTTCAAACCGCAATAAGGCGCGAGATAAGACGGTAACATCCCAACCCGCTGCGTGAGCGCTTGCTAATTTGATTTGCCGCAGGCAAAGGAAACATCACAACCTGAAGCGTGAGCGAGGGACGTACAATGCCACAGCATCCCTCGCTTACGCGTCGGGTTGGGATAAAGCAACACGCCGGTGAGCGGGGGACGGACGGTCTGCCCCTCGCTCACGCTTCGGGTTGGGGTAAATTCTTTGCCTAGAATTTTTCAACTGCAGTTCATCTAAGTCGATTCCACCTGAGTCGTTGGTTTGTCTTATGATCAATCTCGGAAAAAAGAACCTTCTAGGGATCGGCATTGACGCGGTTGATTACGAGTCTGCGGTGGAGCGATTCATGCGCGCTGCTCACGACGGAGTGCGATACACAACGACGGCGCTCGCTGTTCACGGTGTGATGACAGGAGCGCTCGACAAGGAGCATCGCTTTCGATTGAATGCGCTCGACATGATCGTACCGGATGGAATGCCGGTGCGATGGGGACTCAATCTGATTCACAAGGCTGGGCTTCCCGATCGAGTATATGGCCCAAACCTCATGCTGAAAATTTGTGAGGCAGCAGCCCAGCAGCAATTGCCGATTTTTCTTTTCGGAACGAGTCAGGAGACACTCGATCTATTGGCGAAGAATTTGAAAGCAAAGTTTCCATCACTTCAGATCGCTGGTGCAGAGCCGTCGAAATTTCGCACGTTGACCGACGAAGAGACGGAGGATCTCGTAGAAAGGATTCGTTCCAGCGGTGCCAAGATCACGTTCGCGGGCTTGGGATGTCCGCGTCAAGAGATTTGGGCCTACGAAATGGGGGATCGATTGCGAATGCCACTATTCGCGGTGGGTGCGGCCTTCCCTTTTCATGCAGGTACACTACCCCAAGCCCCTTCGTGGATGCAGCGTTGGGGGTTAGAATGGTGGTTTCGATTGACGAGCGAGCCGAAACGCCTTTGGCGAAGGTACTTGTATCTCAATCCTGCCTATTTGTATCTGCTGGGGCTACAGTGGTTGCGCCTCAAGACGTTTGACTCCACCGAAGACCCAGCACCCTCCACTCGTATGAACTACGGATAGCTTGGTGAATAGCTCAGATTTCGATAGCGGCGTGAATGCCAAGGATGAGAACACACCCGCGAACGAGTTGGATGCTTACGATTTCGAACTACCGCGCGACCTCATCGCCCAAGAGCCTTCGACCCACAGGACAGATTCGCGAATGATGGTCATCGATCGTTCTTCAGGACGCATCGAACACGCCTCCGTCCGAGATTTGCCATCGCTATTGCGAGCAGGCGATGCAGTGGTGGTCAATGATTCGAAAGTTATTGCAGCGAGGCTTGTCGGTTATCGCGCCAACACGCGCGGACGTTGGGAAGGATTATATCTTCGCGAAGAGAATGGCATTGGCGAACTTTTGTCGAGTACACGAGGCTTCTTGCAACCTGGTGAATCGGTCGTCATTCGCGATCCTGAGGGGAGAGAGAACCAACAGCTCACGTTGGTCGCGCGAACACCGGAAGGGAATTTCTTGTTCAAACCGACACCAGAACGACCTTGGTTAGAGCTATTGGAAGAATGCGGTCGAGTCCCGTTGCCACCTTACATTCGAGATGGGCAAATGACGACGGCAGATCGTGAACGATACCAAACGGTTTACGCTCGCAATCCAGGATCTGTTGCGGCTCCGACGGCTGGGTTGCATATCACCGAAGACTTGATCAAGAAGCTCCGTGCGTCGGGCGTCGCGTTGGTTGCGTTAACGTTGCATGTCGGGCTTGGAACGTTTCGACCGATCCAAACCAAGCAACTGGCGGATCATCAGATGCACAGCGAGTTCGCGCAGATTTCAGAGCCAGTCGTCAAACGATTGACAAGTTGTCGCTCCGAAGGTGGACGCATCATCGCGGTAGGAACGACTTCAGTTCGAACTTTGGAAACAAGTGCGATGCATGGAAACGGTTCTATCATTCCGTGGAGTGGAGAGACCAACATCTTCATCCGCCCCGGCCACCGCTTCCACGCAGTCGATGGAATGCTCACGAACTTTCATCTCCCCAAGAGCAGTCTGCTCGTTCTCGTAAGCGCCTTCGCAGGTCGTGAACTGATCTTAGAAGCCTATGCGAAAGCGATTGAAGAACGCTATCGATTCTACAGCTACGGCGATTGTATGCTATTGCTTTGATTATTATCGCGCGGGTCTTGCCATTCCGATGCGGGTTACCTAATGTGCCAACAGCTTTTCACCGGCTTTGCAGAGCAATTTGGTCTAACTCTTGCCCACCGCGAATAACTCGCACTATATCGATCGTCTCACTCCTTACATAATAGAGAATCATGTAATTGCCAAAGCTAGCTACCAGCTTGACACGAAGCCCTTGAGCCTCCGGACTCGTAGTCGGGGCTATTCCCCCTGCCTCAGGGAACTGACACAAAAACTCGACAGTCGACTCGACCGCATCCAAAAAACGCAATGCAGCCCCAAGGTTTGATTCCGCTATATTCTCTGAGTGTCCGGCAATGTCTTCAATTGCAAGCGGCCTACGATGCGGTTCTTTACGACTCAGCATTTAGCTACCATGGATTGACTTCAATTTTGCGCGAAGTGCATCAATTTCCTTCACGTTCCAAGGTATGCTTGGACCGCTTTGGAGCCCCTCGATTGCGAGTTCCTCTACTTCAGCTTGACGCTCAGCTATGCGCAGGATGTACTGCGATATAAACTCATTTACATTCGCATATCCACTGTTTTTCGCTCGCTCAGCAATTGCAGACATTATCGGTTCGGGCACACTTACGCTTACGGTTGACATCTTTGGCTCCTGCGAGATCTGTTTTCAGCAATTCTATACTAATGACGGGTCTGGGACACGCTATAACGCTTCGCATTTCAGATCGGCGAATCGTTCTGGGTCGCATCAATTCAAAGTTTAGGATTACGCACCTACAGTTGCGGCAATTGCCCGTTGTCCCTTGAAGCGGTCGCGATGGCAGCTTTTTGCGAGGCTTTGATGGCTTTGGTGAGGGTGCGGTCTAGGGCTGAGGCGAACGCAGCTTTGTCTTTTGAGGAATAAGGTGGCGGACCAGACAGCTCGAAGCCTGCGCCGCGAGCGGCATCCGCAAGATCCCTCGCTCCCAATCGGCTTGCGACATTGCGGTCGTCGTACTCGATTCCGCGAGGGTCGATCACGAAGACTTTTTTGGCAACTAAATCCGCGGCCAAAGGAACGTCTGCGGTAATGGCAACATCACCCGCATGCGCATGCTCTACCAAATACTTATCTGCCATATTTGCGCCGTCGCGAACGGTTATCGAGGTGATAAGCGAGTTCTTCGGTGCCCAGATGGATTGGTTGGCAACCAGAGTCACTTCGACCTTGAGACGTGCCGACGCACGAAAAACCATGTCCTTTACTTCGCGCGGAGCTGCATCCGCATCAATCCAAATCTTCATCTCGGGATTATAACCAGTTACGGTTACAATCTTCTAAAATTTTTATCTTCCCTGGGAAACACTTTTTGATGTCGATACGAGAACTCGAGTCCGGAAAGATCGAACTTTGGACATCGTTTTTGCACGAGATTGTCGAAGACCGACTCTTGGATCAATACAAAGATCTACTCGCTCCCGAGGAACGCGTTCAACAAGTACGTTTCCATTTCGAACGTGATCAACATCGATACTTGGTAACCCGTGCACTCGTGCGTGTTGTATTGTCCAAATACTGCGAGATTGAGCCTAAAGACTGGGTGTTCAACAAAGGAAGCCACGGAAAGCCTGTTATCGGGAACGACCATGCCAGCGCGACGGGGCTCTTCTTCAACATTTCCCACACCAACGGAATCGTGATTGTCGGAGTCGCAAGAGAGCCATCGCTCGGCGTCGATGTCGAAAATATCGATCGACGAAAGCCATCATTGGGTATCGCGGAAACCTTCTTCGCGAGTGCCGAAGTCGAAGTATTGCGAGAACTCTCCGATCTCGAACAGCAGCGAAGATTCTATGAGTATTGGACCCTCAAGGAATCGTACATCAAGGCAGTCGGACTGGGCCTATCCATTCCGCTCGACAAATTCAGTTTCTCTTTCCCAACAGCATCCACCATTCAATTGACGCTCGCCGATAATCCCGAACACGCGGATCGTTGGCACTTTTGGCAATTTCAACCGGCAAGTGGCTACATGGCAGCCGTTTGCATCAATCAAAACGGGCTTGTTAAGCCAATCCTTACAAATACTCGAATTGTGCCAATGTTGAGCGAATCGCCACTCGAACTGTCCCTTCTTCGAACGTCGTAATGACATCCCTCTCGTCCTCACATACCTAGGCTGCGTAGCGGTCAGGTGATAGTCGCTCGACAGATACAGTTGTTCTTTCGCCAGCCACGATTTGGGTCGTCAACTGACCGGTGATTGGCCCGAGACTAAGGCCCATCATTGCATGCCCAGCGGCGACCGTCAGATTCTTCCAGTTATTGGTTCGGCCAATGTAGGGTAGACCGTCAGGCGTTACCGGTCGCAAGCCTACCCAAGGTTGAATTCCATCAAAATGTTGAGCTTTAAATCGCGGCAAGTACGAAGCGGCACTCTTCGTGATTCCACGAATCTTCTCCGGTGCAATGACTTGATCCGGCTTGCCTATTGTCATTGTTCCACCAAATCGGAGTTTGTCCCCCATCGGTGTCACGGCAACTCTCGCTTCACACAGGATCGAACAAACCGATGGCAACTCAATTGGTGTTGGCAGGGTTAGCGAATAGCCTTTGCCCGCTAGCATGGGAATCGAAAGTCTTAACGGTTTGACGAGATCGTCCGACCACACACCACCACAAAGAACAAACTCGTCTGCCGTCACTTCTCCATGCGATGTTTCGAGAGCGACGATCGAAGAGCCTAACTTTTTCCAACCGGTGACATGGTGGTTCCACAAGACCTTACCACCTTTGGCTTCAATACTCGCGAGAAGAGATGAAATCAACCGCGATGGATCGAGATGACAGTCCTTTGGATAATAGACGCTACCCGCAATACTCATGGTAACGTTTGGATCCAGCGCCGCAGTCTCTTTGGCATCCAACACTTGAGCAGGTATCCCCAAATCCCGGGCTTCCTGTGCCAGTTCTTTTTCCTCGTGCAACATCGTATCGGTCTTGCAAAGCATCAGTAGACCTTTTTTCGCAAGGCCGCTATCGATACCGGCTTCACTCCATCGAATGTAGAGATCGCGTGAAGCCAGATTGAGATCGCGCAGAATCGGTGCCGCTTGGTCCACTTGGGCACGCGTCGAAGCAAGATAAAATCGCAAGCCCCATTTCAACATGTCCAGGCTCAACGATGGCTTGAGTGAAAAAGGAGACTCAGGGTCGCGCATCCAACGAATCGCCTGCCCCATGATGCCAGGCGCAGCAAGCGGGACAAAGTGGCTGGGCACGATCATTCCCGAGTTCCCTTGGGAGCAGTTGTCTCCGTGAGGTGCATTTCGCTCGACGACCGTAACGTTCCAGCCTTTTTCCAGTGCAAAATATGCAGTCGACAGACCGATGATGCCACCGCCCACGATGACCAAATCTTTTTTCGTACCCAATGCAGTATCCTGTCGATTCAAAGAGAAAAATTACACAAGTCTCGCCATCAACAACTCGCGTTGGCACATCAATTCTTTAGGCATCGTGTGATACAGCTTCAAGAAAAGATCTGTCTGGCTGGTCAATTCCGCGAGCCAATCTTCCTGGCGGAAAAGCATGATGGCATCAAATCGTTCCCGTGTGAAGCCTTCTAGCCCTTCGGTGTTGAACCCTTTCCAGTCCGGAGTCCAGCCAATCGGGGTTTCATACCCCGCGACACGCCCCTGACAACGCTTCACGATCCAATCCAGAACTCGCAAATTCTCGCGGAATCCAGGCCAAAGGAATTTTCCTTCGGTGTCCTTTCGGAACCAATTCACGTGGAAAATTCGAGGCAGTCGTCGAATCTGTTTACGCATATCGAGCCAATGGCCAAAGTAGTCCCCCATGTTGTACCCACAGAAAGGAAGCATCGCCATCGGATCGCGACGAACCGTGCCGACCGTACCTGTCGCGGCAGCGGTCGTTTCAGACCCTTGAGTTGCCCCGAGAAACACGCCGTGCGTCCAGTCAAAGGACTGGTAGATGAGCGGCATCGTGGACGGTCGTCGTCCACCGAAAACGATCGCATCGATCGGTACACCTTCGGGATCTTGCCAATTAGGATCTATGTTTGGGCATTGTCCGGCAGGTGCCGTAAATCTCGAGTTCGGGTGCGCTGCCAGCCGACCGCAACCTGGCGTCCAATCTTTACCTTTCCAATCGATCAAATGGGCTGGAGGATCGGATAGCCCCTCCCACCACACACAGCCGTCGTCAGTCAAGCCGACGTTCGTGAAGATCGTGTTAGCCGACATAGCTTCCATGGCACCAGAGTTGGATTGCCACGAAGTCCCAGGTGCAACGCCGAAGAATCCAGTCTCTGGATTAATCGCATGCAGCCTGCCGGACTTACCAGGCCACAGCCATGCAATATCATCGCCGACAAGTGTTGTCTTCCATCCCTGTTCGCGATACTGATCGGGTGGGACGATCATCGCCAAATTCGTCTTGCCGCAAGCGCTCGGGAAAGCAGCCGTCAAATAGGTCTTTGTCCCATCCGGGGACTCGAGCCCCATGATCAACATGTGTTCCGCTAGCCAACCTTCGTCACGTGCAATCGAACTCGCGATGCGCAGCGCGACACACTTCTTCCCAAGCAATGCATTGCCACCGTATCCACTGCCGTACGACCAAACTTCGCGTGCTTCTGGAAAGTGGACGATATACTTTTCATCGTTGCATGGCCAAGCGACATCGGCTTGCCCAGGCTTTAGGGGTGCTCCCAAGCTGTGCAGGCACGGTATGTAGGAACGATCCGCAGTAAGCCTCTGCAAAACCTTCTCGCCCATGTGGCACATGATCTTCATGCTGACCACGACATAGGGTGAATCGGTCAACTGAACCCCGATCAAAGCCAGTGGACTATCGAGCGGTCCCATGCAGAACGGTACGACGTACAGCGTTCGCCCCTGCATGCTGCCACGGAACTTCTCGGTCATCATATCGCGCATGTCGGAAGGATTGCGCCAATTATTCGTCGGGCCAGCATCGACTTCTCGAAGCGAACAGATAAAGGTCCTATCCTCAACCCGAGCTGTATCCGATTCGTGACTTCGTGCCAAAAACGAGTTGGGGTGTTTCTCGGGATTCAAGCGTATGAAAGTACCCCGTTCGACCAGAAGACTCGTCAGTGAGTTCCATTCGGCATCCGAACCTGTGCACCAAACAACTTCAGCAGCACCGGTGAGAGCAGCAGTTTGATCGACCCATGCTTTCAATTGTGGATGCTGCAACGTCATTGAATTAGACGTGTGATTTATTGGGGACGCCAATGAAGTCATTTCTATGTCCTACTTAGATCAAATTATTTGTCGACAGAACCGTATTTGATAGAGCCTCGCTCGCTCTGTCGAGTATAGATTTTCGTTTCTCCCATCCCCTAAAACCTATGTTTTAGAACGCTCCGTTCCCCAGCGATAACGGTCGTCTCAGGGGCGCAATTCGCAACAGGTTTTTCGTCAGGACACGGAAAAGACCGACCGACGAGTCTTGATTTTCCGCATTTCTTCGAAACAGAGCGGTCCCTATAATCTGAGCCAATCATTGCTCGTTTTGGCCAAATGAACATACCCCCGATCCCCTAAACTTCCCAAAGAACCATTTCTTGTGATCCCAACTCTTGCAACCTCCGTAAAAACTGAGACTGAGGTAGAAACTCAAGAGGCTCTCCGGGTCGAAAATGTTTGGAAAAAGTACGGCTCCAACCAAGCGCTTCGCGGGACTTCGTTTTCAGTCAAGGCTGGAGAGCGACTGGCGCTCTTGGGACCTAACGGGGCCGGTAAGACCACATTGATCCGGACCATGTGCGGTCGAATCCGGCCTGACTCTGGACGTGTGCTCTTGTTTGATCGGCCCATTCAAGAGCCGAGTGTCCTTCAACTGTTAGGCGTAATCCCACAAGATTTGGCCATTTACCCCGACCTGACGGCACGCGAAAACTTGGAGTGCTTTGGGCGGCTTCACGGGTTGCGGTCGACGCGTTTGAAAGACCGCGTCGATTGGGCTCTTGATTGGATCGGGCTCACCGATCGAGCTCATGACCTCACGAGCAAGTTTTCAGGCGGCATGAAACGCCGTGTCAACATCGCCTGCGGTGTACTGCACAAACCCAGAGTGCTGTTGCTTGATGAACCGACGGTCGGAGTCGATCCCCAAAGTCGGCAACGCATCTTTGACATGCTCGATGAACTGCATTTGCAGGGAACAAGTATCGTTCTGACCACCCACCACCTCGACGAAGCCGAACAGCGTAGCGATCGTATTGTTATCGTCGATCATGGCCAAGTGATTGCCGAAGGTGAGTTGTCCGAGCTTATCGCGAACACGACAGGTACCGAACGATTAGTTACCATGGATATCTCTGGACTGATGGTTGCTGCGCCAGTAGGTGTCCGGTGGGACCAAGAACGGAACCGATATCTCGCTTCCGTCGACAATGTTGCAGAAGAATTGCCTAGGATTTTGGACCGAATTCGATCCGTTGGGGGACTCGTCAAGGATTTGGAAGTACATCAGCCGAACCTGCACGATGTTTTCTTGTACCTTACGGGCAAGGAGTTGCGAGAATGATCTGGACCGTTGTACAAACCAGTTGGCGACGACTAAAGAACAACCGCTCCGAATTGGTGCTGACATTCATTGTCCCCATTCTTTTCTTTAGCATCTTCGCCGTTATCTTCGGATCGCGCGATGCCTCATCGACAACGCCCAAAATCAAAATCGTCGTTTGCGATGAACAGCACAGCTCGCTTTCGACCCGTTCGATGGAA
>JAJTID010000181.1 GCA_021300155.1 Pirellula sp.
CAGCCGCAAGTTCTGAAACTTTGGCATCAAGCTCCTTGCAGCGGCTACAATCTGTTCGTGGCGATTCCGTTTCCATCGCCACAACATAACTCATTCTCACCTGCCACTAAAATACCAGTTTGACACGGTAAACACGTACCTTTGTTCCATTCCCCGATGTGTGTGTTTCCGCAATCGCAATGGATTTGCACGTTAAAGCTAAAGCAAAAATGCAAAAAAAATTTCTAATCATGAGAATTACCTTTCTGCTGCGCAACTTCTTAGACTTGAAAACCAACTGGAATGGTAGGATACCACGATTTGCTTGTCAACTATTTCTTTACTTCTTGATTGACAATTGATAATCCCCACGCACGGAGATGGTGATCGAACCTGGAATGAATCCGGGATCGATGAAGGATGCATTGATTTCGATTCCATCCTTTTCAAGAGTGAAGTCGCCAGCTTCTTTGGTATCGATGGTCACTTTTTTCTTCCAACCCTCGGTTTCTAGATTTTTCATCCATGCTTGTAAAGAAGCTTTGGCGGCCCCTGATTTGGTAGTGAATTCGATCGATTTGTTGTTACCTGAAGCAGAAGCAGTCGATTGCGTAGGAGCAGTGATCTCAATCTTTGTTGGGTTCTTCTTTCGCTCCATTTCTGCTTCGCGCTTTTTCTTGAGTTCCGCTATCTGAGCATCGGCTTTCTTTTCATCTTCAGCGAACTGTTTTGCCGTTTGATATCGCAAGTCGGCTCGTGTTTTCCCTTCAACCTGCCGAAACTTGATTTCGATCATCTCCTTTTTGTCATTGCGAAAGATAAGGCAATCTTCATAGCCGATTCGTACGGTGTTTTCGCTGGTTGGTTTCCATTGAATTTGCCCCAGCGACTTTTTGAAATACGAGACAACTTCTTCTTGCGATTGCTCGCTGTCCAAAAGCATACGACCTGTCGAGTCGGTGAACTGCAAGGAAACAAAGGCTGGTGGCCTGGGGAGATCGACGGAAAGTTGCTCGCTGGAGAATTGGATCGATGTCTTGCCATCTAGTCCGGGAGCTTCAGTGATCATCACTTGCAATCGGATAGCGTTCTTCTTCATATAAAAGGAGCTTGTTGTATCACCAAAAGGTTCCCAACCCTGCGCTCGGAGGAGCTGCTGTGTCTCTGTCTTTGCTTTATCAACAGGAGAGTTGACAGCATAAGCCGCAATGGCAGGCATGGCATAGAGTAACTTCGAGCCTGTAGGTACTGGCAGCTTTGACAAATCGACGTTACCAAGATTCTGAATAGTGACTTGCGATTGATTTGGTTTGCTCCCGGGAAACACCGTCAAGTTGATGGTGAAGCCACGCCCCACATGGGTCGCACTTGCATAGTCTGTAGTAATGGATGCTCCAGCAGCCTCAGTAAAGCCTTTCTTCACGAGTTCGGCTTGGATCTTCTTGGCGACATCGACCACGGTGCCTTTCGCGGGATAACTTTGGGAGGCGATCAACTGTGTTTTGGGACCTGCATCGGCATCGGTGTCAGGGTTAACCAAGGGAAAGGAGGTTAGGTCCAACACCGAGGCAGCTTGAGCGGCAGTCGCAGGCTCAGCGTTTTGCTTGGGGGCGCCTTGACCATGCACTCCGGCGTAAACAAAACAGGTTGCGATCCAAATGGAGAAAACGAATCGATTCATCGAAGAATGCCTCAGCGAATGAGAATTTAGACGACCAAACTTTTCTAAATCTATCTCAGATAACTGGCCGCTGAAAACGCTAAATCTCAACCGTCTGGAAAGGTAATCCCATAGTTCATGCTTTTTCGCTTCCGCTGACAATGGTTCGACGGATGGAACCTCCCGCAGTCCTCCGACTCGTCGAGACACATTGAGCTTTTCAACTCGGCAGTTATCCAATAATTGACAACACGGAGCCGGTTTGGACGGTTAGAATAATGGTGACTTTTCGCCGATTGCACCAGAATTTCGGAGCAGAAGATGGATCGACAGATTGAATTCTATTTGGCTTACGTCGCGAACCGATTTCGTCGGGTTCGATTCGCATGGTTGCTATCTGGACTTTGGATCGTGTTAGCAGTTTGGATCATGGTAGGCGTCAGCACCAGCCCCAATCCAACTCGTCTGTTTCCATGGCTTTGGATCGTTTCAATAGCAGGAGCTATTTGCCTTTGGATTGTGAATCGATTGTCTTATCGACAGCCACTTCAGATTGCAACGCAAATCGAGGAGAAGTTTCCGGACTTAAAGCAACGATTGCTAACAGCGGTCGAACCGAATCTCAAGGACTCCTCCCCTTTCCTTCGCCGACAGTTGATCGACGAAACCATCCAGCATGCACGCTCCAACGATTGGGGAATTGCCGTTCCGAGCTCTCGCATGCTCGGAGCGTGGTGCGTGCAGACTCTTTGCTTATTGCTCCCATGCGGTGCAAGCTTGTTAGCCTCCGGTAGTTTATCGAATCTATCATCGTCTGGGACTGATTTGATTGGGGATAGCAAATCCCAGAATGGGATTTCGGTCGAACCGGGAGATGTAGAGGTAGAGCGTGGTACAGATGTTGTTGTGTCGGCTAGGTTTGAAGGTGCTCTTCCCGAGCGTACGTGGCTAGTTGTCTCTAGTAATGACAAAACCATTTCTGATGGTGATAACAAGGAGAGGGTATCAGTCTCTAAGAACAGCGAGTCAAACACAGATGAGAAGCAATCTGGTCGTTTGTCGATGAATCGCGCATTGAGCGATCCTGTTTTTGGTGCTTATCTTCGTCGCGTTGGTAGCGATCTGACTTATCATGTGGAATCAGACCTCGGCAAGAGCGAAGAGTATCGTGTTCGAGTTTTCGACTATCCTGCACTCGTGCGGAGCGATGCTCACATTGCACCACCGGAGTATGCGAAACAAGAATCGAAAGTGGTGGAGGACACACGTCGTGTTTCGGTAGCAGAAGGCACGGGGCTCAAGTGGACTTGCTTTGTGAATAAGCCACTGGCCACAGCCGAATTAATCGACGACAAAGGTGAAGTTGTTCCTCTCACCCCTTCCACTGATGATCCACTGCGCATGGAAGCATCTTTTGTTATCGACGAGTCAAAGCAATGGACGATTCGATTAACCGACCGAGATAACAGATCGGCTAAGTTTGACGAAAAGCTTGCCGCAAAGGTAATTCGCAACAAAGAGCCAGAAATCAAACTTGCCAAGGCGCAAGATGTTCGCGTTTCACCCCTACAAGAAATCTCATTGCAAGCCTCCGTTCGCGATGACTTCGAAGTTAAGAAAACAGGAATCACGCTCGTTCTCGGTGATAATGAACCATTGGAATCGGAACTGGAGTCCAAACCGTCCAAGGCCGGGAAACAAGAGGTTTCACACTTGGTGGATCTAGAAGGCATGAAAGCTGAGCCTGATCAATTGCTTTCGTACTTCTTTTGGGCGGAGGATCTCGATCGAGAGGGAAACCCTCGTCGCGTGGAAGGAGATATGTTTTTTGCAGAAGTTCGTCCGTTCGAAGAAATCTTTCGTGAGGGCGAATCGCAATCGCCATCCGAACAGCAGCAGCAACAGCAACAACAAAGTCCAGCGGGCCAAAAAGCCGAAGAGCTTGCGGAGCTTCAAAAACAAATCATTTCCGGGACATGGAACATTCTTCGGCGTGAAACAACGAAGACACTCTCAAAATCGTTTGCCGACGATGTCAATGTGCTGAAAGAGTCACAGGCAGGGGCCCTAGAACAAACGGCTGAAATGGAGGAAAAGATTCAAGATGATCGATCCGCGGCCTATTTCAAAGAATTGCTGTCGGCTATGCAATCGGCTGTAAAGCTTCTCGATCAATCGCGAACCGAGGAAAGTTTAAAGGTACTTCGAGAGGCGCTTAATGCGGAGCGAAAAGCGTACGAAGGGCTCCTCAAGCTTCGTGCACGGGAGCATAGTATTGTCAAATCCCAACGCAATCAGCAAAGCAAATCCAAAAGTAGTGCGCAACAGAACCGACAAGAGCAACTCGAGCAACTCAAACTTGAGAACGAAGAGAATAAATATGAGTCGGAACAAAAAGCCCAAACCGAAGAATCGACTCCGGAGCGAGAATCACGTCAAGTGATGAACCGATTGGAGGAACTCGCGCGACGGCAGAAAGATTTGAACGAGCAATTGAAGTCGCTAGAAAATTCTATTCGTGAAGCGAAGACGGAAGAGCAAAAGAAAGACTTAGAAGAACAGTTGGCAAGGCTTCGAGAGAACCAAGAAGAGATGGTTCGAGATGCAGACGAACTCTTGGAACGAATGAACCAAGAAGAGAACCGTCAAGCGATGCAAGAGTCGAGAGAGCAAGTGGAACAGGCTCGCGATCAATTGCAAGAATCGTCCCAGTCTCTTTCGCAAAGCGATCCATCCAAGGCGTTGACTTCCGGGACTCGCGCCCAACGTCAAATGGATGAGACTCGCGAAAAGATGCGACAAGAGTCTTCGAACCAAATGCAAGAAACCATGCGCGACATGGTTCAGCAAGCCAAACAATTGGAAGCGGAACAATCGAAGCTAGAGGAAAAGATTCGTCGAAATGATCCGACGGCGGCCGATGATGGGAAAGAAGCATCGGAGGCCAAGGCATTGGAAGAAAACCGAAGTGCAACACCGCTTCGTCCCGAAGGAACGGAAACGTCACCAAATGATGTTCAGCAAGCATGGAGAAATCAAAAACAAAAAATGAATGAGCTCTTGGAAGAAATGCAAGAGACCGTGACGGAAGCGGAATCAAGTGAGCCCTTGCTCGCAGAACAACTTTACGAAACCTTTCGAGAAACGAAGCAACGAGGTATCGAGAAACAATTGGACCAAATTCCGTTGCTGCTGAATCGAGGGATGGAGAAGCCAGCAGAACAGATCGCAAAGGAGGCGGGCCAGGGCATAAGCAAACTCCGCGAAGGTGTGGAAAAAGCGTCTACGAATGTGTTGGGCAATGAACAAGAATCTTTACGTCGAGCGCTTCGCGAAATCGATAAAGCACGCGATCAGCTCAACCAAGAGATGTCGAGTAAGAACCCCAGCGGAGGGGAGCCGCAGCAAGGTAACCAAGCCGGGAAACAACCTCAGGGGGAAGAGCAAAAAACCGGTGAAAGCAAGCAATCAGGCGAAGGTCAGAAGCCACCTACAGGCAAACAGCCCGGTGAAGGCCAACAACCCGGTGAAGGTCAACAACAAGGGAAAGGACAGCAACAAGAACCACAAGGTGAAGGGCAACAACGGGGGGGATCACAACGTGGTGGAACGCAGCCGGGTGAGACGCAAGCACAGGGCGAATCGCAACCGCGAGGCGATGGCCAGAGGGATGGCGATTTAGGGGGATCTAGAAGCACCGGTCAAGAGCGTTCAGCAAGAAGAGGGCTGACGACAAATGAAGGGCGGATTTCTGCGGCACCACTGACTGGCGAGGAATACCGCAACTGGACAGATTCGCTCCGCGATATCGAAGAGCTTGTGACGGATCAGGACATGAAGGCGGAGGTCGCTCGTGTTCGCGAAGCGGCTCGAGAAATGCGAGTGGAGTACAAACGGCACTCGAAAGAACCCCAATGGTCGTTGGTTCAGAAAATGATTGCGGAGCCACTTTCTCGATTGCGAGAACAAGTCAATGAAGAGTTGCTCAAGAAAGCGGCCGAGCGCAATTCACTGGTACCGATCGATCGCGATCCTGTCCCTAACATCTTTCAACGGCAGTTGGATCGTTACTATGAGAATTTGGGGAGCGGCTCTCGTCGATGAATCCTGTGAACGAGTTGATCTCGAAGAGTTTTTTCTTGGCGCGACCGCAATGGATTCCGTATGCCATCGCGGTTGGAATTGTGATTGCCGTTCTGACGCTGTTGTCCTATCGATCCAGTCGGATGCCTGGTTGGGCCAAACTATGCTCCATGGCCTTGCGAATGGCAGGAGTGGGGCTTCTGTTGCTTTGTCTCCTTGAACCAATGGGGTCTGTCGAGCGAGCCAAACCGCAAGCGAACGTGTTCGCCGTCGTTGTTGACAATAGCCAAAGTACGCGGGAGGCATGGAGAAACATAGGTCGCACGCGAAATGATCCGGAGGAAGAGCAATGGTACCGCTCTATACTCAGTGATAAGGCGGACTGGATCCGCCAGTTGAACAACGATTTTCGTGTTCGCCGCTATCTATTCGATGACTCCTTGGATCCGATCGATAGTTTTGAGGGGATTCAACAAGGGGCGATGGAATCCGCCCTTGTTCGGTCGATGCTTTCAATCCAAGAAAGATATCCACGCCGTGAACCGTTGAGCGATGAGGCAAACTCTACCGATCAACCTCTGGCTGGCATCATCGTATTCTCCGACGGTCAAGCGACGGATAAAGAGCGTCTGGACGAGATCAAAAAAATGAAGACGCCGATTTATCCCGTGTTGAGTGGTGAGATATCTCCGACAAAAGACCTCTACATTACGGATGCGACCACGCGAACATCGGACTTCGAAACAGCGCCGGTAACCATCACGGCGAATGTGTCGCATCAAGGTTTTTCGGGCCAGTCCGCGTTCGTGGAACTCCTAGACGATTCTGGAAAGGTTGTAGAATCGAAGATGATCACGTTCAAGGAACCAGGACAGCTAGTTCCTGTTGAGTTTCGATTTCGTCCAGTGAAAACAGGGATACAAGGGTACCGTGCGGCCGTTCGACCGACGCCTTCCAATGCTGGGAGTCGCCAAGAACTCGATGGAAAACCTCCAGAGGAAAAGTCGTCGGAGGATGCTTTGATGAATATAACCGAGTTCACGATCGCAAACAATCAACGACATCAAGTGGTGGATCGCAATCGAGGACCTTACAAGATTCTGTACATCGCTGGCCGTCCGAATTGGGAGTATAAATTTTTGACGCGGGCCCTGGCAGAAGACGACGAAATGCGTTTAACCGGGCTTATCCGAATTGCAAAAAAGGAACCGAAATTTAGTTTTCGAGATTCCAAACTGGACGCGGCCAATCCACTGTTTTCCGGGTTTGAAGATGTAACAGACGAAGAGAAAGAACAATTCGATGAGCCGGTGTTCGTTCGCCTCGGTTTGAGCGAAGAAGGGCTTCTGAAGAAAGGGTTCCCCAAGGACCTTGAAGAGCTCTACGCGTACGACGCCATCATGATCGATGATGTGGAGCATTCTTTCTTTACATCAGAACAGCAATCGATGATTCGGCAGTTCGTCTCTTTGCGAGGTGGCGGACTCATGGCATTAGGCGGCCAGGAATCGATGCGCGGGAATGATTTTCGCAATTCGGTGATAAGCCAACTGCTACCGATTTATGGAGACGAAGGCCTCGTCGAGAAGAATGAGATGACAAACGATCCGAATACAGAAACTGTCGCCTCGATTCGGATGGAATTGACTCGCGACGGATGGTTACAACCGTTCATGCGTTTGGCAGATACCGAGATAAACGAAAAGAAAAGGCTCGAGAAAATGCCAGGATTCCAGGTGTGGAATCGAGTCAAGGACATTAAGCCAGGCGCTGCTATTTTGTCTCAAGGCATCGTTGAAGGAGAGGATCCTATCCCGCTTCTGGTCACGCAACGATTCGGGCGAGGTCGAACGTCCGCTTTTCTGTTAGGAGATTGGTGGCGTTGGGCGATGCGTCGGGAGGATAGCGATCCAGTACCACTCTATCAGGCGTGGCGTCAGCTTGCTCGATGGCTCGTTACGGATGTACCAAAACGCATTCAAGTCTCTGCGGAGTTGGTCGAGGGTAGTCAACGAGTTCAGAACATCATGGTGGAGCTTCGCGGCAATGATTTTCAAGTTATCGACAATGGATCTGTAAAGCTATCGATTCGAAAACCAGATGGTGTCGTTCTAGAACAAACTGCCGAAGCTTCCTCCGAAGTACCCGGTCGATACATCTCAACTGTGCTAAGCGAGATCGAAGGTGTCTATGCCGTTACGGCTCAATGCAACGCTCCAGATGGTAGTGATCTTGGCTCATCGCAGTTGGGTTGGGTACATGATCCGTTAGCAAAAGAGTTTCGATCTGTCGGGGAGGATGAAGCCTTTCTTCGAGAACTTGCCGAACAAACAGGTGGACGTGTACTGTTAGCGAGCGAGTTAGATTCGTTTGCAAGTAATGTTCCAAGCGGTAGCATTCCAATTCGCGAGAAGAGGGTATATCCGTTATGGCACCAATCGTGGGTGATATTGCTGGCCCTAGCAACATTGTGCACTGAATGGGGATGGAGGCGACGTTATGGAATGTCCTAGCCAAAGTAATACGAGTTTTAGAGGTCGGTTTGCGGCGAAAGCATTTCCATCTTTCGTCTTTTGTGTCTTCGTTTTTTTAGAAGGTAACAGTTCTTTACAATCTTCTGAACCATCCGTTCCGAACGTGCTTGTTGTGTTGGGTGCATCAGGAGAAGTCGATTACGGAGATCAGTTTCGCGTGTGGGGAAAGCGATGGAAAGATGCGTTCGGAGATAGCATCACCGAGGTCATTGACGGTACCAGCACGAGTCCGCCCGCTAAGGACGAAAAGAATGACCGACAACGGACGCTCGATTGGATAGCAAAGACGGATGCAAGAGAATCCGACGAGACTCGCACTTATTGGCTAGTACTTATCGGACACGGAACCAATGACCGAACAGGAGCAAAATTTAATTTGCGTGGTC
>JAJTID010000089.1 GCA_021300155.1 Pirellula sp.
ATATTCGCCACATAAGGTGAGCGAACATCGCCCCGACTCCGTTGCTGGCACCTAGAAAACGACCAAGCAAAAATGTAGGCCCCAAAACAATTTCCAAAAAAAGTGGCGACCGTCACTTGCAAACCCAGGACTTCATAGTCGACGGCGATCACCCATGTCGCCGCCAAAAAACTATGATTCAAAATCGCGGCCGACCGGCGACTTGGGTGCATCGCTTGGTTCGTCACGGTTTTTGGGGATTGAGGCGAGAACATTCAAAGTTTGAAGCCTGCCGTCAGCTATGGCTTCCAGTATGGTTCGTTGGACGCGGAACTGCCATACGTCTCCATTGTCGAGATAGTACGAGAAAAGGTAGAGATCCTGTTTGCGGTTTATCCGACCACCACATAAAGACGCAATTTGTATAGCATCATCGAAGTCAATGTTCTCGTCAGGGTCGTCGGCGACCTCATCAATGTACTCGCAGACTTGCTTCATGTCATTGCGTAGTTCCTCGGTTACGTTCACTCTCATTTCGACGAGTGTTCGCTTAACCCGTGGCCGAGCGATCATGGATGTTGGGAAGACCACGATCTCATCATCTGGTGTTCCGTTTCGAAAGTCGACATGTTCAGACATTGGTTTCGTCTCAAAGAACGCCTTGATCGCCAAGAATGCAAACGCAGCATCCACAAACGATGAGTCTTTGGCGACGCGTTCTCGCGAGAGCCCGAAGAAAGTACGCGTGCCGTCCGAGTATGAAGAGCCGTAGCTGACCATACAGTCGTTGGGTCCACGCGCAAAACTCAGCAAAATGTCCGAATCGCTAGCGACCACAAGTAGTCGCTGGTCATCGCCTCGCACCAAGAGAAACGAATCTGAAGAGCCATCGCGTATCGAACCGGCGAAAAGTCTTGCGAAAGCGGAGTAGTCGGCCTCGTCATCAAGCAGCGTTTTGCATCGGTATACGCGCATAGGTCTCTCGTGACGAACGCCACCATTCATCGAGTGGTGGCAAGTAAGGTTTCAAAAAGTCACAGCGGTCGCTTCGCCACTTCGATGCAATGAATTGTTCGTCGACTTCGCGGTGCAGTCTCAGTCTGTATCGGAGAAACAGCCAACCCACACAATTTTGGAATCGGGCCATATGACGAAGTTAGTGAAGTCCCATGCCACGTCGAAGAACCAATTCGAATACAGTTGATGATTATACTGCTTGCAGTCGTCGCAGTTAGGGGCGTTTCCAGGAAAGATCGAATACGCCACGAAGTTTCCAAGCAGCGAAAATGTCTTTCGAATAAAGCCGCGTTCGTTGGTGTTCGATTCTCGAAGGTCGCGTGAATACGCGCCCAGGTGGTCAAACACGCCGCGAGCAAATGTATCGACAAATTCATCGGTGCATTCGCGGATTTGGCAATGGTCGTGCAAGGGCCAGATTTCCAATTCCCTAGGGTAGATGTCATCGATAGATGATCGCAGAAACTCGTGCAGAGTTGGATCAGCAATGACGGCGTGCAGTAAAGCGCGGCATGCATTTGCATCGATGGTCTCCACGCCATCAATCTGGTGAAATTGCCATGCAAACCGGAAGTTAGATGATGCCCGGAGTTTCGACGCGGCGTCAGACAGGTCGATTGGATCAGGAATTCTCGTGATGTGCAAACCGAGTCACCATCCTTATATCGACGAACAATAACAATCTATCCCAACTGGAGTGAAGCGGAACGGAGGGATAGACTGTGCGTTGGGCTATGTCGGCTTGCCTTTGCTTCTGCCCGCTGTCGGGCTTAGGCGGATTCTACGCTTTCCGCATTTCTGGCAACCAGTGTAACCAATGCGGTGGGGCTGCTGCAACAAGTTAGTTTGCAATGACTGTGCGATATCGCCACGATAGATCTGGCAATGACCCGTAGTCCAGCCCGCATCCGTCCCTAGAACAACGACGCTGAATCTAAACCTCTAAGTGTTCGCCCATTCCATCAAAGTAGGAAGTCTGTGTTAGGCTTTAACTCGATTTGTAGTCAATGAAGGATTCGGTACAACACATGGGCTTCGATTTTCTGACGTGTGATTATCGCCAGTGATGGCAACTCAGTTGCTAACCAGCTTCCGATGGAATGGCCGTCATTCGTGTAGCCGTCGCCAGTGTGTTCAATTGTCGCTTCAAGTACGAGATCAAGTTCGTTCTTTATCGCGACATGTCCAGTTCCGTACTTTTCTTTTAGACGCTCATCGCCGCCGCCAATTTGTATTGCTCCGGAACCATTGTCGCCACCTAAGTAAGTACACATTGCATCGTCGAATTCGGCAGGTGACACTTAAAGGCTCCATAGACAACTAAATCATTGGGCGAACGCTACGCATCAGCAGGCCGGCGCGATACGCATTGATTTCAAAGCCGACCCGACCGGCTCCGTTACGTGAGGTTGCTACACCCGTCATGGGCATTAGTTAATTGGGTTCAAGTACCATTTGTGAGATAGGTATCTCTAAGATCAGTATAACAGATGACCGCTTCGAGAGAACAAGCACTAGGGGAAGCCAACTGCGTGTGGGTGACTGAGCTTGCTATCTACGTTGAACCGCCTGGTGCGGACCCGCATGCCAGGTCGTGCGGGAGGGACCCCGGAGCAATCCGGGCCCCTATCCCGATATGGTTCGTTCTGTCGCCGTTCGCGTGGCAAACTACGTCTGTTGATACGAAAACGTTCGATACAGGAACGCCACGGTAAGTTCCTATTCCTCGACGCAACCTCATTTATTACTGGAACATATCCGCATATGATAAGATACAAAGTATGGCAAGTAGAGAAGTGAAAGCAAGTCCAGCAAGAAATAGCAAAATGGAGAATGCAGAATTCCAAACTCGGAACTGTCTTCCGTATCCTTCAATCGCTGGTGCAATAAAATAACAAGTATTTGCGATGATCGCTCCGAATATGACTCGAACCCAAAAAGGGACGCTACCGATAAGAAACGGAAACGCAAGAAGTGTAAACGCAAGCACGATGCCGATCAGCGTCACGTTGTAGACGATACGTAAACGCTCCCATCGACGTAAAATCGGTGCAAAGTCAACCGTTGGCGAGCGTTCCTCCGAACTATCCGGAAACGCGTCTACTTTTGAGACCTCGTTTGAATATGGGTTGTTCGTCACGTATGGTATTGCGTCTTCTGACAAAGCATGTTTTTGCGACAGTATGCCACCATTCATCGACTGGCGGCAAGTAGGGTTTCTAAAAGTCGAAGCGGCCGATCCGCCACTTAGCTGCAATGGATAGTTATTCCAAGTCTTCACAGCGGGCATGTGGCTGTCCATTTGCCCCATGTTGGCATAGTATTGCAGCGATACTCTCTGCCAGTTTCTCTGATTCAAAATCGCGGCGGAAGAACGAGCGGCATTCAGGTGCGAGAGTAATGTCAACACCCTTTCTTCCCCGTTGTTTTTCAATCCCCATACCGACTTTGGTTTTCTCACTTCTGCATATCACAGAAGTCAAGTCGATGACATGCGTTGCATGATCGCATTCCTTAATGTACTCGATTTCGTAGGAGATTCCATGCTCATCGAGAATGGGCCCAAGATTCGGAACAATTCTGTCAGGTGCTGCGAGCAAGTGTCCGGCTGTCATGGCTGTTGAGAACTCCTACTCTTTGGAACAACGTTTATGTTTACCGAGCCCCCGCCAACACGGTCTCTAAAGTTCGGAACGGACCTACGGGGGCTTCGGTCCAACATTTTGGTACGCCCGTCATGAGCATTGGTTAACTGGGTTCAAGTCCCATGTGCGAGATAGGAACCTCTGGTATATCAGTATACCAAATGAAAACTTCAAGAGAACAAGCACTAGGTGAAGGCAGCTGCGTGAGGGCGACCGAGCGTGGGAAGGAAGCCTGCAATGCATGGGTAAGCACCAAGTCTGTCGATGGGTTTAGATTCTGGCTAACCTCTTTAGCCACCCACCATAGATCGGGCAATGACCCGTAGTCCAGCCCGCATTCGTCCCTAGAACAACGACGCAGAATCTAAACCTTTATATGTTATCGCGATTGTCGTTTGGCGTGGCGTTCGAGCACAGCGTCCGCCATGAGCTCCGGGGTAAGTTCTCGATGATTATTGCCGTCACCGAAGTATTCGCCCGGCCAAAAAACCAAATCGGAGATCTGTGTGTCACCAAACGTCTTCTTGATTGTAGAAAACACGTATTGAAGATAAACGTCGTCGCATGGGTCGGAAAGCACCTTTGCAAACATTGTCTTCAGTCCCTCGCGATCTAAGCCTGGCGAAGCTTCCGTCGCCCCATTAGTCAACACGCGACGGACATAGTCAATGTGTTCTTCCGCGCCGTAGATTCCCTGGAATTCCGAGAACGGGATGTCCGTGCCAGCCAACTGATTGAACTCGGCAAGGAGCGAAGCGTCGGCAAGTTCGTCGCCACCATCTAGCCGTGCAGCTATTGTCGCCAGACGTTGCACCAAGTCTTCATCGAGTTTCGGTTGCGGCATGATTTGAGGATTTGAAAGCGATAACGATTCCGTTCACCCAGCCCGCGCGATGAAGGTTTCCATTTCAAAAGCACCCGATCGCGGGCTTGGGTGCAACGGTTGGTTCGTCGAGTTTCTACGCAAGTTCGAGGACTATACCATCCTCAGCCTCGTCGCCGTCGAGACCATGATTATTGAGTATACCGCAAATGATGTCAAAAAGCGTTTCGCCTTGGTGATTGCGTGCAAGTTGCAAATCATCAAGAACTGCGACCACATTTGACGGATGACAGGTATTGAGTTTGCGCTCAATGAATTTGATTGTCTCGCCGTAGCCAAGCTTGTCCCGAGATACGCCAGAGTTCTTCCATCGGAGGATGAAACCACCATCAGGCGAACCAAACCCGCCTCGAAGCACGTCGTTGAATGCGTCGAGATTGCGACCGTATTCAGTACTGCCAAGAACCGCAGCACCGAATACGTCAAAGAATCCAGCTAGGGAGTCAAAAGACAGACCATCAATCTCAATGACAGGTTTCTGCATGCTGTGATCGACGAACTTGTGATTGTCCCCGGTTGGGGACGTTATCCCAGAATTTTGGTCTATTATCCCTGATGAGTCAATTCAGTTATCCCTGCTTGTGAGTCTATTGTCCCGGTTTGAAGCAACCAAGCGAAAGGTGCTATCCTCGAATGACGCTTAAGCACGAACGCTTGGTTAGCAGAACAGGGAGTTTTGAGTCTCAAGACGTTATGGGCGGAACTTGCTCATCATCGTTGAACCGCCGTATGCGGACCCGTACGTACGGTGGTTTGGGGAGGGTGCCTGACAACGGGAATCCTTACCCGATTTCGTCAAGACTCTTCGGGAGTCAGTTCTGCGGTTGCATCTTCGAGAGTTGGCCAAACAGGATGATCACCATGTTTTTCAAGTAGGCACTGGACGTTCCAGAGGCATTGCTGTTCCCCGGGGTTCTCAACCGTCAATGTATCCGATTCCGAGTATCGTCGCAAAATCCAATCGAGCACAACGGCCTCGGATGGTGTCATGTCAATCGTCGCAATATCAGGTTTATGCTGATTCGAAGCGTTCGTGGATGATCGAAGCAGAAACGCCCAAGATCGAATGATTTCGCACGCATATTCAGTGTTTCCGTGAATCGGGAGTATGTTACTCGCGAGGCGTGCGACACAGCGTCGAATTTCTTCCAGAAAGCTATCGCTATAATGTTGAACGATAAAGTGCGCCCATTCGTTTGAATCGGTTTTGCCATCGACATATCGTTCAAGGAAGTCAGCAAACGCATCGCGAGTTACGATCGCGAATCGGTCGTAGTGAGTCACAAGTGTTTGAACTGCTTTCTTGACGAACGGCACGCATCACCGCGGTCGCGGCGAGTGATACTCCATTGAAAAAACGTCCGACCCGCGACTTGGGTGCACGTGATTGGTACGCCCGTCATGGGCATTAGTTAACTACACCGTTAAAAACCCACGCCTCATCAACCATCGGCAAATAGATTGTGTTCAGGTTTACCCCAGATTGTACCTCGTCCGGCTTTAACGAGAAGCAAACCGAAGGGCGCCCCAGACTGGAGCAGCGAATTGCGGGTTATGTGATTTCGACGGGAGATAAATTCAGGCTCCTCGTCACAACATTCTTGCCAGCAACAACTTACGAAGTTTAGGTCAAAACAGCCGAGATCTCTCGAGCGGTTTGAAAAGAGTTCGGTTCACTCAACTTGAATGGGTAGTTACGAACAGTTTTCTACCCACGTGTAAACGAAAAGGCTGGTGTTGTCATGACACCAGCCTTTTTTCGTTTTTCCGCCAGTCTTTTCGTTATCCGGCGCTTTCCGCTCGTCTCTTGCCAGGTCTCTATCGCTCATAACCTGACGGTCTCTCGCCCAAGCCATTTTGAGCCCCAAAAAGCCCATTTTGGCCAAAAGTCTCTCGACTCTCTGATGGCAAAAAACCTGGGTTATGATCAAGGTCTCTAATCGATCATAACCCCACGGTTTTTCGTGCAGCTTGTTTCTGGGTTATGAGGGTAGAGACTTTTTGACGAAAACGACCAGCGGAAAGTCGATCAGCCACAAAGACAAAACGTTGGCTGATTCCATCCGGACTTATTGGAGGCCAATTGTCCTCGCCACAATAAAGCGATTCAAAGCCTCTGTCGAAGTGTAAATACTTCGGCCCCCCAGCCGGACGGCTTCGAGCTTGACGCCACCCACGCCTCGTGTGATCCAACGCCATAGAGTCGCTTTGTCGGGTCGGTGACCGGTAACCTTCTGAAGTTCTTTGCGTGCTTCAGACAACGACAAGATGTTCTCCGTCAATATCCGACTAACAACTGTTTCAGCCCGCTCCTGCACTGTCTTCGATTTCATGTCTTTCTTCCTTCGCGAATTTGAAAATATCCCGCAGCCGAATTGGTTGTGGCAATACGGTATATTTCAAGCAAAGATTTCGCCCGAATGTGCAGACATGGGCAAGTCTTTCACTCAAATAATCAGACGATCAGCAAGGAGGGACCAATTGAAATGAAGTTCCAGAATCGGGACGATCGAGGCGAAACCATTTCGGAGTCGAAGGATAAGAAGACTGAAAAGCAGTGCCAACCCGCTTGCCCTGCCTGTGGCGGATCGCTAATTGAGATCCGCGCGAAGTTTCAATGCTCCAGGTGCCACAGGATTTGCGAAACTTGCTGTGAAGGTGGTCGTGGATAGGATCTGTACGCTATCCAGACGATTAAGGTTTCCAAGGCCCTCAAACCACGATTTAACGAGACGGCGTCAGGCCTTGAGGTAGTCGAAAGTGAGAAACGAGGGTGGCGACTAAAATGAAGATCGAAACCAGGAACACAATCATAAGAGCGCCGAACCAGCAAGTATCGAGTCCATTGCCATCGCGATTAGCCATAAACACCAAATGGCTAATTGCCATCGCAAAAAGTGCAAATGCTACCGCAATCCAGTTCATGAAGGTTTGAACGTACCGCATCGATGAAGCATGTCGATCAGGATGAAGCCAATATTCGCGATTCGGAATGTTAACCATTGCAGCCGGTAAACGTGCGGCAAGTAACGTCACTGCCATCAGCAGGAAAGGCATCCCAACTTGAAACCCACACATGACGATCGTGGCGTTGGTCTTGGTCATCCAGTCATTGGGAGTGCCTTCCAAATTGAAGTGGGTCGCTACTCTATCAGGCAGTTGGCCCCAGTACCAAGCATTTTGAGCGACAGCAAGCAAAGCAATTGCAGCGGCAGCGAACAAAGCAATTCGTTGTGAACTCATGCTGAAAATCCGACTCGATGACGGCGAAGTCTGGTGACGGCCATTCTGTTCCCCCGCTACACTCGGACGGAACCTTTTGGACTAAGATTTGGGTGTTAAAGGTAATGCAGTGATCATAATCGATTTGCTTGGGGGGCAATAGTTGCTAGCTAGGCGACTGAACTACCGATAAACGACGAGCGTTAGGCCCCAGACGCAGTAAGAGCTTTGTAATGTTCAAGTAGGACGTACATGATGTGTCAAATTGCCGGTAGCGATCGTGCTTTCGAATAGCTTCACAGCCAACTGAATATTCTTCTCTTGAGTCAGTTGCGAAGATCCGAAGGTTTGGGTAGGCGGCCAGCAGATTGGCTGCAGTTTCGACTTTGGTAATGTTTTCGAGCCCAAAGGACTCGGGCGGTCGGTTCCCCCATCGTTCAACAATCGCCCTCGAGCGTTTGTCCCATGGATAAGGCAACTCCAAAGGGTCAGTTCTTTGCCAGCGAACTTCTGGAAGTCGTTCTTTCGTTCTCGCAACGAAATGGTAGATGTAGCTTTGCATGACGGGATTGCTTACCCAGCAGTCGTTCTGATGCAAGTTCACGTTGTAGTCGGCTGGCAGGAAGCGAATCGCACTACGATGGTAGGTCCACAATTGGTTAACGATCAAGCATTCATCGCAACCGAGATCGTGCTTGCCTCCCGTCGGCAGAAGGTGACTGATGATTTCGGCAAACATGGTTCCAAAGGTTTCGGTTCCATAGAGATACAGTCCGCCGTTGGGATGCGTCCAAGCCGGCGCTGCCATGACGTCGCAACGTCGTGCCCATTCTTCGTGCGCCATTTGATTCCAGCTGGCGCGATCTACGCGTCGTTGTGGGCTCTGGCGACCGGAGACCATCGCGAAGTCAGTTGGTGCGACGAGGTCGAAGGGCGATGGGCAGTCGCTACGGATGACCATGTCGTTGTCGAGTTGGAGAACGTGACTTGAGCCGAAACGCGATTGTACGTGATCGCAAACAAAC
>JAJTID010000136.1 GCA_021300155.1 Pirellula sp.
CAACCTGCAAGCGTAAATGTCTTTTGAGTTGTGTGATTACTTAATTGTGGGGCAATGACTCCCATCGAATCAGAATAAGCATTGATGTAAGCATAAGGCCAGTTCGCGATAGCAACGACCAGAAGGAAAATGGCAAAGCAATACAAACGAGTCATGGCGTTCCTCGCAATCCGTAGTCTGATTTAACATAAGCCGCTGATATCACGCATTCCATCTCGTGATTTGAAATCTGTACCTGAATTCTATTGGAACCGGGCACTCGGTGGAATCTTCGATGGTATTCTTCACAGAGTTTCTTCTTCATAAGTCAGATGCACTGTGGAGCCTTAGTAGCTCGACTTGTGTGAAGTTGGCAAGCGATAGCCTGATTTCTGTCAAGCTGAGCCCTTGGGGAGCATGGAGAGAATAGAAAAGGTCTGCCGGCAAAACCGATTGTTTGTCAAAGGGATAAGTTTATTGTGAGGCATCCTTGCGTTACGGGGTTGCGGAAACGCCATGGGTTGTTGACAATTCTCAGGTGTCAACCACCCGCCATTGGCAAGGATCAAGATGGAAAAAACCTTACCGCTTGGATACGAAGATTTGCAGCTAGGAGATCGCTGGACAAGCCAGGAACGTGTTGTTCTGGAGGAAGACATTCAGCAATTCGCCGCATTGACGGGCGATCAAGATCCGCTCCATGTCGATCCGGTGTTCGCTGCGAACGGTCCTTTCGGTCGGCCCATTGCACACGGTTTGTTGGGCATATCTTTTTTGGCTGGACTAAGTTCCCAGGCGCCTAGTGTGCAGACGAGCGCCTTTGTTTCGATTCGATCCTGGAGCTTCACCAAACCCGTCTATTCCGGGGACCGAGTCCATGTGGTAACCGAAGTTCTTGATCTCAAACCGCACGGTAGACGCCACGGAGAAGTGCATTGGTATCGTCAATTGATCAATCAAGACGGACAGAAGGTACAGGAAGGGATTCTAGTCACGCTCGTCTCTCGGCGTGTTCCATTGTCGCTTCAGAGAAGCAGAATTGGTGAAATGAATCGGTCGGATCGGAGTCACTCCGAGATCGGTCCTCACGAAATTGGGGCTCGCGATAGGAACGAGTCAGAGAGTGGCATCTCTGAGACAAGCTCCCCTCAATCTGTTTCGATCTAGTTTATGTTGGATTGGCTATTTGGAAATCGAAAGAAGCTCCAGAGCCAACCGATTACGGAACTAGAAGAGTTGCAGTTAGATTCTTCTATCTGGCAAGCACGCTTTCTTTCACCCTCGGCGAGGCATGGGTTGATTCGATGGATTCGGGTCTTTGTTGCCGAGAAAAAATGGGAGGGTTGCAACGGTCTTCAAGTGGACAGTGCCATGCAATGGGTGGTTGCCGCTTCCGCTGGTCTGATGGTGACCGCTTACTCGGATTGGTTCTTCGGAAAGACATCGTCGATTCTTATCTATCCGACACCTTACATTGCAAAGGCTGGTCCTCAATACAGCAGTCTGTCCGAATGGATCCCGGCGGTAATGGGGGAGTTTGCTCGAGCTGGTGAGACGATCTATCGCGGGCCCGTCATCGTAAACTGGCAAGACCTACAAGACGCAAGAGAATCAGCCAATTCTGGTAACCACTTGGCGATTCATGAGTTTGCTCACCAACTCGATTTGATCAACAGCCCGTTTGCGGACGGTCTGCCACCATTGCCTGCGGATATCGACGAAAACCGATGGAAGGAAGGGATGCAACGCGAGTTTAATGCAGCGCGGTCGATGGTTGCGGATGGATATCGCGTTTTCATCAATGATTATGGCCTGACGAAAGAAAGTGAGTTCTTTGCTGTCGCAAGTGAACTATACTTTCAATCACCTCATGCTTTAGCGGAGTATCACCCAAACGTTTTTGAGTTGTTGCGTCAGTTTTATCAGCAGGACCTACGACAGTTCCTACCTTCATCATCATCGCATCGGATTAAATTCTAGTCGGAGCTATCGTTGGCTTATCTTTGGATGTTGTGCGGATCCATATTTTTTGCATTTATGGCTCTCTTGGCTGAATCCGTGAAAGAGCAGTTTAGCTTTCCGTGGATTGCCATGGTCCGTTCAGGCGTAGCAACGATTTTGGCTTTTGGACTCGCGATCGCAGCCGGTGCGAAGTTGGTTTTCTGGAAGCCAAGTTCGCTCTGGATACGTTCTCTATCGGGTTGGGTAAGCATGATCTTCGGGTTCTATGCGATGACCCACTACGACGTAGAGATCGTGTTGGCTCTTTCGAATAGTTATCCGATTTGGGTTGCGATCCTTTCGTGGCCGATTCTGGGAATTGTCCCGTCTCGCAAATCGTGGATCGCGCTCGTCATCAGTTGTACAGGCATGTGGCTGGTTTACGCGAGTAGCGTTGCAACTGGGCCACATTCGCAAGCGTTTTATAGTCCACAGACCGCTATTCCTTCGGCGGTCATTGCAAGTATTCTCAGTGGGGTCGCGCTGATCAATCTACATCGACTCAAGGATCTAGACACGCGTGCTGTGGTGACCCATTTCTCGGCGGTCGCTACGACATGTAGTTTCATGGTTTGGTTATCCATCCCATTGACGGACACCTATTCCGCGGTGGATTCATATGGGATCGTGCGATTGATTGGAGTTGGGATCGCGGCGACGTTCGGTCAGCTCTGCCTCACGAAAGCATTCACCACTGGCTCGCCCGCGAATGTGAGCATTGTGGGGCTTTCGCAAGTTGCGGTGGCTGCCCTGGTCAAGTGGGCCGTCGAGCAGCAGTCCCCAAGTGTCGGCAGTTTGGTTGGCATGGGGATGGTGATTGCGTCGACGATCTGGGTGATGCTTCGTCAGCCAGAGACCTCCCCATAGTGTGCTGTCGATGCGAAGGTAGCGAGAAAGAACTGACGGGTTTTTGCAACAACCTTTTCCTGACTCTTCTTGGCTTAGGATTGATTTGCTCTGGCATTCGTGTCACTATCTTGAGAAAGATTCGACTCCGCCCTGAGTCCTTCTGGAGATTGCTGATTGAGTCCCCGCTTGTTGGTTCATGGTGAGCAGTCTCTTCAGGCGATGAAGACGATTTCGGACGGAATCGTGTGTGGTTTCCTCTCTGTTTAGCCAACTTCGAAATGCCAATGTTTCTGCTACCGAGAATTTTCGCAGGTCCTTTGTTGGGCGTGATCGTCGGCCTATTGCTTTGGAGCAATGGGGTCGGTTTTTCGCCATCCTATGTTGCAGGCTTGGCTGCATGGATGGCATTTTGGTGGATGACGGAGACGGTTCCGTTAGAGCTCACAGCCTTGCTTCCCATGGTGCTTATTCCTTTTTCGGGCGTCTTTGAGAAAGATGGTATGGGAGAAGCCTGTGCTCCTTACGCGGACAAGAATGTTTTCTTCTTTCTTGGCGGGTTTGGGATAGGGATGGCGATTGAGCGCACCGAGTTACATCGACGCGGCGCGCTTTTGTTATTAAGAGTCGCGGGTCGAAATGCAGTGTTGGTGATAGGAGCGTTTATGCTCGCCACTGCCATGATCAGCATGTGGGTTAACAACACAGCGACTACAATGTTGATGTTACCGCTCGCGATGAGCGCGATTACGATTCAGAGCAATCCGAAATTTGCGCCGCCACTTTTGATTGGGATCGCTTTCTCTTCGAGTATCGGGGGAATGGCAACGCTCGTGGGAACAGCTCCGAATATCTTCTTCACCAGCTTTCTTGAAAAGCAAGGTAAGTCGATCGACTTTCTAAGCTGGATGTATGTGGCAGGCCCAGTGTCGTTGGTTTTGTTACTGGGAGCATGGATATGGTTGACATGGTTTTTATTTCCGGTCAAAGATTTGGAAGTTGCGATTCCAGAGTCTTGGGAATTGGAGTTCAAAGAGAACCCACGATTGAATCGAGACCAGTGGATCACGTTGGCGATTTTCGGAACTGCGGCAGCGACTTGGATGCTTCGCGAGCCCTTGAAGAGTTTTGCAAAGTCGATGAATTGGCAATTGATAGAGAGCGGGCTCAAACGCATGGAAGACCCATGGGTGGCGATGACAGCCCTGGTGTTATTACTCCTCGTGCCGTTTCATAAGCCTATTCTCGCTTGGCGAGATATGGAGAAAGTCCCTTGGGGCGTTCTCATGTTGCTCGGGGGTGGGTTGTCCTTGGCTAAAGCGATCGAAGCATCCGGACTGGATACATTGATTGCAAGTGTCGCAGGGAACTTTTCAGGCCTTTCAACTTGGCTCGCTCTTACGTTAATCGTCGCACTGGTTATCGGCATCTCGGAGCTTGCTAGTAATCTCGCAACTGCGACGGCCCTCATTCCTATACTGTCCGAGGCTGGGCCGGCGATGGGGATCGATCAAATATCGCTACTGACTGCGGTGGTGCTGGCGAGTAGTTGTGGATTCATGCTTCCCGTCGCCACGCCGCCCAATACGTTGGTGTACGCACAACGCCGATTTGCTGCCAAGGACATGATTAGAGCTGGGGCGATGATCAATTTACTTGCCATCATTATCATCCCATTCGCAGTGATTCAGTTGGGGGGCTTGCTAGGAACGAAGTAGTCGTTGCTGTCGAAGCCATGCGATCGAGTCATCTAGAGACTCTTGCGCGGATCGTGTTTGGTATCCGAGATCTTTTTCCGCTCGTATCGAACGGTAGTAATGAAATTGCTGTGACATCGCGATCGCTGCGCTATTGAAATCCAACTCGTCGGAAGCGAAGCAATTCACGACATTCGCAATCCATTTCCCAATCACACGGGCAGGGCGACGCATTGCAACGACGGGAGGACGCGTGTTGAGCTTTTTGGCGATCCGAGTCCAAAGGTCAAAGTAGCTCAGATTTTCGCCTGCGAGGATGTAATGTCGGTGCCTGCCTCCCTCGATGGCAACTTTTAAGATAGCGTCAGCGACATCGCGAGGATCGCAAACAGAGCAGCCACCCGCCGGTGCCCATGGCTGAAACCGTTGCAACGCCTGGACCATTCGACCACTGCTTAGCTGCCAATCGTATGGGCCGATCATGAAGCCAGGGTAGACCGCATAGCAGTCTGCTCCGTCACGGATGAATCGGTCGCATACGGCCTGAGCAGCACGCTTCGACTGCACATAGGAGCACGGGATTTGGCCATCCCCTTTGGTGTCTTCATCGGCGGGCATTTCCGGGCTTCCGACTGGAAGAACATTGACAGTTGAAACGTAAATCGCACGAATCGACTTGCGTGCGGCCCATTCCAGAATGGCTTGCGTCCCGTCTCGGTTGACTCGAAGAGATTCCTCCAATTTTTTCCACCCGATGTGTATAAGTGCGGCCGCGTGAATGACAGCGTCGACCTCTAGCTTTTCCAGCGCGCTTTCAAATCCAGGTCTAGCCAAATCAGCAGAGATCTGTCGGCAGTTCAAACCATGGAGGGATGGGTGCTCGCCAGAGGACCGAGACAAAGTCCAAATTTCGTGCCTGCGATTTGCTGCTATTCGAGCGACGTTGTTTCCGAGGAGGCCCGTGGCTCCGGTGATCAGTATTCTCAAGTCTAATAGTTCCGATTAGATGAATGAATTCCTTGGAAGCAGGCCATCCCAGACCGTCAAAATGCTGCTTGCCATGGAGCGGGATGATCTCGTGAGCTATCCGAGTGCCATTGGATCAATTTATTTCAAAAAAACACAAAAATAGTCCACGATGGACTATCTTAACGGAGACGGCTCGCTACACTATCCCCGTGGATTTAGGCTCGGTTGACAAATGGACAGCAGATGGTCGTTGTACGCGTCATCGGTTGTCGTTCTGCGCACAGAGGGGGGAGTGAATTGTACGGATACTCAATTTCGTTTCTTCATTCCATCTCATTCTTTTCGAAAATCTATTCAGAGCCGCTCCGCATGGTCCTCTTAAGATTGATCCCGTTTCTCCTGGTTGCCGGCTATTTCCCGGTTGCTAGCGGTAGAGCGATGAGGGAAGTTTGTTGAGCACGATTGCTGACACTTCCCGCGGTCTTTTTTTTGATTTGTTCCCTTCAGCCCACTTCGAGAATTAATCTCCAATGGCAACTTCCTCCAAGCGACGATTGCAAACTTCCTCGGTTCGTGTTTTCGGTTCTGGGCGAAGCCAGTTTCCGATTCCGAACCTGACTACGCTTCAGACTGTTTCTTACGAAGCGTTCTTGCAAGAGGATCTTCCCTCTGACAAGAGAAAAAACCAAGGCTTGGAGTCGGTCTTTAGGGAGATTTTCCCTATCGACAGCTACGACAAAACCGTTGCCCTGGAGTATATCCGCTATGAGCTTGGAAAGCCGCGGTACACTCCCGAAGAGTGCCGGCAATTGCGGTTGACCTATGGAAAGCCTCTCAAGGCTTGGTTCCGCTTGAAGCGAGATCAGCCTCTCGAAGAAGAGGTTTATCTAGGTGATATTCCGATCATGCTCGGTGGTGGTGAGTTCATTATCAACGGTGCTGAGCGCGTTGTAGTGAGTCAGTTGCACAGGTCCCCTGGCGTGGACTTCGTGGAAGAAGCCGAAGGAACTTCCGAAAGAAAGATGCCTTCCGCTCGCGTGATTCCTGAGCGAGGTAGCTGGATCGAAATCAATGTAACAAAGAAGGACTCGCTTTCTGTTCGGATCGATCAGAGCGGTAAGTTTTCGGTGATGACATTGCTGCGTGCGATGTCTCCGAAGTTCAGTACAGACCAGGATTTGATTCAAGCGTTCTACGAGGTGACGACTGAGAAGATCACCGACGGTCGTAGCGTTTCAAAGATTGAGAACAAGATTGCGGCTGACGATGTTGTTTTCCCGTCAGATCACGAGCGAGCTGGTGAGATCGTTATCGAATCTGGGACAAAGATCACCAAGTCGGTTGCCGAAACGATTTGCTCGGTTGGCGTAAAGAGTATTGTGGTGATGGAAACGCCGAAGGTGCCGTTCATTTTGAATTCGTTGGCGGAGGATAACACAAGCTCGCATGAAGAGGCTTTGCTCCGAATCTACCAACGGCTTCGCCCTGGGAATCCACCGGCTCTCGAGAAGGCTCGATTGCTGTTCCATGAAAAGTTCTTCGATATCAATCGCTATCGTCTCGGTCGCGTCGGTCGGTTCCGAGTAAATCGAAAGCTTGGGCTTAGTGTTCCTGAAGACGAAATGGCGTTGCGTCCAGAAGACTTGGTTGCTTCGATTCGATATTTGATCGACTTGTTCGATCCAGATTCGACAGCAAGATTCGACGACATCGATCACTTGGGTAATCGACGTTTGAGAACAATCGATGAGTTGGCTTGCGAAGAGCTGCGCAAGGGGTTCCTGAAGCTTCGACGGACTGTTCAGGAAAGAATGAGTCTGAAAGAGGTCGAGGACATGACGCCTCGTTCTTTGGTCAATCCAAAGAGCATCAGTGCAGCCATTGAGTATTTCTTTGGTAGGGGTGAGTTATCGCAGGTGGTTGACCAAACCAACCCGCTATCGCAATTGACGCACGAGCGACGACTTTCTGCTCTCGGTCCTGGTGGTTTGAACAGAAAGCGCGCTGGCTTCGAAGTTCGTGACGTTCACATTTCCCACTACGGACGTATTTGCCCGATTGAGACACCTGAAGGTACCAACATCGGTCTTATCAGTTCGCTGTCAATCTACGCTGGTGTAGACGAGTATGGATTCTTGGTGACTCCTTATCGAAAAGTAAGCGATGGCGTCGTCACTGACGAAGTGGTTTGGTTGCGTGCGGATGAAGAGTCGGATGCTTACATCGGTCCTGCTGACTTGGAGATCAAGGATGGCTCGTTGGTTTCAGGGCCCGGTTTGATTGCTCGCCACCGAAGCGACTTCGAAATCGTGACGCCCGATGTAGTCCATTACATGGATATTGCTCCGAGTCAGATGATTGGTGTTTCGGCTGGTTTGATTCCGTTCTTGGAGCATGACGATGCGAACCGTGCATTGATGGGTTCCAACATGCAACGGCAAGCTGTTCCATTGTTGGTGGCTGAGCCGCCGATTGTCGGTACTGGTCTCGAAAAAGAAGTCGCGGCAAACAGTGCGATGGTGGTCAAGGCTCGTCGGGCTGGAAAGGTGACTTACGTCGACTCGCTCAAGATCGAAGTCGGCAATGACATTTATCACTTGAAAAAGTATCAGGGCCTCAACGAGCGAACATGCTTGAATCAGCATCCGATTGTTCAAATCGGAGACAAGGTTGAGAAAGGTCAGATCATTGCCGACGGTGCAGCAACACACTTGGGTGAGTTGGCTCTCGGTCGAAACGTTTTGGTAGGCTTCATGTCCTTTGATGGATACAACTACGAAGATGCGATCATCATCAGTGAAGAGTTGGTGAAGCAAGATGTTTACACTTCGATTCACATCGAAGAGTTCGACGTTGAAATTCGTGAAACAAAGCTCGGTCGCGAAGAGTTCACTCGAGATATTCCAAACGTCAGCGAAAAGGCCCTACGGGCGCTCGATGAAAGCGGTATCGTTCAAATCGGTACGTACGTTCGTCCTGGCGATGTTTTGGTTGGCAAGGTTTCACCAAAGAGCAAGACTGAGTTAACGCCGGAAGAAAAACTGCTTCATGCGATTTTCGGTCGTGCAGGCGAAGACGTGAAGAACGATTCGCTCGAAGTTAGTTCCGGGGTCGAAGGTATCGTTATCGATACACAAAAATTCTCTCGACGTATGAGCCTTTCAGAAGAAGAGCGAAAGGAATTCGAGAAAGAACTCAAGAGAGTTGAGACCGAAGGAAACAAGGAAATAGCGACCTCTTTTGCATCCTTCGCAGAGGAACTAGAGAAGTCCATCGGTGGCAAACTAACGGACGAAGATGGAACGCCGCTCACTGGCGGTCAAGATCCAAAGTTCATCGCAGAGAAAGCTCAAACCTTCAATCTTTCGCGATTGTTGAATCGATTAGATGCTGGTTTGCATGCGGAAGTGAAAAAGGTTTACAAGAATCTTTGGCCTGCGGTTGAAGAAGCCCTCGATATTCGGGATCGCCAACTGAACAGCATGAAGCGAGGCGATGAGCTTCGAAGTGGTGTTCTTCAAATGGTCAAGGTCTATATTGCGACCAAGCGTGTAATCAGCGTCGGCGATAAGATGGCGGGTCGTCACGGTAACAAGGGGGTTATCTCCAAAGTGTTGCCCGTGGAAGACATGCCGTTCTTGCCTGACGGAACACCGCTACAGATTATGTTGAATCCTCTCGGGGTTCCTAGCCGGATGAACGTAGGACAGATTTTGGAAACTCACTTGGGATGGGCCGGGGCAAATCTCGGATTCCAAGCCATCACTCCTGTGTTTGATGGTGCGAGCGAGACGGACATCAACAAGGCGTTGTCGGAAGCGGGATTGCCTAGTCACGGCAAGATTCGTCTTCATGACGGACGAACTGGTGAGCAGATGGAACAGGAGACGACGGTCGGATACTTGTACATGCTCAAATTGCACCACCTTGTGGATGATAAAGTTCACGCTCGTAGCACAGGACCTTACTCGCTCATCACCCAGCAGCCACTTGGTGGCAAGGCTCGGTTCGGTGGTCAGCGATTCGGGGAAATGGAAGTGTGGGCACTGGAGGCGTATGGTGCCGCATACATCCTTCAAGAGTTGCTCACAGTCAAGAGCGATGACGTCGAAGGTAGAACGAAGATCTATGAATCGATGGTCAAGGGTGAAAACACTCTCGAAGCAGGTACGCCGGCCAGCTTTGACGTTTTGACCAATGAGATTCGAGGTTTGGCACTCAACATGCGGCTAGAAAAACGTCGTTTGTAAGCCGTCGGTCGTCCATCCATAGAACTGTTGATTCCCAGTGAATCGACAGTTCGGCCTAAAAATTAACAAATCAATACACCAGAGCAACCCAGCAAACTTTCAGGAGTTTTACGTAATGGCAAATGCTGAAGCCACCTACGATCGCGTAAACGACTACACATCGGTCAAGATTTCTTTGGCTCGCCCACAGGACATTCGTTCCTGGTCCTTTGGCGAAGTGAAGAAGCCAGAGACGATCAACTATCGAACCTACCGACCAGAAAAAGACGGATTGTTCTGCGAACGGATTTTTGGCCCTGAAAAGGACTGGGAATGTGCGTGCGGTAAGTACCGCGGTATGAAGTACAAAGGGATGATTTGTGATCGTTGCGGGGTGAAGGTCACCCACTCCCGCGTAAGACGAAAGCGAATGGGGCACATCGAGTTGGCAGCTCCCGTTGCACACATCTGGTTCTTCAAAGCGATGCCAAGCCGTCTGGGCAATCTGCTCGAGATGAAGACCACTAGCTTGGAAAAAGTTATCTACTTCCAAGATTACGTCGTCACCAACGCAGGGACCACCGAACTCGAAGTGCAACAGCTACTCACCGAAGAAGATTATCGAGCTGCTCGCGCTCAATACGGTGATGGGTTCGAAGCGGATATGGGAGCCGAAGCGGTTCGAAAGCTATTGCAAGGTCTCGATCTGGTAAAGCTTTCCGAAGAATTGCGTACAGAACTCTCGGAAACATCGAGTAAGCAACGCAAGAAGGACTTGATTAACCGTTTGAAGCTTGTGGAGTCGATTCGTGATAGCGAAAACCGACCTGAGTGGATGGTTCTCGATGTTATTCCAGTTATTCCACCGGACTTGCGACCGCTCGTTTTGCTCGATAGCGGCAATTTTGCAACCTCGGACTTGAACGATCTTTATCGTCGTATCATCAATCGAAACAACCGGCTTCGCAAGCTGGTCGATTTGAATGCACCAGAAGTCATCATCCGCAACGAAAAGCGGATGTTGCAACAATCCGTTGACGCTTTGTTCGACAACGGCCGTTGCAAGAGACCCGTGCTGGGCAGCAGCAACCGACCGCTGAAGAGCTTGACCGACATGATCAAGGGTAAGCAAGGTCGATTCCGCGAGAACCTTCTTGGAAAACGGGTCGACTATTCCGCTCGATCTGTCATCGTCGTGGGGCCTCGACTCCGCCTGCACCAATGTGGACTTCCCAAGAAGATTGCGTTGGAACTCTACCAGCCATTCATCATTCGCAAACTCAAGGAACTTGGGCACGCTGACACGATCAAGTCAGCGAAGAAGATGCTCGAGCGCAAAGATGAAGAGGTTTGGGATATTCTCGAACAAGCGATTCGTAATCACCCAGTGCTTCTTAACCGAGCACCAACGCTTCACCGAATGGGTATTCAAGCGTTCGAGCCGATTTTGGTTGAAGGTAATGCGATCCATTTGCACCCGCTCGTTTGCAAAGGCTTTAATGCAGACTTCGACGGTGACCAGATGGCTGTGCACTTGCCACTCTCCATCGAGGCACAAGTGGAAGCTCATACCCTGATGATGAGCACGCACAACATTTTCGCACCTAGCAATGGCAAGCCGATTATGTCGCCGTCGCAGGATACGGTTATGGGTTGCAATTACATCACCGTGCAATTGCCTGATCAAAAGGGCGAGGGGATGATTTTCGCAAGCATGACCGAAGCGGAGTATGCTTTCCAGCAAGGCACTATCGCTCGACATGCGAAAATAAAGGTTCGTCTACCTGCTTGGCGTCGACTAAAGTCGGATGACCCGAGTGTGAAGGGTGGAGCGATCATTGAGACAACCTTTGGTAGAATCCAGTTCAACTCGATCCTCCCAGATGGTATGGATTTCTACAACTTTGCATTGAAGGGTAGCGATTTGGCAGCGGTCATCAGCGACTGCTACCAACGACTCGGCCGTCGTGCGACGATCAAACTCCTCGATGATATGAATCAGTTGGGATTCCGCGAGTCGACCCGATCGGGACTCTCCTTCGGTGCAGACGATTTGCTCACACCAGAATCCAAGACCAAGCACATTGCCGATGCTGACAAAAAAGTCATGGTGTTCCAAAAGAACTACCTCAAGGGTGTGATGACGGCTCAAGAGCGTTACAACCAAGTGCTGGACGCTTGGACGAATACTCGGGAATTGATCACCAAGGACATGTTGGTGGCGATGGAAAATGATAACCATCGCGGTAATTGGTACATCAACCCGGTGTTCTTGATGGCGTCCTCCGGTGCACGCGGTGGTATCGAACAGATTCGACAGCTGGCTGGTATGCGAGGTCTGATGGCCAAGCCAACTGGGGAAATCATCGAAGCGCCTATTAAATCAAACTTCCGAGAAGGCTTGTCTGTTCTCGAGTATTTCAGCTCGACGCACGGTGCCCGCAAGGGATTGGCGGATACGGCGTTGAAGACGGCGGACTCGGGTTATTTGACTCGAAAACTCGCCGACGTTGCACAGAACGTGGTGATCACATTGCATGATTGCGAGACAACGCAGGGCATTACCAAGGGGACGATTTACCGAGGCGAGAAGGTCGAAGTTCGACTTGCTGACTCGATCGTGGGCCGCGTGAGCCGACAGAACATCGTCAACTTGGTCACAGCTGAAACGATTGTCGAAGAGAATCAAATGATCACTCGAGAGATCGCACGCAAGATCGAAGAAATGGGTCTTGAAAAGATCCAAGTTCGCTCACCGATGACTTGCGATGCTCCACTCGGGGTGTGCCGTCTTTGCTACGGCATGGACATGAGCACCGGTTCCATGGTTGAGGAAGGGATGGCGG
>JAJTID010000074.1 GCA_021300155.1 Pirellula sp.
TGCACACCGAGCCGCGAGACACGCGGGGTTTGAAATCAATGTCGTTCGCCGCGGTCGGTTGAACGGCGCCGGTCTGGCAAGAAAGAACTCTGATTTGCAACCAAGCACTCCTGCAACGCAAGAAAACGCAAAACGTCGCCTGCCGATTTTCATTTGGGCCATTGCCCTATTAACGGGGCTTGCATGTTGCGTGGTTACATTTCAAAGCGGGGGAAGAAGCTTAGAGCACTTCGTACTACTTTTCATATTCGCCAACTTCCAAAACATTCCTGGACTGGTGTTTACTACTCTATCTACAAATCGTGCATCTGCATTTAGGCTATGGAACACTTCTACGATTTTGGTTTCCCTACCCGGTTTGGCGCTTTGGGCGAGTGAGTCATTTCGGCCCAATTTAACTGAGAAAGTTGTTGGTCCTATGGCGGGGTTCTCATTGTTGCCGTTTGTTCTTGGCTTCTATATCTTTGGCGCCTTTGGGATTTTCTTTTTTATCGCAGCTGTGGATCTATTGAATCGAAAAGAAGACTCTTAAGACATATGCGTCGGAGTTAGAATGCCTGAGCAAGCCGATGGGCCTAAGCAACACATCGACAGGCTATATTTTCAGAGACTTAAATTGCCACCTCTATTTTGCAATGGCCCATGATAGTCCGCTCAATCATCATCGAACATGAGATTCCATCGCCGATTACTTACGCCGTGGAGGTAACAATCGAACTTGACTCGGGCGAGCGGCGTTGGTGCTTCTTTTGCACTCCGGATTCGCTCGATCGATTCGGTGACTTTCTTCCGAACTCAACGATCCGAATTCACGCTGCCGCAGCTCACATGATCGTGCTTTCCGTCCTGACAAAGGAAACGATTACGGCCGCAATCAACGAACTTCAGCGGACTGGTGAGCTTCTGCACGCGACACGTCCAGTGAATGGCACACACGCGTTCCTGCAAGGCGTTTGGGTCTTTAATGGCGCAAAGGCAGCTTTCCCGAGTGGCGTCTTCACTTCACGCGAGAACGCTGAGGCATGGATCACGGAGCACAAACTTGAGGGAACATTGACGCTTTATCCGCTCGATCAATCAGCGTATGATCATGCAATCGCGAACGGGTGGTTCAATCCTCAATCGCCCAATCAAAAACTTCCTGAGTTCATACAGCGATTTACGTCCGCTAGTCAGGAACACTACCACTACGAACGTCACGAAAGCAAATAACATGTAAAGGATTTGATTCCGCATCATTGTTCTAGAGACGAACATGGGATTGACTGCGTCTGTCTGCTTGGTCTGTGGTGGGCGTTATCGCAAACATGTTGCAGCGGCCACACCGCATCGGTTAGACTGGTTGCCAGGTATGCGGAACGTGTAGAATCCGCATAAGCTCGACAGCGGGAGCAACGGCAAACCGACATAGCTCAACGCAAAATCTATCCCTCCGTTCCGCTGCACTCCAGTTGGGATAGATTGTTACTTGTCGAAATGGATGCAACGCACTACGCGATGAACATCAATGACAACTCCTGAACATACGTTGGTCGGAATTCACTTCGCGTTCGCCACAGGACTGCACCGATTGGTTGGTTGGCGTGGAGTCGTAATGGCTGGAGTCGCTTCGAATATCCCTGATTGGGATGGAATTCCAATGTTATTTGACATGCAACGATTCGAGAGCGGGCACCGAGTTTGGGGACATGGCATAATGTCGATTTTTCTCGCATCATTGCTGATAGGATTTTTCCAAATCCGTTTGGATTGGATAGGCTTCATTGCAAATAGGTTTCCTGTCTCGATGCCAAAAAACGGAGTTTCAGCCGCACCTCGAAATACGGAATGGCTTATTGGAGGCATTGGTGGTGTGGCTTTTGCGTCAATTGCAATGTGTGCACAGCTTTTACACTTACCGTGCGATATGGTTGTCTCCGGCGGTACTGGCCTTTCTGACTGGGCAATTCAACCGTGGTGGCCATTTTCCAGTGCAGCATATGTGTACCCCTTAATTCCATGGGGAGACATCGGTCCAACTGTGATTTTGATGTGCGGTATCATCGTTATCGCCAAACGCAACTCTCACTTGTCTCAAACATCGTGGCTTACAATCGTAGTGCTTTGCGGATACCTCGTTGTTCGCGGATGGGCGCGCGGTACATTGATTGTTTAGAGCGGTTCGAGCTGGCGATCGGTGAAGACACGTTAATCGGGTAAGGATGCCCGTTGCCGGGCACCCTCCCCACACACCACCGTACGTGCGGGTCCGCATACGGCGGTTCAACGATGATGAGCAAGTTCCGCCCATAAGGACTTGAGACTCAAAACTCCCTGTTCTGCTAACCAAGCCTGTTCTACTAACCAAGCGTTCGTACTTAAGCTTCATTCGGGGATAACACCTTTCGCTTGGTTTCTTCAAACCGGGACAATAGAATCACAAACCGGGATAACTGAATTGACTCATCAGGAATAACGGACCAAAATTCAGGGATAACGCCCCCAACCGGGGACAATTGCAAGTTATGCGGTAAAGGTTGTGACGAACATGTCCACAGACGAATTCCTTCGATTGGCGAGAGTCCTCGAACTCTACTGCCTTGTCCCTTCTGACCCCGAAAAGGCCGCAGCTGATTTCGAGTCTCGGTTTGCGCAGCAGGGTTCTGAGAGCTCACGAGTTTTGGCATGTAGGCCGTTCATCCGGTATTCGGAAGACCCGGACAATAGGCAGAAGCGGTGTGAAGTGCACGCCGAGATATTGACTATCTCTCCAGAAGATGCAATTCAAGTTGCCACGTCATTGCTGGGGAATGTCGCTGTTGGCGACACATTGACGATCCGAGATCGCTACGCGTCCGAGGACGAGTAGCAGACGAATACCGTCGAATCCGTGTTTAAGCGAAAACCCTTGCAGGATATTGAAATGAGATCATCTGTTGCCTTGTGCTTGATCATTGTCGGAGCCGTTATGGTTCTTGGGCCACTGGTATTGTCTTACCTTTATCATGGTGAACCGCCCGTTCATCGAGATGCAGGAATAGGATATTCATGGGCATGCTTCCTTGCTGGCTGTGCGACGATTACGACCGGCATTTTTTCATCGCTTGGCGTGGCGTCCGCACCTGACATACCAGTGGTCTCAGAAACCAAAACCGCGTAACATATAAAGGTTAGATTCTGCGTCGTTGCTCTAGGGGCGAACGCGCGTTGGACTTCGGATGATTGCCCGATCTGTGGTGGGCGTTATCGCTAACCAACATGTTGCAACCGTCACGCCGCATCGGTAAGACTGTTTCTCGAAGATGCGGAACGTGTAGAATCCGCTTAAGCCAGACAGTGGGTGGAAGCAACGGCAAACAGACATAGCTCAACGTACAATCGATCCCTCCGTTCCGCTTCACTCCAGTTGGGATAGATTGTTTTCGGATCAATACAACGTAGATGACACACGAGGGACAACGGGTTGACTAGCGACGCGAACGGCACGATTCCAACCAATTGTAACGATCCTGTACTTTGGAAACGCATTTGCGACGAGCTTTCGATTGGCAACAACGTGATGGGCACAGTGATTTGCCGCCGTCCGTTTGGAGTGTTCCTTGATATTGGATACGGAACTGGTGCATGTGCTTTGTTGCTTGTGCCTGATTTCAAAGACGCTAGAGTTCGACGGATTCAGTTTGATGATTTTCCACAAGTGGGTGATGCTGTTGCAGCGTGGGTAATCAACATAGACTTTAAAAATCGCAAAATCGCCCTCAGCCAGCACGCGCAACAGTCGATCACTGAAAACCAAGTTGTGAATAGTAGAGTAGAGAGGGTCGGCTTTTGGCCGAGCCCTCCCCCTCGTCAAACCGTACGTACAGATTTCCCATATACGGCTTTCGCAGTAACTTCGTCTGAGGCATTACCAAGGATAGTTGCTAAGTCGTTCACGGACGTCGCA
>JAJTID010000189.1 GCA_021300155.1 Pirellula sp.
GGGTGACGAGATCATCGTCCGGATTGACAAAGTCGACATGATTCGGCGCCGATTGCAGTTCCAACTGGAGAAAGTCACCCATCATTCTGATGCGATCCCACTCAAGCCACGGTCCGACCGTTCCAAAACGGACCGCCCAAAACGCGGGTCTCCACGCAACCAAGAAGGCCCGAAGAGCCACTCGAGAAGTAAGAAGAAGCGACGACCGTAAGATTCAGTAGGTAAGGTTGCAAAGTCGTGTCAGAAAACGTCAAAACGCTTGTATAGTCAAAACGCTTGTATAGAATGTCGGTCAATTTCTGTCTCTATTCCATAAGTGTACGTGAGGTTGAAAATGCGAACGCTTGTTTTCCTATGCGGCTATCTTGCATTTCCATGGCAAGCTTACAGTTCTCTGACGGCAGACGATGCGATACAGTATGGCAAAGAGAAGGGACAGATGTTTACGTATGAATTCGACATCGAAGCGACGGTTCCGGACGGCAAAACAACTTACAAAGGGACTACGAGCTATACCGTCGAGGAATTGAGCGACGATCAACTTCGATTGGTATATCGTGGGGGATTGCAGGAGTTCGATAAACCCAAGGAGAACTCGACTGGTTTCCCATCTTTTCCTCGCCCTGTGACCCCGGCCGGTTTCGGTGGGCCTTTTGCCAATTCAGACTTCCGAGGCCGAATGCAAACATCCAATCGATTTACATTGAATCGAAAAGGGGATGTATTGAGCATGGAAGGTGATTCTCAATTGCCTTTTCTTCTCGGCAATGTGTCTTTGCTACCGTTCGAATCATTACCAACGGAGGGAAAGGAAAAGTGGACACATGACTTCGGTGTTACGATCAACTCTTTGAACCAATCTCCCTCGCGTCGTTTTGGCTACTACCGTCCCTTTGGGCCTTTTTCAAACCGAGAGACGCAAAAGATTCAGGCCGCAAGCGAATCCGCAGAGTATGCCATCGAGAGCAAGACTCCGCAAACTGTTGTCGTAAAGAAGATCTATCACTTGAAAACCGTAGCGGTCCAAGGTGAGTCAATCGAGATGACAGGGGAAGGGAAATGGACTTTTCATATAGCGGAAAAGATCCCAGAGTCGGGTGACTTCAAATTGAAACTGAGTCAGCAAGAGAATAACATCACTATTGCAGTTCCGATTACCGTCAAATTTCAAAGAGTGCCACCAGAAGTCATCGCCAAACGCCTTGAAGAAGCACAGCAGAAGGCAATAGCGGCAAAGGAAGAAGCGGATCGCCCACTAACGGAAAGGGAACGCGCTGACATTCTCCGCGCGATCGAGAAAGGGACGCAGATCGAAGCGAAAGATGCTTTAGAGAAGTTGGCATCCAAGACCCCGCAAGCACCAGATCCAGAGATAGCGGCCGCCATGGAAAAAGCCACTAAGAATTCGTCACTCATGATTGTGCACTTTGCTGAAAGAGCATTGCCGAAATGGGCGCCTGAGTTCAGTGCCAAGTATGGGATCAATAAACTTTACAAAGGACAACTCCACGTTCCGTCGACCGACAAAGTTGTAGACTCGAAGACGCCGTTGTATGCGGGACAAATTGTTCAAATGCAAGAGCACGGATCGGTTTGGCAAGCTGCAGTTGTGCAACGATTGAAGCCGGATGGCGAAATCGAATTGGGATTTTTGATGGGAGGCAATCCCGTTCGGACGGTTACGCTTCCGCGAAGCAAAATTCAATTGGCACCCGAAGAAGTAGTTCAGCCCCCTCGTCCAGCAGAATCCCCAAGAGATACGAAAGATGATTCGATGCTGGAGGCTGATAAGAAGTCTACGCCCCCCTCGGTAATCGAGTCGGATCTGCGCGAATGGTTGGACAGCACGGGGCGTCACAAAATCAAAGCACGCTTCCTGAGACTCATCGATGGCACCGTTTACTTGAAATCAGAGAGCGGCAGTGAACGAAAGATTCCGTTGGAGAGGCTCAGCGAAAAGGACCAAGCATTCGCGAAGCAAGCGGAAGAGACGAAAGACAATCCGTTTATGGAATAGATGCTTGCCTCAGATTGTCGCGCACACTGTGCCTTTTCGCACGATTTCAACAAGAACTGTGCCAAGCTCACTATCCCTGCATATCGCCTTTAGTTGCTCTCAGCCTCTTCCGATATCTAGATAATAGATATTCTCGAGACGGGTCGAAAGCACATCCGTGCTGTGGATACTCCTTTCACTGTAGGCAGGGACACGAACATGAAATGGTACGCGACTTTAGGTGGACTTAGCGTGTTGATGGGTCTTGCGGTTTGCGTGAATATGAATGCTGGCGATCCACCTGTTCTTCAGAATCGGCGAGAAGTGCCGCAATCTAGCTTGATGTTGGCTAAACTCGCGAGCACGCAACAAGTGGTCAGCGGACTTGTCTCGAAAGACTTCAACATGATCAAGCGAGCTGCGGATGATCTCCAAAGAATTTGCGAAGCTTCCCAATGGGAATCGCATCCAGACCCAGCGTACGCTAGCTATAAGTCACAACTGAGTCGGCATGCCAACAAACTAGCCGAGATGGCACACCAACAGAATCTCGAGGAGCACCATAGGGACACACCACTTTGTTGATAATTCGGCCAACCAAATCATTCATCAGTCCAAATACGCTTTGCGGCGTCAAAAAAAGAGGCGGCTGACCTCGAACCCGTATTAATTTTCTGGTTCAGCTTAAAAGCAAACGCAAAAGGGCTGCATCGCGAGCCGCCGCCGAGGTCGCCATCGATAACTACGTTCAGTTCGAAATCGTCCGAACTAGGTAGGAGCACCATAGGGACACACCACTTTGTTGATAATTCGGCCAACCAGATCATTCATCAGTCCAAATACGCTTTGCGGCGTCAAAAAAAGAGGCGGCTGACCTCGAACC
>JAJTID010000251.1 GCA_021300155.1 Pirellula sp.
GCTGCCAATCGAAGCGAGATAGCTACCCGTATTTTCCGAAGTGCCCACGAAATCAAGATCCGGACGGTTGCGATTTATTCGCACGAAGATCGATTTGCATTGCATCGATTCAAAGCGGACGAAGCATATCAAATAGGCAAACCCGGCGAACCGATCCGATCCTATCTCGACATCGATGGCATCGTTCGCCTTTGTCTAGAAAATGGAATTGATGCAGTCCATCCCGGATATGGATTTTTGTCCGAGAATGCAGAATTCGCTCGAGCGCTGCAGAATGCCGGTATCACCTTCATTGGGCCGACCGTGCGAGCCTTGGAACTGCTCGGTGACAAAGTAGCAGCCCGAGCCATCGCTCAAAAAGTCGGTGTACCCGTTCTCGAAGGGTCCGCACATGCAGTAAACTCTCTCGAGGAGGCGATAGAAACGGCTCGACAGATGAGCTACCCCATCATGCTCAAAGCATCCAAAGGTGGAGGCGGGCGAGGAATGCGCGTCGTCGAACAGGAATCGGAACTAGCGACCAACCTTGAACAAGCACAACGGGAGGCCAAGAACGCCTTTGGTAGCGACGAGGTATTCTTAGAAAAATTGGTTGGAAAAGCTCGGCACCTCGAAGTGCAAATCCTCGGCGACCAACATGGCAATTTGATCCATCTTCACGAACGAGATTGCTCGGTGCAACGCCGACATCAAAAGGTTGTTGAACTAGCACCTGCACCGAACCTGGATCGCAAAATCGTATCCCAGCTTCACGAAGCCGCGTTAGCAATCGGAAAAGACGTCGGCTATCATTGCGCCGGCACCGTCGAGTTTCTCTACGATACCGAAGCGAAAAAATTCTACTTCATCGAAGTCAACCCTCGCATTCAAGTAGAACATACCGTCACCGAGGAAGTCACAGGCATCGACTTGGTTCGAGCTCAAATCTTGGTTTCCCAAGGCGAAAAGCTAGGGGACGATTCGTTGGGGCTGCCTTTGCAAAAAGATGTCCAAGTGGTCGGGGCGGCGATTCAATGCCGTGTTACCACGGAAGATCCATCGAACCAATTTCGACCTGACTATGGCCGAATCACGCACTACCGCAGCGCTGGGGGAATGGGGATTCGCCTCGATGCAGGTAGCGCTTACAGCGGGGCTGTGGTGAACCCTTTCTACGATTCGCTACTAGTCAAAGTAACCACGCGAGGTCGCAATCTCAACGAAGCCGCAGGTCGAATGGAACGTTGCTTGCAAGAGTTCCGCATCCGTGGTGTGAAGACAAATATACCTTTCTTGATCTCATTGATCACGCATCCCACTTTCTTGGCAGGCGATGCAACGACGCGAATGATCGACAAGACGCCTGAGTTGTTCGAGCTGACTCGGCGGCGAGACCGCGCCACGCGATTGCTTACGTTCATTGCCGAGACCGTGGTTAATGGTAATAAGATGGTGACCGAAAAGGTCGGGCAAGTGCGTCGAGAACCGGCACCGATCCCAGCCGTCGATGTGAAGAAGCCATTGCCAGAGGGATACCGAAACCGATTTCTCGCATTGGGCGCTAAGAAGTTTTGCGATTCGATCCGCGATTCGAAAGAGTTGTTGTTGACCGACACGACGATGCGCGATGCACATCAATCGTTGTTAGCGACTCGATTGCGAACGATCGATATGCTCCACATCGCCGATGCTTACGCGCGACTCGCGCCCGAGTTCTTCTCACTGGAGATGTGGGGTGGGGCGACGTTTGATACATCGATGCGATTTCTTTGGGAGAGCCCTTGGCAACGACTCAGTGAATTGAGATCGCGCATCCCAAACATCTTGTTTCAAATGCTGCTGCGAGCTTCGAATGCGGTTGGCTACACAAACTATCCTGACAATGTGGTCCGTGCATTTGTGAAGGAAGCAGCAGAAGCCGGAGTGGACATCTTCCGCGTTTTTGACGCATTGAATTGGTCCGACAACATGCGTGTTGCGATGGAAGCGGTCGTCGAATCAGGCATGATTTGCGAAGCTGCGATCTGCTACACGGGAGATATTCTCAATCCAAATCGACCTAAGTACTCCCTAAAATATTATGTCGATCTTGCAAAGAAGCTGGAAGGGATGGGAGCACACATACTCGCCATCAAAGATATGGCTGGCCTTTGCAAACCTGCAGCAGCCAAGCTTTTGGTAGCGACGTTGAAACAAGAGATAGGCATTCCAATTCACTTCCACACGCATGATACCGCAGGTATCCAAGCGGCTTCCCTTTTGAATGCTGCGGGTGAAGGACTGGAGATTGCGGACGGCGCGTTTGCCTCAATGTCCGGTGGAACGTCCCAAGTGAATTTGAATACACTCGTCGAATCGATTCGCTATTCACCACGGGAGAGCAAACTGCAAACGGATACGCTTACTCAGATTTCAGAGTATTGGAAAGCGGTTCGACAATTCTACGCACCATTCGAGAGCGAGTCCTTGGTTGCGGGCGGAGATCTTTACCAACACGAAATGCCTGGCGGCCAGTATACGAACCTTTATCAGCAAGCCAAAGCGCTTGGCCTCGGAGATCAATGGCCAGACGTATGCAAACGATACGCCGATGCGAACCAGCTTCTCGGTGATATTGTCAAAGTAACGCCCACGAGTAAAGCCGTAGGTGATCTCGCGTTGTTCATGGTCGCGAATCAAATGTCTGCTGACGATGTAGCGACAGGAAAACGGGAATTGGCTTATCCCGGCTCGGTATTGGATTTGGTCGGGGGAATGATGGGCCAGCCACCGGGCGGATTCCCCGAAAACGTGAAGAAGAATATCTTGAGGAATAACCCCGAAGTCCTTGAACGGCCAGGTGAAACATTGCCTCCCGTTGACTTCGATGCAATTGCTCAACAGTTGAAGCCAAAGCTTGGACGCGATGCGACGTTGCGAGATTCGGTTACGTCTGCTTTGTATCCGAAGGTTTTCGATGAGTTCGTAGCCCATGTTCGCAGCTATGGTGACGTATCATTGCTGCCATCCCCCATCTTCTTTTTCGGTCCAGCGATCGGTGAAGAGTTCTCGATCGACATCGAGCCTGGCAAACGGCTGATCGTGAAGTTTCTTGCCGTCGGTGAGCCGCGTCCGAACGGGACCCGCGTTGTTTATTTCGAACTCAATGGTCAACCACGCGAAATTGAAGTGCTCGACAAATCGATCGAGAACAAAGAGGCCAAGCGAATCAAAGCTGACGCAGCCGATCCAACGCATGTCGCGGCAGGCATGCCGGGTATGGTGATCGGAGTCGCTGTTTCCGTTGGAACGAAAGTCAAGAAGGGGCAAAAGCTGCTAGCACTCGAAGCGATGAAGATGGAGACCTCGATTGCAGCCGATCGCGATGGCGAGATCACACAACTTTACGTCCACTCAGGTAGCCAAGTCGAAGCCGGTGATTTGCTGCTCGTCTTGAAGTAAGCCTGCGGCGGGGTAGATTCATTCGAATAGGCTTCCCCCAACCTTTTAGCAACGCCCCGACCTGGAGAGTGATTGGACTCGGAAGCGAAATGAACATAGAAAATTTGGTTATCTCCTCCTGGATCCTTGCTGCCATTAACGAAAGTCGCAGGGATCATAGGATGCAAATGGTTCTCCACTTGGTTGGATACGAAATGCAATCAAGTAGATTTAGCAAATGGCTGCGACAACTCCGAGTGAGCTGTTGAAAATCCCTGCGTCTAGGCTTCGATCAATTGGAGCGAGGATTTGCTTAATTGAAACGATTTGGATTCGCCGTTTTCGAACGAAATCCGTGCTAAACGGCGAATTCCATGGCCATCAACGGATTCGACTTGGCCGATTCCGTACTCGGGATGACGCACGATCGACCCCGCCTCAAAAAGCTCGACTCCTACACCGTCGACGGTAGTGATGGAATGAAATGCCTTGCCCGTTTTCAGACCAATCGACGGTAGCTTTTTTTGCAGTTCCGCAAGCTTTGCAGCATGCTCCGCACTTGCTTCGTCGATTCCCAAATCATTCTCAGCAAAGTCCGGCATGCCATCTTCCCCTGCCTCGTTGGAAAGTAGGACCGTCGGATTCGACAGCTGTTTTTGTGACGTAAGTCGCGCCTTGATCGATGCCAACTCTTGACCAACACCCTCCAACTCAGAGACCGCTTTCGTTTTCCCCTTAGTACCCTTTTTCTTGGGACGATCATGAAGAAAACTAACCATCGGACGCTTCGGATTGGAAGGAAGCTCTTCGAATTCATCGAAGCTTTCTCCGGTATCGTCCTCGTCCATAAAGGAAGTGTCGAATTCATCAAGGTTGGTCATATCGACAATCGACATTTCTGCGCGAGGCAACTCCATCACGAATTGACTTGGTGAACTGGATCGATTGCTTGAGAATCCGCGATACCTCGCCATACTCAATTGTAAATGGCTCTTGGCACGAGTGATGCCGACGAATAGCAATCGACGCTCCTCTTCGAGTTGGGATGGATCGTCGCGTGAGCGAATATGAGGTAAAACATCGTGCTCCACCGCGATAATGTACACATGCTCAAATTCCAAACCTTTCGCCGAATGAAGTGTCATCAATGTAACTTTGTTTTCGACATCGTTGATGCCATCAACATCGCTGATCAACGTCACTTGTTCAAGGAAACGTTCCAATGCATTGCCGTCGTCGTTTGCCTCGGAATCCACTTGCGCTGCATCCGCTCGTAACTCATTGATGTTACCAATGATGCTTTCGTCCGGTGTCTCGGTTTTGCGATTGGTCAAGTACTCGATGTAGCCGGTTTCTTCCAACATGCAATTGATGACACCCAACAGGGGGCCCGTACTTTTGGCAAGCAGCTTGTCGTAGATTGCCAAAAACTCTCTGGCACCAGCTTTTGCCTTCTTGCTCAGCATGTCGTGTTCGGTCGCTGCACGCAATGCGACAAGCATCGGAACTTCGCGGCTCTTCGCCAATTCAGCCACCTTTTCTAACGACTTATCACCTAGTCCCCTTGTCGGCACATTGACAACGCGATCAAACGAGATGTCGTCCGTCGGGTTGTGGAGCAATCGCAAGTAGGCAAGGATATCTTTGACCTCTTCGCGTTGGTAAAACCGAAATCCACCGATCAATTGGTAGTTTAACTTGCGTCGCAACAACGCTTGTTCGAGCAATCGCGACTGAGCATTCGTTCGGTAAAGAATCGCAAAGTCTTTTGCCTTGGCTCCGTTTTCCAAGATCTCCATAGCGATCCGTTGAGCGATATCGTCCGCTTCGTCGCGGTCGGTTGCATAAGTACAGAATCGAACCTTTTCCCCCGATGGTTGCGTCGGACGAAGTGTCTTGGCTTTGCGACGCGTGTTGCACGAGATCAAACAGTCCGCGATAGTAAGAATCTCAGGCGAGCTTCGGTAGTTGTCTTCCAACTTTACCGTCACCGATTGAGGGTAGTCTTTTTCGAAGCTCAGTATGTTTTGGATATCCGCTCCGCGCCAACTATAGATCGATTGATCGGGATCACCCGTCACATTCAAATTGGGAAAGTCCAGCGAAAGACCGCGAACGATCAAATACTGAGCGACGTTCGTATCTTGATACTCATCCACCATGATGTATCGATGTTTGCTATCCAAATCCGCGCGGAGATCTGGGTTGTTCCTGAGGATCAATGCAGTATGCATCAGAAGATCATCGAAATCAACCGCGTTATTTTGCAGCAAAAGCTTTTGGTAAACCGGGTACACTTTGGCAATGATCTTATCATTCGGCCCTCGTGCGTTACCTTCAAAGGACTCCGGATCGATAGCGCAGTTCTTCAATCCCCCGATACGTCGTCCGATACTTCCTTGATTCAAATGCGTAAGCGAAACACCAGCAGCTTCGATGGCCTTTTTCAAAGCGGCTTTCGCGTCATCGGTATCGAATATAGAAAAGTTTGGTGTCAATCCGACCATCTCACCAAATCGACGTAGGAACCTTGCACAGTAACCGTGAAAAGTCCCCATCCAAACCGGGCAGTCTTCTAACATCCGGTCGATGCGAGCCTTCATTTCGCGGGCCGCTTTATTCGTGAACGTCAAAGCGAGGATGGAATACGGTGAGACTCCTTGATCTACCAGATACGCAATGCGATGCGTAACCACCCTCGTTTTACCGCTGCCTGGCCCCGCTAATGTCAGGAGCGGCCCCTCGATATGCGTGACGGCTGCCCGTTGAGATTCGTTGAGCGGACCGACAATTTCTGAAGTTGTAATCGCCATGACGTCTGCACCTTTGTTCGTTCCGTCGAGGTCCTCTCGCGATTCCATCACATTGCTTGAATCGCAGTCGTATTATCTACTGGCCCCGGCAACCGATCTAGTCTTCTTGCCACGGATATACAATTCACCACAAGAAATCCTTTACTCGTTCCTCAGAAACGATTTATGGCAACCGAAATCGCTAATTTCCCAACCAATCTCGCTCAACTTCGCAATTCCGGTTGGAAATCCCGGTCCGTAAAAGAGGAAATTCGTTCCAATTTCCAACGCATGCTGGCCGCTGGCGAGCCACTTTATCCAGGCATAGTGGGCTACGACGATACCGTCGTCCCGGAATTGAACATCGCTTTACTGGCTGGGCATGATCTCTTGTTCTTAGGAGAAAAGGGCCAAGCGAAGAGTCGACTCATGCGCACGCTCGTTCGCTTTCTCGACGAGTATCTGCCATTTATAGATCTACCGGAACTCGCGGTCCACGAAGATCCTTACGCACCAATCACCCGTGCTGGACAAGAAGTCGTAGCGAATCGCGATCCCGTGTCGATTCCTATCGGTTGGTGGCATCGCTCCGAACGTTACGTCGAACGCCTTGCCCCAGGGACCAAGTTCGCCGATGTGATCGGGGAAATCGATCCTTCGAAGCTCACCGGTGGTGTAAGCATGAGTTCCGAAGAAGCGTTGCACTTCGGTCTGATCCCACGCATGCATCGTGGCATCTTTGCAATGAACGAACTTCCAGAACTCGATGAACTCGTGCAAGTTGGTTTGTTCAACATTCTCGAAGAACGAGATGTGCAGATCCGTGGGTTTCCTATCCGCTTTGAACTCGACATCTTCATTCTGTTCTCGGCCAATCCGAGCACATACAACCGCAGCGGCAAAGTTATCCCGCAATTGAAAGATCGAATCGGTTCGATCATCCAGACACATTACCCTGTGGAACGAGAAATGGGTATCGAGATCCTGAGACAAGAAGCCGGGTTGGATCTCGGTGGTGAGTATCCCGTGCAAGTACCTTACTTCATGATGGAGATCATCGAAGAAATCACGGCTCAGGCTAGGAAGTCCAAGTACGTAGACCAAGCGTCAGGCGTTTCAGCACGCTTTTCATTGTCGAATTATCGAACCATGATCGCGTCCGCTCGCCATCGTGCAGTGCTTCTCAAGGAAGAGGTCGCTGTTCCTCGAATCAGCGACTTGGGCCATCTGTTTACGTCATCATTGGGTAAACTGGAGATGGACCTGATGGGTTCGCATCAAATGAACGAACGCAAGATCCTAGACTCCTTGATTGCGACGGCGATTCGAACCGTTTTTGAACAATACGTCGACGAACATGGTGCCGGGCCGATCGCGGAGATCTTCAACAAAGGGGTTCGAATCGAAGTCGGTGATCTGTTGCCAAGTTCGCATTATGCAGAACGGTTGAAGCATGTGCCACCAGTGTGGGAAGCAGCCTTCGAAGTCAGCGCCTCTTCGCACCCAGCAACGCGAGCGTCCTGTATCGAGTTTGTACTAGCCGGTTTGTACAGCCTCGACCGCATCAGTCGCGCCAGCAAACATGGCAAAGTCAGTTACGAGTTTATTTAAAAGCAATCTTTGTAAAAACACCGGCGATTCTGCTAACAAAACTTTCTCGCTTATCCTATTCATGATTGGCGGTTTTGGTGGTTCGTCGCGCCATCGAGCACCGTCGTAGGACAAGATGTTTTGTGTGACTCGAATCCAGAATTAAGTCTCTATTCGAGCACGCCGGATAACTGCGGCAGCGGCGATTCGACACAGCAAACACACCAACTATCCAGACTTCGTTTTCGGGATTCGGCGATACGAAGACGCTGTTAATGGGGATTCGACCTTGGTGTGAACGACTGACATTATTGGCTGGAGTGAATGTATGGATGCCGACTGCTGCCTCAAGCTAACACAAACTGCTGTGAGATTTTCTTATCCGTGGAACTGTTCGGAATGAATTGCGCCTAGATTTCTTTTGCGACCGATTAATGACGGGCGCCGTTGTTCACTGCTCCGAGACCTCGGAGCCGAAACTTTGCTTTTTAGGAAATGGTTTATGGAACGGGAGGGCCCAGGTTAGAAATGGCAGTTGTTCGCCAAACTCGTCAAAACGCCTGGCGTTGGTTCAGTAACCTGATGGAGGAATTCTTCCAACCGTGCGGGCTTTGCCGAGCAATATTGCCTCTTTATCGAACTGCTCATCATAATCCATACCAAAAAGATCTCTTTTCGGACGGATACGCACGGGAAATTGGCAGCATGCTGTCAAGCCTAAGCTACCTTCCCTAAGTTTCATTCGTGCCAGTTTCTAAACGATCTGATCCCAATGTCCACAACCAATGCGGAAATTCATACCATCCCGCCGATCTTTGATCGTGAGGGTTTTCTGTTGCGTTGTATGGGGAATCAAGCCCTCGCAAAAAAACTGGCTGTAGTTTTCGCAGGCACGCTCCCCAAGGAACAGCGAGATTTACATTCGGCAATCGAAACTAATGAATTAGATCAAGTAAGACGCATTGCGCATCGCGTTCGAGGAACAGCCAAAAACATCTGCGCCGTTCCTTTGGCAGAAGCAGCATTTCTTGTCGAACATGCAGCTGAGCAACGAGATGTCGCATTGTTGTATACACATCTTGAATCCTTAAAGAAACAGGTAGAGGCGATCCTAGATGAATTGGCCTCGGGAGCGTAAATATCGTGAATACATCAGACTCATCCCATGCGAATAGATTGAACGTACTCATCGTCGACGACGATCCAATTGCTATTGAAATGCTCGACTATTTCCTGCAAGAGGCAGGGTACAACGTCGAACGCGCAGCCAATGGCAAGCAAGCACTTGAGAAGATGCGAACTTTTTCGCCTCGCATCATAATCTCGGATGTCGAGATGCCCGAAATGAATGGAATCGAACTATGCCAAACTGTTCGAGAACGCCATTCGACACAATACACCTACTTTATTTTGTTGACCTGCCATTCCGACCTGAAAAGTGTCCTTTTGGGGCTCGATTCAGGTGCGGATGACTACTTAAGCAAACCATTTCATCATGAAGAGTTGCGACTCAGGCTCGAAGGTGGACGCCGCCTGCTAATGCTGGAAGGTCGCGATATGATGATCTTCTCGCTCGCGAAACTTGCCGAAAGTCGCGATACCGATACGGGAACACACCTTGAACGAATTCGGGAGTACTCTAAAGTTCTCGCAACCGAATTAATGAATTGGCCGAAATTCGAATGCGTCGTGGACGCTCAGTTCGTCGAGCTAATTTACTTGACGAGCCCCTTGCATGACATCGGTAAAGTCGGGATCCCCGATAGTGTTCTACTCAAGCCGGGAAAACTGACATCGGAAGAGTTCGATATCATGAAACGACATACGCTGATCGGCGGTGAAACCCTTTACGCCTCAGCGAATGCGTACCCAGAAGCTGGCTTCATCAAAATGGCATTGGACATTACGCTGAAACATCATGAACGATGGGATGGGACCGGCTACCCATTCCAACTTCGAGGAGAACAAATTCCCTTGTGCGCACGCATCGTTGCCATCGCAGATGTTTATGATGCCTTAACCACCAAGCGGGTATACAAAGATGCATACACGCACGAAGAAGCGGCAAGAATCATTTATGATAGTCGAGGCACCCACTTTGACCCCGACCTCGTCGATGCGTTCGCCAACGTCGAGGAACAAATGCGTGCGATCCGCACTCGCCTCGACGACGCCCCACCTGTGGCCTCCCCCACCCAACCCGAGAAAAAATCGCAAGAAACGGAGCTGATGTCCGCATCCTTCACATCTTCGTAGACTACTGAAAAACTGCATTTTGCGACGCCAGCCCCTACATCCAACCAAATCGGAATGTTTAGAAGTTGCAAACTAACAATTTGCCAGAACTCGGACAAAGTTTGGAATCTCAGGGGTGAGCAGGGCGATATCGAGAAAACAGGTTAATGTTGTAAAAGGGTGTACCGATTCAAGGACGATTCGGATGTGGAATAGAGCTTTTGTTGTTGCGTGCTTAGCACACTTCGTTTTCACATCGCAATTATTTGCCGAAACCTTCGTGCCGGCTTTGGGTGCGCGATCCGCAGGACGTGCTGGGACAAACCTAGCATTCGATGACAATGCATTCGTCTTCTCAGACAACCCTGCAGGTCTGATCGGCGCGACGTACCGCTCGAACTCGTGCTCGACGGGGGTCATGGATGGCACGATCGTGGGGCTTTTTCCGGATGTCAAGTACTCGGACCCTCAAAACGCTAATGTTAGTGCCTCCAATTCCCCATTTGGTCTTGGGGCATTCACCCTCGCGAAACGCTACAACGACGATCTTGCGTTCGGGTTTGGGGTCTACACACCGGCTGGTTTCGGCGCCAGATGGAACCTGGAAGGTCCTCCCGGCCTACTCGCGGGGCCTCAATTCTACAAATCAATCGGCATGTTAGTTCGGGCTTTACCTGGGGTTTCCTATCAGGCAACCGATAGACTCCGTGTTGGTGCGACCCTCGGAGTCGCGATTAGCCATATTGAATTGGAAGGGCCGCACTTCATCTCTACAGCTCCGTTAACTGGTCTTCCAACGATTATCGATCTTCAAGCCACGGGTGCCGCCTTGAGTTGGTCTACCGGCCTTCAATACGAAGTTACCGAACTCTTGACCATCGGTGCCCATTACCAAAGCCAAAATCGGTTTGAAAATAATGGCAGTGCGTCCATTGCGATCCCTGGCGTCGGAAGGTCCCACTACGACACGACACTGGACTTCGTCTGGCCTCGCGTGGCGGGAGTTGGGCTGAAGTACGAACTGAGCCCAGTAACGCGATTCGGTGTAGACGTGGATTGGCAACAATGGTCTCGCGCAATGAATACAGTGGACATCCATTTGTCGAATCCCGATAATCCAGTTTTCCTCGCGATGGCAGGGCCACAAGTCGAGGATTCGATGCCATTGAAATGGAAAGACAATGTTGTTGTCAAATGCGGGGTCGAACGGGATATCGCCCCGAATAAGACGGTTAGATTAGGGTATGGCTACAACAGCGACGCAGTTCGGGCATCGACTATGACCCCTTACCTACCAACAATTTTATCGAATTACTTTACAGCGGGTTTCGGATGGCGGCGATGCTGTTGGGAATATGATACGGCCTATCAATATTCCTATAGGCCTACTCTTCAAACAGGTCAAAGCGAACTAGTTGGCGGGGATCACAACAATAGCTCCTACGATGTCCAAGCCCACTGGCTCTTCCTTGGCGCAACAAAGAAGTTCTA
>JAJTID010000258.1 GCA_021300155.1 Pirellula sp.
ATAAGCCGCATCGTTTTTGCGCTGATGGTCTTTGGAATCATTTGCACGACATGGTTGCTGCTGGCTGGTATTCAGCCGGTCCAAAACCCCGGTGACCTCGCTCGGTTTGGAGTGCTGATCTTTCAGCTTATCGCGCCATTTCAACTCATTGTCCTAATGTTTACTGCTGCTTTAGCAGGAACCACGGCTGTAAGTCATGAAAAGGACAAGCAGACCATCATCCTGCTTTTGATGACGTCCCTTACCAATGCAGAAGTTGTGCTCGGCAAAATAGGTGCTGGCTTATTGACCGCATTCAATGCGTTCTTTGCGTCGATGCCCGTGATGTTCATGCTGTTGCTATTAGGCGGCGTGTCTGTGGAACAAGTGATCGCATGCTCTTGGGTGACCGCTTGTACGTTGATCGCCTGTGCAACCATTGGGGCAACGGTGGCCTTTTGGCGGGAAAAGACGTTTCAGTCGATTGCTGTTACTGCGCTGAGCATTGCGTTTTGGTTGGGCTTCGGTGAGATCGTTGCTGCAGGCATGCTTCCTGGTATCGATCCCGCTGTTTCGATTTTCTTGAGCCCGCTGCGATCCGTAATGGACATCACGCAACCCATCGCTTCGGCCGCTTTTCTGCCGTTTGCAGTTCCCGGCGGTAACGCAGGGTTGGCCGGAGCTATCGTTCTTTTGTTTGGTATTTTGTTGATGCTGCTGTCCGTGTCCATGCTTCGCGTATGGAACCCATCGCGAGAGAGGCGGCCGACGGGTATGGATACTCAAGAATCAGAATCCATCATGGAAACAGGATCTGGTGAGAACATTCAGGGAGTGTCTACAGCCAGGAACGTGAAGGCATGGAAAAGTCGCGCACCTCGCACGGTCTGGAACAATCCAGTTCTTTGGCGAGAAATGTGCACATGGGCCTACGGACGCAAAGTTGTTTTCGTCAAAATCGCTTATCTGCTCTTCGCTTTGCTTGTAGGTGTTGGACTTTATCAAACGATTCAAAGTGGTATTGCATTCGAGACGACGACCTACCAAGAGTCGCTCGTCCCTCCAACGGTTTCGTTATTGGCACCATTCTTTGTCCTGTCCTTGATCATTATCAACGCGCTCGCTGTAAACTCTATTACGAATGAAAGGGACGGTGGTGCACTGGATTTGCTGTTGGTAACCGAGGTCACACCTGCGAGCTTTTTGTTGGGCAAAATTTGTGGAGTTCTTTACGTGACCAAGGAAATGGTTTTGGCTCCGATGGTCCTTTGTTTTTTTCTTTGGTGGTCACAAGCAATCCATGGAGAGAATTTCGTCTTTACTCTTATTTGTCTGCTGGTCATGGATGTCTTTGTGACAATGCTCGGGATCCATTGCGGCATGATCTACTCTCAAAGCCGAGTCGCCATCGGTACGAGCTTGGGAACTGTTTTCTTCCTGTTCTTGGGGATCGCAGTTTGCATGTTGATTATGTTGATGTTTCGTGGATCGTTTGGTCGGCAGCTTGCACCGTTTCTTTTCATTATTCTGGGTGGCGGTACGGGGCTCTACTTGGCATTGGGGAGTCGCAATCCTTCCCCCGCAATTACACTGAGCTCGTTTTGTTTGCCGTTCTTAACATTTTTTGCAATCACCAGTTTTTTGCTGCGAGATCAAGAGTTGAGTGTATTTTCTGTTGTTTCCGTGTCATATGCTTTTGCGACAGCTGCTATGATGATCCCTGCGTTAAGTGAGTTTGATTTCGCATTCGGTCGATCCAAAACGGTGGACGAGGAATAGTTTTCGTGTTTGGAAACGTCGCAGGTTTGCTATCGGTTCAGGACATCCAGCATGGGTGATGCTGAAGGAGGCATTGATCTGTTTAGTTGTGTGGTTGCTGCAACCGCAATGCTAGTCACGATCGTTCTATCCGCGTTTTTTTCTGCCAGTGAAGCGGCTCTCTTTTCTTTGACAGCCAACCAACGCCAAAAGCTTGGATTAGGTCGGGTGTCGCTGGCAATCGATTCACTCCTTTTGAATCCGACAAAGCTCTTGTCGACGATTCTTCTTTGCAACCTCGCGGTAAACATTACCTACTTTTCCTGCAGCAATGTCATAGCATCCGAGATCAGCGAGAAACCGGGGTGGGAGACGGCCTCTTATATATTCAGCGTCGGATCTTTGGTGTTGCTGATTCTGGTATCCGAGCTACTTCCGAAGTGTATCGGCGTGTTGGCTCCGATCAAAGTTTCGCTTGCAGTGGCTCTCCCCATGTCATTTGTGAACTCGATCACTGGATATTTGGCCATCGGCATGAACTCGGTTAGCGATATCTGTCGCCGGCTTATTTTTCCAGGATTGAAACCTGAAACGGTCCTCGATAGCAGTGACTTGGAACGCGCTATTGAACTCAGCGAGACGGATTCGCAACTGAGGGACTTAGAAAAAGGAATCCTTCAGAACATTCTTCAACTCTCCAATATCGAAGCTCACGAATGGATGCATCCAAAAAGTCAATTCAGTTTCGGGACACTCCCTCTTGATCCACCCACCGTGACGCAGTGTATCGAAGATATGCAAGCGAACGAATTCGATGATCAAAGCCACTTGCTGCTAATTACGTCGAGTCAGGAAAACGAAATTATTGCGACGGCTACTCTGGATGATTTGATGATCGCAAAACGCATGGGGCTGGTACCAAAAACTCAGTCAGTTCTATTCTTTCCATGGTGCGCGACTCTCGCCCAAGTGTTTCAACTATTATTGACAGCAGACAAACGACATGGTGTCGTCGTGAATGAACGTGGCGAAACGATTGGAGTTATTCTTTTTGAAGATCTGATCGAAGCTACTTTTGCAACCTTTCATGATCGCATCAATCCCATGGGGGAGTTGCAGTTTTCGAAGTCTGGCGAGATGGAATGGATCGTGGATGGAAAAGCCAGGATTCGAAAGCTGGAGAAGGCGATGGACATCAAATTGCCCGATTCGAGAGAAGCCACGATCGCAGGAGTCGTACAGAATCAACTGAGGCGACTGGCACATGTAGGCGATAGAGTTCAGTGGGGGGACTACTCGCTGGAGGTTACCAGTATTCCACAGCGAGGTGACATGCTCATTCGTCTCACTGGGCAACAAATAGAGATGCCAGAGTTGGTATCCGAGGATGGCGAATGATTCCTTCCATCGTCCTGATATTAGTATCGTGTTTACTAAGTGCTTTTTGTAGCGGTGTCGAGACTGGCATGTATCGAGTCCAGCGTGTTCGCCTGGTACTCGATGCGTTAGATGGATCCCGATTGTCCCGTGGGTTGCTTTGGTTAACGAACCATCCAGGGCTATTCGTGTCCACGTTGTTGTTTGGAAACAACGTTGCGAATCAAGCGTTCACCATTGGAGTCGCATGGTTCATTGTTGCAATACTCGGATACGATGACCCAGGAACGACGGTGTTCATCAGTATCCTGAGCACCCCGATTTTGTTTATCTTCTGCGAACTTCTTCCAAAAAGTTTGTTCTATCAAATTCCTCATCGACTGCTGAAGACCTTTGGGCTCCCATTAATGGTCCTGACAATTTTGAGTCTTCCATTTACCTGGGGGCTTTATTTGCTAAGTCGCTGGATTCAGAAGCTTCTTGGCGAGGAACCATTGAGAGTGCGACCAGCCCTCGCGCGACGTGAGCTGCGGCAAGTCCTGGAGGATGGTCAACAAGCTGGGTTGCTAACTCCAGTCCAACGCGACTTTATCCAAAATCTGTTTGCCTTCGGTAGCGACTCGATCGTCAGGTATTGCATGCCAATACGTGGACTGCGAACAGTCGTCCTCGGTACGAGCCTCGAAGAACTCAAACAGGTTGGACGTAAATCCAATCAGGCCGTGATACCGGTGCTGCACGAACAAAACAAGCGACTGGTTGGTTATTACGACACATCCGAAGTTGCAGAAGCAAAAGTGTATCCAAATCTCCACCCCATCCCAACGTTCGAACCATCGACAGGGCAAATAACCGTCCTGAATCAAATGGTGTCACAAAAATGTAAGCTCGCCCGAGTGCTTGGTAGCAACGATCAACTGATGGGAGTTGTACTTCTCGATCGGCTGGTCGGACAAATGATTCAGCGTAGTTAGCGGAATTCTACTTTTGCGAATCGGCGTAACGCCACAAATACCACGCGCCGATACTTCGATAAGGACTCCAAGCGTTCGTGTAGGTCGCGAACTCTGACTTCTTCGGCATGTCCGGTAGATCATAGAGCTGCATCAATGCCGATCGCACACCGAAATCATCCACCGGCATCACATCGAGCCGCCCCAGTTTTGCCATGTAAGCGTACAGCGGCCGTAGTTCTTTGAGCCATCTTGGCGTGGAATCGTGGCGCAGGTTTCTGTCGTTCGCTCAACGATTTCACACTCTCGCAGGATGCAAGATAGTTTCGCGTCATCCTCGAAATCGATTTGCGTTCTTTCGTTGTGACGAAAATCGAGGATCAAAAACGGATATAACTGAACTCCGCAAGCGAGAATTGCCTTTCTTTAAACACACGTCAACAGCACGCTCCGTTGCTCTTGACGCCATGAAGTACCGAAGTCCTGACCACAATCTTGGAAGAGATTTTTGCAGCGCTTTCGTGGGTCCATTGTGAATACATGGCAGTCGCAAGCAATAACGCAAGTTTGAGATGCAGCAACGCAAGTTTGAGATGCAGCACTGCGACACAATTCTTGAAATTTTCTTCGAAAAGAATTTTCGTTAATTTACTGTGACCCGTGATTGACTGTCGCACTTCGTGTCGCAATAACAAACGCCATCAATTGCTTTCTGACTTGTTGCGATTGTCTTCATTCGCTCACGCCATCAAACCGATTGACTTCCCTTCCTTTGAGTTTTGCCCTCTTGATGGAGTGATTTAATCGTGACGACTTTTCTCTCGAGTCTTTGCTCTCTGCTTTTCAATTCCAGAACCAAATGGGATGAAATACGCTCGAGGCCATGCTGCGACCTAACAACATCTGTTCCCTATTGAAGGCTACTAACGTAGGTCAAGTCAAGTAAAGGGTCACAAACTCGGTTCTGAACCTCTAGCGTGGGCATATTTGTTCACGCTGTTTTGCTTCTTGATCAACTCATATACGCCTTCACCGCACTCTCAAATCCATTCTCTGAACACCATGAAGCGTCCAATATTCTACTGGCAAGAGACTCTATTTCAACTTGGCCGCCGAGTTGTTTGGCGAAACAAGGCGATTCACCGAAGTCGCAATGAGACGCGCACCGTACACAATACCAAGCGACCTCCGACCTCGGAGTCACTTGAGCCGCGGCATTTGATGGCAGGACTTCCGACTCCACTTGCACCAGAGTCTAATCCTACGATTCCGAGAACCGCGTCATCCGAACGACGTACCACGATGGCTCGTACGCCCAAGTTCGCTACGACGCATTAGGTCGCAAAGTGGCAGAAAGCAAACAAGTTGCAGCAACTGTCCAATTGGTTTGGTCTGAATCGGATAAGAGCTTCAAGAACCAATTGAATAACCAACTCATCCCAACGCGGCTGACTGAGTATGACCTCGATGGTCGCATGAGTGCAGTAGCTCTTCCTGCTGTTGCCGATCCACTCAATGCGAATGCGGTCACAAGGCCTCGTTACCAATACGGTTACAGTTTCTCGGGCCAACAATCCCTCATCGTCGATCCTTACGGACACGAGACTCGCTTGGCGTTCGATGCCTTCGGACGTCAAGTCTCGCGAACACTTCCATTGGGCTTTGGAGTGGATGGCAAGCTGGGAACAACTGATGATTCGGCTGCCGAAGCATTTTCAGAGTATGAACAGTACGATTCTCGTGGCCGGAAATCGCTCCACATTTCCTTCGAAGGTGTTCACGAGCAAAACATCTACGATGACAAAACAGGGCGTTTGACAGAGATTCGCTACTATCCAAACGCGTCTGCCTTTGCTAATGGAACCTCTTCCGAAGTTCGCAAATTCAGCTTCGACAATCGGGGCCGGACCAACAAAATCGAGCATTTCGTCGGTGGCGTTTCCAGACGAATCGAAACGATGGAATTCGATGACGAGGGCAAATTGTATGAAACCATGAATCGCGAGGGTAAGGTCCGTTACACTTACGACGTCCATGGTCGAATGACACGCAAAGAATGGTCGAGTACCGCGTTTATGCCAACCAGCCAGCATGCATTCGAAAATACGTTAGACTACACGTATGACGAACTCGGTCGACTCAAGACAGTGGTGCAGCGAGACCGGGGCGGTGTCACTTTGGGGACTTCGGATGTGACGGCTTACAGATATACCCTTGATGGTTTGCTCGATACGACGCGATACCACAATGGGCTTATTCACGATAACGACTACGACTCGCTCGGGCGTTTGAAGACGCTCACGCATTGGGTCGATCTCAATGCGGATGGCAAGCAACAATCCAGCGAGAACCGAGCCACGTTTGACTACACCGTTCGGGCGGATGGAAAGCGAACCAAGGTAGTTGAGTCGATCAAAGACGGGACGACCCCAGTTGTCTCGAACGAGTTCATATGGGAGTATGACGCTGTCGATCGGTTGATCTCCGAAACACTCACGGATCAATACGATCTGGATTGGATCTACGACTTGGCCGGCAACCGCCGAAC
>JAJTID010000229.1 GCA_021300155.1 Pirellula sp.
AAGCCGTAGCAAATAAAAAATCGAAGATCTGGGGAATTCTAGTTGTCGCTGAATTCAGCCAAAAACAAAGCTAGCGTTTCCTGGTTGCTGGGGATTTGTAGTTGTCGCCAGCTGGGGAAAAACAGTTGTCGCTAGACAGTGGCGAGAACTCTTTCTAGCATAGTTACTGCTAGATTTTCACGGCTCGGATCCGATCGCTCAGGCGGATGCCGCGTTCTGCTCAAATTTTGCGATTTCGATTCCGATTTCATAACAGCTCGCGGCGATTCGGCGTGCTCGTGCGACGCGACCATGGATCTTTCCTGTTGCTAATGTGAGTTCGATCACTTGGGAAGGAAACCATTGCTGATGACTGATGAAGCCAACACCGGAGCGAGAAAGGTCTTTTACGATCACCAACGAATCTTCATCTTGATTGGGGATATGCATTTTAGAGGCCATTAGTTTGGCTGTAGCCGTCGCATTGCAACGGAATCGAGCGGAACCTCTGGCTTCAAAAAGATTCGGTTCTGTGGTCCCTCGTTGTTCAAGAGACTTCGTGAGGTCCGGCGTTAGTTGAATCTTCATCTTCAAGGACATTAGGACAGCGCTCCTTCATTTTCAAAGACAAATTCTTTCCAAATCTCTAAGATTTCACCGTCAAGGTGTTTGCCCACATCTCTTGACATGATTTCAATCGCTTGTTCTGGACGCATCGCGTTTCGGTACGGACGTTTACTTGTTAACGCCTCATAGACATCAACGACCGCGCACAACTTGGCTACTTTCGAGATTTCGTCGGATTCTATCCCTACCGGATACCCGGTTCCATCTAGTTTTTCGTGATGTTGATATGCCATCAACAATTGACAGGTCGTGACGTTCTCTTCAGACAACAATCTTCGGAAACCTTCAAGAGGATGCTTCTTGATGATTCGAAACTCCATATCGTCTAACTTTCCGGCTTTGTTTAGGATGCGGTCCTCGATACTGAGTTTTCCAATATCATGCAATAGTCCCCCGACTGCGATGTCTTCAATACTGTATTCATCGAAACCCATTCGCAATGCCAGCAGAGAGGAATAGAGCGCTACATTGGCTGAATGGGTAAATGTACCGTAATCATGATGCAGAATCTTAGATAAACCTGTCATCGACAGTTGGGTTTCGGAAACCAAAGAAGCAATATGCTGCCCGAGCAAATTGGCAGTACCCACGATCGTGGATGTTGACTCGGATTTGAACGCATTTGCAAGTACATCTCGAACCACTTCAGAAACTATGGCCGACCTGCGTTCGTCATTGAGTGTCTTTATGTGGTCGTTATCATTTACGAGCCTTTGTAAGTATTGTTGAAAATCACTTCTTGAGCTCGGCTCGATAAAGAGCCGAAGCTCAACGTCGTCCGGCTTGTTCTTCAACAAATCCGATTCCAGAATGCGATCACTTGCTAGGAAAAGGTGAGGTTTGTCGGCTCCGTGCACCCAGCTATAGATATCCACCGGGACCGGCTTACCGGGGCTCAAGGTGAGCAAACTAATAGGGACAAAACTAAGTTGTTTTTTCATTGCTGGCATGAAATAAAAAGCAAATTTGCCAAATTTTCAGATTTATGCCGAAACATAGACCCAGCTTTAGACTCTCGCAAAATCTCCCGAAGAATCTTCATCCTTTTTTAGGTAGGTTTCCCGTATAGCCGCGTACAACTGACATAGTCATTTTAAACGGACTACATTCTTTCTACCGTTTCAATTCCGAGCAACTCGAGCCCCTGTTTCAGAATGCGGCCCGCCAAGACCGTCAGTTTCAGTCGCGATTGCTTCTGTTCCAACGATTCCGCGTTCAAAACCGAGCATTGATCGAAGAAACTGCTAAAGCACCTGGCTAAATCGAAAAGATACTCGGTAACGCCATTGGGCAAGTACTCCGTCATCGATGCAGCTAAAGTGTCTTCGAACCTCAAAATCTGTAGCGCTAACGTACGTTCCGCGACATGGTCTATCAGAATGGGCTGTTGTCCCCAATCTGCGTTTACGTACCCCTCGCCAACAGCTCGCTGAAGAATGCTTCGGGTCCGTGCATAGGAATACTGAATGTAGGCAGCCGTATTCCCATCGAGCGCAACCATCTTGTCCATGTCAAACACATAGTCGCTTGTTCGGTTATGGCATAGGTCCGCATATTTGATCGCACCGATCCCAACAATGTTTGCGATCTCTCGCTTATCTTCTTCGGAGAGTTCCTGCCTTGCTTTCTTCAGCCTCTCCGGATCGCAGACAACTTCCCAAGCACGTGCAATCGCCTCATCGAGCATCGATTCCAAACCGATGTTATCACCAGCCCGTGTCTTGAAGGGTTTGCCATCGTTCCCCATGACCGTGCCAAAGCTAACATGCTTAAAGTGAGTATGGGTGAGCCCGATCTTCTCCAAAACAGCGAACAGTTTTTGAAAGTGTTCACTCTGTCGATGGTCGACGACATAGAGCGAAGCATCCGGACCGAACTCTCGCTCGCGAAACATAGCCGTCGCAATGTCGGTTGTGGAGTAAAGGAATGCACCATCCTGTTTTTGAACAATCATCGGTGCTTCGTAACCCTCGAGAAAGACGCAAATCGCACCTTCGCTCGGCTCCGCAAGAGATCGACTCAGCAAATCTTCCACTACCGCAGGGAGCATCTCATGGTAAAAGCTCTCGCCATACTCGTGGTCGAATTGAACATTCAGTCGCTTGTAGATGCCGTGAATCTCTTCTTTGCAGAAAGGCAAGAACGACTCCCATAATGCGAGATTCTCTTTATCACCATGATGTAGTTTGGAGGTTTCCTTCAACACTCGCGATTCGAGATTGCAATGTTCGTCGCAGAGTTTTTTGAACGCGGTATCCGACTCGACCGCAGCGATCGTCTCTTTAGATTTGAGAATCGCTTGCGATTGCTCCTTGACGGCGTTCTGTGCGGATTTCAATTCTTTGGCTATTTTCTTGTCACTAGCCGCCTCGCTTTGCTTAGCCTCAAGCAATGCGACTTTCTGCTCGGCGAGTATCAATTTCTTTTCTTGTTCTGCCAAACCAGATACTGTCGATTGGTATCCGATGATTCGTTGAACGACTCGATACAGTCTTCCAAGCTCGGCTACTTGGGCTTTCGCGAACGCTTCTTCATTTCGAAAATATTTATAACCGTAAATAATCATCCCGAACTGTGTTCCCCAATCGCCGATATGGTTGTCCGTAATTACGGTGTGGCCGAGAAACTTGAGAACCTTGGAAATGGCATCGCCGATGACCGTGGAGCGAATGTGGCCAACATGCATTGGCTTCGCCACGTTTGGTGAAGAAAAGTCTATGACATAGGTCTTCGGATTGGCAGCACCTTCCACGCCGAGATTTTCCGATTGAAAGGCCATGTCTAGTTGTTTCGCCAAGTAGGCGTTAGACAGCCGTAAATTGACATAGCCCGCTCCTGCGATGCTGACTTCCGAACATAGATCATCGATCTTGACTTCATTCAAAATCGTTTGGGCAATCTCCATCGGAGGTTTGCCAACGACTTTTTGCAACGGCATCGCCACATTCGCTTGATAGTCTGCTAACGCGACCTCGCGTGAAGCAACGATTCGATCGAGCGTGGTTTGTAATGCGACCGGGTCGGTGACCCATTGGCTGAGCACTGGAGTAAATCGAGATCGAATAAGGTTCAATAGTTGCATAATAGGAAGATGAGTGTCAGTAAAATCAGCGGATTTGAAGAACAGCTTGCTAAACGGGATTCAGCATTAGAGGGAACAGACGAATCTACTCGTCTGCGTTGAATATTTCGTCGCGCGAGTGCAATTGATAGAACAATGCCCGCTTTTGCTCTGGCAGAGAATAGTCGAAGCCGAGTTTGCGCAAGAAAGCATCCGAAGAGCTGATCGCCATTACCTCGAGAATCCCAATGTCACGAGCGCGCTCCACACAAGCCTTGACCAATTCCGACCCAATGCCATTGCCATGAAATCCATCAGCCACTGCCAAGCATTGAATCTCGCCAAGTTTCCGAGAATAGATCTCGACTGCAGAGAAGCCGATGATCTCTTTCGCTCCGTTCGGATTGACATACTCCGCAACATAACCATTGTGCATGAGCAAAATGATCTCGGCCCGCGTCCGACGTAGCAGTTTCTTTTGCTGCACGAATGGCTCCAAAAGAGCCAAAATCAGATCGAGATCGTCAAAGTGCGCACGGCGCACACAAAACGCAATCTTTTTTACAGGTTGGCTTTCACCGGCAGGCTGTGAACTAGCAGGCTGTGAACTAGCAGGCTGTGCAGGGTCAATTTGTGCAGGATCAACGGATGCTGGCGGTTCATTGGGCTGATCGGTCAATGCTTCAACTCTCTAGAATTTGTCCACTATAATGAATAACGATATGGTACCGCTTTTCCCACCCACCCACAACGCGAGCTCGTCGTATCCCATGCCAATATCCTGCCGTTTTACCCATTCATTTCTACAAATCGTTTTGGGATTGTTCGCTCTGTGCCAGATCGAGACGGTGGCCTTGGGTCAACAGTTTCGCGCTGGTGCTTTTGCCAGAAACATCGATCCGCTGACATTCCCGGTTTGGGTCAACGGAGGAATCGCGGGTCAACAATCGGACAGAGTTCGCGATTCTTTGTTCGCGCGTTGTCTCGTCTTGGAAGCAAATGGGCACAAAGTCGCGATTGCTATCGTTGACAATTGCATCTTGCCTCACGATGTTACCGACGCGGCCAAAACACTCGTTCAGCAACGATTGGGTTTGCCGCCCGAACGCGTTCTCATCGCTGCTACCCATACTCATTCGGCAGTAGCCGTCACGGGAGTTCATGGTTGCCCCGTCCAAGAAGATTATGCGGCCGAACTTCCTAGTTGGATTGCTGACGGAATCGTCAAGGCGAACGAGCGTTTGAAACCGGCCCAATTTGGTACGACCAGTGTCGTTGCCGAAAAATTTATCTACTGTCGCGATTGGCTGATGAAGCCGGGGACTGCAAACTCCACTCCATTTTCCGGCCGACCACGTGATGACGTGAGTATGAATCCAGGTTACGACAATCCGAATAAACTAGCTCCTGTTGGCCCGATCGATCGATTGATTCCTATTCTCTCCATCCAAGACCTTGAGGGGAAGGCGATCGCGGTATTGGCAACGTTTAGTACGCACTATGCTGGGGCTGCTGCTCTGTCGTCTGATTACTTTGGTGTCGTGGCTCAACGGCTCGCCAAGGAACTACGTCCCGACTCGCCAGACTCATTCGTTGGCATCATGGCCAACGCGACAAGCGGCAACGCCAACTGCATCGACTTTAGCAAACCACGCGAACCGTTCACGTACGCAGAAGTTGGTAGCTACGTTTCTGATCGAATTTTGTCGGTACTTCCAACGATTCAATACTCGCGCGAAACGACGCTCGATTCTGCATTTGACGGTTTCGATGTTGAAGTTCGAATGCCAAAACCAAACGAAGTCGACGAAGCGAAAGCTTGGCTAAGAGCGAATCTTGGCGATAGACTTCCTAAGACGATGAATGAAAACTACGCGCGAGAAACTGTTCTCATGAGCGAGTTGCCTCCGACGCGTCGTATGAATCTGCAAGTCTTTCGATTGGGTGACTTGGCCATCGTAGCCAACCCATGCGAATCCTATTGCGAAACGGGGATGAAGATCCGTCAAAGCAGCCCGTTTGCTATGACGATGAATGTCGGCTTAGCCAACGGTCATTGCGGCTATATTCCTCCACCCGAAATGTTCCAACTTGGAGGCTATACGACGTGGCGTTGCCGAAGCAGTTGTCTTGAAGAGCAAGCGGAACCCAAAATGGTTGAGGGTCTTACCAAACTCATGAAGACTCTTCACGCTCGCTATAAGGAAACAGCCTCGAATTTTAAGGCTAATCCTCCCGTACCTCCGATCAAACCCGAGAACACTCTGTCGTTGTTCGAGCTCGAGGATGGCTTCTCTGTGGAGTTAGTAGCCTCCGAACCGCAAATCGTAGATCCGGTATCGATGCAAATGGACGAGAAAGGACGCATGTGGGTAGTCGAGATGCGAGACTACCCAAGCGGTATCGATAAACCGCTGAGCCGTATTGTCGTATTGGAAGACCTCGATGCAGATGGTTTCATGGAGACGTCTCACACATTCGCAGATGGGCTGCTTTATGCTACAGGACTACAACCTTGGAAAGATGGTGCACTCGTGACTGTAGAGGGAAAGCTAGTCTTTCTCCGAGATACCGATGGCGATTTAAAAGCAGACAAAACGGAGAATTGGCTCACGGGCTTTTCGACCACCAACTCTCAACTTCGGGCGAATCATCCGACACTCACTGCGGATGGATGGCTGACTATTGCAAGCGGCCTACGCGGTGGCAAAGTCGCTGGGGATCCGACAAGCACGTTTAGTCAATCCACTGTGGATCTCGCGGGTAGCGATGTTCGTGTTCATTTGATCGGCAAGCAACTAGAAAGTATCGCTGGCCCATCGCAGTTCGGACTAACGTTTGATCACGTGGGGCGAAGATATGGCTGTTCGAATCGACAACCTTGTTTCGAGATCGTTGCAGATCGAGACGATGTCAACCTGAGCCCCCTGGCTGGACTCGGTCCTTCGTTACAAAACACATTGCCTGCCGAAGGAAACTCGCGAGTTTATCCTCTGGTCAACGCGTGGACGACCTCAACGCTTCATGCGGGGCAGTTCACAGCCGCATGCGGTGTGTGTGTGACTCATAGCCCCATCTTCGGAAGCCGCGAATCCACAACGGTTTTGACATGCGAACCGACCGGCGGACTCGTTCAGCGAAAATCGATGACTCGTCCGCAGGGAATAGGTAAAGATAGTGCTACTTCTGCCCGCGAAAAGAACAACGACAGAGAATGGCTAGCCAGTCGCGACCCGTGGTTTCGCCCAGTTGACCTCTACGAAGGTCCCGATGGAGCGATCTATGTCGTCGATATGTATCGCGCTGTGATTGAACATCCCGAATGGGTTCCGAAAGAATTGAAAGAACGTCCAGATCAACGCTTTGGTGACTCGTGCGGACGTATCTATCGCGTTGTTCGAAAAGGAAGCACCAACAAAGCCCTTCCCCGGTTTCGCAATTTATCGAATGCTGTCGATGAACTCGCGACCGAGGACGCTTGGTTGCAACGTCAAGCGAGCAGACTTTTATTGCAGTCCATCGATGAGCACGGGTTGACCGATGACATCGAAACGAAAGTCCGTGCGACCCTTCACAACGCATGCCAACAATCCAAGATTGCGCCAGCCAATGTCTGTGCCGGCATTTTGAGTGCAACGAATAAGCTTACCGTAGAAGATATCCATGGTTTGCTCGACAGCGATCGATCCGAAATTCGATTAGTCGGTCTGCGATTTGCGAAGAACATTGTCGGATCGCTTGGATCAACGGATATCGATGGCTTTCGAGATAAATGCCTCGCGTTGCTGGCTGGTTTAAATGCCGAAGAATCGCGACAGGCTGCATGGTGTTTGGCGCGACTTCCGAAAGACGCTTCGTATTCTGACCCTCAAATTTCCGCGATCGCCAAACGCATGGCTCACCAGGCAGATGATCGCTACCTATGGATGGCTATCTCCGCCATGCTTCGCTATCAATTGGATGAATTCCTTCCAGCTTACCTTGCGCAATCGCAGGCCACACTATCGACCGAAGTGCGTTCCATACCTGTCGATATCGAGTCAGATGCCATTGAACGTCTCACAACATCTTTCGCAAAACAACAAGATTCAGACCTCCCATCTCTGGCGAAAAGCCCAATCGACATCGTACTCAACACATCCTTAACATCATCACCTCGTGTAATCAGCATTGCACTTGGAGTCCTTTCTGGAGTTTCCAAAGCAGGGGATACAAAACTGATTGAGAATGCGTCACTTGTCCTGCGACTGCAAGAAATCGCATCCACTCCAAGTGCATCGCGGTTGCGAACGCAAGCGATGAAACTGCTGGGTGGCGCTAGCGAGCAAAGACTCGCTTTTTTGCTTCAACGATTGAACGACACCGATAATGAGATTGTTCGAGAAGCGTTGGTCGCGCTCGGCAAACTCCATAACCCCGAGTTGACCGAATGGTTGCTTCAGAAATTTGCGACGGCTCCAGCTAGCCTTCGTCCTGCCATGTTTCAATGCATTCGAAGCCATGCGGAACGCATGAGCCGTTTTCTAGACGCGATGGAGTCGAACCGGATTTCCATTCGCCTACTCGACGCTGGACAATTGCAGTCTTTGAAATCCGTTGAATCGAGGGAGTTGCGATCGCGGGTCGAGAAACTCTTGTCGTCGTTGATCAACGAGGATCGTGCAAAACTTGTTACTGCGTACTCAGAGAAACTGAAGGGAAAGGAAGTTGGTAAAGATCCAGCGATTGGCAAGGCTCTGTTTCAAAAGAACTGTGCAGGTTGCCATCAAATGGACGGGATGGGATTTGCGGTCGGCCCCAACATTTCCGACTCGCGAGAGCATACCTATGAAAAGTTGCTCGTCGCAATTCTAGATCCGAATAGAGCCATTGACGCCAACTACTTTCGCACTCTAGCGCTCACGGACGATGGTGAAACCGTTGAGGGATTGCTTCGAGACTCCAACGCGCAGTCCATTACTTTGGAACTTCAAAACGGTATCAAACGCGTGCTCAATCGAAGCGAACTTGTCGAGTTGAAAACCTCGGGTAAATCGATGATGCCCGAAGGAATGGAAACTCAACTCTCCGTCGAAGAGATGGGCGAATTGCTTTGGTACGTCAAGAATTGGCGATACGTTGCTGACAATGTCCCTGCCGTGGCCAAGCTACCTTGAGGATCGCAATCAGAGTTCTTCGATCGCAATCAAATCGATTCCATCGGGACTTAGAAATGCAGTTCTGATTGCCAGGAAGGAGCTCAACAAAAGCTTCGGAGCTTCTGCCTTGGGATATTCGATCCGCATCGCTCGCTTCGTAATGCGAATACGCCCTTCGATGCCAGCTACCGACAGAATACAATAGGTGGTTTCTGGATCGTATTCGAGTCCGATCCGTGCATCATCCGCCTCTTCGATCGAATCGATGAGATCACCTATCTCGATTGCATTGGGTAAAGCAAACTCGACCGTATCAAAGAATGTTTGAAAGACGGAGGCGAATGCGGTAGAGAAAAGAGGTTTTGGATCTTTGATCGCATCAATCGTCCGGCTCCAGATTACACAGGACGGATCTTCTGGGTCCAACTGCACGCTCACGGAGTAATTGAAATGAGGAGTGATGACCGTGCCCGTTCCGTCCCCTTGGTCGCTCACCTCGATGTCCGCTCTCTTTAACTTGAATGCACTTTTCAACGCTTGAAAAACGTTTTTCAAATCTTCAGTCACTTGATCTTTCGCGAGCGAGGTCACGAACGTTTGAGACGAATGGTTGGCCCGGTCGGGCAGCGAATGTCCTTTCTTGAATCCCGAAAGATTCTTGACACTCATTGATCTCCGCGACCAAAGTGCAACGTCCCCTATCAACAATGCAAACGGATTCTTGGAAGCTTTTCTATCCGAGAGCAATTCCTCCAAGTCCAATAGAACCATCGGTTCATTGCTCGCTCCATAGCAGGATGGCGTCTGACGTTTCTTCGTGGAATATGTCGTCGCTAACGTTCGTGTCACGGACTGGTTGAGATGAGTTTGAAGCTTGTCACTCGTGATGCGTGTACCATCCAACGCTCCTGCCGCATTACCATCCAAAGCCTCGACCAAGTGATTGAGCCAAATGCCCGACTGCAATTTACGGCTAACGTGGGACACTTCTCCCGGTTTGCAGGAGGAAAAGCAAATGAAACGATCGGACGAATCATAAAAAGAAGTTAGCTCCGCTTCCTTGCACGATTCGATCGGAATCGGAGTAGAACTTTCTGTTAGTGCTTTTTCACCCGTGTCGAGAAGCAACACAATCTTTTTGCAGTCCGAATCCTTGAACTGCTGATGCAACCAACTTAAGGAAATCGTTGTATGATCGAGGTCGGCAAGATCCGTGTCGAAGGTTGCCACTCGATTCGTCGATTGCCATGCAAAGGAATGGCCCGCGTAGTAAACAAAGAGAACATCTTCCTCAAGGCACGATTTGATCGCTCGTCGAACTCGAGACTCGATCGCTGCCTTGGTAGCCTGTTCATCTGCCAAAACGATGCAATCCTCGGCAACGAATCCATGTTGCCCAAGCGATTCGAGCAACCTCTCTCCATTCCTATTGGCGAACGCCACACCCTCAAGTGATGGATGGGCGTATTTTTCGAGGACGATCAGAATTGCAAGATTCACTATAGACTAGCTAAATGAGAGAGCCGAGATACGTTCATCTACTGTACCACAGCGGCCCAAAAGAATTGAAGGGTGGCCCCGCAAAAAGTCAGCATCCAAAGAGGACATATTTCTTTTTCCTGAGTATTGGCTTTGTTCTTCGCTAGAAACACGGCATTTTACTATAACATGGTTTGTTTCATTTAAATGTAGTTCGTGCGGTCAAGCGAAAGGTTTGCGGGTCATGTCGACTTGCCAAGGAACGTCAGCTTTGTCCATCGCTTGCATGAACTTCTTTAGTCCGTGCTTCAGCTCGTAAGCCCGTTCCGATGCGTAGAGTGGAATCATACGATATAGCTGGACAGTGTTGCCATCGGTTCGCTTGAACGAACGGTCCGCGAACAGAAACAAAGCAGAAAAAGGACAGCCCCTATAAAGCGGTTTGGGTGGTTCTTCTTCTGCGATCAGCGTTACAGGAGCGCCCAACCAAGTATCCCCATTGTGAGGATACTGAGCCATCTTGCGAAGCCAGTGCAGCGGCCAGGCCCACTGCATATCTTTCACTTCGCGAATCTTCCAATCACCGGGAAGCTCCATATAAATTTCGGCATACCGATAGTCCTCCGAGCCCGTTGGAACGTGCATCGGTTCGGACGAAAGTCCGTTGGTAAACAACGTTAAGTGTTTTCGTCTCTCATCTGGAGCAATCGTATGGATTGCGATCGGATTTCCTGTCGGAATGATTTGGATGAGAGACTTCTTGCTCGGCGGTCCGATCTCCTTGTCGAAATAAGCGATGACTTCGTCTTCGGGGCTTGTTGGTGACGTAGGAGTGCGGGAAGCGGGGCAGGACACTGAGGGGCCGGTCGAGACTTTCCCGGCTCGGACATCCTTCGCAGTCAAACCTCCTTGAGAGCGGAGGTAGTCCGCCAGCACAGGACGCTTTGATGCAAAATCAAGCGCTGTAAAACCATTGGCTTCATCGCCGTACAGATCGTAGATCGTATTGATCTTGCAACCATGAGCCATCAGTTTCTTCGACAAGTCTAGGGCCAGGTCCTCATCTTTCACATTGAGCGCTGCAATCATCGGACGACCCACGTTGGGGTCGGCACCTTTCGACAACAGCAAATCGACAAAATCGCAAAGTTCGTTATCGATGGCAAGGGAAAGCGGCTCTGTCGTAGTGTCCGTGGGATTAGGATCAAATCCATTGTTAAGAAGCCAAGTAGTCATTTCGAGTCGCCGACACTGGACAGCATACTTAAGTATACTGCCGCCACGAATTGGAAAGCTTTCTGCAAAGAGAGATGGAAATGCCGTAAAAAGACGTACCATTTCATCAAAATCGCCATCGTTAAAGGTCCATAAGAGGTCTTCGTCCAACTGCTCTAACGCTTCAGTACTTTGCTGTGGGGTGGCCAAAACGCATCTCCTTTTTCTAGTGACTTTTTCATTTCGGCGAGGGCTTCAATAATCTTTTGCGTTGCAAGCTCTTTATTGACTACTCCCTTACGAGTTGCATCCTTTACTGCCATATTAAGTCTTCGATCGACTTCTTTGACGTACTCTAGCGAGTGGATTCCTTTGTATCCGTTGATGGCATAGCATAGGTTATGTATTTCATCTTTGGAAGCTTTTTCGACATCCTCGATCTTACCGAGCAACTTCACATCGTACTTCTCCAAGATCGCTTGTGAGTTCTTAATGTACGGAATGCGTTTGTCCCAAGGCATCTTCGGAATCGACTTCATCACGATATGGTGACCATGAATCAGCGACGAAGCATCAAGAATGCGATTAGCCATGCATCGCCGACTGCATCAGGCAATCTCTAGCGAACCAGACCACTCTCTCAATCAACAATCTTTGCCAGTGCTTCTTTATCGTTTATGGTAGAGAATATCCAAATAAAACGGTTCGTGGGTAAAGCCCCGATGGGGTAGAGTGTCCCGATACGTAGTATTCGTAAGGGCGCGACCTTACCGCGTATCGAGAATCGTCAGGATTCCATCGGCGCTCGGCACCAACGACAACCATGTGTAGACTTATCGGCATTCTATCGGCATAATGCAACAAATCTCAAATGCCGATAGATTGCCGTTAGATGACTGTATTTAATCCCCATTTCTCGATCTCAACCAAAACTGCAAACGCGCTCGTCAGAATCGAAGCGGTGAGGCAACGCATTGATTTCCTGCCGATTCACCCGTCAATCCTGCTTTCATTGCGAGAATCAGCGAAACTGCATTCCACCCATTATTCCACGTTTATCGAAGGAAATCGTCTTACTCACGAGCAAGTAGGGCAAGTCGTCGCAAAGTCACAGCATTTCCCCGGTCGTGAAAGGGATGAAGCTGAGGTGAAGGGCTACTATGCGGCAATTCATGAATTGGAAGCGACAGTAGCTCGAAAGGGAACAGTTACGGAGCTAACGATCCAAACTCTTCACGCACTGGTGATGGGAGGCGGAAAAAAACGAGTTAAACCAACTCCCTATCGTGAAAGTCAAAATGTCATTCGCGATGCAGCGACACGAGCAATCGTCTATTTGCCACCTGAATCGAAGGATGTTCCGAAACTGATGAAGCAACTAACCAAATGGTTGAAAGATACCGAGAATAAGGAAATTCCGTGCACGATCAGGGCGGGAGTGGCTCATTACCAGTTCGCCACTATACACCCGTACAATGATGGCAATGGACGCACAGCCCGGCTATTGACTAATCTCATTCTACATTTGGGTGGCTACGATCTCAAAGGTCTATATTCATTGGAAGAGTACTATGCCAAAAATCTCGCTGCTTACTATGATGCCATTTCCATTGGGCCATCGCATAACTACTACATGGGACGGGCCGATGCAGACATCACGAAGTGGGTTGAGTATTTTTGTCTTGGGATGGCAGAGAGCTTTGAGGCGATTGCTCATCGAGCGGAAATTGGTGCAAAGCAAGGCGTATCAGACCAGTATATGGACTTGCGAACGCTCGACGCCATGCAACGCAAATGCCTGGAATTATTTCAGATGTCCAACGAAATTGCTTCGTCAGACATTCAAGTATTGTTCAATTACAAGCCACGATCGGCTACCGCATTGCTGAGCGGATGGGTAAGCAAAGGATTTCTCGTGATAACCGATCCTTCGCGTCGAACACGCAAATACGGATTGTCTGAATCGTACAAGCATCTACTCGATTGATTTCGTGAAAGGGATCGTTCCTTGAGCTTCGAAAGAGCTCCGGAAAAGTCAACGTCCGAACGAAAGGGGTGTTGAGCCTCAGCGCGCCAACGTCTATCCTGCCTTTATGAACGCAAATGCTAATAATCTGTCCGCCGATGCACCTACGATGGAGTTGGACACTTCTGTTTTAGAAGGGTCCAGTTTCAAGAATTCAAATAGCTCCGGCAGTGATTTTCATGTCGGCGTGGTCGACACAGACAATCGCCCTCGCGTCTCCGGTGTAAGCGTACAGCGGCCGTAGGTTTTTGAGCCGGCTTGGCTTGGAATCGTGGGGTAGGTTTCTATCGTTCGCCCAACGATTTCACACTCTCGCAGGATCTCCACCCATGGCTCAATCCATTGAAAGCAAAACTCAGCTCTGGAACAAGCGGCTACGACAATTTGAAAATTCCTCCCTCACCGTCGCC
>JAJTID010000059.1 GCA_021300155.1 Pirellula sp.
GAATGACGCAATATGAACAGCAACATTGCTTAGTTGACCTTGTATTTGGCTGGGATTGCAGGGCAAGATCAGATAGCGCGCATTTTGGCTTAAGGGAAAAAGTTCTGACAGATGTACCGGTCACACCCGATCAACACTGCGATTTGGTAACAGTATCGTTTCTTCGCAAATCGATGCTTCGTCTGTGGTCGAACCACAACCACTTGCCATCGATAGCAAGACTAGAACGCAAGGAATCCTGAAAAATTGGCGAGCATTGGCGAGCATTGGCGACCACTCAAGACAACAGACAAGAATCATCATTGTGGAAAAGTCTACCGAAGACATTTCCAGAGTCAACATCTAAAATCGCTAAAAACGCTAAGACGTCGTTAGACCCTCTCAATGTTGACTGAATTACCCAAGAGCAACGCCCCACGTTTTTATCGATTCTGTTTCCCTGGATTCCAACCGCATTTCCAGCTGCCTGCCCCCGATTCCGAGCATTGCATTTCCCACCATACTCTCTATTCCGGGCGCAAGAAGGTAGTCTCGATCCATTACCAATCGCACGTCGGTCGATTCCCCTTTCGCGGTGTCGCGAACTTTGGTCGATTCTTCGACTCCCTTCGCAAGGGTTTTCCAATCCAATAATTTCGCCAACTGAAACACCATCAAGTTCGGAGTAAAGGGTGAGTCTCCGTGAGTTTGGGTACAAGTAAACTTGGTCTCGGTCGAATAGAATTCCAACGATGTCTCACCTTTTTCGGAAACGAATGCAATATCCTTCTGGTTGGAGACATAAAGTTCGAACTCGCCATAATACTCTTGCCCTTGATTCAGAACCGAAGACGTCGCTCGCTTCACAAGTCCTGCTTGTATGCCACCGAGTATTCCACCTTCATTGCTTGGGGTCTCTTCGGATTCGATACCACCTTGAAAAGACGCGTCTTTTTCCGCTAACTGATTCAATTGCTGAACGAGCGATTTCTTCATACCATCGTTTTCAGCGATCACTGACGCTGAAAGAACTACGATGGCAGCAAGGAACAATCCACAACGGAGCATAATGATTCTCATTTCGTGGCTAGGCGTGTAAAGGGCTGACGGGAAGGTGCCGAACCACAAACATTGTAAACAACCAAGTACTTCAAAACTACGGTTCGGTCCCTCGCTTCCGTTTTGGATTAGGATACCATCTATTCGTTGATTACCAGCTAAAGTATTGCACCTCGCGAATACAACAAGTAGCGACGCTGCAACTCATTCCCCACTTCCGCTCTCTGTACTTTTCAAGACTTATGCGTATTCCTCTGCCGAATGAACGGTCTGCCAATTGTGAACCGTCCACAACTTGGTCGCTTCGAGACCGCACGCTGTCGTTCGGCAAAGAGCCATTACTGATGGGCATTCTCAATGTGACGCCGGATAGCTTTTCCGACGGTGGTAACTTTTATACAGTGCAGTCTGCAGTAGATCGGGCAAAGCAAATCGAAGACGAGGGGGCTGGTATCCTTGACCTTGGTGGAGAAAGCACCCGCCCCTATAGCCTGCCTGTCGACACTGAGGAAGAATTGAAAAGGGTGGTTCCAATTCTAGAAAAATTGCAAGGGAAGATCGCGATACCAATCTCGATCGATACAACAAAAAGCGAGGTTGCAGCGGCTGCCATGGAACTGGGAGCATCGATCATCAACGACGTTTCTGGCCTGGAAGCCGATCCGCGAATGGTTGAGGTTGCAGTGGACTTCGGCGCAGGTGTTTGTGCAATGCACCGAAAAGGGACTCCGCAAACCATGCAGGATAATCCGCAATATGACGATGTGGTTGAAGAAATTTTATCGTATCTTCGAGCTACAAAGACACGATTGATTGGCTGTGGCATCTCGCCAGAGAAAATCTGTTTAGATCCGGGAATCGGGTTTGGCAAGACGCATGAACACAATTTGCAGTTACTACAACATGCCGTTCGATTCCATGAAACAGAATGTCCTATTTTGGTAGGTCACTCGCGCAAGGGTTTCATTGCGAAAATCCTCGGCAACAAAGACCTGCCACGAACCATGGGTACCGTTGGCGTATCCATGGCATTAGCTCTGCAACGAATACAAATCCTCCGAATTCACGATGTCGCCGAACACAGACAGGCGATTCAGTGCTTTATCGCCAGTTTGACTAATTCCTCACAACCTTGATCCAATTCGAATCTTTCGAAAGGCAGTCACGCACGACTGAAGAGAGTAGATCACTCCTTCGGAATGGGTAGATTTATCCATACGACCTGCACTTCACTCCCAAAAACCTCAGCATTTTGTCAACCACAAAGCTCAACCGCCGACAAATCGGATTTCAAGAGATAGAGTTTGAGACGGTTGCATACGAGGCACCATTCCATCAACCATACCAACTGCCAGGCATGACCTCCTTTGCCTATGATTCAGCTTTTTAAACAAGACAGAAAAAGAATTCAACTCGAACAGAGGATGAGTCGTGTTATTAACTCGACGTTTCGCATCGATTCCTGGGCAATACCATACGCTTCGGAATGTAGAAGCGAGACTAGATCGCCAAGGAATCTGCAGTGTATTATTGCTCAGATAGATAACGAAAAAGCGATTGTCGATTGCTGGCCCTGTATGACTACAGACCTTTCTTTTCTGGGCTCATCCGTTTTTGTACATAAAGCAGTACCTAATCGAGAAAAATACCTCTTTGTTCTTCGACAGGACGAAGAATACGTCGTTATTCATGCCGAATGCACTCGTTGCATTTCTCAACCCTTGGGTGGGTACACCGTTGGTTTCAAGTTTCTAGAGCTATTTGACATTCGAGATTATCTTGCCCTAAAGATGTTCCTCGAAATGCTGAACACACCAGCATGTTAACCAACATTCGGAAATAGTTATTGTCCGATCTTCAGCTCCACAACGGCATCGAATGCAGGTTTGGGATTATTGCTTCCATCAAACAATAGCGGTTTACCCTGCGCTCGCCACGATACGGCATCGTTGACTCCCCAAAAGGTAACAACATCGATGGCCTCTCGGTTTTTAATAAAGGCTCGGAAGATGCCTACATACGCTTGCGTTAAGCGGCTGTCAGCATCGTCGACCAGTCCACCTTGCGTCGCGGCTGCGTTCGATCCGATATCCGCTCCCGTTCCGCGTTGACCTGTAGCCGCCGAGTTTACGTCTAGCTCGGTGATGTGAATTGGCAACCCGAGTGACTTCATATCCGTTAACGCTTGATCCATCGATTCGAAGGTCGTCGCAACATTGCAATGTGCCTGAGAACCAATTGCATGGATTGGCACTTTTTGCGCTTGAAGCAATCGAACCAATGTCATCAACTTGCTGCGTTTGGACGGATTTTCTAGGCTGTAATCGTTATAACGCAAGATTGCGTCTGGATCCGCTTCGTGGGCATACTCAAACGCTTTCGCAACAAAGTCTGGGCCGATGATGACCGACCACGGTGAACGCCTTAGCACCTCTGGCCCCGAATCGGAGAGGGCTTCATTGACGACGTCCCAAACTTTGACTTTGCCTTTGTAGCGACCAACGACGGCGTGAATATGCTCGCGCATGCGTGCAAGTAATTCTTCTCGGGTTGCCCGCGGCCCATTCAGATCGAAACCGCGAAAGCCACCAAATCCTGGCCCACCTGCCCCGCGACCAGTTCGGCCCTGACCTGGTGCAGTTTGACCGGGACCAGCCTGATCGGCCTGCCCGGGTACCGAGTTAGGATTTCCGCCAGGAGCACGCGGCGGATTAATGGTCAATTCACAGAACGGACCTTCAATTGTTGTTGAAGAATCGGTCACCTGATGCGTCCCTTCAAAAACCCAATTGGGAGTTTGCGAATGCCATACCAACGTGTGTCCTGCGATTTCCATTTGATTGTTCTTCGCAAACTCAACAAGGGCATCGGCCGGCGCAAAATCATATCCATCCGCACCTGGTCGTGGGTGAATCAATTGCCACTTCATATCGTTCTCGGCAACCACATGATTGAAATGTTTCTTCACTAACGCGACATCACTAGCGACATCTTCGACAGAACGACGAAATGCTTGGCCGGTCGTCATCGATCGATTAGTTGCTACACCGATGCGAAAAAAATCTTGGAATACATCTTTCAGAACGACCACTTGCTTTGCTTGTTGGGCATCAGGCTTATCCTCCTTGGTACGAGGCTTCTCCAGGGCCGCTTGCTTCGCGACTGGTTTCTTGTCTTGGAACACACTTTGGCTGAACCAATAGAGACTACTGCTCCAGTGCGCTGGATCGTGCCCGTGACCGTCGACGTGCCACACATGTTCGATGTCGTTCTTCTTCAAGAACTGATGCACATTCTGGCTGATTCGAATCAAGCCATCTTTGTTGCCGCACGATATCCATAGCAGTTTGAGTTTTGCTTTCGCCTTGTCCATATCTGGTATGAGTTTGTCCATAGGATTCGTATTGGGCGCTGCGGAAAATGGGCCGACCCAGGCGAAAAGATCGAGATTGCCAAGACCGAAGTTGAACGACTGCCCACCACCCATCGAAAGACCAGCGATGGCTCGCTTCTCTCGCGATTTGTCAACAGAGTACTTGGCCTCGATGGCCGGGATCAGATCGTCAATCAAGTCTCGTTCGAAAACAGCAAAGGCAGGAGCGCTCGCCATAACATTCCCTTCGGCTCGATCATTCTTTTGAGCGCGACCGTTCGGCATAACAACGATCATCGGGACCGCTTTGCCATCGGCGATCAAGTTATCGAACAAAGCACTTGGGTTTGCGAAGCGTACCCACTCTCCTTCATCCCCGCCAATTCCATGAAGCAGATACAGGACTGGATACTTGGTCTCTGATGTGTATCCCGGTGGTGTATAGACATTCGCTTTCCGTGTTGTACCAACTGTCTTTGATTCGTAATCGATGAGTTCAAGCTTTCCATGCAGAATGTTCTCGCGTGCATCTTTAAATCCAGCCGGTGGTGCATCGTAGAAAGCGACATCGTCCGGCCCCAGTTCGATGGGACCTCCGAAACCACCCGCTCTCCGCGGTCGCTCAGAATTATCCTGAGCAGTACAGTACTGTGTTACGAAGCCCAAAAGAGCAACAACACTCAGCATTTTGCAAAACGATCGTCGCATAACGACACCTTGAGATTGAAGTAGACCAGGAGAGGAATGAGAAGACAAAGCCTAGTGATCGCCTGACTTTGTGGACTCGACTGTGACAGCAAAGATAAGAGGAAACGACATGTCTGCACCCTTAACAAAATCGATGTTCTTGAGAGGTTTGTCACTGGTAAGCTGCACTTTCACGTATCTTCAAAGTTACATCGGACCACGACGCTCGCTGCAGGAGCATTCGTATTGGCGTTCGGTGGCCCGAAGGTTGCGAGTGCTGCGAGAAGGTGAATAAAAGATGCACGCAATTAATTGTCCTCTGAATTGGGATAAGCCGGTCCGAGAGGAACTCTTGGAAAAGGAGAAATCGATTATCACTTCATTAAAGAACATATGGCGCACACACTTCCGTTCCTGGCATCGCAGGAGAAAACGCTACACAAGCTCGAGCCACTGCGGTAGCCACATCGTGACAGCTGGCCAATACGTCGTTATCAACAATGCAACGAGCATGGCGAGAAAAAATGGAATCATGCTTCTGGTGACAGCTGCGATAGATGTTTTTCCAACGCTGCATCCAACAAACAAACACGTACCTACCGGCGGTGTACATAGCCCGATACATAAATTAGCGACCATCATGACGCCGAATTGAACGGGATGCATACCCAATTTCTCCACCACTGGCAGGAATATCGGAGTGAAGATCAATACAGCCGGAGTCATATCCATGAACGTCCCAACGAAAAGCAATGCGATGTTGATCAGCAGCAGGATGACGATCGGATTGCCAGAAATCCCTAGCATCATACTAGCCAGAGTCTGTGGAATCTGTTGTGATGCTAACGCCCAACTCATCGCTTGACTAGTACTAATCAACAAGAATACAACCGACGTCATTACTCCTGTTCGCAAACAAATCGACGGAAGACTGCTAAGTTTGACTTCACGGTAGAAAAGTACCGACATGACAAAGGCATATAAAACCGCGATCGCAGACGCCTCCGTCGCAGAAAAGAAACCACCAAGGATTCCAGCTAGAACAATTACGATCAGTAGCATGCTCGGCAATGCACCCAAGACAATTTGTAGTGGCGATGCATTATTCGGTTGCGAGATACTCTTGTTTTGGTTCGTAGTTTCGAATGTAGAAGATGGCGCCCTGGCTCCCGCAGAATGCGAATGTTCGGCTGAGTCAGAAACTTCTGACCTCAAAGCACCACGAATAGTCAGCCAGCAAGCGAACATGATCAATACGCCAACGAGAACACCCGGCAAGACTCCAGCCATAAACATAGCAGCCACCGAGACGTTGCCCGACACGACTGCGTACACGATCATCACATTGCTCGGAGGGATCAGCAGCCCCGTCGTCGCGGCAGTGGTCGTCACTGCGACGCTATAGTCTCGATCGAATCCGCGGCGTTGCATCGCGGGGATCATGATCCCTCCGATACTAGAGACGGCTGCCGTAGCAGAACCTGAGATTGCTCCGAACATCATGCAAGTGAGCGTGCTCACATAGGCCAAACCTCCTCCAAATCGTCCTACCATCAAGGTAGCAAAGTCGATCAATCGTCTCGACATCCCCCCTTCCCCCATCAAAATTCCAGCTGCGATAAAGAACGGAATCGCCAATAGCGTGAAGCTGGAATTGGCACTGCTCATACGCTGTGCCATCACCAGTGTCGTATCGACTCCCGACATACTCATCATCAGCATCAGTGTGCACAATCCGATCGCGATCGCCACCGGAACATTCAATAGCAATAGCGCTAGAAAACTGACTGCGAGTATAAGTATTTGAACTTCCATCTTGCGGATTACTTTACTTTTATGGGGTTGATTCTGCGTCTCTCGCTTACGCTCTCCCGCTTCGGGTTGTGATCTCTCCCGTGGATGCGTTACGCTTTTGGAGTGCTACCTTTAAGTCTTTTTTCGTCCTGCGATCCACTCTGCCATCTCCTCTAACGCGAATAGCACGATAGCGATGCCGCTCAATGGAACTGCGAGATAGGTATACCCAACCCGTATACCTAAAGCCGCAGTGATCTGGCCAGTGGACAGAGTCTTGAAGACCAAGTTGCTTCCACCCCAGATCAATACACAAGCGGCAAAGAGGATGATCAACACTTGTACGATGATTGCATTGAGTCGCTTGGCATCCAAGTCCAGTTTCTGAAAAACATAGTCAACTCCCAAATGCTGTCGATTCTTGAAGCCGACAGCAGCCCCCAGCAATGCAGTCCATGTCAGAAGGATGATAGCCAACTCTTCTGTCCAGCGACTGGGGACGGCCACAATAAACCGGCTCAAGACTCCCCACAACACGACCAATATGGAACCGGCGACACATCCGATCACAATCCATTCCAACAACTTGTTGAGCCAATAATTAAAGGTCTTCATTTCTCTTACAGCTCCGACAGTTGCTTCATCAATTCACCAACACGTGTACCATTCAAACTGTCGTGCATACTCTTCACTTGTTCTGCAAAAGGAGCTTGATCTGGTCGATGAATCTGAACACCTTCTTGCTGGATCAGCTCTAACAATCGAGCGGTTTCTTGTTGCCACAACTTTCTCTGGTACTCGCTAGATTCGTCAGCCGATTGCTGTAGCCACTGTTGGACTTGCGGAGACAGCTCGTTCCAAACTTTGGTACTTACAAGTAACAAATCAGGCACACGTGTATGTTCATCCAGGCTGTAGTGTTTGCAGACTTCATAATGTCGATTGGTATAAAAGCTCGGAGCATTATTCTCGGCTCCATCGACCATACTCGACTGCAATGCTGTATACAGCTCGCCGAAAGGAACAGGTGTAGGACTGCCTCCCAACGCTTGTACCATATCCATCGCAGTCTTGCTCTGTTGCACACGGATCTTCAGGCCACCGAGATCGGACGGCTTCAAAATAGGTCTATTGACGGTATAAAAACTTCGTGCTCCAGCATCGTAATAGCACAATCCTCGTATCCCCTTGGTTTCCCCCGCAGCCAGCAGTTGCTTGCCCAAGTCGCTATTGATGAGCTTCCAATAATGCTCTTCGTTGCGAAAGATATAGGGCACTCCGAACAATGCGAGCTCAGGGACAAAGCCTTCTAATGGCGCAGCAGATGTTTTTGTAATCGCTAGAGCACCTTGTTGTAAAAGTTCGATGCACTCCGTCTCTGAACCAAGTTGGCTATTGGGGAAGATCTGAATCTCAACGGTGCCACCTGACTTTTCCCGCAACCTCTGTGCCATAAACTCCATCGCGAGATGCACCGGATGCTTAGGGTCGAGTGTGTGCGCAAGCTTGAGCACTTGGACTGAGCCGTTGCGAGCCGTCGAGTTCCTGAGCATCCAGGAAAATCCCGCCGATGCAGCAACGACACCGACGAGCAATCCGACAGAAAAGAACGAGAGTGTTTTTGAATTCATCGATGGAGAAGACCTGTACGAGCGTCGCCTGAAAAGCTACCAAATATCGTAGCAAAATCACGAATCTTATTGGTCGCCACAGAGCATTTGAAAGAATCTTTTTTGAATCATTTAGTATACTTCCCCCACCGTTACAACTAAGAATTCGAGAATCGGCGGATGAGGAACGCTCTGTGAGCAAGATCAATGTTTTGATGGTTGGAACCGGTGAGTACACCACTGGATTCGTGCCTGGCTCGATGGCAGCCTCCGACAAGCGGGCGGGTGTCATCGGCACCACCCTTTTCGATCTTCGCCGACGCGGATTAGTCGACAGATTATTGATGGCAGGGACAAACGGTACGAAGTTTCCCGAGATACGAATGCACCTGAAGCGGGGTATCGCCGACGTCTATCGAGAGATGAATATCTCCTTTGAGAGCTTTCCTGCCGATGAGGTAACTCGACAACCCGATGCTTACCTTCGTGCTCTGGATCAGCTTCGCCCAGGTGATGCGGTCGTCGTCTTCACTCCTGACGATACGCACTACGAAATCGTGATGGCAGCGATCGAACGAGGCTGCCATGTGCTCGTGGCGAAGCCGATTGTCAAACTCGTAGAAGAACATCGAGCCATCATTCGCGCCGCCGAATCGAAAAAAGTACTAGTCGCGATGGAGGTACACAAGCGGTTTGATCCGATTTATATCGATGCCCGAGATCGTATTCGACAACTAGGTGACTTTAGTTTCTTTCAATCCTATATGAGCCAACCCAAATCGCAGTTGCAGACGTTCAAAAGTTGGGCCGGCAAATCCAGCGATATCAGCTACTACTTGAACTCGCACCATATCGACTTCAATGTCTGGGCTTGTTCGCACATCGCTCGCCCAGTGTCTGTTCGCGCGTCCGCAGCCACAGGGCTGGCTCAATCCCAAGGGATCCCTGCTGAAGATACCATTACCTTGATGGTCGATTGGGAAAATGTAGCGACGAAGAACCGAGCCACTGCGATCTACACGTCATCATGGATCGCCCCCAAAGCAGACGTACATTCTCAACAACGGTTTTTCTATATGGGGCACAAGGGCGAAGTGACGATTGACCAAGCCCATCGCGGCTATACATTGGCCTCGGATGCAGCCGGATACAGTTCGCTCAATCCGCTCTTCATGAAATACACGCCGGATGCCGATGGATTCTTTTCAGGACAAATGGGATATGGATATCGAAGCATCGAACTGTTTATGCGTGCGGCCGATGACATTCGACAAGGCATAGCTAAGCCAGAAGAGTTTCACGGCAAACTGGCAACGGCTCAGGAAACATTATTAGTCACAGCCATTCTGGAAGCAGGCCGCAGGAGTTTGGATGCTGCCGGCAGTGACATCAAGATCCGTTACGGGAAAGACCTTTACGACATATCATTGCAGGCCATGAAGCTATTGTTTACGTGAGAAGCTGAGCGATACTTTACGACCTAGCCACGCGTTGAGATAGCCGGATCAATCTATTTTTCGACCTACATTTTTCGACCGCCTAAACAGAAGAACGGCCTAGAGTTCTTCCATGTAGACGGTGTTGCAGATGAATCAATTTGTCGAAAGATTTGGAGCGAAAAAACTTAAAACCATCGTTCTAGTACCATGACTCGATTTGCAGTCCCTGCTGCGATCGAAATGAGACCACTCGTTATTCTTCTGCCCTCATTCTTCTGCCAACTTTATGGTTTGAGCGAGACGGGGCTGCAGAGACGTAGGGGTGTAACCGTGTGTCGTTCGAAGAATACTCTGTATCTATATCTATCTTTCTGCTTTCGACGCTGCTGCCAACTTGCTAGTCGGAAATCGACCTCGGGAAAATGACGGGCAGAACTTTGATGGAACCATTTTCTTCCAGAACGGGTTTTGAGAATTACATATCACGGTGAGCAATCAAAGGTTTAAGGAAATTCTTGACATCCCCATTGACAACAACCCCACGTTTTCTAAATTTTCAGATGAAGTATTGTTTAACGATCGCCCTTTGCAAAATGGACGAATGCCTCATGCCTCATGCCTCATGCCTCATGCCTCATGCCTCATGCCTCATGCTTCGTGCCTCGCGCAGAGGGACGCTCTCGAAACTGATCGTCTGTTTCTTGTGGATTGCAGCATCCGATTTGTACGCAGACGCTCCCTTGATAGCATCTTCGTGTAAGCTTGCTGAGAAGGTAAATCAAGTTGATGTGGGTGTGCTAACACTAAGTTCGTACGACTTTGAATTTGTGCGTCAAACTGAAAGTCAGTTTGACTGGTATCTAAAATCACGGTCGCAAACCGAGATGGTTTACAGTGCGAGGGTCCCAGATGGAGTTCGCGGCAGCGGCAGAACTGCCGAATTTGTGCAGACGCTTCAATTCCGGGCATCGCCGTGACCTGCTGGGTGACTGCACAGCAGTCGTGCTTACCTTTGTTGAACTCGTGCGATCCTGGGCTTCAGGGTAGTGTTGGGCCGTGGACAGGGACGCAACTTGGACCTGCATATCAAAACGAATATGGTGAGCCGTTAAGTTCGCTTTCGTTTGAGGCATGTTCTCGAACTATTTATTGTGCCTATGTTCGCCCGTACGGAGGACGGCCTTATTGTATCCCACAATCTGAGCAGGTGAGTGGGTATTGGATTGGTACATTGGGTTCGGGACCATGCCTTCAAGAACAGGCTATTCCATTGCCACCGTTACCATAAGTCGATTTGTCGCAAAACCATCATTTCAAAGACGTAGGAGGCGTTTGATGAGCAGGCTATTTAGATATCTGGCGGACCTCGTTCAACCTGCGATGTTAATCGTTGCTGTTTTCATCGCTAGTTCCGCAGTCGCTCAGCACGATGCGGAAGGGCTACTCCTTGAGTACATCAAATATATCGACTCTTTCGAAAAGGAGCGATTTGCCGTAAGGATTCGCGGAGAAAGTTTTGACAGAGGAGGGCCAGAGAAAGACCTGCGTGGAGTAATACAGTATCAGCTTGGCCAGTTGAGCGCAGGAGGAGATGATGTGTTGATGAGATTTTGGGGTAACTATATTTTGGAGCCCACGTTGGTCCCGGTACCTGGGTCCGATGCAAAACCGTATGATGGGCCGTCAGTTTGTTACATACGCTACGTTAAGAACCGCGAAGGAAAGACCGTCAATGCTCTTCAGGATTGTTTTTCATGGGATTGCAGTGATGAGAGTCGCAAACTTTTTTTCCCTCAGGGCACGAAATCTCCAACGATAATGCCCAAAGGGTGCCTAGCGATTTACTCCCTCATGCCGATCTTCGAATCGCTACGAAAACCTCTTCATTCCAAAGAAGTCATTGAGGATCTTTTGGAATTGCGTTTGCTATCTCAGAAGAGGGATGGAGAGTCACTTGTTACTATATGGGACTTCAAGGAGATGGCGGAGTTTCGATTGATTTTTTCAAAAAAATGTTCGTGGATGCCTTCGAAGATTGAAATCTTTCACAAAGACAAACAGAAGCTTGAGCCTCTTTGGGAGGGTTCTTTTGAATGGAAGCAAAATGGCGATCGATTGATGCATTTTGAGACTAGATGTATTGATCATTTACCAAGTGGAAGAAAGATTGATACTCAACTGCGTTATGATTGGGTCCATGGAAAAGACTTATCCGATGCGGCAATTGAAAAATTTCGATCCGTGGGATATGACGTGTCTAGGGAGACTTTCGATCACAAAACTCATTGGGGTATCGAATTCAATAAACTATTCGAGACACAAGAGTCAACACGCAAGTAAAGCACGCCACGCGTTGAGATAACCAGATGAACCTATTTTTCGACCCTCATTTTTCGACCGCCTAAACACAAGAACGGGCTCGAGCTCGTGCATGTGGACTACGTTGCGAAGCTGTCGAAAGATTTCGGGCAAGAAATGCTAGAACTACGTTCTGTTACCATGACCTGAATCTTCTGTCCTCATTACTTCTGCCAACGTGCTAGGCGGAAGTCGATGACGGGAGAAAACGACAGGCTAGAAGCACAGGTAGCATATACACCTTAGTTTGGTTTCGATGCTGCGTAAGCTCGATAGGCCTCGGCGATTCCAGCCGCTTTTTCGTCTCCTTCATGAAAGATGATTCGGTGTCGCAACTGCACAGCTTCGCCGTTCTTCAATGTAAACGTACCGGACTCCGATTTTGGGTCGAGACTTTGAAGCCCAAACGCGTTTGCTGTAAACAACCCATAGTCGCGAACATGCCACTTTGTTGGATGACGAAAACTCGAAGGATGATTTAAAAACGCAACACCCAGATGCTCACCGTCGACAGGTCCATGGTAGTCGACCCACTGTGCCGCCTTTGACCACGTGTCGACATCGCGATCGCCAGTACTGTTGATGATATGCCCCTTGCCATGCGTTAACGACATCGAAGTCGGAACACGGACATTCAATCCTGCATCTTTCTTGTCCTGCAACTCAACATCCCCATACTTTCCGATCAAAGTGATGTCAAAGTCCAGAACAAGCTGTCCATTCTCCGATTGCTGAAAAATCATAGATCGCTCGTCCGCCATCAACTTCTTTCCGGAAGAGTCCAAATAGTCATGACTCGAACGGATCACGGCTTTCTGTTTGCTGGCAGACGTCTCTGTAAACGCCACATGCGCAATGGTTCCCAAACCAGCCAAAAACTTTTGCTGTTCCTCACCCTTACTCTTCTTCGAAGCGGCTTCCAACCACGTATCGGTTCCGGCTACACCTTGATGCCCAAACCAAACGCCTCGATGATGCGGATGGTCATGCTGTTCTCCAGCCACAGTCTCCATTGGAAAAGCCCGTGTCATCGACTTCCCCTTGGGACCGATCACAGGCCAAAAGTAGGGCTTCTTTGCATCCTTATCTTGAAAGTGATATCGAGTCACTAGTTTGCCATCGTATTCGATCGTGACTTGTGATTCTCCGCGAGAAATCGAGAAGCCTTGAGCATGCAACTGTTGGCCCGAGCTGTGCAGGAAAACCAGGGAGAACATCGAGACAAAAACACATGCAGTTTTGGTGATGGTGTTATTCATGGAGAATGGGACTTTCAAAAAAGTTGAGAGGGAAGAGTAGCGTTTTCGAACACCACTCCAGCCGTCCGATTATAGCTCAACGATAGTGAGTGTGGTTGGAACGCAATCCGATCTGACGCTTGCGAATCGCGAGGAGAGATACTCCGTGTCCAGCGATCTAACCGGCTAAACTCATGACTTGCGATTTGAAGAGACTTAGAAGAAAATGAATGACAATCATGTTTGACGGGGAGTCATTCTTTTCCCGAATAGGGGCTACGAAATCATGAGCACAATTGCTCCGAAGGGTCAGAAATGGACCTACGAAGACTACGCGAAATTGCCGGAAGATGGTCAACGGCACGAAATCATTGCTGGAGAACATTACGTGAACGCCTCCCCGAGTACTCAGCATCAACATGTTTCCAAACGATTGCAATACCAGCTTTATACGAAGATCGAACTAGCGGGTCTTGGAGTGCTCTTTGATGCTCCGATCGATGTTCAGCTTTCAGAATTTGATATCGTACAGCCTGATCTAGTCATCATTCTGAATGACAATATCCGCAAGATCACTCCAACGAAAATCAAAGTAGCTCCAAATCTTGTAGTCGAAATCCTGTCGCCATCGACGGGTGACTATGATCGAACTATCAAGAAAGATTTGTACGAACGCTCCGGGGTTTGCGAGTATTGGATCGTTGACCCGTTCGAGCAGCAAGTGGATCAATGGGTCCTTCAGAATGGGAAACTTGCTCTCTTACCTAAATCAAACGTTCTTCAATTGACATTTGTTAATGGTGTCGAAGTTGACCTGGACACCGTTTGGTAAACGTCCGGGTCATAAAGGCTTTACGAGATCGACGACATTACGCGAGTACTCCCTGGATGACTTGGCCATGAACGTCGGTCAATCGTCGGTTGATGCCGTTGTGGTAGAAGGTCAGTTTCTCGTGATCTAACCCGAGCAAGTGCAAGATTGTTGCATGGAAATCGGGAATCGTCACTTTATTCTCAGCCGTGAAGAAACCGATTTCGTCCGAACTGCCATAACGAATGCCTGGCTTGATGCCAGCACCTGCTAAGAAGCAAGTGAACGCGTTAGGATGGTGGTCGCGACCTGGCGAACCAATCCCTTGCGTTGCAGGCCCACGCCCAAACTCTGTCGTCCAAACAAAGAGCGTATCTTCCAACATGCCTCGCTGTTTCAAATCCTTGAGCAGTGCTGCGACCGGCTTGTCCATCGTCAACGCTTGCGCATCGTGATTCTCGCGAACGTTTTCATGCCCATCCCAATTGATACGGGGGGATCCGAACGAACCACCGTTGAGGATCTGAACGAATCGGACACCTCGTTCCAGTAACCTTCGCGCGTTCAAGCAGTTCTTGGCAAAACCTTTGTTCGCCGCTTCATGCAATCCGTACATCTGCTGCGTGCTTTCGGTTTCCTGCGACAAGTCCGTCGCTTCGGGAATACTCGATTGCATTTGGGCTGCTAGTTCATAGCTTCGCAATCTCGCCGCAAACGCATGGTCGCCAGGATTGTTCGTGGCGAACTCTCGGTTCATGGTCGCCAACAACTCCATGTCGGACCGCCGTGCGGATGCTGAAATACCCTTCGGTGTTTGTAAATCTGGGACTGGTTCACTCGATTGCGTTCGAAACGCAACCCCCTGATGATTCGCCGGCAAGAAACCTGAAGTCCAATTGATCGATCCACCTGCCGGCAAACCTCGCGGATCAGGCAACACCACAAACGCTGGTAGGTTCTCGTTATCCGTTCCTAATCCATAACTCAGCCATGAACCCATACTTGGGAAGCCATTCAAGGTAAATCCGCTGTTCATCTGAAAAGCAGCCGGCGTATGATTGTTGCTCTTGGCAAACATCGAGTGAATAAAGCAAACATCGTCCACACACTCCGCCAAATGAGGAAGCAAACTGCTGACCCAAGCTCCCGATTTACCATGTTGTCGGAAAGGATAAACGCTCTTCATCAACCGTCCTGGCTGACCAAAGAAGCCAAGATTCTCTCCTTTACTTTCAAACGTCTTGCCATCGAGTCTCTCAAGCTCCGGTTTATAGTCGAAACTATCCAAATGGCTAACGCCACCTGCGCAGAAGATCTGGACGATTCGTTTCGCCTTCGGAGTAAAGTGCGGACTGATCGCGGAACTGCTTTGCTTATCGCCTGCAAACAGGCTTTCGCGGTTCAACATCCATGCCAAGGCAATTGCCCCGAGTCCTCCCCCCGCGTTCCATAGGAAATGGCGACGATCGAACGGAACTTTTTGTTCGATCAAGGAACGAATCGATCGCTGTTTAACGAACATAAACAAACTCCGTGGAATTAAAGAGCGCCCAACATACACGTGGCAAACCTCGTTCGTTCGCCGCCGCGAGAGCCCGCTGCCGTTCTTCGTGGTTCGGTTTTCTGCTCAACGCAAACTCATACACGAAGTCGATCGCATTCTCAAGATCTCCGTTTGCTGATTGAATAGCTCGCTCCGAAAGGTGAGTCGATTGACGTTGGATAAAGGCGTTGTTCATCAACTCGAGCGCCTGGAGAGGAGTGGTTGTCACTCCTCGCTTTGGTGTCTTTACCGAAGGATCTGGGCAATCGAACGAATCGAGCAGTGGGTCTTTTCCACTATTTACGTTGATACGATACACGGTGCGTCGCTGAAACTCTGGTTCTGCGCGATCCACTGGTGTATAAAAAGTCGCATTGAATTCGGTAGTCGTGAAAGGCCGAAATCCGGGGCCACCCATTTTCGTATTAAGCTGACCACTGGCAGAAAGTATCGCATCGCGAATGGCTTCGGCTTCCAATCGCCGAGGAGCGAATCGCCATAGCAGCCGGTTGTCGGCATCGATTGCGGCAGCGGATGGTAGGAATGTTGATGATCGTCGATAAGTTGCTGAATGCACGATGAGTCGATGCAGTGCTTTCATACTCCATCCGTTTTCGATAAATTTGACTGCAAGCCAATCCAGTAACTCAGGATGACTCGGCCTTTCACCGCTAACACCAAAATCATTGGGAGTTCCAACGAGCCCTTGTCCAAAATGGAGATGCCAAATCCGGTTGACCATGACGCGCGCTGGTAGAGGGTTCAGATCACTCGCCAACCATTCAGCAAACTTCAATCGGCGATCTTTTTCCGGAGCATCCGCACTCAATCCAAAGTTTGGATCTAAATCTACGATAGCCGAGAGGCCGGATGGCGTCACTTCTTCATCCGGAGAATTCACGTCACCGCGTATCAGTCGTTTGGTAGTCGAAGGCTGAACGCGAACGCCGACATACGAGACCGGAAGCTTTGCAAGTTCGCTTAACGATTTCTTCGCACGTTGCAGTTCGGTCAATGCACGCGTATAAGCAGCGGACTGTTCTGGGCTCAGATTGGCGATGATTTCCTCTTTCGAGACGGACGCTCCGTGGGCACGATAAGATTGGGCAACCTCATCGTGGGTCAGCGCGCGATCATATAAAGAGGCTTGCTCAATCTCACCAACCAGCCAAGGTTTACCCCCGCCCGTGTGACGACGTCCCAGGAGAATCCGAGCCTCACCTGCGACGAACGTCGGAATCGGTGATGCGGACTGGTAAGGATTGCCCTGTGGCTCACCGTTTCGGAAAAAGGTGATGGTATTGTCTGACGAATAAACAATCGCAATATGGATAAGAGTGCTGGGTGATGCAGTTTCTTCGGATGCACCAAAAGCCTTGGTCCGAGAAAAGTTCTCGCTACCGGAGATCCATTCCTTTGGCTTTTGTTCGCCAAATACGATCGCGTCAAACACTTGTCCATTGCTGGACTCAATCGAAATAGCTGCACCGCCACTTTGATCTAAGTTCGCTAGTGCGACCCAGGTTTCCAAGGTCTTTTCGCGAATATCTTTCGTGATTGGCTTCGATTGAAAGTAGGCACCTTGTTTCGGCAGATGCAGCGATCCACGCGACGAATCCGTCTTTTTGATCAATGCTCCGCCGTTCAATTCACCTGGAAATATACTCGCTTCGTTCTCGTTGAATGTCCATTTGGCGTATGGAGTGGGGCCTGGCGCGACGGAACCTACGGGGCGTTTGGCAATCGCTTGCTTCGCGCCTTCGGATTCGATATTGTTCAGCGTTCTTGTTGCAAGATCGATTTCGTTTTGCAGCGATTTCTGAAGGGACTCACGGGCATCGATCTCTGCTTTGGTTGCGATGGTTCGTTCGCCATGCTTGACCCCTTCGAAGACGGATTTGATTCCGTAATAGTCTTCGTGAGGAATCGGGTCAAATTTATGGGAATGGCATCGTGCGCAGTTGATGGTCAATCCGAGGAATGACTGTCCGACGACGCCGATCAAATCTTCGAGTTCATCTTCTCGCGTGATAGATCGTTGCGTTTGATTCTTTTGACTGTTACCCGCTTGATCCCACGGGCCACACACGAGAAGGCTAGTTGCGACGATCCCATCGGTGGTCATCGGCTCCATGACATCGCCTGCAATTTGTTCCTTCATGAACTGGTTGTATGGTTTGTCTTCATTGAAGCTTTTGATGACGTAATCGCGATAGTGCCAAGCGTTCTCGCGAAGTCGATCGTACTCGAAGCCTTGGCTCTCGGTGTATCGTGCGATATCGAGCCAATGTCGAGCCCAACGTTCGCCATAATGAGGCGAGGCGAGAAGACGATCCACAAGTTTGCTATAAGCGTGGTCGGAATGGTCATTCACAAATGCGTCGACTTCCGATGGGCTCGGCGGCAATCCGATCAAGTCGAAAGACAATCGACGAATCAGTGTTCGGCGATCAGCTTCTGCAGATAGATGAATTCCTTTCGTCTTCAGTTCGCGTTGAATGAAGGCATCCAAAGGATTGGGGTGATCGGCAGGCGGTGTTGGCTTTACGAGTCGTTGGAGCGACCAGTGCGAGCTGCGTTGGCGTTGGTGTCCTGCAAACTCATCAGGCCAGATTGCCCCATCATCGATCCAAGTTCGAAGTAACTGGAGTTCATTGTTGGAGAGGGATGGTTTGCCGCTATCTTTCGGAGGCATGAGCATCCCCTCTTCGTCCCCGTTGACATAGCGAAAGAGAGGGCTGTTCTTCGCGTCCTTGGGACGGATAGCGATATCTCCGTTATCACCTCCTTTTTGTGCAATGTCACGATTGTCGAGTCGATAGCCGCTCTCTTGCTTGTTCGGTCCGTGGCACGCGTAGCAGTGCTTTTGAAAAATCGGCAAAATCTCTTTGGCAAAATCAACGTCTCCTCTCGCCGCATGGCATGTAGCGAAGCTAGAAAAAAGGAGAATGGAGGCAATCGCTGGCCAGTTTCGCATAGGGAAAACATTGTCTGACATAGCAAGGGGGGTTCCGAAGTCGAGAACCAAACAATCAGGTAGGATGAGCGTTGAATTGTACATCAAAGCCATACGTAGTGGATAATTGTGTTAGATCGCTCCACAGATCCTTCGATCCCTTTCGGTTCGTTTCAAGGCAATTCAAGATTTGCCCATTTGGAGATGACACCGTCATCACCTCCATCAGCAGATGGTTGAACGAGCCGCGAACGAGACCATAGGATCGAGAAAATAGTACATTCAGAATCTCAAAGGAATTCGGCCATCGATTTGCGAATTCGACCCCCGTAGCGACGTTGCCTTATCATGTTCTCATGTAAATTTTCAGAGAGCCAAGACGTTGCCTTCAATCCTGTCAATCGATGGACACATCGTAAAAATTGACGACAATTTACGAAATACTTCCGAGACTGCTCACCGTTCCACCAAGACAATCGTGCATCCCGATTGCTCTGTTCTCAGAGGAGCTGGAAGGCTTGAGCATTGCAATTATGCGGGTTTTTTTCTGGAGTTTTCTCGCAGAGCTTGGCTTGGAAGATTCCTTCGTATTCTTCCATTGAAAGGATTGCATCGGCCGTTGGTGGTGCTTTACGATAATCCTGACAGCGAATCAAAATCGCGCGTTGGATCAAGCACCCCGATTCGAATCGATCAACGATGAACAGCCCGAACCCGAGAGAAGATCGCTTCGTAGCCATTCTGCGAATGTACTGGACAATCCTAGAGAGTAAAGCGATGTCGAGAGTTTCGCAAAGGATTCTCTCCCGCGTGGATGTTTCTCAGATCGTGAATGACGCGGCGGAAGAATGGATTGAGATTGTTTCTGAGATGGAAAGCGAAGTCGCAAACGAAACTCTATCGGATGAGCGATTGATAGGCTTACTGAGGAGGATCGTAGACAAGCGGACATTGGATGCGATTCGGTCAGAGAATACGTGGAAACGAGGAGGCCCGTTGGAAGCGTTCGGTAGCGAACACCTTCAGCCATACACTGATCCTCATTGCGCCGACTGCTTGTCCGAAATGCAATCGGCAGAAATGCGTTCAATTCTGGATTCGCATCTAGACAGCAAGCAGCAGCAGGTGCTTGAGCTACGTTGCCATGGCTATTCCGAGATCGAGATTGCTGAACGCATGCAAATCACTTTGGCGTCGGTACAGAGAATAAGAAAATCGATCGCTTCCGTTGCAAAGGCGATCAACTTGACGAGAAACGAGAGACGAGAGACGAGAGACGAAAAAATAGTTTCGGAAAATGGAAATTTTCCCGCTGGAACGGACACCGATTACGATTGGTTCTGTAGTGGCGAATGACAATTCAGTGGAAGCGTTTCGAAGTTGAGATGATAGTAATGGTAACCAGATTGTTCATGTTTTGTTGCTTATTTGGGCTAGTGTCATTTGATAAGTCAATGGCTCAATCTCCAAATACGGATTTTGAGCTCATAAGGAAAAACGTAAATGGCCATCCTTCGGATTTCTTCGGCACTGGCGCTGAATTGGACGTGAAATGGAAAATGCATAATTCAGTCCCTGGAACCTTTATGTTTGCATGGAAGATTGAATTTATCAGTGGTACAGGCTTCGTGATTGATACAGTTACTGGAGTAGGTACTGTCAATGTGTCCGCAATCAATACTGAAGAATGCGATTGTATTGGATATGGATCTAGCGAGTATCCGACGATAACGGCTAAGATCACTACTTACTGCGAGTATTTTCCTGGTACTTGGGATGAGGTTGCATCCGATGCAACGTCATTCTATTGGTTGCCGGGATAGTTTTGTGTGCTTCCCCGTGTTACTCATGAGTAAAGCGATTTTACGCAGGTCTCGAGGTGAATATGTCGTTCAGAATGTCTGTTCGCTTGATATGCAATAGGAGGATTTCCATAACAGAAAGGTTCGAACGATTCTCGCATTCGATGTGGCCATTTTCGTGGTTCGTTCTTACTCTGTATTTCTCCGTCTTCGCGAATGTTAGTCTGGCGCAGGGGGTGACGGATGTTCCCGATCCGAGGAATCTTCGCGGTTTAATCCCTTTAGCCCGAAACGAGTCTGTTGCTCGCGAGTTGAGGCTCGAGAGATGGCAAGAATTAGAGCTTCGTGAACTGCTCGAAAGCAATGGCGGTGATCTTGAAACGTTTAGGGAACGGGGGAACGTTTCATTCGACTTGTTGAAGAAAAAATTGGAAGAGAAACAGTCTTCGGCTGATGCACGCATAGTGGAGATTCTTGATCCAGACCAAGTTAAACGAATGTCTCAATTGGGCTATCAAATGGAGATCTACAGAGTCGGATTCGGTCCGACTGCATTGGGAGGGCACTTCGGATCGCATCTTGGTATTACAGCGAGTCAGAAGGATGCAATGCGTTCAAAGCTGGAAGGTCTAGATAAAGAGTTCTCCGCAAGCGTCAACGAGCAGTACTCACTTTCTTTCGCGAAGCTGTCGGGTCATTTGTCGACTTCATCCCGTACTCGAGCACGCGATCTCGTGGGTTCCGGATTTCTCGCTCCTAGTTTCAGAGTCGAGAATACTTGGAAGAAGGTCAAGTATCCTTTTTCCAAAGTAGTTCTCGCGTCCTTAATTGAAATTCCAGAAATCGCAAAGGAAGTACCATTGGACTTCAGGACTCTCGAAAGCGTGAGAGATTGTTTGAAGGACTATCGCAACACAATGCGACACCCGAGCGAGAAAATCTTAAGAATGGAACCGAAGGAACGCGTGAACGAATTGCAAAAAAGGTTAGATCAGGTTAATGAGTTGTTGGACGAGAAATTGGGTCCTGAGGGTTTCTTGCTATTGCGAAGTTTAGCGGTTCGCTTGGAGATTGCGACCGTTGGGCTTGGGAAGGCCATCACGCATGGTGCGTTAGGACAAGAAATCGGTTTGTCGAAAGGTGAGATAGACCTACTAGGCCCAGTAATTGAAGAGGTTGACAAAGCAACAGACGAAGCGATTGGAAAATTGGCCGCGAGTTTGTTGAATCAATTCGTCGATGCGCTACCGTCAGACAAAATAGCCACTGCAAAGAACATGTTAGGCAAGGAATTTGTTTTTGTACAACGCATTCGTTGAGCTACATCATCCTGATTAGGTTTGTTTTCGAATCAAGGTGCGTATGTGTGTAAGCAAGGGTATTTCGAGTCATTGGGCTATAGTATTTTCGCGTAAAGTCGTGGATGCCACCGAATAGGAAGTTGGTCGATTTGCATAGTTGGCAACAAAAAAGAGAGTCTCCTGCTAACTTGACTCAGCTCATTTCTTATCCGTGTTTGATCCGTGCCCATCCGTGGCTAGAAAAAGGATCTCGAAAACCAGCCAGTAGAGTAGAGAGGGTCGGCTTTTGGCCGAGCCCTCCCCCTCGTCAAACCGTACGTACAGATTTCCCATATACGGCTTTCGCAGTAACTTCGTCTGAGGCATTACCAAGGATAGTTGC
>JAJTID010000248.1 GCA_021300155.1 Pirellula sp.
ATGAAGGAATCGGGACTCTTACATGAAACATGCTTGTGGTGTTATCGAGGAGTTTGGGGCACACTGACAAAGTACTTTTGCTTGCCCGATGGGCCGCCTAACTTACCGATCATGGAGGGAGAAGCGATTGCCTATTTTCGACCTTCGCCCGCTTATCTACGTTATCGAAAGTTTCTTTTCTGGATCGGTCTTGCCATTGTCGATGTTGTTCTTTCGCTGTTGTGGCTTGTTCTGATCATCAACGCACCGATGTGGGGACTGATCACGGCTCCACCATGGCTCATCGTGATCGTGGTACCTGACATATTGGCGTACATTGCGATTCACTTGCGATACGACACGACATGGTATGTCCTGAGCGACCGTAGCATGCGAATTCGACGTGGAATCTGGAGCATTTATGAGACGACGATTACGTTTGAAAACATACAGAATGTGAGCATCTCGCAAGGCCCATTGCAGCGATGGTTCGGCTTTGCAAACTTGGTCGTCAGCACGGCCGGAGGTGGTGACGGTGGTGCAGAAGCCGGCGCGTCCGCATCGCATGTCGGATTGCTCGAGGGTATCGATGACGCGGAGTCACTGCGTGAACGAATCTTGTCCAAGAGTTATCGAACAGCGGGGCTAGGGGACGAAGAATCCGAAGCGACCGATCGCCGAATCGATCGCGCTTCCTTTTCGATGGATCAGCTTGCATTGCTTCGAGAGATTCAAACCTTAACAGCCCAGTTGGCAAAGCCGTATGCAACCTAGTGTGACGGGTCATAATCGCAGCTATGAATGAATATCTAAAGAGATATGGGTTTCATGTAGAGGCGCAAAGGTAATCATTGGGTGGTTGGGTGGCTGGTCCGCATTAGAAATGTCCAATACATTTTTCGGAGAATATTCTCAAAAAAATTGCGATCTGTTTGTCAATATGGTAAACACATGAGAAGTGTCAGGGGACGATCTAGGAAGTTTAGAGACTTAGGCTGGTCGTATAAAACGAAAATCTCCCAGAATTCTTACCTTGCTAACTGCTACCTATTTCAGCATCGCACAACTTCGTTTTGCGATTGCCTTCTGTAGTTTTTTCCGTGAATCGGAGGATGGTACCGTGACAAAAGAAAATCGCATCAAGTTGCTTGCGTCAAAAAAATTTGCCTTCACGCTTGTCGAGTTATTGGTGGTGATTGCAATCATTGGCATTTTAGTAGGACTGCTATTGCCTGCAGTGCAGGCGGCCCGCGAGGCGGCGAGACGCATCCAATGCACAAATAATCAGAAACAACTCGTTCTCGCGATGCACAACTTCCATGATGCCTTCAAGAAGTTTCCTCCGCTGCGTGGAGGTCCGATTGGAGGCGATCAAAATCGCTGTGCTGACAAATTCGGCCTTGTATTCGCACTTCCGTATATCGAACAGGGTCCTAGATCGGACCAAATCTCAGGCGGAGCTCCGCAGGTTGCTTGGAACAATACGTATGCTCCGTATCTGGGATCAATGACGGTACTGCTTTGTCCCTCCTCTCCTCTCGCTGCAAACAACCCAGTAACGTCCAATCAGCCTCAACGCAGTTACCACTTATCGATGGGGACGACTGTTGGAACAAATCCATCCGGCGCAGGAACGAGTGCGACAATCACAGACAATAACTACTTCGGTCGCGTCAACGGACTTTTCGGCTATGACAAACCCGGTGCCGTGGCGCCACTTTGTGTTACTTCCGAAGTAAAGAGAACCATGGGATCGATTACCGATGGTACGAGCAATACAGTCGCATTGTCGGAAAAAGCCACGGGAGATCGAGGTTCTCGTTCGGTCCGTGGTCTGGCGACCTATCCAATGGCCGGTCTCGATGCGAATGCAGCACAGTGTCTCGCTACCGCAACCAATGGCCTTTACAATCCGGGACGCCTCCTTTCCGATTGGAATATGGGAGGCATTTGGGCTTTCGGTCACCCTAATTGGGCTGGGTTCTCCACAATTTTGCCACCGAATAGCCCATCTTGCTACGAACGTAACAACAACAATCCCAGCAATTCGGTGGGTGTATTTTCGGTCAGCAGTTACCATACAGGCGGCGTCGTGATAGGGATGGCGGACGGAAGCATTCGGTTCATCACACAGTCGATCGACTGCGGCAATTACGGAGTCGCTCCCAATCGAAACTATGGTGTATGGGGTTCGCTCGGCACGATCGCTGGTGGTGAAGTGAATTTACTCAACGACTAGTTCGCTATCCGAAAGCACCGCGAATGAGTGTTCATTCGTCCTCTGTTCGTCCTTTTATCTGAGACATTATTATGCATCGTTGTCGCACGCTTTGGCTCGTATATTTCTCGTTCCTGGTTGGTTGCAATTCTGCGAGCATTTCCGGAACCGTTCCGGTCGCCGGCAAAGTAACCTACAAAGGGTCCCCTGTCGAAGGCGCCATCATCACCTTTATTCCAGAGGGTGACGGTCGCATCGCGACTGCGACGACGGCAGCGGGCGGTGCATTTAGCCTTATGACGGTCGATGCCGCAGGCGCGCTGCCTGGGAAATACAAAGTTACCGTCGAAAAGGTTGAATTCGCAGCTGGTGGTTCTTCTAGCATGGAAGCTGCCTCAACGGGAAATGCCTCCGAAGGAAAATTGAAGCGCTTATTGCCTTCGAAATACGCGCAGGCTACTTCGACTCCCCTTATGATGGAGGTACCTACCGGCGGCAAGAAGGATTTAGACTTCGCTCTCGCGGATTGACTCTTATGTCTACGGTCCCAGCAGCGTCGAGGACCTATTACATACAAGATACGAGGGGTGCTGTAGGCGAAGTGAGGGTTTGAACACTGGGCTCACGCGAAGTCGCAAAGGTAAACATTGGGTTACGGTTTCGGTAGGCTTTCCGATAACAGCAAGTCACGACTGACATAGTTGAGTTCTCTGGCTTTTGGTTTTTGTTGTCCTGATTGTATTCTAGCAGAAATATGCACTATTGCGTTTTCAACGCTCAATCTGGGGTAGTGGGACTCGCCAGAATTCCAAGAGCAATGGGAACTTTGGCGAGTTCCACTACGTTCAACTCAATGCTCTAGCCAAGCCACGGCGGCTCGCGCTGCCTAAGATCTATCACTCCTCCGGAGTTACTTCATCGCCTCTTGCAGAGTGCGAAGGACCGTCTCGACTGAGATCGACGTCTTGTATCGGAGTACCGGGCGTTCGTCGATCTGAAGACTGGGTGAATCGATCGACTGATGAATAGCAAAGAACAGATTGTCCTTGGGGAAGAGAGACAACGATTTTCTTTTATGTTCCAAATACTCTGGTGTCCAAAAACCGATGATCTCCATCATTGCCACCCGACCGTCTTGGTGCCTAAATACAAAGTCGGGAAAGAACGCCGATTGACCTTGGCTGAGAATCTCTGTCTCGCGTTCGATACTCCAACCTAACGTATCCGCATTTTTCCATCGTTCATAAAACTTTTCTTCTACCGACGAATCGAATTCGCTCGGCCCAACGACGGACGAATTGAGACCACATTCTGCATCGAGCAACAACCGCAGTCGTCCCCATTTCGGCTTTCGAATCGAAGCGGATAATGACCAGCCACGGCAAGAAAGTAGCCCTGGCAGAAACTTGGCCATGGATACGCCATATCTGGATGTGTTTTGCAACAGAGAAGCAGGCCCATCCAGCGCGATACGATACCCATCTGAAGTTCGCTGAATGCGATGCATGAGACGAGCGAGCTTCGCATAACGGACGATCGACTTAAAGTCTTCGCGCATCTGAACAATTACTTCCACCGCATCAAAGAGAGCCACTTGTGTTTGTGCGATGTTGTAGCGTGAGAGAAGCTCGACGGGGTTCGCAAAGGGCTGAAATTCAAGGAGCGTGTGATTCTCGATCAAATCACGGAACATCCCTTCTTGCAATTCCATCCAACTCTTCGAGAACGAACTGGCGATAAGATCTTTCACTTTGAATTCTGCATTGCCGAACAGTTTGTCGACGTGCGAAACGAGTGGGTGATGGACGGATGCTTTTCGAAACACTTCGCGCCTCAGTTTCGAGGCGAGGCCCTTTTCGTCCGTTTCGAAAGTGCCACGCTCATCCAACAGTTTGCAAAAAGAATCGATTCTTCGGATAGGGCAATCCAACTCGTTGGCAAATACGCGATGAATCGCTGAATGCAGCTCGCGGCGCGTCCGTCCTCGACCTTCTTCGTAAACGCGTACGGCGCTCTTCGCAAGTACAGAGTAATGCGCATGCTTGGAACGGATGAGTCGATCGGGAACGACGATCCCGTCTTCAATTCTTGCGATTGCGTGTTCGCGAGTAAGCATCGTTCTTTCTACGTTTTCTCGATCGTGCAATTTCGTTGGTGTCGGCGCAAACGACTTCATACAAGATCGCCCGCTCATTGCCGGACTTTCGAAGAATGCGACCGAGTCGTTGCTTGGCCTGCCTCGTGGAGGCCATACCACCCACGACAATTGCAATCTTGACTGCTGGGATATCGACTCCCTCGTCGAGTATCTGGTTGGCGACGATCGCTGGATAAACACCATCCCGCAACCCGTCAAGATAGTCTAATCGCTCTGCCTTACCACATTGACTCAATAAACAGGGAATCAAAAAGCGAAGTGATATGTCTCGAGCCATGGCATTGGAGCCTGCGAATACAATCATCGGCGTACCGTGATGGAGGCGCAGCAAATCCTCGATTACATCCAGTTTGGCATCGGCGCGGTCCTCGATCGATTGCTTTTCGCGAAACGCTTTTAATGTTCGACGTGCATCTGGATTCTCCGAGGAGTCTTTGCACAGTTGGTTCCAATCGAACTCGGTATCTTCGGTGCGTCGCTCGTAGACATAGCTGGATACCTGCGATGCTAGGAAGTCGTAGCGGTGTTGTTCACGTTCGGTCAGCTTTACTTGAATGCGATAGATGTCGAAATCCGCCAGGGTCGTTCCCTTGACCTCTTCGATCCCTAGCCGATAAACAACCGGTCCAAGCAATTTTTGAATAAGATCGGAACGGTGGTCGTGGTCATCGAGTGTGGCTGTTAGTCCTAGCCGATAGGGAGCAGCACTCATCCTCGCTGCGTCGGATCGGATGGGGCCAGGCAAGTGGTGGCATTCATCAAAAATGATCAACTTGAAACGATTGCCCAGCGCGGGCATATGAATACAAGCACTATCATACGTGGTGACCGAGACCGGCTTCACGTTGAAGGTGTTGTCTCCAATGATTCCACAATCGTACTGGAGGCCAGCCAGAATTCGACGATGCCATTGGTACATCAGATCTCGTATGGGCGCAACCACAAGCGTGCTACAACATTGATCCGCCATAATCCGCAGTGCGACTTCCGTCTTGCCCGTACCAGTGGGCATAATCACTACTCCCGATCTCGTAGTCGACCACGCCTCGACCGCTTGCTTCTGCTCGGCTCGCAACTCGGGCAAGAGCACATTGTTCCAGTTCACTCGTTGCCAAGCAGGGACAAGATCCTGGATCGAATGCGGTTGCGTACTTAGCTGTTCAGCCATCTTCGAATACGACATGGCGAAAGCTCGCCACGATTGGCTACGTGAATCCCACTCCCATGCGGACTTACCGTAAGTAGATCGAAGCACTTCTGATTTACAGCCCCGAAGCGATAGCGTACCCTCCGAGAATTCAAGGCAGGGTTGATTCGTAGATTGGATATGTTGTTGACTGGCGCCTAGCATAGTACGCTATTGTGCACGAAACAGACCCGTCCCTTCAAGACGAAGAAAAGCATCAAATGGAGCAAAAGGCGAGCGTTTGAAGAAAAAACAGGCAAACAACCCTGGTTACTTCCGTTCCTCGCCCTGTCGCATTGTTCTCGCGCAAGGTGCCTAGCACGTGCTCAAAGATACTTGGCAAGCGGCCCGCCTCGGGCTGCCATCGCGTCAACTTTATTGCTCGTTTCGCGGTCTTCGATGAGAGGCGGTGCGTGATGAGGTTTGACTCGAGCGTCAATCACGAGGGGCCCTCGGCATCCCCAGTGTTTGTGCTCGGTAAAGGCTCCCACGCCATCGATATCGTGCGCTGGATTGCTTCGGGTAAACGTTACCCATAAAAGGTTCGAGATCGATCTAGCTGCAAACTCGGAGTCGTCGACAATGACAATCATCGCAATCGACTCGGTGTCGCCCAAGTTAGTAAATGTGCTCTCCAATGTAGCCGATAACTCTCGCAGATCGGACCCTTTGCGTGCCTGCAACACCAATACGCCAGGCATCGCAATCCTCGGATCAACAACCGATTCAGGGAACCGCCACGCAGATGAGACACCGGTCGCGAGAGACCGCCGTTTGGGGCCGCTGGCTGCAAACACCACTTTCGATCCTTGATTGTATCCTTCGCCGCTGTAGTCCAACGTATCGATGGTGGTTCGTGTTTGAAAATGGAGATCGCGAGTCCAGTCGATACGCTCCAACAAATGTTGCAAGAACCGAGAACAGTCGTGTATGTCGAGATCCGGATCGTCGTTACCGTTCACGATCATCAAATACTTGGCCAGTGATAACTGACCTTGGCCAAGGATCGCATTGGCCTGGGTTAACAACTCTTGCGGACGCAGTGGGTTGCGGTACGGTGTGTATCGTTCGCTACCAATCGCCAACAACAGAGGATGCACACCAGCGGCATCGACAGCATGCACGCCCCGCACTCCCGGTAGTACCGTTGGGATAATGGAACCTGTGAGTTCGTGGATGAGTTCACCAAACGTCGTATCTTCTTGCGGTGGTCTACCAACAACAGTGAACGGCCATATCGCATCCTTTCGATGCGAGACATGCTGCACCTTCATGTAAGGAAAGTTATGCACCTTGGCATAATAGCCCAGGTGATCGCCGAACGGACCTTCTGGCTTTAGCTTCTGCGTATCGATTGTTCCGTGGATAACAAAGTCCGCATCGGCATACAGTGGAGCATGATCGGGTGAAGTGATCATCCGAATGCGATGACCCGCGAGTGCGCCTGCAAAGGTCAATTCGCTGAGCCCTTCTGGCAATGGCATCACTGCGCTGAGTGTCATGGCTGGTGAACCGCCGACGGAGATAGCCACTTGAAATGGTTTGTTCGCGGCCAAGGCTGCGGAATGATGAACACCGATACCCCGATGCAATTGATAGTGGAGACCAATCTCTTTGTCTGGTTCGTACTCGTTTCCTGAAAGTTGAATGCGGTACATCCCCAAGTTTGCTTTCATCAAACTAGTCTCGGTCCCCATGCTCAACACTTGTGGAAGTGTGACGAACGAACCGCCATCATCGGGCCAGCAGTGCAGTTGCGGGAGTTGCGAGATCGAAATCGTATAGTCCAAGCACGGGCCGCGTCGAACCGACTTGGGAAGCATCGAGAAAGCTGTCCACGGAGCAGATCGGTATCGCCATGGGTTTTTGAAGAAGGCGTTCGGGTCGATCTTCAGTTCGATGGCTCGACGTACGCGATCGATGGTGTGGCGAAACAGAAATCTAGCTTGATCGAGCGATCCAAAGAGGTTGCTGACCATCGGAAATCTGCAACCCGTGGGATTGGAGAAAAGGATGGCAGGTCCGCCCCGTTCGTAGACTCGTCGTTGGATTTCGGCCATCTCCAAATGTGGGGAGATAGGCTCGCTCACTTCGATCAAGCGACCGTGCTTTCGCAGGTCTTCGACGGCCTCGCGGGTGCTACGATGGTTCATAAGCTAGATTCATGATGTGCCCGAACTGTCCTTTCGCGTTCACGGAACAACCCGTAAAATTCCGGGCTTCCGTGTATATGCATGAAAAATGGTTCTACCCCCGAACATCCGACGCAAACGCCTGCTCGATAACAGATAACTATGGAAAAACGACTTTATAACTTCTCTGCAGGTCCGGCAGTACTGCCAGTTCCGGTCTTGGAACGAATCCGCGACGAAATGCTCTGTTTGCCCGGTTGCGGTGCGTCGGTGATGGAAATTTCTCACCGAAGCAAGGCGTTTATTGCCATCCAGGAAGCAGCCAAGCAGCGGTTGATTCGGCTTTTGAACGTTCCTAGCGACTACGACGTCCTCTTTCTCCAAGGGGGTGCTCGGCTTCAGTTTTCGATGATTCCGATGAATTTGCTGCGAGGGCAGTCAGCTCCTGCCCAGTATGTTCTGACGGGATCGTGGGGGAAGTATGCGATCGCCGAAGCCAAAAAAGAAGGGGCAACGGAAGTCCTCTATGATTCGGCTGCGACCAACTACGATCGCTTACCAAGCGATGCCGAATTGAAGATTCGACCAGATGCAGCGTATGTACATATTACGAGCAATGAAACGATCCAGGGCGTTCAGTTTCAACGCGATTTGAATTCGCCGGCACCGTTGGTATGCGACTCATCGTCCGACTTTCTTTATAGACCACTGGACGTGAGCAAGTACGGATTGATCTACGCGTGTGCTCAGAAGAACGCAGGTCCTGCCGGCGTAACAGTGGTAGTGATCCGTCGCGACTTACTCGAAAGGTCCAATGCCAATCTGCCTGGCTATTTGAATTTCAACAACCACTCGAAGGAAGACTCGATGTGGAATACGCCGCCGACTTTTGCTGTCTATGTTCTGGGGCTTGTTACGGAATGGTTAGAAACGACGGTTGGCGGGCTTGCGGCAATGCACAAAATCAATCAAGAAAAAGCGAAGTGCGTTTACGACGCGATGGATGCATTTCCTGAGTTGTATCAAGGGCATGCACGCAAAGAAGATCGTTCTTTAATGAACGCTACATTCCGATTCCCAGACGAAGCAACCGAGAAAGCATTTTTGGACCAAGCTCAGAAACTGGGGCTCGATTCTTTGAAGGGCCATCGCAGCGTCGGTGGCATTCGCGCGAGTATCTATAACGCGATGCCGATGGAAGGGGCGAAACTCCTTGCTTCGTTCATGAAAGACTTCGCCTCAAAGAGAGGGTAATCGCACTTTCTCACTTTTCTTGGAACCATTCTCTCATACCAACAACTATTCATGACTCATCGCATACTCGTCTTAGATCCCATCGCTCAAGAAGGATTCGATCTTCTCAATGCCGCACCTGGTTTTGAATATGAGGTTCGCACAGGGCTCAAAGGTGACGAGCTTCGCAAATCCCTCAATGAATTTGACGGTGCCATCGTCCGAAGCGGTGTGAAGATTACGGCGGAGTCGTTGGATGGGAACAAACGATTGCGTGCGATCGTGCGTGCAGGGGTCGGTACGGACAATATCGACAAGAACGCGGCAACCCGTTTGGGTATCGTGGTCATGAATACGCCAGCGGGCAATACCTTGAGTACTGCGGAACATACGTTTGCCTTGATGCTCGCGTTGTCCCGGTCGGTGGCACCTGCCTATCAAAGCTTGATCGAAGGCCGATGGGATCGGAAGACCTTCATGGGAACGCAATTGGCGGACAAAGTTCTCGGCGTGATCGGCATGGGTCGAATCGGTCGCGAAGTTGCGGTGCGAGCGCTCGCATTCGGAATGCGCGTGATTGCATTCGATCCCTTCTTGTCGGATGAACAAGCGTTGAAGCTCGGCGTGGAGAAAGTGCATGTCATGCACGACATTTTGCCGTTGGTCGACTATCTGACGGTCCACACACCATTGACCGATGAGACAAAGTACTTGGTCAATCGAAACCAGTTGCATCTGTTGAAGAAAGGGATTCGGCTGGTCAATTGTGCCCGCGGTGGCATCTACGAAGAGGCCGCGTTGGTAGAAGGGCTTGAGAAAGGGATCATCGCTGGTGTGGCGTTGGACGTGTTCGAAGAGGAACCTTGCTCGAAGAGCGCATTGTTCGGACTGCCAGGTGTTGTTTGCACGCCACACTTGGGAGCGAGTACCGAAGAAGCGCAAACGCAGGTGGCCATCGAAGGGATTCAGTTGCTGATCAACTTCTTTAACACAGGTGAGATTCGGCACGCGGTCAATGTGGCGGCATTGGATCCAAAAACATTGGAATCGATTCGTGGTTATCTCGATGCGGCGCACCGACTCGGATTGATGATGGCCCAATGGCACGAAGGCAGCATTAGCGCTTGCCAATTGAGCTATCGCGGTGAAGTTGCCGACAAAGATACCAAACTGTTGAGTGCGGCATTCTGTGCAGGGCTTTTGGAACGAGCAATGCCAGACGATGTGAACATTATCAATGCAGAAATGTTGCTTCGTGAACGGGGGATTGAATTGACAGAGAATCGCAACCGAGAATCGGGCGCATTCACTTCATCGATTACTGCAGAGGTTTCTGGTAGCGGTCAGCGGCTCAAAGCAGGTGTTACGGTGTTCGGTAACAACATGCCTCGATTGATTTCCGTAGCGGACTATCGATTGGAAGCGTATCTCGATGGACATATGTTGTTCTTTACCCACACCGACGTGCCTGGAATCATTGGCAAGGTTGGTACCGTATTCGGTGCACATCAAGTAAACATCGGCCAGATGTCGGTCGGTCGCGAACTGAACCAACCGGGTGGCCATTCGATCGGAGTTTTGAATTTGGACGGCGCACCGCCAGCGGAAGCGCTGAAACAATTGATGGCGATCGAGCCGATTGAAAAAGTGCAAGTGATCGAATTGCCTGGCCTTGGCGTTTTGCCGGACTGGCTTCAGTAAGGATTGTAAATCTAAGTTGGGGTTTGGGTCCTGCGATGTGCGATATTCAAGGGTGCGCCACGTACCGCGGCGATACGTCGACGGCGTTAGATTCCATAGCCTAGGGGTTGCGACCTTTCCGCGCACCCTGGGTAATCCGGTAGCCATTCGCCGCATCTACCCCAACGGCCCAACGGGGTTGGACAACGACGGCGTGGACCGCATTCGCGTTGGATTTTCCGTGTCTTTATCGATAAACACACTGGAAACACGTCGCAAAAAATAGGAAACGGTTCCTGGCACCTCTTTGGTCCGTCGTCGTTACGCTCGCTGCTTTTGGGACCGAATCCAATCTGCCAGCGAAGTCATTACAGTCTCATCGCCAAGGATAGCATCATCATCCCAACCAGCTACAGATGGATTGTGGTCGTTTCCGTTCCTTTCAATGTATGCACGTCTTTCGTCGATACTGTGCTCAGCGTTCTCGATGCCCATAGCGGCAACAGCGTTCCTTATTGCGATCGCTGCATCTTGCTTGCCAATCCGTTCGTAGGCGAGAGCAAATTCCTCATAGGGGTATTTCAGGGACACACCTTTTTGTGTCTCGCGACTTGACGAAGGGCATTTAGAATTTTCTAATTCTGCGATCTGAATTGATGGCGTTTGGTCCCTACTGGGGAGTTTGAATCATGGCTAGATTAGCACGTGCGGAAATTTTCCAGCCTACTGAGGTGGCAACGGTACA
>JAJTID010000156.1 GCA_021300155.1 Pirellula sp.
GCGGAGATAGGAGCCCCCGAGCCAACATCGAATCCGCCACCGCCGAACGAGTTGAGTTGTGCAATAGCCAAGCTATCGATGGAGAGCCAACTGGCGGCGAGAACCATCAATAGCATGAACTTCTTCGACACTTGTTTCATTCCGATTTCCTTGTCTGCGAACCGCTTAGCGTAGGTCAATTCTAACATTTTCTCGAAAATGAGGCAGATGTCATCATTGCGACCTCGGAGTGGATGGAGACAATTTGTGGGTGTGAAGAAACTACTTTATGACTCCGAGCAAGATTGACAAAACAAAGAACAGGGGCTTATGGAAACACCGAAGCGATACGGAGTTACAAAACGTTGGTCAGATGCAGTGGTTGTCGGCAATATGGCTTACTTCGTCGAGGTTCCCGACAACGCGGAATTGGCGCCAGAGGATCAATTTAAAATGTTATTCGCACAGGTCGACAAGCGTTGCGAAATGTTGGGGACGAATCGCAAGAACCTCGTTCAAGTTCTAATTTATCTTCCATACCCAGAGGATCTGGGAGCATTCAATGCACAATGGGATGCGTGGATCCCCGACGGTTTTGCACCCTCGAGAGCCTGCTCACATCCTGCGCTGGCAGCCCCGGGATACCGCGCCGAACTGGTAATCACTGCGTTTGTTCCTTAAGCAGCGGTCGACTTACGGCGACTAGCGAATGTATGGGGAGAAAATTTCGCCGGATTCGAGTTACTTTGAGTGAAGAATCTACGAAGCCCCGTAGTAACGAATAAATCTTCAATTCCGGTCGTAGTAATTGCCGATGGAAAGGTTGTTCGCAAGAGCTAAATATGAACGAATAACCTGGGGGGGTATTATGATCCGCAAGGCCTTGATGGTCATGGCGCTAGGAACAGTCGCTGGACTCGCAACAGCAGATAGCGCACAAGCACAACAACCACAACAAGCCTACGGGCGATCCTGGAACGGCGGAGCGGGCGAGCGCGATTACAACCGTTTCATGCACTATCCTTACGTGTACTATCCACAGAACTTCTGGGGTAATGAGTACTATCGTAGTAGCAATGACTTGTATCACCGGTACCCCACAGAAATGCAAATTCCTGTGTACAATCGCAAATGGGCGAACTATTACCCAACTCAACAGCGATATCACTGGGGCCATCATTTCATTCTAGACGTGTTCTAAAGAATCCGCTGCAATTCAATTCATTGGAATTTACCATCGTTGCGAAACGATGCCGCGAGCGGTTCTTCTGAATCTAAAGATCAAAACGTCTTGAACTGAAAACGAATTTATCCCGCACACTGTGGAGAGTGACTTCGCTCCACAGTGTTTTTTCGTTTTCATTCTGCATGATTGAATAAGGGATAAAGAATTGAATCACGTTTTTGATCAGTTCCGATTGGATGGCCGTGTTGCATTGGTAACGGGGGGATCACAAGGCCTAGGGCTTCATCTCGCAAAAGCTCTTGCACAAGCCGGTGCAACAATTATCGTCGTCAGCCGGCGCATTGAAGCTTGCAAACAGGCGGCCCAAGAAATCATCTCGGAAAAACAGGGAAGAGCGTTCGCATTCTCTGCGGATGTTACGAATTGGAACGATGTCCAAAATCTTTTCGACGAGACTAGTAAACAAGTGGGGCCGGTCGACATTGTTTTGAACAGCGCCGGTCTCAACAAGCGAGGGACGATCGAGAATTTAACGGAAGCCGATTGGGACGCAGTCGTTGATGCGAATTTGAAGGGGCCATTTTTGATGTCCAAGAAGTTCGGCCCGGCGATGGCTGAGCGGGGCTGGGGGCGTATCGTCAACTTTGGTTCGATTCTCTCGCTGATCGGAATCGCGGGCCGAACCCCGTATGCGTCTTCCAAAGCCGGTTTGCTTGGATTGACGAGAACGCTCGCTCTAGAGTGGGCAGCCAAAGGGGTGACGGTCAACGCTTTATGTCCAGGACCGTTTGCCACCGAAATGAATCGACCATTGTTGAACGATCCCGTTCAATATGCCGCATTTGTCTCAAAAATCCCCATGGGTCGTTGGGGAGAGTTGGACGAACTCACTGGGGCTGCGTTGTTCTTGTCGTCAAACGCCAGCTCCTTCATGACAGGCACTACGCTTTCAATCGATGGCGGCTGGACATCGCAGTAGATCGTTTGGGCGATAAACAGTTAGGCCCACTCGCTTTCTCTTTGTCTCTATAATCGAGATAAATCGATCTTTCTACGAGAAAGCAAACGAGGCAGTCTGCGTTCAAGGAAATTCAGAGGAGAACCGTCATGAACTCGAAGCATATTTTTCGAACCACGCGTCGAGGGTTCATTACAACATCATGCGCGGCGATCTCGACGTATGCGCCGCGATTCGCATTGGCTGATTTGACACGGGAAAAGACACGTTTTCAGATTGCATGCATGACACTGCCGTATAGTCAGTTTCCTCTCATAAGAGCAATAAAGGGAATTAAAGAAGCCGGCTTTCAATACATCGCTTGGGGTACGACTCATCGCGAATCCGATGCGGAGAAATCAGTGCCCGTCATGCCGATCGATGGGACGGAATCGATGGCGAAAGAATTAGGGAAAAGGTGCCGCGATCATGGACTCGAACCTGTAATGATGTTCTCCATGATCTATCCAGAACATACAGGTGCCATAGAGAAGCTAACGCAACGATTCAAGCAGGCATCCGCTGCTGGAATCCCACAAGTGTTAACGTTTGGTCACACCGAGGGTGGAAATCGAAGTCGCTGGATCGAGGTGTTTAAGACGCTTGGGCCTGTCGCTCGCGACCTCAATGTCACCTTGGTCGTGAAGCAGCATGGTGGCGAAACCGGTACTGGCAAAGCGTGTGCTGAGATCATCCGTGAAGTCAACGATCCTGGAATCAAGGTGAACTATGACGCAGGAAACGTCATGGATTATCTCAATGTTGATCCGCTTCCCGATATCGTGGAGTGTGCGTCCGAGATACGTAGCATGTGCATGAAAGACCATCGCAATTGGCCCAAAGACGAAGACTGTGCGCCGGGGCTTGGGGAGATCGATCACTATCGACTTTTGAATACCATCGCCTTCACGGGAATGACCGTACCGCTTTGTTGTGAGAATATCGCCTCACCACTTTTGCCCAGAGCTACTACGCCGGAAAAGATTGACGCACAGGCGATGCGAACGCGGATCTTCTTAGAGACGGTGATCGCCGGATTGCACGCTGCGCGATAGAGATAGACCAATTTTTGTCCATGGATTGAGAGTGCGAGCGGAGCCGCGACAATGCATTCGAACATCGGGGCTTCCTAACTTCTTCCTGGATGGATCGTGGATTCTATGAAATTTCAACGTTCGAGGCGAAATGGCTTCACGCTGGTCGAGCTTCTCGTAGTCATTGCCATCATTGGTATTCTGGTAGGGTTGCTTCTCCCAGCCGTCCAAGCGGCACGAGAAGCAGCTCGTCGGATGTCGTGCCAGAATAATGTGAAGCAACTCGGGCTATCGATGCATAATTACGAGTCGGCCAATCGATTCTTCCCTCCGGCGGGGGTTATTCGTGGAATTACGGCCATCAACACCAACGCCTCTTGGTCCATTCATGGTCGGATTTTGCCATATCTCGAACAAGCGAACTTGTATAATCGCATTAACCTCGACATTCCTTGGGACGATCAGGCGGTCCTGAGTGGATTAAAGCTCCCGGTCTTTGCGTGTCCGAGTGATCCGAGTTCGGACAATCCTCGCGATCTCAGCCCAAAGCTTGCTTCGCCACTTTTTCCGACAACGTACGGCTTCAATCTCGGTTCTTGGCTTGTATTCAACCCCGCGAATGGTCAAGCGGGAGATGGCGTATTTGGTCCTAATTTGCTTATCGGCTTTAACGGGGTCTCTGACGGGACAAGCAATACGTTGATGGTTGCTGAAGTGAGGGCCAAGCAGCATTATGGACGGAATGAACCAGTCGTTGGGGGGATGGCATTGCCGGCGGCCACGGAAGCGGCCGTGGCTGCAAAAGTCCCAGCGACATTCGTATGGTGCCGTCCAAATGGGCATACCGAATGGCCAGACGCACGCGTTCACCATCACGGGTTCACCACCGCGCTCGGACCCAACGGTAGATTGCGATTGGCAACCGCCTCGAACCTGTGTCCTGCTGGAGTCGACATCGACTACACGTCGCAGCAAGAAGCTACGAGCCAGACCATTCCAACACATGCAATCATCACTTCTCGCAGCTATCATACGGGAGGGGTGAATGTCGCATTGGTGGATGGATCGGTTCGCTTCATCAGCCAGTCCATTAACTTGTCGACTTGGCGACATCTGGGAACCCGCAACGGCGGTGAAGTCGTCAACGATTTTGGCGATTAACACAATGCTTCAGAATCGAATCATCAACTTGCCCAGAACATTGGCCGACGTCATTCTTGGTGGATGAACTATGGTTCTAGCATTTTTAGCCTCAACTCTTTCGACAGATTCGATTGATCCGTAACTTATTCAAATGCAAGAATTCGAACCCGTTCTTGCGTTTAGACTGTCGAAAAATGAGGGGCGAAAAAAAGGAATTGCCGCGGCAGCCACCGTGCTTGATTTTGCAGGTCGGGCGACAAACGCGACACCGTATGCGGTTGAACGGGCAGCTAGAAAACACCGTTGTGGACTTCCGTTTTGTTCACTCGATAACCAGGAACACTGAACACGCTGTACAATTGCAATCACGACATCGGCTTCTCGTTAATTCTTTGTGAGTCAACAAAAAAGAAGCAATGTCCCTACTTTTCACCCATGGCAAACGCTAATTTCGGATAAACCGGAAAGATGACTACCTTTAATTTTCGCATGCTCGGAATCGTTTTCGTTGTCTGCATTTTTTGTTACGGCAATGCAGTCCGATTGCGAAAAATGGGTGACCTCGGATTGGTGATGGATTTAATCGATCAGCAATATGTGTCCGAGTCCCAGCAGAGCGATCTTTATCAAGCTGCCATGCGGGGAATGATCGATTCGCTGGATCCCTATTCCAGCTACATATCCCAAGATTCGCTCAAGCCATTTCAGTCGATGCTGGAGCAAGAGTTCGGGGGCTTGGGGATTAGTTTGGATGGTCCGCCCAGGCGAGATAATTTGATGATTATCAGCACTCTTTACGACTCCCCTGCATTTCGTGCTGGCTTGAAACCAGGTGATATCATCCTAAAGGTTGATGGTGTCGACGTTGCGAAAAAGCCGTTTCAAGAGTCTTCGCAACTGTTGCGTGGAAAAGTAGGAACTGTCGCAAAACTATCAATACAAAGGGGTGCCGATGAGGTTCCCATTTCCGTCGATGTGACCCGCGCGATGATCGAGGTCGAATCGGTGTTAGGAGACCGTCGCCTTTCCGATGGGCGATGGGAACATCGAATGCAAGCGGATCCTAGCATCGGTTACTTTCGAGTCGAACTTTTTGGAGAGAAAACAAGTTTCGAACTAGAAAAATCGATCAATAAGATTAAAGACGATTGTCGAGGTATCATCCTCGATCTTCGCGACAATAGCGGGGGATTGCTGGAATCCGCCACAACTATTTGTGATATGTTTCTTTCTTACGGCGAAATCGTTAGCACGAAGGGCCGATCGGACGTAGTAGACCAAGTTTACTACGCAAACGATGGTGTCCTACTTCCCGACACCGTTCCTCTGGTTGTGCTGATCAATGAAAATTCGGCGAGCGCTAGCGAAGTCCTTGCCGCATGTTTGCAGGACCGGCGTCGAGCAATTGTCGTTGGCAACCGGTCGTTCGGAAAAGGAAGTGTACAGAATGTTATTCCCTTAGAAGGGGGCAAAGCGGCCATGCGATTGACGACCGCTTACTACTATCCGCCTAACGGTAGACGCATCCATCGACTGAAGGACGCAAAGTTTGAAGACGAATGGGGCGTCAAACCTAATGAAGGTCACGAAGTCGATATGGATGACGATGCTGTCCAAAAACTCATCGACCGATACCGCAAACGTGCCGACCCATCCCAGGTGCCCCAGACTCCAGAGCAGGCAAATGGTTCCCCGACGGAGAATGATGCAACCTTGGTAGATGATCCTCAACTGCTGCATGCGGTGAACGTGATTCTCGAGGCAAACACAAAGTAGTCTACGATTGTTCGCCGCACGAGCCTCATCGTTGTTTCGACTTCGGTACTGGGTTCCCAGTCGTCTTCCAAAGCTTCTCTATTTTGCCGAATGGCATCCAAAATACGCCAATTACAGACGCTGCTAACCCTGTGCAAATAGCTGGCATTCGTATTTTTGCGAATTTTCGTTGCAACCGGAAAAACCCGCAAGTTTTACCAGCCCTCTCGCCGAAACACATCTTGTCCGACGAAAGATCGTCTCCGACTCGACAAGGGTTAAATCGATGTCCTGCAAGCGTTTTCAAAAACTGGTTGGCCTCACACTCATCGCTGTTATGAGTTCACAAGTGGGGTGTATTTCCCTCTCCAATATGGCACTGGGGCCATTCGGCATGCCGATCCCAATCAGTCCATACTTGCAAGACAATGAGGAGATGCAATTCCATGTGCATGAAAGATATGCTCGTGTGCCGATCATGGGACCCTTGACGCAAGGCGGCCCGGTCGCAGCCATCGACCCACCGAGTGATGATGAAGTCATTCATGCACTTGAACGTGCTCGACCCATTCGAGGCGGTATTCCTTTCTTGTACGAGAAGCAACGCAATCGCGTTCGCATCGTCAAAGAGAAGATCGCAGACTACATTGACGATCCGCGCTTCGTGCCACTAATTGGCTTTGCCCAACTACACCACGCACACTACAAGTGTACAGTGTACTTCGAAGAAAGAACCATCAACGGTTGGCCAGTTCCATACACACTGGAAGATAAAGAATCTGTGGAAGTAGTCTACATAGATCATAACCACTTCCACATGTGCGGCGATCCCGATACAGGTGCTTCAAGCCCGTACTAAAAAGACAGTAGAAGCCAAACCAAGACAGAGCGGCATGAATGTCTCAACCGATGAAGCCCGGTTGAGTTGTTCATGTCGCTTTTTCGTTTTTCGTCTTGGTCGAATTGCCCGATTCCTAACGATTCGTCCATTTCGGAACGAGGTGGACAATTATTCGCCATGCACTGGCTCTCGGCGACCTACCCCGTAAACTAGCATGGATTGGTTAGTTATGGTGAGAGTGGGCAGTGCCGCATCTCACGATCTCGTCGGCATGGATAAAGGAATCAAAAGAAATGTTCGCGAAGCAATCAATCAGAAAATGGACTGTCTTCTTGGGGTGTCTGATTTGGGGAAGCATTTGCCAGGCGAACTTCGAAACGACCAAACGCGAACAGATTGTGGCCAAGGGGATTCAGTTTCTCCGACAAGCTCAGTCCGCCGATGGTTCCTTCAGCACAACCTCAGGTCCCGGGATCACAGGACTGGTATTGCACGGACTCGTATCATCAGGGCTTCGCGAAGGCGATGCCACAGTCGACAAAGCCGTCAAATACTTATTGAGTACCCGCAGGGATGATGGAGGGATTTACGCAGATGGATCCAAGCACGCAAACTATGAAACTTGCTTGTCGATCATGGCTTTCTCGAAACTGAACGAATCGGGAAAGTACAAAGACCTAATTGAGAAAGCGGAGAAGTTCGTCAAGGGCCAGCAATGGGACGAAGGCGAGGGGCTAGAGTCCAGCGATCCCGCATACGGTGGAGCTGGGTATGGAAGCAAATCGAGGCCGGATCTATCGAACACTGCATTCTTGATCGAAGCGCTCAAGGAGGCAGGTTGCCCTGATGACGATCCAGCCATCCAACGCGCACTCGCTTTCGTGTCTCGATGCCAAAACCTTGAATCCCCGTACAACAATACGCAGTTTGCTAAGAAATCAAACGATGGTGGATTTTACTACACACCTGCTAATGGTGGCGAGTCGATGGCCGGGATTGAGGAAGGGACCGGCGCGCTTCGATCTTACGCTTCGATGTCCTATGCTGGCCTCAAGAGCATGGTCTTTGCGGGGGTGAAGAAAGACGACGTGCGCGTCAAAGCTGTCACAAGTTTTCTTCGTAAGAACTACTCGGTGTCTTCTAACCCTGGCATGGGTGAGACCGGCCTCTACTATTACCAGCAAACAATGTCCAAAGCCCTGGCCGCGTTGGGCGAGAGTACCTTCCCAACACAAGATGGACCTAGAGAATGGAAGGTCGAATTACTGGCTCAGTTAGAAAAAACACAGCGTCCCGACGGATCCTGGGTCAACAGTACGCCTCGTTGGATGGAAGGTGACCCGAACTTGGTAACAGGTTACGCGCTCCTTACCCTAGCCAATCTCAAGTAAAGTACTGGATCGCTCCGCCGATCCCTCTTTCAACGAACTCGCTATCTCTGCCAGCTGTCCCGTACCCAAGACTGCTACTATTCACACGCTTCCCACCATGTCCCACATCTCAGACAGCGACATGCTGCTAGTCCATTCACCTAACGACTCTGTTGTTGCTGCTGTTGACGAAGGGCTTCCACTTCTGCCTCCAAAGGACCAAGATCCAGGACGGGTTCTACAACAAGATCTCGTCCCCCCTTAATAGTCGGGCGTTGCTTGCAAGAGAAAAAATGGGACACGTATCGTTGCATGGCGACTTCTTCCGGAACTTTGAAGCGATCTCCCTTCTGAAGAATTGGTCGATAGTCGTGCATTTGACCGAACTGTCGTTCGCCGGCCGCTTGGCATGGGAACCAATACCCTACGCCATCTTGATCCTCTAGGTAAAACTCTGGATAGCAATGCTCTGGTATCCAAACACATCTTGCTGGAATATCGCTCGCTCGACACAACGCGACAAAGATGCCGGTCATCTCTTCGCAATCTCCTTGCTTGTCCTTGAGTGCTTCCTTGATCTGTCGTAAATCACCGTTCCGATATTCGATATTGTCTCGTACCCAATCGTAAATCATCTCGACGTGCCGCCACGCATTCTCAGGCTTCGAGTCTTCGATCTTCTTTGCAGTTCTTTTGATCTCGCTCAGGTCGATATCAATATATGGACTGCTCCCTAAGTACCATTTGAGTTCTTTCGCACTGCTCTTCGGGATTCGGAAGATAGATGTATCCGTTGGAGCGTTGATGAATGACTTGACCACTTTCACTTGAACCACCAGCTCCAGTGTGTTGTTGGGTCCTAAGCTATTCATACGCATGATTAGCTGCTTGGCCCCAGCCGGCAGATCTCGAAATTGCCAAGCGACATTGTCTGGCATCTGGTTCCCGACAACTTCAATGGTCTGTTCAGGCCATTCCATCGGAAACGGAATTGTTGCCAATAACGAAGTGCAAGAGTTATCGTTGGTCGCGAACCGCATGCCAAACTGCATATCCATCGATCGTGGAGCAAAAAGATTCACTCCATTGGTTCCCTCAACCACGCGTCCCACGATAACGTTTGGATCGACTTTCTTTGGCGAAGTCTTGGCTCTCGCAGATGCTTTCGATTTCCCATCTTTGGAATCTTTTGATTCCTTGACATCCTTTGCGATGTCTGTATTGGCAACGTCTGCCGGGCTCGAATCCTGAGCCGCAAGCGGGGCAGCTTGAATTGCTGCGAGCAATAGCATTAATTTATGGAGACGGTTCAGTTGCATTCTTAGTCCTCCGATCGAAAGGGCGTCCTATTCCAGGATAAGCTGCCAACCTACGATTGTGGGAAAAGAATACCCAACTGCTCACAATTCTTTGAGAGATACGTAGTCTGGTTGTAGTGGCCAGACCACCCATACAGATAATTGCGATTGTGCTGACGCTTGCGATTGAAGCGTTAGCGATCGAAGAATTTACGGAAGCTGTAAACCGTCGCCGCTCGGCCTGCTCTCGCGATAGAGGTTGTAAGCGGAATCTCCTTGGGACAAACAGCTACGCAGTTCTGAGCATTACCACAAGCTGCGATACCACCGGTTCCCGTCAGTGCTTCCATACGTTCGTCCGCAATGTTTTTGCCGACGGGATGGGCGTTGAACAACATGGCTTGGGAAATCGCGTGCGCACCAATAAACCCTTGGTCATACGCCTCTTTCTTGCGAAGATCGTAAGACTCATCCGTTTCACCTGGCTGACGCTGCAATTCAATTTTGGTGAACTGAGGGCAAGCTTCTAAGCAGCAACCGCAACTCATGCATTGGCTAAGCGGATAGTTCTGTTCTTGGTCTGCGCGAGAAATCCGGGGACCCGCCCCCATGTCGTAGGAACCGTCAACCGGGACCCAGGCCTTGACTCTCTTGAGATTGTGGAATAATCGCGAACGATCGATCATCAGGTCTCGAAGCACAGGAAATTTTGTCATCGGTTGAAGTTCAATTTCTTCAGGATTGTCTTCAACCAATCGATCCACCAATGCACTACAGCTTTGGCGAACACGTCCGTTAATTACCATCGTGCACGAACCGCAGACTTCCTCGAGGCAACCGCAGTCCCATGCGACAGGACTGACTTTCTTCCCGTCGGATGTCTTAGCTTGTGCTGCGATCTTCTGAAGAACACTGATCACGTTCATGTCAGGTTCATAATCAACTTGATGGCGTTCCCAGTATTGGGGCAACCCTGGGCCATCCTGTCGCAGAACGCGAACGTTGATCTTCGATGGTTTTCGCTTCGGTGCTTCGGATCCTGGTGCGATCATGGCAATGAATATCTTCGTATAGTTTGATGGAATTTGTAGGTTTCGAATGGGTCGTATCCAGGACTGATTAAGTACCTGCAGATACCAATTGTTTGCTCTCAGGCTTTGCTTTGGCTGAAGCAGATCGCTCCTTCCAAACTTGCTCGATCGCTTCGGCTCCAACCAATCCGTAAAGACGTGGTCGAGGGGCAAGCAACCGCGTATCAATCGGTTCAAAGGAGTGAACGGGTTCCGTTCCATCCCAAGTGCAAATGGTCGAGTTTAAGAATTTCTTGTTGTTTGCCTCGAAGTCATCGCACCAAGCTTCTGCTTCGCGCAATCGTTCCGCTGGATCGGTCGATTTCAGACTTGGCGGCGAGAACGCTGGCTTGTAATGAGCACCGCGACTTTCGTCACGCATTCTCGCTCCCCTCAGTATGCTCAGTGAAACTGGGAACATATCCTGAACAGCCTTCGTGAATATCACGTTCTGGTTTGTCCAGCTTCCGGTATCGCTTAGAGAACACTTCTTGGAGCGTGCTTGCAGATCGAGTACCTTTGCATAAGCTTCGTCCAGTTGTGCATTGTCCCGCACCACTGTTGCTGCCCGCGTCATCGTGTCCCCTAGTTCTTGGTGAAGCAGGTATGGGTTCTCGTCGCCCGATTGGTTCGCAAGCAACGCCTTGTGCCGCGATTCTTGAACAGCAACGGCCTTCTCGAAAATGCTCTTGGGCAGATCGCTCGCGGCCTTGTTGTTTTTCATCAAGTTGACGATGCCAGGTGCCACAAACAACCCACTGAAAATGCAACTCAGCAATGAATTTGCACCTAATCGATTTGCGCCATGGTACTGATAATCGCACTCGCCCAAGGCATAAAGACCGGGAATATTCGTGACTTGATTCTGAGGCGAACCTGGCAGCAATCCCCCGCTAGAACTTGCTTCGTAGTCGACCCAGAGTCCACCCATGCTGTAGTGAACCGCTGGGAAAATCTTCATCGGTTCTTCACGGGGGTCGACACCCTGAAACTTCTCGTAGATCTCGAGAATACCACCCAGTTTGCGATCCAGTTCAGCGCGTGGAATGTGCGTTAGGTCAAGGTAAACACTCATCCTTGTTGGATCGACCGACAGGCCCTCGTTCACGCAGATATTGAAAATTTCTCGGGTTGCGATATCCCGAGGAACGAGGTTGCCATACTTGGGGAACCGCTCTTCCAAGAAGTAATAGCGTTCGTTCTGCGGAATTTCCTTGGGGTAGCGTGAATCGTTCGGCTTGCGAGGCACCCAAACTCGACCACCTTCTCCCCGAGCAGACTCGCTCATCAATCGCAGTTTGTCGGCACCAGGAATTGCGGTCGGGTGCACTTGGATAAACTCAGGATTACCTAGCTTTGCTCCTGCTTGGAAACAGCGACTCGCTGCACTCCCTGTGCAGAATACCGACATCGTCGAACGTCCGAAAACCAGGCCATTACCCCCGGTCGCGACAATCACCGCATCGGCTGCAAAGGATCGAATCTGCATCGATACCATATCTTGGGCCACAGCCCCTACGCAACGACCGTTGTCATCCAACACTGGACCTAGGAAGTCCCAGAACTCATATTTTTTCACAAGCCCTTCTGATTCGTAGCGTCGAACTTGCTCGTCCAATGCATAAAGCAGTTGCTGGCCGGTCGTCGCGCCGGCAAAAGCAGTTCGTTTGTAGAGTGTTCCGCCGAAACGGCGGCGATCGATGAAACCTTCGGGCGTTCGGTTGAATGTTACTCCCAATCGATCCATCAAATCGATAACTTTCGGAGCCCAGTAAGCCATTTCCTTGACGGGGGGCTGATTCTGCAGGAAATCGCCGCCATAAATGGTGTCGTCAAAGTGTTGCCACTCATCGTCACCTTGTTGACGGGTGAGATCGTTCACGCTGTTGATCCCGCCCTGGGCGCAAACGCTGTGTGAACGCTTGACCGGAGTGAGGCTTAGCAAATCGACAGAGACTCCCAGTTCCGCCAATTTCATGGTAGCTGCCAATCCAGCCAATCCACCGCCAACTACTAGTACTCGATTACCCATCATTACTTTCCAATTATTTGCTTGGCTTGATTCGACGTAGAGATAGATGCCTTGTTAACCGAACTTGAACGACCTGATTAACGATCCTCCATCATGGATGGAGGAGACCGGATTAGGGGGCGGCGACAGGTTCTGGCTTTCGCTCTTCTTTATGCTGATGCCCATCCGTTCGCTTGTGGTCGTCGGGCTTTACCATGTGCCCTTCCACCCTTACTTTGTACATTTCGTCTTCGATGACCTTCGCGGCCTTGGAATCGGTTGTCTTTACGGCAACCAACGAAGCAATCCCTGCCGCACCGATGAATACACCAAAAATTGCACAAAAAACACTGGCTCGATTTTGGGACTTTGGAGTAAGCCAAAGTCCCCAAGTGATGCCTGCCGTCCAAATACCATTTGCCAAGTGAAACGTGCAAGCCAGAACGCCGACCAGATAGAAAATTGGCCACACAATTCCGCCGAAATCGTTCATCGCATCCGCCAGAGAACTCGCTGCGTTATAGGGTCGGAACTGTGCCATTCCCAGCGGTTCCGCAACGCTCTTGAGCCACCAATCCATGTGAAACCATCCGTGAAGATGGAAGACGTGCGTGAAAATGAAGATAATGGCAATGTAGCCTGTCATTCGCTGCCACGAATATCTTCGATTGTGCGTGTAACGATATTGCTGAACGTTTGACTTTCCAGTTTGTGCGATCCAAACACCGACCGCAGCGTGGAACAAAATCGGGCCAAAAATAAAGGCCCATTCCACTAACGGCAGAAATGGAATCGAGTGGATCGTAAATACGTTGTTTTGGAAAACGCTCGCACCTGCTAACAAACTGGCGTTGGTGATCAAGTGAACGCACATATACGCGCCCACCGGGACCAACCCGCTAAGCGAGTGCAAACGACGAATGAGAAATTCGTTGCGGTGAAAAAAAGACAAGGCGGAGCTGTTGGAAGTCATACGTCTGTCGGTAACGATTTGTTAGATCAAGTCGGTCGAAAGTCCTCGGCCCGTCTATTACTTGATCGAATAGTTGTAGGTTGTAGGAGTCGGTTCCTGTACTTTGGATTCGCTAGGAACGATACTGTAGAGAATGTACTGGTTTTAACCAGTCTCGCCAGTGGAAGGTTCGTGCAGTTTTTCGGCAGAGACCGCACCGCAACAATCGTTTTAATCTGCAAGATCGGCGATTTGATTGTCGCGGCGGTGTGGCGATGTTGGGGAAATACGAACTGCCGAGAACAATACCGCCAAAAACCAGCTTTTCGTTGACAGTCCGGTTTCGGTCGAACTATACTCGACTTCTAGTGGATCAATGATAAATCCACCCGGTAAGAGAGTTAACCCGCCTTTGACTCAATTACTGCTAGTGTTTACTACTACTCGTCGCTTTCCATAGTTGCGGTGACACGATGACGTTTCTTGGTCGAGTCTTCACGATTGTAATCCTCGTTTGTAGCGTGGCATTTTTTGTTGCTGCTTTGTTGGCAAACGCTTCCCACATGAATTACAAAGACAAATTGGTTGACCTCCGCAAGCAAGTGGATCAGTTGAATACGACGATCAAGGCGACGAAGACAGCAAACGAAAAGTTGCAAACGAGCCTCAGCCAAGAGCAAATCGCTCGTCGTGCAGCGCTTGCCGCATTGCAAACTCAATTGGACTTATCAGCATCCCAACTAGCGGAAGCGAACAAGAAGCTAAGCGATTTGAACTCTGTAAACACCATGCAGAATCAAAACTTGTCGCAAACCATCGACCGATTGAAGTCAACGCAAAGTCAGAACGAAGCGTACAAAGCTGAGATCGACAAAGTGATCACCGATAGGAATGCCGTTCGGATTGCCGTAATCAAGCTGACCGACGAATTGAATAGTCTCAAGAGCATTGAGTCGGATTTGATCGCTCAGGTCAAGCAGTTGCAAGACTCCTCGACCATGTTCGAGGCTTTGTCCGAAACGCGAGGCTCAGCACTCAAGAGCGTTGGCCTGACAGACGTAGATGATGTTCCACCAGCAGATCTTCGAGGTGAAGTCTTGGCGGTCAACAGCAATCAGCTCGTTGAAATTTCTTTGGGCCGGGACGATGGACTGCGTGAAGGCCACACTCTCGAAATCTATCGCGGTGCTCAATATCTCGGCCGAGTTCAAATTAGCAAAACGCAAGATGACAAATCGATCGGCAAGATCTTGGCATCGTTCCGAAAAGGCTATATCCAAGCGGGTGATAAAGTCGCTTCCAAAGTGCAGTAGCGATTTACGAACAGCTCGTCCCTTGTTGCCATCTCTGATCACTTAAACCATTGACCTCGATCTAGAACTATGTCAGCTCAAAAGCACCCAATGTCCATCTATACGGTGATGTTGATCCTTTCGATGATCTTCATGCTGTTGGCATTGATCTTGATTTCTGTCGAGTATTTTCGCTGGCGAGATACCGCACCGAAAGCCCAATCTGCTCAGCAGTTTGTAAGCGGATTCCTTCAGGCTTAGCGAGATTTCTGCGAACAGTCTTCGTTCAAGTAATGCTGGTACGGAATCGACCACCGATCGGAGTTGGTCGATTTCTTCTGAATCGAAATGAGATCATCGAGAGAGACCGATCGCTCTGTTTCGTCGATGCGTTTTTTCTTTGCTCATACCGTCCTAAATCCGTATCAAGCAAATAGTGCTAGTCCAAAGCCAATGCTTACTACAAAGGCTGCGACAACGCCAATCAGAAGGCTCCATGTCCAGCAAGTTTTCTGATCTACGAGGATGGCTAAAGATCAATTCAACGTTGAAACTCGCCAGAATCAGCCACAAAAATAACGCGGCAAAGCAAGCGGTTTAGGCAAATTCCACTTCCCGATCGTCGAGTCGTTGGAATTTGGCGTGGGGCGATAGTAAATCGGCATTCCGGTTAACCGCTCATCCATCTAGCGAACCATCATCAAAATTAGCACGGAAAGTAGGGGGCATAGCGACTGGGCGCTATCGATCCTGAAATGGAGGAAAGGCTAGAAAAACACGGAGACGACTCGCGTTTTACCTGGCCAAGCCGGTATAGTAAGGGAAGTTCGGTTCGGGGTGTTTCGATTCAGGAGAGTATGGCATGGATCAGATCATCAAACAGGTGGCGCGGGCACGGCGACTACTTTCACTGCAAATAGCGACTTCGATCCTCCCTTGGACTCTTTTGGTTGCATTTGGAATCTGCTTCGTCGCATTGCTCGTACCTAAGATTTGGTACTTGCCCATGGTTGGACCGAACTGGCCCACGCTGTGGTTGACTGCGGCTGCCATTGCTGCACTGCTTGCGACTGCACTCATCGCCTTTATTCGTCGACCAAGTATTCGACAATCCGCACTGGAACTCGATCAACGATTCGGATTACGAGAACGAGTCAGTAGCGCATTGGATTTGAATGCCCAAGATAGAAACACCCCAATCGGCGAGGCTTTGCTCCATGACGCAGCGACGAAAGCGGAACGAATCGATGTTCGTGATCAATTTCCGATACGTTTTACAGCGATCATGCCTTGGGTGCTTCTTCCTGTTTTGGCATGTGTTTGCTTGTTTTGGGTTCCCGACGCGGAACTACCCGAGCTGAAGAAACTCGGTGCGAATAGTCAAGAACGTTTGAACAACGTAAAGGCCCAGACAAAGCCAATCCTGGAACAACTCACAAAAATGCGAAAGGACCTCGAAGAGAAAGGTCTTCAGGAAAGTGCGGAAGAATTCAAGAAGCTCGAAAAGAAACTCGAGGATCTGCAAAAGTCCCAGACCATCGACACCAAAAAACTCCTGGCGGATTTCAACGATATCAAAAAGGAAATGGAACAACGAAAAGACTCCTTCGGATCGAGCGACAGCCTCAAGAAGGCGATGGATGGTCTAAAGAAAATCGACAAGGGCCCAGCGGATCGCGTTGCCGATTCTCTCAAAGAAGGGGACTTTAAAGAAGCGAGCAAAGAAATGGAAAAGCTCCTTACACAGTTGAAACTGAACAAGCTGACCGATGATCAAAAGAACCAATTGGCCAATCAACTCAAGCAGATGGAAAAGGCCATCGAAAAAGCTGTACAAGAACAAAAAGATGCGCTGAATACAATGAAGCAACAGTTGCAACGAGCCGAACAAGCGGGAGATATTGAGAAGGCTGGCATGTTGCGGAAGAAAATGGAGCAACTTGAAAACGCGATGCAAAAGGCAGAGAAAGCCAGCAAGATCTGCGAGCAATGTAAGAATGCAGCTCAGGCTCTCAAGGATGGAGATCCTCAAGCAGCGCAAAAAGCACTGGAAGCAATGCAAGCTGAACTCGAAGAAATGGCCGCCGACGCCGAAGCCATGGAAGGGCTTCAGGAGCTGATGGATGAAATGCAAGAGGCCAAAGAAAGCGCCAAATCAGGCCAAGCCGAGGGCGGCAAGGGCAATGGAAAGAAGAAGGGTGACCCAAGCCGAAACGCAAGAGGCGAGGGCCAAGGTGCTGGCGATCGTGAAGAAACAGAAACAGACACGAAGGTCTTCGATTCTCAAGTCAGAGATGAAATGAGAAAGGGTGAAACCGTTTTTGGTGGCAAAGTCGGTGGACCAAACCGTAAAGGTATCACCAAAGAAGAAGCTCGTAACTCAATCTTGAACTCCAAGCCGGACGATCCGGATGCCATCGAAAACATGGCACTGCCAAAAGCACAGCGAGATCAGCAGCGGGAATACTTCGATTCGCTTCGAAGTGGGAAATAGCCCTACTCGGCGAGTTTCTCATGTACTAGACGGAAATCGCCTTTCCGTTAATACTCTTAGATGCAGTTCTTTGATTTCTAATGGATCTGCCTCTTTCCTCACATTTGCGACTCTGCTATTAGCGTTGCTAACTCAAGACGTGGGGAAGTAGTCACTAAGCACTTCCCATCCTCTGCCAGCACAGTCAAAAATGCCACTCATAGTACAAAAGTTTGGTGGTACCAGCGTCGCAACTCCTGAAAAAATCTTGGCGGCTGCCCGCAAAGCGATTCGAGCGCAACAAGAAGGCAATCAAGTGGTCGTGGTCGTAAGTGCGATGGGACACAACACGGATCATTTGATCGACCTAGCCAAAGAAGTGAATGAGGAACCTTCTGCCCGCGAAATGGACATGTTGCTGAGCACCGGCGAGCAGGTAAGCGTCGCGTTGATGGCGATGGCGGTTCAACGATTCGGCCACAAAGCAATCTCAATGACTGGTGCACAGATGGGCATCCGAACTGACAACTCCTTCACCAAAGCTCGAATCAAAACGATTTCGACCGAGCGGGTCAAGCGACTTCTGGACGATGGGCATATCGTCATTGCGGCAGGCTTTCAAGGGATCGATGACGATTTCAACATCACGACGCTGGGGCGAGGTGGTAGTGATACGACAGCCGTGTCGCTCGCGGCAGTTCTCAAGGCGGACGCTTGCGAGATCTACACCGATGTCGATGGCGTCTACACGACCGACCCACGATTGCTTCCGGAAGCTAGGCAAATGACTCAGATCAGTTATGACGAAATGCTAGAGTTGGCGAGTCTCGGAGCGGGCGTCATGCACAATCGCTCGATCGAGTTTGCAAAAAAATTCGATGTGCCTATCCGTGTTCGCAGCAGTTTCTCCGATGCCCCAGGCTCGATGATTGTTGCAGAACCCGAGTCCGCTTCAGTACCTGTCTGCGGCGCTGCACTGACCAAGGACGAAGCAAGAATCACTATCCAAGGTGTACCTGACAAACCTGGTACGAGTTTTGAGATATTTAAGCGATTGGCTGATCGCAAGATCACTGTAGACATGATCGTCCAAAATATTGGTCAAGAGTCGCTGGCGGACATCTCGTTCACAGTTCCCAATGGCGAGCTCAAGGATGCTCTCAAGGCAGTCAACGAAGCAGCCAAACTGGTCGGCGCGACAGGTGTCACCCATGATGATTCCGTCGCAAAGATTTCCGTGGTTGGAATTGGTATGGCCAAGCAAACGGGCGTCGCCCAGCGGATGTTTGAATCGCTCGCCGAGGCGGGCATTAATATTCAGATGATCACTACCAGCGAGATCAAAATCAGTGTCCTGGTAAAGAGGTCGGAAGCGCAAGCCGCTTTGCGGTCTGTTCACCAAGTCTTTGCGTTACATCAAAAACCTGAAGACGCCAAAGTCTGGAGTATTGGACAAAAACAAACAAGCGAACTAAGTGCCAGCGAAATCATCGAACGTCTTCGAAACTCCAATATGGAGCAGTTGACCCTTCTTGATATCGAGATGGTTGGCGATCAAGCACGCGTCACATTGCTCGGGGTTCCAGATACGCCCGGCCTCGCAGACAAAGTATTCAAACAGGTGGCAAAGGCTGGCGTGTTTGTCGACATGATCGTTCAGAGTTGTGATGGATTCCAGGGCGAAACGAGTATTAGCTTTACCGTACCGGAAGAACAAATGGACACTTGCCTCGATGTTCTCAACTCGATGGATTACAAGTTTCGGAAAGTGGGTGGCTCCAAGGATATCGCCAAGCTTTCTGTTAGTGGTATCGGACTTCGAAGTCACACGAGTGTTGCTATCGCTATGTTCAAGGCATTGGCGGACGCGGATATCAATGTCTTGATGATCAACACGAGTGAGCTTCGTGTGAATGTGGTCGTCGATGGGAAGGATGGCGAAAAGGGGCTCGCTTGCCTACAGAAAACGTTCGAAAGCTCCCTGGTTTGATATCTCATAACAGTTCCAATCAAAAAGACACAAACTTCATTCCTGACCAAGACGAATATCGATGAAACTAGCACACATGGTTTACTTCACGCTTCATGACGCATCGGAAGCGAAAGTGCAAGAGTTGGTGGATGCCTGCAACAAGTATCTCGACGATCATCCAGGTGTGATCTATTTTTCTGTAGGAACGCTCAACAAAGAACTTGCACGCCCCGTCAACGACCGAGGTTACGATGTCGCTCTGAACGTTGTGTTTGATTCCAAAGCATCCCACGATGTTTACCAAACCGCTCCTCGGCATTTGCAATTCATCAATGAGCACAAGCCAAACTGGAAACAAGTTCGCGTCTTTGATTCGGATTTGGCATAGGAGATTGTGAGGTATGGCTACCGTTCTGGATCGAATTGTTGCTTCAAAAAGAGAAGAGATTGCGGCAGCGCGACGACGCCGTGATCTACATTCGTTGAAGGAGGCTGTTCTCGGTAGTTTGCCCGTGCGAGATTTCTTAGACGCACTTCGAGGTCATGAAGCCATACGTCTGATTGCAGAAGTAAAGAAAGCGAGTCCCTCCAAAGGCATGATTCGTCCTCAGTTCGACCCAGTTCATATCGCAACACAGTACGAACTCGGCGGCGCTGCAGCCATCAGCGTCCTAACCGATGAGCCATTTTTCCAAGGTCGACTCGACTATCTAACAACCATTAGAAACGCGGTCTCTATACCCGTTTTGCGCAAGGACTTTATTCTTGACGAATACCAAGTCTACGAAGCAAGAGTGGCAGGTGCGGATGCTGTCCTGTTGATTGCGGAATGCCTTGACGGTAACGAGCTAAACGATCTGTACTCTTTGATCCGATCGCTTGGTATGACGCCACTCATCGAACTTTATGAGCCTAGGCATCTGCAGCGTGTTCTCGATACCGGGACAAAATTGGTTGGGGTCAACAATCGTGATCTGCATACTTTTGCCGTGGATCTAGAGCATGTGATTCGATTGAGGCAAGAGATCCCGGGTGACGTGAGTGTCGTTGCCGAGAGTGGGATCTTCTTTGCAGCGGACGCAAAAAGACTACAGAACGCCAAAATCGATGCGATGCTAGTTGGCGAGTCACTCATGCGACAACAAGATGTGCGTCAAGCCGTGGTCAATCTTCTGACCTTTGAAATCGAATGAGGCGGCCAATATCGGCCTAGATCCACGAAATCTTCTTATCCCTGCTACGCATTGCCCCCTTTTGACTGCCCCCTTTTGACTCTGCTCCGCAACCTCGACACCGGCTACAAAAGAGAGATATCGAAATGATTGACCTTATCCCAATCGCTGAATTAAGTTGATTCGTGGTCGTGGGGCAGACGCACGGTGATGACCGGGCAATGCGCTTCTTTCATGACTTCTTGAGCGACACTCCCCATCATCAACTTGGACCATCCGGATCGTCCGTGGGTGCCCATCACAATCATGTCGGCTTTCTTCGCCTTCGCAATATGAACAATCACCTCCGCAGGATTGCCCTTGAGGTTTAGATGCTCCACCGTCAATGCTTCGTTCGATAACAACCGATCCTCTAATTGGGAACGCGCATTCTTGGAGAAAGCATCCGCCAAATTGGTGGGCTCGCTCTTGGCTGGATCCGTGACGTTCAAGAGTATGACCTTCGACTTCTTCGGCTCTGCCAAATGACTCGCAAGCTCCAGGGCTACTTCCGAACAAGCAGAAAAGTCGACCGGACAGAGAATGGTTTTGTTGTTCATTTGGCTCTCATCTTAGGTGGCGCTGTTGATGTTACTGTACAACGACGCATATCCTGTGCCACAACGACATGTGCTCGGATTTGATCCTCTTTCGAGCCACCAATCCTCGCGAGTGTGCTAATTCGCTCGCTAACTGAGACTGCAGTCAATGAAAGTGTGTCTTCGATGCACGCAGAGAATTGACGGAGGCTACGGCCTCGGAGAATTTCGCTCAGCAGCAACCCTTTCAAGGTATTCTTCAAGTGTCAAGTTCGCTGGTAGCTGTCTGTTCGCACACGGAGAATTAGCGAGTTGAGTCAAAAGCTGATCTTTGCTCAGGTCACGAAGATCCATGGGGCCTTGCGGAACGCCGGAGTGGCTTTTGGATTTCTCATTGGGTGGCAACATGCTGGAACAATTTTTCGAAATGAGGAACGGAGTGTCATTCAATCTGATGGCATTGTGGTTCGTATTATTCCAGGTCAAATTCGCACGAAGATTCGGTTTCGGTAAAGCCAGTAAAGAATGAGCCAAAAGATTTTCAATGTCGCAACACCGATGAGAAACGAAGTTACCAGACCAGATTTAGAAGCGTCAATCTGAAGGAAGCCAACCATTTGTTCCGATAGCCACTCGATCCAACTTCCAAAGTGACGGTTTAATGCTGCATGGGTCGATTTCTCCATCGTCCACGACATGACATACGCCACAATGGAGTTTGCACCGATCACCGTAAACGGGAAGGCCCAAATCGTAAATTTAAACTGATCGCAAGCCAGACTTAGACCTGCCAACCAAAGGAAACAGATTCCACCACTCCACAATGTCCAAGATGGCGTCCAAATTCGCTTGACGATAGGGCAAATTCCCACCATGTCTACAACATAGGACAGAATCAAACACACTGCACCCAGTGCGACTAGTACACCGAACTTGCGTCCCCAATCCGAGAAAAGCATCATCAACCTTCCTGCGATCAGTCCAAGAATCATGGTTCCCAGCGTCGGTATAAAGCTCAAGGTTGCGTATCCACCTCCCGAATACTCGAACGGCTTTTCTCGGGGAAATAGATTCATCCACCAACGATCAAAAGCCCAGGCCAAATTAGAATTCTTATTGAAGTGTGTCGCCATTCCCTCTTTCCAGTGCTCAGGCCAATCGACCGGAACACCGTATTTGGCATAGGGGAAATCTGCCCCCGGAGCAGGATAGAGAATAAAGCAACCCCAATACCCCACCAAGACGATAGCCAAAGATACAGATAGGCCTCGAACAGATAAGGATGACAAAAGGAATAGAATCCAATATCCCAGTCCGATCTGAGTTAACGTGTCGTCAAAGGTGAAATTCGTGGAGGGTTTTCCCAAACTGCGAAGAAAGATACCGAGCGCGATGAGAATCAGACTTCTTCCCACCGCATGGCGTAGCAACAAGAACCAGGATTGTCCTTTGGATTGTCGAGAACCAATCGAGTATGCCATTGCTGCACCAACCAAGAATGTAAAGCTTGGTTGAATCATGTCGTGCAGCGAACAACCGGTCCATGCGACGTGTGTTGTATTGAACTGAATCCAACTCGCAATCGTTCCAATCCAGTTATCTCTGTCGAACACGCTTCGAAGCTTGTCGAGATGGAGGATTTCCGCCAACATCAAGAACATGACAAGACCACGGTAGACATCGAGGCTGGCAACACGAGTCGGTGTCGATATTGGCGTTTGTCTATTCAGTCCGGCAACAACGGAATCAACACCGTCGGATAGGTTTGACATGAGTGATTGAAAGGAGAGTGTGTTCAGACTCGGGGCCACAGGGAGAAGGCATGACAAAAGAGATCGGCTCCTCCGTACCGATTATAAAGCATTTGATCTCGGCCTGGGAACATGGGTTGCTTAGTGATTGCAACTTTTGATTGCGGCGAATTCGAACCCCTCAAGCAGTCGACAGCCACCCTTCACTGTCACCGCATTTTTCAAGCGATGATTGGCGAATCGCTGAACGAATACGTGAAGCGATGGCGGATGGAGAAATCGCTTCAATTGATGAGCTTTGGGAAACGAAAATGGCTAACCGTAATTGCGATCGAGTGCGGTTTCTCTTTCTCGTCCGACTTCACTCGTAGCTTCAAGCAGAAGTATGGAATAGCTCGCAGCCAATTTGATATCGAATCATGGCGGGCCAGCCATACTTCGAAGCATGGATCGGAAAGCCTTTCGGACATGGTTTCGAACACTTTGAGTTGGCTATTCAACTTCCAATAAAGTAATGTTATCGTTGCATTCTGGTTCCGCAGCCCAGGAGTTCATGATTGATCGTCGGATTGCGAACAATGAGAGTCAGTAAGTAGCTATATCTTCCATCCCCCTAGAAGAGTCTTATGAAAAACATCCCTTTTCCCAGCGCTCTATTTCAACAAAACAGAGAACGCCTCACGAAGAAACTCCCTCCTCGCTCGATCTCAATTCTGAACTCCAACGACATTATGCCAACGAACGCTGACGGTTCGATGGGACACATTCAAAACGCAGACCTGTTTTACTTGTCTGGTATCCATCAGGAAGAGAGCATTCTGGTCCTCGCTCCAGACGCCGTGGATCCAACCCAGCGTGAAATTCTATTCCTTCGCGAACCGAATGAACTACTGACCATTTGGGAAGGGTACAAACTTACCAAAGAGCAAGCGACGGACGCATCGGGTATCAAGAATGTTAAGTGGCTCCATGAGTTCCCTGCCATTTTTCGCATGCTCATGTGCGAAATGGATCATGTTTTCCTGAATACCAACGAGCACCAGCGATCCAGCTCCCCGGTTCAAACTCGCGATGCTCGATTTATTCAAGAATGCCAACGAGAATATCCGCTTCATCATTACAGTCGTTTATCGAAACTGTTATATCCATTGCGAGCCGTCAAATCGAGTTTTGAAGTCGATGCGATTCGGGCCGCTTGCGATCTAACTCGCAAAGGTGTCGAGCGAGTCTGCCGTTTCGTGCAACCGGGAGTAAATGAAGCAGAGGTCGAGGCGGAGTTCGCTCACGAGTTTATTCGACATAAAGGACAGTTCGCTTATTCTCCGATCATCGCAAGCGGAATCAACAACTGCATTCTCCATTACAACTCGAACGACTTGAACTGCAAAGACGGTGATCTACTCCTGCTCGATGTCGGTGCAGGGTTGGGAAACTACGCAAGTGATCTGACGCGGACTATTCCGGTGAATGGTCGTTATTCGCAACGCCAACGACAAGTTTACGATGCAGTACTTCGTATTTTTCGTGCGCAAGTTGCCGCTCTCGTGCCTGGTAAGACAACAAAGGACTTGCGATCGGAATGCGAACAAATTACAGCCAAAGAGTGTGTTGATTTGGGATTGCTCACTATGGACCAAGTGAAGCAAAGCACTCCGGACAATTTGGCGGTCAAGAAGTACTTTATGCACGGAGTCTCGCACCCGATCGGTTTGGATGTCCATGACGCCACGTACAACCATTTGAAAATCGAACCCGGTTGGGTGTTGACTGTCGAGCCAGGTATTTATATCCAGGAAGAAGGATTTGGCGTTCGGCTTGAGAATACCGTCTTGGTTACAGAAAATGGCCAATTGGATTTGATGGCGGACATACCGATCGAAGCCGAGGAGATCGAATCGTTGATGAACTCATGATCTTTTGATCTCGTAAGTCGTTTTGCGCGAACCAACGATTGGGAAACGTACTCTTTGGAAGCTACGAGAGACTTGGCGTTGTATTTCTGGGCTCTCGATTTATCAAAGCACAGATCATGTCAGCGAACAGCACACTACATTCTTCAGGAATCACACCGACCGGTGATGCCACTGGCATTATTGATCTAGGGGATTCCTGCACACCGATTCAAGTAATCGGCACCGAGGTCATTCGCGAAACCTTTGGTGCGACCTGCATCAATCAGGCGATCGCAGCAGCGATGGCGCCAGGTGTTTCGAAGCTCATCCTAAACCCGGATGGTCATTATGGGCATGGCGTCCCTGTTGGTAGCGTGCTCGTCTCGCCGGATCATATTTACCCGGGGCCAGTCGGTGTAGATATCAAATGCTCGATGAGCTTGTTGCAAACGAACATTCCGGAAGAACAGATCGCCGATACAAAGATTCGGCGTTTGATCATCCGAGAGATCGAATCTAAGCTGGCTTCGGGAAAGCATGGTCCCAAGGGTCGCGCGGTCAACGAAGATACTGGCATTGAGGCTGCCATCAAAGGCGCGGATCGGAAGTTGCTGGACAAGCTTGGGATTCCACCTCGTTGGCAAGATAGCTGTGAACAATGGCAACATCTTGGCGTTTGCCGAACTCCCGATGGGTTGGGAGAGCGGCTAGCAAAGCTACTTCATCAAAATGCAATTCGCGACTTCACCGCCAAGTGTAAGCAACTCGGCTCCTACGGTGGAGGCAACCATTTCGGTGAGTGCGAAGTGGTGCACGTCGTCAACAGCGAGTCGGCAAAAAAGTCAGCTGAGCATTTCGGCTTGAAAGATGGCTGCGTCGCATTCTTATCCCATTGCGGCTCGAGAGGTCTAGGACATGCGCTCGCTACAAACCAATTTCGCTGGTTGCAAACAGCGTTCAAGAAGCGAGGTCGCAGTTTTCCCAGCGGTGATCGGGAGCTGGTGTATGCAGAGTACGGAACGCCAGACGCAAACAACTACTTGAACGATATGTCGATGGGTGCAAACTTCGCAACTGTCAATCATTTGCTCATCAACGCTATCGTGTTGGCTGCATTTCAAAAAGTTTTGCCCGGAACCAGGGGAGAGTTGCTTTACTTCATCAGCCACAACATTGTTTCGCGTGAGGAGCACGATGGAGTTAGTCAGTGGGTGCATCGCAAAGGAGCAACACGTGCATTTCCTGCAGGGCATGTTGGCTTAGCAGGAACCAAGTTCGAGACGACCGGCCATCCCATTCTTTTGCCTGGCAATCCACGCGACGGATCCTCCGTGATGGTTGCATTACCAGGAGCCAATCTAACCGCCTATAGTATCAATCATGGCGCCGGTCGATCGATGACACGCACTGCGGCGAAAGCGAATTTAAAAGCGGATCAAGTATATCAGGGGCTTGCGGACGCAGATGTTGTTTCCAATTGTCGTTATTATCCCATCGACGAAGCACCAGACGCTTACAAGGATTTCCGCGAGGTTCTTCGAAGCGTGGAACTGGCTGGGCTAGCAACCGAAGTCGCTCGCCTTCAAGCAAAGTTTGTCATCAAAGATGCAAAAGGTGGAAGCGCGAGTTGAAGCCCTCGCACGTAGTCTGGGACCATTGTCGACCCTTGTCCCGGATGTTGAGTGACGGATCAGCCATCGCGAGTTGGCTTACAGAAGATGACGGACGATCGATCAGCAATCGATTTCGCGTTGTGCACGGATTTAACCACGGTCACCAATGTTACCAAAAAGATCGCCTGAATCAGCGAGACGCAGACCCAAGCGACAATCCAGCCATAAACTCCTATTTTGAAGTTGGTCAAGGATTCCATCAGTACAAATCCAAAAAGTGCCAGGAGGCTGGCTACCCATAATCCTAAAGCCAAACATAAACCGAGCTTGGCAACGGAGGCTGCATCGGTAGGCCGTGTGTCGAAGGATAGTGGGGTTGCTTGGTTGGTATCAGTTTCCATGCAATAAGACTAATCCAGAAAAGGGTATAGTCGATAGGCAACGCGTTTGGCGATTGGCGAACCGATGATCTAGAATAAGGGGCCTTTGCCCACGGCGCGTCGCCAAGCAGACAACTGGCCGAGGTGCAGGTTCGTGTGGGACAAGATCAAAAAGGTTGCCATTTCTCCCACAGAAGGCAACTCCGATTCGAAGAAACCAAGCTTTTGGGGTTTGCTCAAAGCCTCGAGGCTGGAGTCTTGATACAGCTTTGATGCGTTCTGAAATGCCGCTTCAAACGTTTTGAGCAATTCATCCTTGGATGGGTAGTCTGCTCGGTTCTTCGATAGCGGTTTCTTCGTATCGGAGATTTCATTCCACGAAGCGGGGCAAACTCCTTTACCACCAAGTAACGTCGCCGCGTAATCGGCTGCCGTTGCGAGGTGCATCAAAAGCCACGCTGGGTGATTCAGGCCGAGAGGTTGTTCGCACATACTGGCGTCGTCAATGTCCGACAAGATTTGCTTTGCATAACTGATCGTCGCATTGGTGTTCGTGCCGATAATATTCATGACGTAACCTTGAATGAAAGTGAAGAGTTGATTCGCATCGAATTCGCATTGTAACCTTTCATGCTATTCCGTCGACATGCTTCCCGTCCGCTCGATTATAATGAAGCTCGATTACAATGATCCGAAAGCATTCGCTGCAGTTGCGCTGTTGTTGCTCCTGTCCCAACCAACCTTCGTTACACTGGTCCGTTTGGCATGGTTACCTTTGACTCGACGACTCCTCTTTTCTCACTTGATCATCTTTCGAGAATGTATGGGAACGTGATTGGGGTGAATGATATTCATATTGAATTGCCTCAAGGAGCCTATGGGCTGGTTGGCCCGAACGGTGCGGGCAAGTCGACGCTCATCGCATTGCTAACAGGTGTTTTACGTCCATCGCTTGGTTCCGTGAAGGTGCTCGGTACCGACCCGTATCTTGATCCCACGGTTCAACATTACATTGGCCTATGCCCCGCCACGGACGTTTCTTTGCCAGGGGTAACGCCACGCCAATGGATTGGTCAACTGCTGGCCCTGAGTGGATTCTCACCTTCTGATGCTAGAGCACGCATGTCAGAGGTTCTTCATCATGTTGGGCTTGCGAATGAGCTCGATCGCCCAATCAATTCATTCTCGTTAGGAATGAGGCAGCGATGCAAGCTAGCCCAAGCGATCGCAAACGATCCAATGTTCTTAATCCTGGATGAGCCCTTCAATGGATTGGATCCGGTTGGTCGATCGCAGATGATTGCGTTGCTCAGGGATTGGGCTTCTCAAGGTCGCAGTTTGCTTTTGGCAAGTCATGTTTTGCACGAAGTGGAACAAGTTACAGATTCGTTTCTCTTCATCTACGGTGGGAGATTGCTGGCATCTGGCAAAGCAGGAGAACTAAGGAGCATGCTGGTCGATTTACCACAAGAGCTTACAGTCGTGAGTCCTCAGTTCAAAGAGTTCGCTGCGTTTGTAGCTGGACATGATTGGGTTGAATCCATTCGTCTTGATCCAACTCACCGGAAAGTCCTGATTGCAGTAAAGCGACCAATGGAGTTTTATCAATCGGTAGCAGCGGCAGTGGATTCCGGAATCGAAGTAGAACAGTTGCTGGGTGCGGATGGAGATATGTCCAGTTTGTTTCGAACTCTCATTGCGCAGCATCGAGGTTCAAAACTTGTCGCAAAGAAATAATTCAATGGCAATTCGTGCCCAACAACTAGCTAGGAAATCAACCCAACACTTCGTGAATCATCCTTTCCAAAAAAGATTTCATGTTGTCGAGCGAGGGACGTTTGAGTAACAGCGGTTCGTTGAGGAGTCGACTCAGCGACTGAGGCTGTACCATTTCACGAAGACCTTCGACGTAGCCCGTTGCTGCAAACGAAGCCATATTGATGATGGCGTTTGGGTTGAAGTCATGCGAAACGTTTTGGTCGCACCAGGTGATCGGTATGCATCCGGCGGCGAATGCGTCCGGTATCTTTTCCGTATAGTAGCCAGGGTACATAGAATTTTCTGGACAAAGTGCAAACATTTTGTCGCGGCAGACGTCTAGCTTCAAAAACTTCTTTCCCTTGGACTCGGGGAATGCGCTGCCATAACACTCCACCTCCATGACTTGCTTGGTGGCTTCCAAGAGTGTGGCCCTCGGCTCTCTTTGATGCGAGCTGATCAATATTGCCTTGAACATCTTGGCAGATTGCGATTCAATTGGTCGCATCAACTGTTCGATTGGGATCGGTGGACCGAGACGTTCTTCACCATCGGTTTCGACTCCTTCATGTCGCCAATCAAACATGGCCATCCATAATGGGAAGCGACAGTGATGAACGTTGGTTACCCCTAGGTCGAAAGAGATGGAGTAATCGCACGGGATCGTATTCCATCTCATATTCTCACCCGTTTGATACAAAACTCGCGGCAGGTTCTTGCGACCAGCCATCGTCATCTTGAAAGCTGCTGGAAACTTAAGCTTCCATCCGAAAAACTTGTGTCGAAATGGACCGGCGATCAACAGATCGCAACATCTCGGGCTTACGCATTCAATCCGATCGCCGTAAAGAGATCGGATCAATCGGTAGATGAAATCCTTTTCATATCCCTGGTATTGGCAAATGGTCGCGATTTTCAGTTTTCGCATCTAGTTCTTCTGCAGTATTTCAGAACACTACGGTGGTGCAAAGGAACACTTCCATAAACCGAAGCATCCCATCGGTTACTCATCCACGCCGTTCAGCACATACGCCAGCAAATCCAAAATCTCTTCCTTGGTCAAGAACTTTAGCAAGTCATCTGGCATCGGCGACACCTTGGATGGAGCGATACTCACAACGGATTTTCTGTCGATATTGGTCCGTTCGTTCGGGTCGGCTGCGTTGGTATTGAGCGTTATCGTGTCCCCCTTTAGGTTGACGACTACCCCTCGGATTCGTTCCTCATCTTCGGTGATCACTTCGATCGGAACAAACTGTTCGTTGATTTCTTTGCTCGGTAACATGATCTGTTCGACCAAATCCCGAACCGAATATCTTCGACTAGCGCTTGTCAGATCAGGACCGTTCATTCCGCCCGCATTGCCGAAACGGTGGCAGGTGTAACAACTGGCTGCACCGAACATCTTGCGGCCGTTTTCAAGATTGCGTTTCGCCACGCCAGCCGCAATGGAGCCCTCTTTTTGAAACTCTTCTGTTGCCATCCGGACGATGTCTTCCAGTTGAAGCCCGTTCGGTTTGCGACCGACAAACATGGCTCCCGCGGTTTCGATCGCCGACTTATTCTCAGGTTTTCTTTCCAAGACCTCTTTGAGGACTTCCTTTTCGTTGTCGCTCATCGATTTGATGGCGTCGTCGCGGATGAACTCGACGAACTTGGCAAAGCTCGCGCCGCCACGAAAGTTGGCTGCTTTCAAGAACCACTCGAGGTAGGCTGTGCGTGTTTCTTTGGTCCAGCCTGTTTGAAGTGTGCGAAGCGAACGAGCGTATTCGATTTGCTCTTCCTGGCTTGGAGCATTCTGAATAGCGGCCATTCCTTTGGTTGCAATGTTCGGTGATCCCAAAAAAACAAGCGTTTCACACAAAAGCCAATTCATTTCAAATGATGCTGCAGGAAATGCGGGATCCAGTTTCGCAATCCAGGCATTGGTCCTTGTCTCGTTCGGCTTACCAAAACGATTCAAAACGATTTGAAGCGTTCGCGCGTATGCAAACTGCCGTTCTTTCGGCAAAGAGGCGAAATCGATTCGAGCCAAACTATCAAGCAGTTGACTTCCTAACTCCGTATCTACTGGCTTCGTATCGTCTTCCCGGTGCAGCGGGCAAACTCCACCCACTCGGGCTGCTGCCAGAATTGCCTCGATCTGAACCTTCGGGTCGGACTCACGCATCATCCGATCTTTCCAGGAGCCGAGTGGCTGATGCTCGAGGGCTGTACGAGCTGCCCAACGCACGAACCGATCCTTGTGCCCTAAGTGCGGCCATGCCTTCTCGATCGCCTCCGGGGTTTGCTTCCCATGAAAGACTTCCAGGCTTAATCGCAAGTCACGTTCGGGGTTTGAGTTCTCCATGCTTGATTGCCGGGCAGTGGATTCGTTCCCCACGTAAGTTACCCGATAGAGCCCCGATTGGACTTTGCGTCCGCCGATCGCGAAGTACATAGCTCCGTCACGTGGATTAATGATCGCATCGGTCAGCGGTAGGGGCGAACCCGACAAAAACTCTTCTTTGGTAGCGCGGTAGGTGGCACCATCGGGTGTCAAATGAACCGCATAAAGTTTGCCCCAGCTCCAGTCCAGAATAAAGAAAGCATGTTGGTACCTGGCAGGGAATTTGGCACCGTAACCAAAGGTCGTTCCGGTGGGAGAGCCAGGTCCGATATTGATCGTCGCTGGCAAATTGTCAACATAAAACTCGGGTCGCTTGCCCGCTCCATTTCGCCAACCATACTCAGCACCGCTAACCACATGGTTCACGCGAGTGGGGCGGTACCACGATGTATTGAAGTCGTATTCCATGTCTGCATCATACGTGAACAGTTCACCAGCCTCGTTCAAGGAAGCATCGAAGATGTTTCGATACCCACTGGAGTAAACTTCAAAGTCCTTCCCGTCGGGTGATACACGATAGATAATGCCGCCGGGAGCCATGACGTCGCGCATGAACCCGCGACCATCTGGCATCCGAGGGAGTAAATGATCTTCACCCCACACCGCAGGCACTTGGGAAGTGGAGGTTGTTTGCGTTTTCTTGGCACCATTGCCACATACTAGATAGAGGGCTTTTCCGTCAGGCGTTGGTAGCACAGCGTGGACTCCGTGATCTCCTCGCGCAGTGATCTCGCGTAGGAGTTCGACTTTGTCCAAGTCACCATCGCCGTTGCTATCGGTGATGCGATACAAGCCACTAGGGACTTTATTCTCATAATCGTTTACGCCAACATAAAGCGAGTCAAACGCCCATACCATGCCATTCACAGCCCGAATCTCAACGGGTAGTTTCACTACATCTTTGGGATCAAGTGCTTTGCCTAACGCTGGTGCATCGAATCGAAACAAACCGCCGTACTGATCGCTCGCGAGGATTCGGCCTTTGTTATCCAAGCATAGATTCACCCATGACCCTTGATCATCTCCTGGCACTGAATAGAGCAATTCGACACGAAAGTCTTTGAGGACTTTGATCCGATCGACGGGTGTGGCCTTGTTTTCATTGACAGCGACTCCCGTTGCTGGCTTGTCTTTCGATGCTTTTTCGGCCGAAGGTTTGTCGTTCGAGGCATTAGCCTTTTGTCGATTCTTGCGGTCGGCACCCTTCTCTTGGCTTTCTGTTGGCGCGGCAGTTTTCGTAGCCTGCGCTTTGGAGTCGGACTTCTTTTGTGGAGCAGCTTTCTTGGCGGATGGTGTTACTTTGGTGGCCGTGGGTGGAACAGGGAAATTGGATTCAGTCAACAGCTCTGCGTCGCCTAATTCCTTCAACAAGATTTGCTTGATTTCTACTCGCATGGCTGGTCCGCGGTGGACTTGAAACGCTAAGAGTCCTTCGAGTTCACGTTCTGATTCTTGCTGGTCGACGACATCTACAGTCGTCTTGCCATTGACTTGGTGAACGAGTCGGTTGCCTTTAGCGATGATGGTGTACTCATTCCATTCATTGATATCAACGGACACAGGTGGTCGGCTTTCGGTGACCCATTTCTCGCCAGATTTGGTAACGATCATCGATTGGCCGTTGGATGCGACAATTCCACGCCCACGTTCGTCGTATAGCATTGCGTTGTTGGCTGGAGTTGGGTGAATGTCGAACTGATATCCACCAATCGACCACTTCCCTACCTCCTTGAGTTCTTTCGATCGATATTGAATGCCCGAGTTGTTTCCTTTTTGTTTGGCAACAACTTTCAATTCAAAGTTCTTGACGGTACCACCTCGCCAGATCAAGAACTGATTGTATGGAAGTGGTTCGTCTGCCTTGGTGATGCCGACAATGACTCCATTCTGGACACTCCAAAGTTCAGGATTGCCGTCCCAATCGCTCAAATCGCGTCCATTGAACAGTGACTTCTCTTGCCCATAGACATGGAATGACAACGAAATGCACAATGCAAACACGAAGACATGAAAAAAATTTTTCGTCATGATGAAGACCGATAGAGAGTCACTAGGAAAGGAAAGTGAAAGGCCATGAGCGAATGGCTACCCCCCGCTCTTTGGAGACTACTGATTTAGGCTCGGCTTGTTGGATCATGGTGGGCCGTCAGGCGCTAGCCCCGGTTGCCGCTGATGGCGAAGCCACTACACCGGGGCTGGCGCCCAACGGCTCACTAAATTAGTACTCTTCTTTGGGAGGAGCGGCCGAAGGCCGCAGTGGGCATACTGCGGAAATCAAATGCTACTTGCACTTCACCCAACCTTCGCTTTACTCGACCCTCCCAAAGGGAGGTCGAGAAATATGGATGCAGCCATAAACCGTTTCAAAGTGCGCCTTGGGAGAACATGCTAGATCGAACGAACTACTTCTTGAATCGATCGATGTTGATCACAACCTTACCAAGATCATTTACGCCTTCTTTGAGCGTCATCTTGGTGGAGCCTTTGACCCATTTTTCCTTCTTGCCATTGACCGTCACTTCTTCGATCGACTTGTCTTGGTTCTCATGCCAAATCTTGAAATCCAAAGGAATGCCTGCAGGAAGTTTCTCAATCTTGATCTTTCCATCCCCATCACTGATTCCAACGTAAGGATGATTGAAGACCATTACGTAAGCGCTCATCCAAGGATGAATATTGCACTCGACCTTGGTCGGAGCTTTTTCTTCCAACTTCGTTGGGATATCTACGCTCGACATGGCTGGAATCGTTGGATTCTTTTCTTCGTTTGCAAAGAACGCAAACTTCGCGTTGTGTGCCGTTGAGTCCGAGTTCTTAACTTCGATCGATTGACCAGCTCGTACCGCCATAACGTGCGGGATGAACTGGCATTTGAGGTTGTCAAGAATTGGCTTTGTCTTGGGAACTGCTCGAAGATCAGGGTGAATGTCTTTTTCTGCGATGGTCGTTTTTTTGGTATCGATGGTAAACACCAAGTTTGCGATCCCGTTGTTGGTTGGGTTTACCACCAACTCTTCCGAGGGAAGACCTTTTTCAGGAGATTTGCATTGAGGATCTTTCGCATTGGCATTCATGAGCTTTGCCGCGGGAGCTTTACCTTCAAGCACGACGGTCAAAGTTACATCGGCCCATTTCTGAGCTTGTGTGTCCGCTGCGATGAGGCAGGGAAGAGCCAAAGCAACACATCCAACAAACATTTTCTTCATAAGAAACTCTAGCGAGGGTGCAAAGGGGTAGGGGAAAACGCTTTTTCAACGCCTTCTAGACACTCCATTTTAACCAATGAAGCTGTTTTTTCAATCTCAACCTCTTGTGCTAGAAGTTGAAGTTCCGTTCGTTTACCATGCTGTTTTTGCCAATTTCCTGAGATCAATCACGCCATGATTTCTATCGCATGCTCGAAGTGCCTTCGAAAACTGAGAGTTTCGGTACCATCCGCCGAAAGCTCTACTTCGCAACCCTCCGTCATACAAGCAATTCCGTTGGCGAAGCCAGTACCGGCGTCCGAGGACCATTCCTTTGCCGAGTTTCCAAGTTACCACGTTCCAATGAAACGGCCGGAGGATGGTAGTTGTCATGTTGGTGGCCGTCGGTTGGTTCGTGGCTGGGCTAGCTGCCGGTGTCATATTCTTTTATCCTCCAGGGATGTTTGTTTTGGGCACGATTACGGTCGTCAAAGGCATTATGTCGAATGACTAACATTGAACGAAACGAGCTGAAGTTTCGACATAGTGAGAACCAAGGCCCTGTGCCATTGTTGGTCTATACTGCTGGCATTCAGGTTGTTGTCGCCTGGCTCTGTTTGCTCGGGGCTTATCTCTCGAACGGGGATGGCGACATTGTCCGGTTTCTCGCGATTATTGTTGGTTGCTTTACGGCCTTCGAGCTTGGGATCGTTGTCTTCGTGACCCAGCTTATTTGGTTGCTCTCGGACGATGAAGCAGAGGCTCGCTCCATGCCATTCATCGTAGGCTATGTTTTGATCTCACAATCGTTGTTGCTGTTGCCGGTTTCTATCATCATCACTCTTTGGATGATCCCACTGATTATCGCCGTCGTGGTGTGGATCGGATGGTACTTTCAACGCTTCACCTGTTTTCGATTGGGATCAACCGAAGTTTCCATTCATCAAGGACCATTGAGCTTGATAAGCGTCCTGTTGCTACCGATGTGGGGGTTGGTATCTGGGTTATTGATCGCGGCTCCTTTCTTGATGTTTGGAATGTTTGCGGAGAAGCCCGGTCCATTCATCATTTACTGCAGCGTTGGTTTGTTTCTGGTGACCCTTGTTCCCGTAGCCGTCGCTTACTGCGTGCTGGCAAATCTACGCTCTGGCAAGATCTTCAGATGTGCGACTATCGCTGCCATTTTGTTTTTTGGAACACTTAGCTCATCGATTGAGCTTTACTTTACGGGATGGGCGTTTTGGTCGGTCGTCTCGATGGCCACAATTGCATTCTTTGTAGCAGGGGAATGGACTGCCTTTCAATCGTATCGAACGCGCGGAATACGAGTTCTGAGAGTTTCGCCAACCATCTCCTTAACCCATGCCCGAGCGGTCAAGTTCGAAGATGTTTACTGATGGCAGCAGAAGCCTTCCCTATCTAGACGCGTAGCGTTATCGCCTCTGTGCATGGCAGCGGATCCCTCAAGGACTTTTCGTAACCTAGTTTTGTTCTTGCTTATACTCGTTTCCTTTCTGGCTTATCGTTAGATTAGTGTTTGATTAGCGACGATTAGTGTTCAAAGACCACTGTCTGGGAGAACTTAGGATGCTAAAGCAACAGGGCTATGATCTGATGGGAGCTGCGTTCGAGGTTTACAACGAACTTGGATATGGAATGGCCGAAGAGGTTTACCAGCAGAGCCTTGAAATCGAACTTCAGTTGCGAAGTATTCCTTTTCTGTCGAAAGCTGAGTTGGACCTATTCTATAAGGCCAGAATACTAAC
>JAJTID010000180.1 GCA_021300155.1 Pirellula sp.
GACCACCTTGGTCTTGTTGAGCGTTCCACTGAAAGCTCGGGATTCGATTGGGTTCTTGCCGCGGGTCAGGTGGGTGAGGCTCAGCAGGTGGTAGCGATCCGATTCGCATCGGCTCTTGGCGTTGTCTTTGTTGCCGTATTGTTTGATTCGCTTGGCGTACATCATCTGTTCGCGTTTGCGGGTTCCGGTCGAAGCGTAGATCGCTCGTTCGTGGTTGCCGACCAAGGAAATCAATCTTGCCAAGGCGGCTGCGTCTCCATTCCAGCTAATCGTTATGTGAAGGCCGCAGCTGGAATTTACTTGGCCACCGCGAGCGTTAATTTGGTCGATCGCGTTCTCGATCTGTCGTACGCCATCAACCCCTTTGAGTATTGGGCTTACAAACTCGCACCCTTTGCGAGAGTTGTTTTCGGGTCGGATACTTCCGTCGCGTTCTGCTTTCCATCCGGTTGGCAGCCAAGGTACTTGGTATCCGCTGTGGTAAGGTCCGATCGGTGTGTTGTCGGTGCTGGGGAGGGTGGTTTCGAATTCAATTTTATGGAGAGCTCTCCATAAAATTGATTATGCGGAGTTCGGGATTATGCGGAGTTAAGCGGATTTGAGTATTAAATGCTTGGTTTTTTGAATTGTCGAGTCTGCATAACAATGGGTCAGTTTGCAGGTCATTGGGATCTGCATTCAACCTTTTGGAACAGGAGCTATCTCTATGCTGAGTTACTACATTCGCGATCCCAAGAGACTGTCGGCAATGAATCAAAATCTGCTGAGCGAGTTTTTGAATAATGCGGCTGGCTACTATCAACAACAAGGACATTTTTACAAGTACGCGAGAGCAGCGATTGGCTATGCGGCGGAGTTCGGTGATTGGCTTCGGCAGCAACGCGTCAAGATTGAGTTGATCTCGGATGATCATGTTATGACATTTTTGGATTCGATTGACGCTGGCATGGATTGTCGTCGTAGGAAGCGAGCTTATTCCGCAGTGCAGGTGATACTCGGATTTATACGAATGAAATACCCACCGATGGTTGTCATTTGTGATGCGGAGCGAGAGGTAACAAGACTTGGCGAGTTTTTGAAAAGTGAGCGTGGCTTGGCTGCTGGTACGATCGATGCACGTAAGAGCGACTTGTTGCGGTTTCTCAAGCATACATTTGGAACGCGACGAATCGCACTCAAGAGTCTTTCTCCGGAATGTATTCATGATTACGTTACATCGTTGGAATTTAGTAGCCAACAACGTAATGCCTGCACCGCATTGCGCACTTATTTCCGATTCAAGCAAATACAAGGCATAAGCACCGCGCGTCTGCAAAAGTGCTTGCCAACAGTGCGGCAATCGCGCACGTCGCTGTCGCCAAAATGGCTTGAAGCCGATGAAGCTGAGCGATTGCTTGAGTCTATTGATCGAACCAGTGGTACAGGCAAGAGAAACTATGCTGTGATCCTTTGTATGATGGACCTTGGTATGCGTGTTGGGGATGTTGCAAGGCTGACTCTTGATGACATTGACTGGACGAATGCAACGATTCAAGTTTCGAACCATAAACGTGGTCGGCCGTATCTTCTGCCACTTCCAAGCCGTGTTGGTCGCGCCATTGCAGAATACTTGTCTGATGGTCGACCGGAATCGCAACGAAGAGAACTCTTTCTGCGTCATGCAATACCTCGAGAACTTCCTACAACGGCACCTGCATTAAAAAGGATGGTGAGTGTTGCCTGGCGACGTTCAGGAATGAACGATTCCAAATCCGGTACGCACATACTCCGACACACGGTAGCAACTCGAATGAAGCACGAAGGCATCGGCCTTAAGTCGATAGCTGACGTACTTGGACACAGCTCGCTACAAACGACAACGTTGTACGCGCAAGTTGACTTGCCAGCGTTGCGCACCGTAGCGGCTGAATGGCCGGAGGTGAAGGTATGAAAATTCGAACCAGCACTATGACATCTTCGGTCGATCAATATATTGAATATAGACGGTCGCTTGGTTACCACATTAAGACTGATGCGTACCTGTTGCGTTCGTTCGGCCAGTACGCTGATCAAGTCGCATCGGGTAAGCCACTCACAACCCAATTGGCGCTTCAATGGGCGACCTTGCCGAATAACTGCAAGCGGGTCTACCACGCCAAACGGCTTGATGCAGTAAGATCGCTCTCGCGATACCTGGCGGTCTTTGACGCACGAACTGAGATCCCGATGGCGGGACTCTTGGGCCGAAGTTTTGAACGAGTGTCTCCACACATCTACACTCCAAGAGAGGTATCGGCGCTCATTCAAGTCAGCTTGACATACCAACCATCGTTGCGTCGCGATCCAAGCACGGGTCAAAGGAATGCAACAGTGATCGGTACTCTCGCATGCACGGGAATGCGAATCGGCGAAGTATTGTCGATGACTGATGAAGACGTTGATCTCAAATGCGGAGTCATTACTGTAAATCAGAGTAAGAACCTTCCAATGCGATTGGTGCCCATCTCTGATTCGGCAGTGGAACAATTGCAAAGATATCGCAGAGCGCGCGACAAACGGTACGGATTTACAAAACCGACGGAGCCGTTTATTCGATCGCCGCGCGGTGGATGTCTTACTTATAGCACGATGAAATGGAGCTTTGCAAAGCTCTGTGAGCGTGCGGATCTTCGGGCGGCATCGAACCGTCGACCTCGCTTGCATGACTTTCGGCATACGTTCGCTTGTAACCACTTGCTTCGCGCCTATCGAGAAAATCGGAACATTGACAATGCAGTCCACGAGCTATCGGTGTATCTCGGCCATGCAACATTAGCATCGACATACTGGTATTTAACTGCGGTACCAGCCTTGATGGAGCAATGCACAAAGCGAAGTGAATTAGTTAATCGCCGATCACGCAAAGGAGGTTCAGCATGAAGCCAACGGAACCGAACATTCCGCGCCATATCAAGCACTTCCTTGGCGACTACCTGACTCAGCAGCGAGGCTGTAGTCAGAACACCGTTCATTCTTACCGCGATGCCCTGTGCGCACTCTTGCAATATCTGCAGAGGAAACACAAGGTTGCTCCAAAAGCGATTTCGGCGGCGGACTTTACGGTCAAAAACATCGTTGCCTACCTCAATGATTCGCAGAAGACAAAAAAGCATTGTGATGGAACTCGCAATCTTCGACTTTCGGCGATTAAATCGTTCGCAAAGTACCTGCGATGGAAAGAGCCCTTGATGTCTAGTGAACTGGATAGCATCCTGGCCATTCCATCTAAACGCACCATTCGCCAAGTTCTTGACTTTCTGACTCGCGAAGAGATGGAAGCCATCCTCGAAGCGCCGGACGATACAACTTGGAGCGGTAAGAGAGACAGAGTGCTCTTCGCGATGATGTACAACACCGGAGCTCGAGTGTCGGAAGTCATCAACACGGTTGTCTCCGATGTGACATTGAACCCGAGTGGTACGTTTCGGTTTCGCGGAAAGGGCCGAAAGGAACGCGTGCTTCCACTCTGGAAAGCAACCTCCAAAATATTGAAACAGTGGATTAGAGGTAACAACCTTAGTCCCAGTCAGCCGCTGTTTCAAAACGCTAGAGGCAATCTCATGACGCGCTCCGGTGTCGAGAAACGATTGCAGGTAGCGGTGCGCAGAGCGTCCGAAGCATGTCCATCGTTGGGTGAGAAGCAGGTATCGCCCCACACGTTGCGGCATACTACTGCAATGCACCTTCTGCAATCGGGTGTTGATATTACGTTGATCGCAATGTGGCTGGGGCACGAGAGTATCGAGACAACGCACATCTACATAACCGCGAATATCGAGCTCAAAGAGGCCGCACTTCAAGCGATTCAACCTCCCAAGGGTGGAAAGTTTCGGTTCCAAGCCGATGATGAACTGTTGGCATTCCTGAAGTCGTTGTAGCTTAGGAAAGTGAAGGATTATGCGGAGTATGAAGGCAATGCTCATAGAACTAAACCTATTGAAAATATGGAAAGCAATCATGTTGGCAACTTTAACTCCGCATAATCCCGAACTCCGCATAATCAATTTTATGGAGAGCTCTCCATAAAATTGAATTCGAAACCACCCTCCCAAGCACCGACAACACACCGATCGGACCCTACCACAGCGGATACCAAGTACCTTGGCTGCCAACCGGATGGAAAGCAGAACGCGACGGAAGTATCCGACCCGAGAACACCTCTCGCAAAGGATGCGAGTTTGTAAGCCCAATACTCAAAGGGGCTGAAGGCGTACGCCAGATCGAGAACGCGATCGACCAAATCAACGCTCGCGGGGGCCGAGTAAATTCTAGCTGCGGACTTCACGTAACCATTAGCTGGCACGGAGACGCAGCCGCCTTGGCAAGATTGATTTCCTTGGTCGGCAACCACGAACGAGCGATCTACGCCTCGACCGGAACCCGCAAACGCGAACAGATGATGTACGCCAAGCGAATCAAACAATACGGCAACAAAGACAACGCCAAGAGCCGATGCGAATCGGATCGCTACCACCTGCTGAACCTGACCCACCTGACGCGCGGCAAGAACCGAATTGAATTCCGAGCCTTCGGCGGAACGCTCAACAAGACCAAGGTGGTCGGATACCTGATGATGGTTTTGGGTTTGGTTGAACTCGCCCTCAATACCAAACGCTGCAGCGAATGGGACTACATCAAAAAGGAAGGCACCAAGAGTTGCTGGGATCGCCCTGGTGCCGGCCTTGGCGAGACGGAACTCAACCGATTGTTCTACCGACTCGGATGGACCAAGGGTTGGTACAAGGGTGCCCTTCGCGACAAGGTCTACGGAGAGATCGCCAGCGAAACCAAACCGGAATGGAAGACGATCAAAACCAAACTCCTCGACCTCGCCCGCAAATACGACCGCGCGGCATAGACCACAACCAAACGAAACGCCGAACACGGAGGTTCGGCTTTCACACGTTTGGCGACGTGGGGCCAATTTTACGTCACCGTGGGGTCGAATCGTGTATGTCACTAATAGTGGCCAAACCCGAACCGCAACACAACGCGGCGCGTTTTGTGCGAACTGACGCGATCCTAAAAAACATTCAGATTCCTGTTGGAATCCTCGAAGGCTCGGCTTGAGGTTATTCGAACCGCATGGCTCATGTGTGTCATCACGTAAACGATTCCATTCCCTTTCCGAAACGGAGAAAAAACCATGAGCGAAACAACCAACAACGCCGAGCAAGCGATTCAAGCCCAACTGCGACGCCTCGAGTGGATGATTCCCGACGCGCAACGACGCTTGGCAGGCGTTGCACAAGAGATGCTGAGACGGGCCCAAAACGCGTTTCACGACACGGAGGCCATGCTGGCCAACCAACCCTGCAGCATGTCCTGGGTTGAGTTCGCTGAATGCGATCTCCGCAACGCGCGTGAAGCCAAAGCAGATCTCACCAAACTCTACGAGCAGCAGGCGATGCTCAAATTCTTTTTGAAGAACGAATAGCGAGAAAGAAGGAATGGTCGGCGGCCCAAAGGAGCCGCCGGCAGATTCTTTCTGGAATGTTTGCAAGCTCGGCTTGATGCGTTTTGAACCGCATGGCTCATGTGTGTTATCGCATAAACGATTCAAACCCTTTTCCGAAACGGAGACAAAACCATGGCCAAGAACAGTAACGAACACAAAGCAACCGACGCAGCCCTTCGCGTGATTTTCAAAGCGATGGACGCACGCCAAGCTCAAGAGATTCGAGAAGCGTACTACAACGCGGTCGAGGGATTGCGAACCTTGGCAGACGCCCTTGAGATCGCCGACGCCAACCAACAAGAGTCCGCGGGACCTTTGCTCGTCGAACACCTTTACGCCATCCAAGCCATCGACGCAATGAAGCGAAGTCGGCTCGGCGCGATCCTCTAAACCACCGAACAACGCAGTGCCACGGACGCCGCGAACGGATGCGCGGCGTTTTCTCGTTCGGTCGCGACAGTCGCCCACCGTCGCGTCCTTTCGCTCGGATGCGACTGACGACCCCACATGAAAACGAGTGCGACACACGCCAACGTGGGGCAATGTGTGGCATGCAAACAAACATGAAAAAACATGTGGAAAAGCTGCTGGAATCGGCTTGCTGCGGTTCGAACCGCATGGCTCATGTGTGTTATCGGAAAACGATTTTTCATTCACCACAACGGAGACAAGAACATGAATCTCGACACCCTGATCGAAATCCTCAACGACTACCGCGATGAACATGGCGGCGATGCCGAGGTCCGGTTGATGACCCAACAGAACTGGCGTTTTGAGAACCGCATTTGTGGCGTTACCTCGGGCCAAGAGATGAACGACACAAACGACGACGACGAAGCCGACGACGATCAAGACGTTGCCGACGAAAACATCGTTTACATCGTCGAGGGTGGTCAGATTTGTTACGGCAGCAAACGAGCATGGGACACATGCCGAAATAGCTGATTGCAACACAGCGATGCGCCTGGGGAAAGATTCTGAAAAACCTTCAGAATCTTTTCCCATTCGGCTTGATGCGGTTTGAACCGCATGGCTCATGTGTGTCATCGCAAATGCAATTTCAGTCCAAACCAGCTTAGGAGAAACAAGATGCCAACCATGACAAACCGACCACGCCTGACCTCGGCCCAGTTCCTCAGCGCACACCGACGAGCGCTCCAGTCCGTCAGCGACCTGTACGCAGCGATCGAAGAGATGCCGATCCTTGCCGCTGCCGACCCAACAACCCTGAGACATTTCTTTGACGAGCTGGCCGATGTGCAAGCCACGGCTGCGAAGCTCGCCCAACATTTCCGAACACAGGTATGCACCAAAGAAAAGATTCCGAAATCCTTCTGAATCCGGCTTGATGCGTTTTGAACCGCATGGCTCATGTGTGTTAACGCGAAAACGATTCACCAACCCAACAACGGAGACGAAATGACCGAACACGACCTCGACCTCACAATCACCAAGATCAGCAACCGCAACCGCACCGCTGGCGGATCTTGGGTACAAGGCAAGATCAACGATGAATACCGCTTCGACGCCTTGGTCTTCGCCGACCACGCCGACCAAGAATCCTTCGAACTGAATCAAAGCAAAATTTCGAAGCTTTGGATTCAGCGACTTTCCGACCGGAAAGTAATGTTCAACTTCGACCGTGGTTTGGATGTGCCGGCGGTCAACACGGAAGTCCAAGTGGTGGTCGACTTCCTTTGCGAGGGATTGTCGGACTTGGTCTTTGGTCAATAAGCCGAAACGCAGCACGGACGCGCGTAGTCGATCGGTGGTTCGATCGGCCTGACGATGGCAGCCAACCACGA
>JAJTID010000054.1 GCA_021300155.1 Pirellula sp.
CGATCGAGTTGCCTTGAGTGCTAAGGCTTCTTTGCTTTCCTTTTCGAGCTTCGCTAGCTGAGCGACGATCGATTTCTTCTCTTCGGTAAGCTTTGATTGATCCGCCTTGAGGCTTGCTACTTTCTCCGCGTGCTCAGCTTCCAGCTTCTTACGCTCTTCCATCTGCTCGGTTGTCTCAGGAAGCTCAGTCGAGTTGAGCGTGCTCCAGACACCAAACGGAATTTTATGGGTTGAAGGCGAACTTCGAAGCATCCCTGCGATGCCATAGTAATCTTCCAATCCAATCGGATCGAACTTGTGATCGTGGCATCGAACGCAGCCCATCGTCATCCCTAAAAAGGTTGCACCGATTTTTGTGACTTGTGTATCGATATGATCTGCTTCCATCTTCGCCTTATCAGGCTCGACGATCTCGACATCACCCAGCATCAAGAACCCCGTCGCCGTGATGCATTCGGCCTTCTCGGAAACGGATGATGTGGCAATCAGGTCGCCCGCGATCTGCTCTCGAACAAAACGATCGAATGGTTTGTCTTTGTTGAACGCGTCGATTAAGTAATCACGATAACGCCACGCGTATTCGGCGAAGACATTATTCGAGGTCCCGATCATGTCGGCGTAACCGGTTAGGTCCAGCCAATGCCGCGCCCAGCGCTCACCAAAGGCACGCGATTCCAACAGTCGATCCACGACCGTCGCACAGGCATGAGGCGAGTTGTCCCGAATAAACGCATCGATCTCGGCAGGAGTCGGTGGCAGGCCGGTCAGATCAAGGCTTACTCGTCGCAACCACGTGTAACGATCGGCATCGGCGACCGGTTTGATGCCTGCTGCTTCTTGTTTCGCAAGAACAAAATGATCGATCACATCGAGTGGCCACGAACCGTCATTTACCGCCGGGGCTTCGGGATCGGTGATCGGTTGAAAAGCCCAAAACTTGCGTGCTTCTTCGAGATCGATGGCACGTGCAGTCGGTAATTCGTCGGCAACGCGTGGATCCGGAGCGCCCATCGCAATCCATGTTTCGAAATCGACGATGATGGAATCCGAAAGCTTTCCCTTCGGAGGCATTTCGACATCTTCGTAGCGGAGCGCCTTGATCAGCGAGCTTTCCTTGGGTTCCTTGAGATCGATCGAAGGACCATTGTCGCCGCCTTGGATGAGCCCAGCCCGATGATCGACGCGCAGTCCGCCTTGAATGATCTTTGAATCCGCCGCATGGCATTCGTAACAGTGTTCGATCAAGATCGGACGAATTTTTCTCTCGAAGAAGTCAAGTTGCTCGGGGGAAGCGGCCGTTTCATCAGCCGACGTGGGCGAACATAGTTGAGCGACAACCCAAAGTAACACGCACAGTCCGTGTGCCGCAACACGCATTGGAACTCGCCACAGTTCCCTGCCCTGTAGAAGAACTTCAGAACTCTTGCGATTTCCGCTACGAAGAATTTCCGTGCTGTGCTTCATGGCTGTTTCTCCAATCGTACGATGACGGCTTGCATGTGCTTCCGCATGGCTGATTCGGCTGCATCGGGATCATGCTCGCGGATAGCTTTCAGGATCGCGTTATGCAACCGACGACCGAGTTGATTGTCCTTTTGAGAAGGGGTTGTACGCGCCATTTGAGCGAGAACGAATTCGTAAATTACTTCCATCAAGTTCTGCATCAATTTATTGTCAGCAATCGAAAGCAGTTTGCGATGGAAACGGAAGTCGATCTCGAGCGCATCGGCATATGGCAAGTCTTCGTCATCGAGTTGCTTCAGCAGCTTTGCCAACTCGGCGATGTCTTCATCGGTCGCCTTCTCAGCCGCTTGTCGAGCAGCTTGCACTTCGATGGCCGATCGTAGTTCTATATAAGAAAGCAACTCTTTCGGCGAGATCGTCAATGCGGTTTGCAACAGCCGTACACAGTTCGTCAAGCTGCTCGTATCGCCGACAAAGGTGCCTCGTCCGCGCTGAATATCGACCAGCCCCAGACTCTGAAGCCGAGCCAACGCTTCACGTAGCACCGGTCGACTGACCTGTAACTGCGCCACGAGATCATGTTCGCCGGGAAGTCGTGAACCAGCGCCCAATTTCTGATCCTTGATCACTTTCGCAATCCGTTCGACGACCAAATCGACCGTCGTCCGCCGCTCAATCGCTGCCAATTGCATCCAAAATCTCCGATAAACGCGCTTGACCCAACGTCAACTTGTCATACAAGCTAACAAATGGCCATAGCTGGTTCAAGCTGAAGCCGGAAAAATCTCGGTGGCAGAACAGAATCAGGTTCTGAGCGCGCAAGTTTAGTTTGCTTTCTTCCAATACATGCTTTTCTGTCAGTTACTTCCGGTTACTTCAGCGGTTGCCGACGATCTGAGGACAAAAAGAATCCATGCTTCAAGAAGTTAAACGTCAATTTTTGTACCTCTTTGTTTTGAGGCATCACCATGTGCAAACCTTTCACTTGAATGAAATCACTCGCCCCAGCGAGCTTCATTGTGTCGATGCTCAATAAGCCATCGTCGTCGCCAGGTAGATCCAGTAAATAGCCATCGTCGTCACCTTGCCCGCCGGCAATTACTGCGAAGTCAAAATCTGGAACTTTTAAGGTCTTCTCCAGTTCCACCCAGCCACCATGCGGAGCGAGTTGCGTGCTGGCTTGGCCTGCAAGGATCTCTGCCGCCGATCGAATACCATTGCGCTGGGAAACCAATTCGTTTACCACGTCAACGATCTCAGCGCCGTGATTTGGCGGTGAGATCATCACGAATCGTTGAAAAGAAACTTTTGGTCTCTTCTCCAGTGTGTAGGACCCAATCGCCTGCAACCGGCCATTAGGGGCTACGAGGCGATGATGTCCGATAATCGCGTGGCATTGAATACGCCAGTTACGGAAAACGACTTGATCCGTCCATCCGCCAAGATGGATGGCTCGTCGATGGGCCAAGTCCTCGGACGGTACCTGGGCAATCGCAGTAGCGCCATAGGCTACCAATATCAGACTGATGAAAGCAATTGTCCATTCACTTTGCTTAGTAACCATTTCCGTCGTCAAAAGTGATTTCGAGTACTGCGTATGCAAGCCAGCTCCCTCACCAAACAAAACTCCAGCGCAATGGTAGGCGATAAACCAGCTACCGCCAATCACCGGACAAGACAAAAGGTGCCCAGTATTGTGTTGGGAGGCGAGATGGTGTTTTGCTGTCTGAGGATGGCGTGTTGTCGCGAACGATGCCGCGCTGGGCGACGCCGGAGAAGACTTTTTTGGGGTTATTGAGTGCCCATACTTTGCTTGAATCCGATCGCAATAGACGTCGAAGAATTGACAAGTAATCCATTCCTTGTACCTAAAACCATACTTCAGTCATGATTGCAATGACTTGCCGCTGCCTTGGGCATCATCATACAATCTTTCAAAGCTATGCAACGATTTGAAATGCAACACATCCGTTCATTCTGACTCTTTAACGAAGCAGGAACAGCTCCCAGCACTTCAAAGTTGTGAGGGGAGCTAGAAGGTAACAAAGCAGTTCCTGGTGGACTGTTCTGTGATTTTCGTCGTCGCAGAGTATTAGACCGGACCGTGAAATAGAAACCACAGAAGCAACACTGATGTCATTAAAACCGCTTTCTCGTCGCGAAGTTTTGGCTACCTCGGCCACAGTTGGTGCAACGTTTTGTTTAGCTGGTACCCTTTCTGCCGTACCTTCTTTTAAACGCACGTTCACCATTCTGCACACCAACGACATTCACTCGAACTTGATAGGCCTGGGACCAGCCACGGACTATTCCACGGACAAACTCAACAACGACAAGACCAAGGGAGGCTTCGCGCGTCTAGCTGCCATGATTGCAAAGAGGAAAGAGGCACGCGAAGCCCAGGGGCCTGTGCTAATCCTTGATGCTGGTGACTACAGTATGGGAACTGCGTTTGGAGCTGCCATCCGCGAAACCGGTGGCGAGTTGCAACTCTTGTCCCAGATGGGGTACGACGCGACCACACTAGGCAACCATGATTTTGATCTTGGACCTGATGGTCTGGCTAAGGCAATCGGAGTAGCAGCCAAATCCGGTCGGATTCCCGCGGTGGTCGCGTCAAACACCAATTTCTCGAAAGACGACCCTACGTTGGCCGATCTCCAACGCTTGGCCAAGGATGGCATAATCCGTCAACATCTCGTAGTCGAGCGAGTTGGTATTCGTTTTGGCATCTTCGGGTTGATGGGTAAAGAGTCCATCTTCTACGCTAATGGCGCAGGTGCTGTAACGTTCCCCGATCCCGTCGAGACTGCCAAGTCGATGGTAAAGTTGCTTCGCGAGACCGAGAAGGTGGACATCATCATCTGTCTTAGCCATGGCGGCCTAGATAAAAATGCCGACGGGACTTTCACCGATGGCGAGGACGTGCGACTGGCGAAAGCAATACCGGGCATTGACGTTGTTATCGGTGGTCATACCCACACAGAACTGCATGATGCGATCATCGTGAACGATCGCACGCCTGTGGTTCAGGCAGGCAAGTATGGAGAGAATCTTGGCGAACTAGTAATCACAATAGACGGCGATAAATTGACCGTCGAGTCCTACCAACTCCACGCGATTGACGACACCATTGCTGGTGACAAGCTCATCGCGAGTGAAGTCGAAAGACTGAAGCAGATTGTTTCCGACGTCGTGTTCGCGTCGCGCGGTTACAAAATAGATCAGCCGTTGGCTAGGATCGATCAAGACATACCCAATACATTCACCGATATTATCGCGAGTACACCTCTCGCCAATCTCATCACCGACGCCTTCCGAAAAGCCACCGGGGCGGACATCGGCTTCAATGCCAACGGAACGATGCGGGCTGGGTTGACCCGCGGGAAGACAGGCGTACAAACCGTCTATGATCTATTCGCGGTTACGCCTCTCGGTGCCGGTGTCCTCGATAACACGGCTGGTAGCACCCTGGTAACGGCTTATTTCACGGGCCTGGAACTGAAGCATCTGCTCGAGTACTTGCTCATCGAAAACCCGGCTCACCCCGGTGAGTATTTTCCTCGTACTTCGGGGTTGCGATTTCGCTATGACATGTCTCGATCACGCTTCGACGTTGTAACGGCGATCGAGATCGGTGACCTCGATCGCGGCTACCGAGAGATTGATATCACCGGAAAAGACGCTAGGCTGTTTAGCCTCACTTCTTCCCTATTCGTTGGTATGATTCTCACGGCAACCCCCAACTATTCAAAGGGCAACTTGGCGGTGGTGCCAAAGAACAAGCAGGGGCTGCCTCTGCAATCCAAGATCGAGGCACTCGACGACCCTCGAGTCAGCACTCCAGATCTACTGCCACCTACGGGTATATTCGATACAAAAAGTATAGCAACTGCGACCCACAAAGGCGTCCTCCGGGAAATCAAAGAGTGGCAGGCGATCATGGATCATCTGCGAAGTTTGCCGGTAGGCTTCCAAGGAGAACTTCCTACCATCCCGATCGATGACCGCGCCAAAGAAGTTCGTGCGATAAAAGAGGGGTAAGTGTAGCGATTTTGATTTCCGTCAGTCTATCCGATGTCCAGTGCACTCACCCTAGCTTTTAAAACAAACGGGGGCAGAACCTAGCAATATCGATGGGGCTAACTACCATAACCCGTAAGAAGGGCTCGTTTCGAGACTGTCCGTTTGTGGCGTTTCTTGGCCACTCATTCGTTGCATAAAGAAGCTCGACCTATGACTCGGCACATAAACCAAAGCGTTACAAGCTATTTTTCGATAGCGGTGGTCACCCTTGCGATAGTGCATTCTGGCCAAGCACAAGAACGAACCAATATCCAGTTATTAGAGTCCATAACCGGAGCTCTCAAAACTGCTTCCGTGTCGGAGATAAAGATCGCTATAGTCGAGGTCGAGGAGGCATTAAACCGACTGCGAGAGAGCTTGTCGGAACAAGCGATCGGAATCATCCTCAGCAAAGAACTACAAATCGATTCTCTGGCAACCGAATTACAAAAAGATATGCCCGATGTGATCGTTCTACATGATATCGAACGGTCGTTGAGTCGAATTCTGCCTGGCAAAGTGCAAGTCACAATGGATAGATTACGAGGCAAAGTCTCGAATTTGGCCAAACTCCTCCGATTGTCTCCTGCCGGGCTGAACATCGCAAGGCAATCCATCGCTAGCATCAGTGACCATTTACAAAACGAACAGCTCCGACAGTCGCCAGTCGGGGATAGAAACCTGCGACAAGCATTTGCCGAGTTAAATCAGCATTACCCATCTGACTTAGATGTCGCCATGCTTGGCAAGAGGATATCGGGCGCAAATTATTCGTCCCTTATCAAGAAGGATTTTTTGACGGCTATTTCTCAGCGAAGCTTTGACCTGCCCATTCATTTGCGTGAGTGCAAAGATGGCACCTCGATCGTAGGAAATGGAAAATTAAACATCGCTTTATCGCTCGAGTTACCACCTAGCAACGGCGAGATTTCGATGTTCGTCAACGCAACTGGGGCCGGGACGATCGACGTTTCTGCAGACCGCAATAAAATTCACATTTGCGGACAGTTGTCGCCACATATTCAGGGCCAGCAGCCGCTTCACATTCGCCCATCACAAGTTTCCGGTGACACACCAACAGTGAACGCACGTCTCAGTACACAGTTAACGCAGGTGAAGATTGATGGACTCCTTGGGCGTCTTCGTGTATCCGAAAGGTTGGCTGCGCGTGTCATTCAAAACAAGCTTGATGCGAACGAAAGGTCGGTTTCTGAGAAAATCGAAAAAACCGTACAAGACCGAGTCCAGGACGAAGGATTCGACTTATTGTATCGTATCAACGGATTGATCCAGCACGGCGTATGGGACCGAATCCAATCTTTGGATTATAAACCTGAAGTCCACATGCAAAACGACTCTCAGGGGATTCATACCGATACGCGTTTTGTCAGTAGGAATCAGTTAGGCGCCCTGACCAAACGGCCCGAGATTGCTCCGGACCGGTATCAACAACTGGACCTCATTACGTGGGTCCATGAATCAGCCTTGAATAACATCTTTGAATCGTTTGGTAGTGTTCGGCTAGATGAAGCAACCATTCGTGGCTTATGGGAGACACAATTTAAATTGACTAGCGAGGAGTGGAAGAATTTGCCGCCAGCCAGGATTCCAGCGGCCATAACGCTTGCTGATCAATCACCTTTGAAGGTCCGATTCGTTACTAATGGGCTCGAGGTTCTTTTGCGAGCTTCGTCGTGCGAGTTGGATGGCCATTTTCGGGATAATGTTCCGCGCGAGTTCACTGTGCGTTATCTTATCGCGAATACCGCTCATGGAGCCGAATTCTCCCGACAACCTCTTGTTTTCCCAATCGGCTTAGAAGACGACAAAGTTGCTGTTTGGACACAGGCACTCGATCTGTTTTTTGGGAAGGCAATTCGTCCTATGCCAAAGTTTCGCAATGCTAGTTTCTCGTCTTTTCTGCGCGTAGGCTATTTGAATTTAACCGACGGCTGGCTAGTGATCGGTGTAACTCGTTCGACCGTTTCGACTGCTCCAAGTTCGCGATCTGCAGAAGAGGTATCTAGATGACTCGCAACATGCATAGACTGGATCGGCTAATACAGTCGGTACTCTTGGCAGTTTCACTTTTAGCGGCGGTTGTTCCGAATGCGTTGTCTCAAAGTCCGAATCCACCTGTTCGTGCTGAGCTAGAAGCTAAAATGGCGGCCATGGAATTGCTGTTTTGCTTTCAAGGGAAAGGTTCCTGTTTGCCATATGACGGGGGTGTGCTGCACGAGGCGTATGCAAGGATACCAGCCATGCGCCAGGGACATACGATCGTCGCGGGGAACAGCAGCGGTTCGATACCTGCCGCATTCTTCTGTTGCTTTGGTATGAACGATGAGACTGTTCGCCACGCCGAAAACGTGTTGAAATTCGGTAATCGCGATGCAGTCCGAAATATGGAGAACATCAACAATAAGATTTCGAAACTCTCGCAAGGTAAATCGACCGAGATACCGCACACGGATCTACGCGAATACATCGCCTTTGCGTTAGGGGTTCAACAGTGGCGGGACGCCCAAACCATCGAGGAGATCGTGAGGCGAAGCTCTGCAAAACCGAATCACCCTTGCCTGATTGTGGCGTGCAATAAAGAAGTGCTCGAAGACCGGCATCCGGAGAACAAGTTGTCGCCGGGCCGTTTGAAAGAGATCGATCTATCGAATATGACCGTATCTTGGAAACCGGAAGTGTATGAATACTATCGGAATCACACCGATCGATTCCGCCGTGAGCATCCGGAGTTGATTTTGGGGCCAGATCGTAGAATCGGCCGAGCCGTGACATTTTTTGTCGATCCGTCGATGTACGATTTGTTGAGTCGAATTCCTTCAAATGAACGAATCGCCGATTTGAGATTGATGACTGACGCTGCGGATGTAGCGTTAGCGATCTTGGCTTCCGCATCGGAGCCAACCTATTTTGATCCCGTGGTCGATCCACATCCGGAGAAGGTTCTCGCGGGCGGTCATCACAACGTGCTCGAATCGGTGCGTCACCGAATCTACAACGGAGGCTATATCATTTCGTTACCGGCACAGGATGTTCGTCGCATGTTGCCCGGAATTCGTGTCGTGGGAACCGGTTGGAGGCACAATCCTCTTGTTGCGCGAACCTTATTGAAGAATATGCTTCTCGCAGACTGCGAGGAGATCGCATTTCTAAGTGAATGGTGGGCGGACTTGGAGGTCAATCCTGACGCAGAGTTCGAGAGCCATATTGAGTTTCGAGATCTGTCCGGCGAAGAGGAGTTTCAGTTTGGTGTACGTAGGGCGAAGGAGTTGTTTGACCGTGATTCGGGTTTGCCCGCTTTCGTGATGGTGCCGCACTTCCACACTCCGACGACTGCCGCGATTGCGCCCCTCAAATTGCAAGAGGATATGTTTACGGACGGCGATGCGAATGCTCCGCGAATGCTAAAGACTCTGCGCGGAATCGCTCCAATCACCATTCCTGCTTCCCAATCACGCTGAGAGAAGCAGCGTGATAGCACGCTGCCTTTCCATGGCGAAATATCAATCCGTGTTGCGAGAGTTGGCTACCTGCCTTTTTCATTTTCCGTATTGTCCTCTGCTTTGACGAGCTGCTCGATGAGCGTCCAGTAGCTGAGTTCATTCTCGACGGGCCAGGCCAAGAGATTTCTTTCCTTCGGTGGCAAGTCTAGCGAGACAAGCTTTCGAACATCATTCAGAATGGGTAAACAGTCTCCGTAATAAGAATGACCTAGCAAGGCCGTATCAATCCCGGAGGCATCGACGGTATCGAGTTCCTTGGTCACCAAAACTCCTTTGCTTGAATCACCTGCTCGTGGGCCATCGTTGAATGTGTTAGATGCGATCAAGGCCATGTCATTCTTCGAGCAATACATGGTCGTTCGATTCGCTGCCAAAGTCATTCTTGGTGCCAACTGCAATCGAAAGACTTCGCGGTCGATATCGGGGGCCGCCAAAATAATCTGGTCAAAAATCTTTCCGCGTTCCCCAAGTTCTGCAATTGCACGACAGGTCGCGTCGGCTCCCATGCTGTGTGCGATTACATGGATCCGATCTGCATTGACCCGTTGCGAAACATCCAGCAAGAATTGCTTGATCACGTAACGGCTAAATTCAATCTCATTTCGATCGGAAAAGTAATGCCGCAGACTTGCTCGCGAAGGCCAACTAAAGAAGATGGGAATTCCTGAGAATTCGAGATCGTAGTGGATTTGAGCGGTACGCTTGGCTGCGTTCTCGAACGTGACATTGAATCCATGAATGAAGACGAAGCAGGAACGTTGTTCCTTGGGAAGCTCCGCAACTTTCGCTTGAACTGCCTGGAAGAAGGCCTTCTCCTCCATCTCCTCGGTTTTCTTGAGAACCACGTGAAGGTTTTCATCTTCTGGCCCAAGGACCGGGGTTTCGATGACACCGCTTTGGTGCTTGGGTGGAATTGAAACATCGCAAGTTCCATAGTGCACTTGCTCTGTCGAATCGCGTCTTGGTCCGAAACGAGGACCTATGCCGATCCGCCATCGGTCCAACAGCTCGGAACGGAAAACACTCAAAGTCCATAGAATCCCAATCAAAAACAGAGAGGTCAGCAAAACACTAACGCAACCATACGATTTGTCCTCTCGAGGACGCCACCAGACCATGAGTAGAGATACCAGCAGTGATAGCGACAGAGCCGGATAAAACAGAATCCTGCTCCAAGGAGGTTGCTCAGGTTGAATGAGCTCCCGATTGGTACCAAAATAAACTCTTACCGTATTCGGCTTGTCGGCGTCCACTTGGCGTGCGCTGAGCGGGGTCTCGGTGGCTGTAGGTCCCTTGGCCATGGGCACTACGTTTGGGATCGGATTTGGGGTTGGTTTCGTTGCAGGCACGCGTTCCAAAGTAGCAGGTGTGCTTGACTCCCCTGGTTTGACTTCATGAGCAGCCTTTCCACCAATGATTTTGGATAGAACTTTGGCAGCTTCATGCTGGATGAGCGGCGTCGGACTTCGTAATGCTTTGATCAACGATGGTAAAGCCGATGGGCCTAGTTCTTGGAGACGGTCAGAGATACTTAGTACTATCTCCGGATCATTCGAAGCAAGACCTTCGATTAAGGCATCCCAATATGCTTCCGGCAAGTCTTCTTTTTTATAGTCGACATGCTCCAATGCGATCACTGCAACCTGGCGCAGTTCCGGATCTTCACTTTGTACAAACTCGAGCAAAAGCTCGCTTACCACGCTTTCCAGCATCCCCAAAGCATCCAACTCTCGAGCGGCCTGTCTTTGAACTTCAAGGGCTTCGTCCTTCAAAGCCAAGGCAAGAAACTCACGTTTCTCTGCTTGGCTGGCGGCAGTAACTCGCTTGAAATGCCGATCGATAACCGTTCCTTTACGACGTGGACTTGCTAAGCCTTGCCGTATGTCATCAAGTGTAACGGAATCCCTCGCAACCAATGGGTCCTCGGCCAAGTATTCCCGAGCCCAGGCTTGGTCCTTTGGCGTTGCTTCTGGAGGCTGCGTTGTAGGATCTTGAGCAACAGTTCGGTCGCTTTGACACACAAGACACAACGTGAACGCGAGCATACAACTTGAAAACCGCATGGCTATTCGTCTTTTATCTTGAAAGGGGCTAATCTTGAAAGGGGCTAATATCGCATTCGAATCAATACATCAAATTCGCCCTTGATTGCTTCCCTGATCCGCAGTCTAGCGATCTGCGGCGACTGAGCAATTGCCTTGACGACCTGCTCCGTAGTTTCGACAGGTTTCCCGTTGATCGAGATAATGACCTGCTGCGGCGACAAGGAAGCAAAAACCTCCTTATCGACTAGAAAGACCTGAGACGCAGGCGAGTTGGCTTCTACCTTTGTGATTACAGCACCTTTTCCCGGAAAATCTCGTATGAGAAAACCGGTCCTTGGTCCCTTATTTTCAGGCATACCAGGATACTGAATCGGAAAAACATTTTGCTGTGTTTGGACTTGATCTCCTTTGCTTGCCTGAATGCCTTTTGGATAGTAGTCGTGAAATGAAGCATGGACGTGCAAGCTCACTCCCCGCACCAACTCATCCCAGATTCGTCGTTGGCTTTGATTCTTTTCGACCCAGGCAGTTAGTCCTATCGTAAAGATGGATCCTCGCTTGCTCCCAATATCGTCGCCTGAAGGGGCGAAGAAAGCACCTTCACCTGGCGCGCTACTATTAACATCTACGATGCCTTTGGGTTCCAAAAATAAAGAGCGAAAAAGGGGCGTTGGTGAACTGGGGCGATCTACCTGAAAAAAAGGGGCGAAAAACATCTGTCCGTCGCTCCGAAGATTGCAGCAATCGGTTATCAAAACCGCCAATCTCGGCCCCTTGCGGAGCATCGCATCGAGAACCTTTTTTCTGTGCAATTTCCCATTCGCCATCGCAAGATAGTGCCCCTGGTCGTCCGAGGCACCGTGACCTGAATAATAGAAAACGACAGTATCTACCGGACGAGGATTCAACTCGTAAATAAGCTTGAGGACTCTCGTAGGATCACTTTGATCGTCCTCAGTCAACTGCATGTTCAAGAGATTGAGTTGACGTTCAGGCATATTGGACTCCAACATACCTCCGATGGTTAGTGTGTCCAGGACAATATTCGGCGCAAGCTTTCCCCATCCTGCTGCAGGCGAGAGATCGCCTAAGACAATTGCATGAATCGTCTGCGCAGATAACGGGCCTCCAGCCATTGAAAAAATAAAAGCAAAAAAGCAAAAAAACGCCGTACTCGGAGACACGCCTTTGATTGCCATAAAGACCGACCTTTCGAACCCGTATCGATTGTAAAAAACACCGCTGACGCATCGCGCTAACTGCAAACCTTATGCCATGATGAGCCTCAACCAAGACAATAGAGCTTCTGGTCAACCCTCAAACGCAGGTTGGGAAGAACGAGTCAGACTGTCGCAATTTGCTGGCCAAACCGTGCGAATGGTCGCGCTGGGAGTATGCCCCCCTTCGATTTCGAGCCGGCACAGGGTATGTGTTGCGTGGATCTTCCATCATCAGTGGACCGACGACCAGGGTGAGGGCAACGTAGCCTTGCTCGCTCGAAGTGATTGTTCTTTGATTGCCGGACTTCTTCAGCAAATTGAAAAGGAGAATTCTCTCGCTGGCGTACTTCCCGCCGTTCGCTTTCAACCGGCTTTGGATGGAGTGGTCTACGAATTTGAAATCGGTCATACCTTTGCACCGGCCAAGCCTTTGCCGAAGCCGCATTTGGACGCCCGGAGCAACGGTTTTCGTGACGACTCTCCAATTAGGCTAAAACTGCTCAGTCCGGCACCGAACCTCAGTACACGTCTCAGTTAGGAGGCTGCTCTGGGGCTGAAAAGATCGTTAGTCCGTCTGAGGGGAGATTGGATCGGTTTTCAAGGATACAACTACTCGGCCATTATAATAAACGAATCGGGTGTTAGGTCAGTCGCGATTGTTCCTCAATTTTCCAAGAGGTTCAGCATCATGTTTGGGCAGTGCTACTTTAGAACAGATCAACAAGTTCGACATGCCAAGGAAACAAAGGTTGCGAATACTCATTTCTTTTCATCCCCGAGGCGGTGATCATGGTAGGAAACAAAGTATGCCGCGTACCGGTTTTGCTTCTATAAACTTTCTCCTTCTGAAGCAATTCTTTCGAGTACCCTTTGGTGATTACATACGACTCCTGCGAAAACTTCATTTCGCACAAGTGTGAGCAGAAATCGGCCCGCTGTAGCACAAGATCGATCTGAGCTCCCTGTTCATCCTCTCCTTGAGGTTGGTATCTCCACGCAAAGGCTTGGGTCTCGACCGCTTCGATCCCAAGCTTTCGTTTGATGGGAACAATGTGCTTCAAACACAACGACTCGAAGGCGTAGCCACACCATGGAAGAAATCTTCGGCTGGATGCGAGCGAGGCCCACGTTCGGCTGGAAGGATTTTTGGCCATCCAGGTCCAATAGAAATAGGTGAATTCGTCGGCGATTCGATAGATGCGGTCGCGCTCCTTTCGATCGAATGGCAACTGCTCAGAAATAAATCCGGACGCAACCAACTCGCTTAACGCTTGCGTGACGCCCCCGCCACTTTCCAGCTTCGCCTTTTGAAGCAGGTCATTTCGAACCATACCAGATCGACTATGGGCGAGCGCCTTCATGATCGCCTCATGAACAGTATGGTTCGTGAACAAGGCCGCGTACAACTGTTCATATTCGCCAATCAGAGGAGAGGATTCCCGGAGGCATACTTGTTCAAGTACTTGCGGCGCGGATCGCCCCGGTTCGACCAGATTGAGATAATGAGGCACGCCTCCCAGTGCCATGTAGAGCATCGCGATTTGCATCGGGTCCAATTTGACCTGCATGCGTTTGAGGTAAGCTTGGGTGTCTCTCAGTTGGAACGGATACAACTGGATTCGCCGGGTGACTCGATTGTGAAGTCCTCCACGGGCTTGGATGACTTGACGAATCATCCAGGCAGCAGACGAGCCACATAAAACGACAACCAAATCTTGGCGTCGCGAGGCAAAATCATTCCAGAAGTTTTCAAAGGCAGCAACAAAACCCGATCGCGGAGTAGCAAACCACGGGAACTCGTCTAGGAACAGAACTCGTTTTTGCTTCCGGCGCAGTTGTTTCTCTAAAATCGAACGCAGCAGCTCGAAGGCCTCCAACCACGAGCCAGGAAGTACCGCCATCGGCGTGTCCGGAAACCAGCGGCGAATTTGAGTGTTCCAGTTAGCAAGCTGTCGCGAAAGCAGCTCGTTGTGCAACCCGCTCACTTCGAAACAGAGGCAATCGCGAAAGTGCTCTCGAATCAGAAAGGTTTTTCCAACTCGCCGTCGTCCGTAGACCGCGATCAATTCGGCATGGGGCGAGGCGAGTGCCTGGTCTAACACTGCTCGTTCGTCGGCTCGGCCAATAATCTCCGGTGCATTCACGATTTTTATACTTCGCCATAACTAGGATTGGTAGTCCACTTATGGCGAATTATAGACTACATAACCCGCCATAACTAGGCTGCAAACGATGGTTGTGGCGAATTATGGCGACACCTCGACGTACCGCCTTACTGAAAACGGGGAAAGTGAATTGGTGCGTGACGCCGAATGCGTCGGATGGAAACAGGGACCCATCTATCGATGTTTTTTCTAGTTTGCTTTTTTGGGGTACAAAGCTCTGGATTGGTATGACTGACCAAGTTCTTGCGGAGATCTACTATGACGACCCTCAAAGCGCTAAATTAGTTGCGCGGTGCATGAGGACTGGAAAGGTACTATGGGAGTACATGCATCCACGGGCCCAGCTTGAACCATGGCTCGGGGATACGCACTTCTTTGAGGTAGAACAGATGGCAGTGGCATCAGTTGCAATGAAGAAGTCGCATTGGGTTCCATCGCAACTTCTGATTTTCAACACCGAAACCAAATCAATAGACTTTGTATTGAGTTGCTGGAATATTCTTGCCCCAGGGTCGCGAGGAGTTGTCTTGCGGATTGAATCAAATCCGCGATCGTATTGGCCGTTATACTTGTCTCTCCATTCATCGGGAACGGCCTGTGGGTCGTTCGGAGCCTGGTAGGCGAAGAACGGCTTGTCATTCGCAGGATTCTCGTCGATGCACTTGATGATGAAGTCGGTCAAATCCTTCGACGAGTAATAGTCGCGCAGCAGTTCGTTCATTCGCACTTGAAGAACCTGCATCGTGATGATTGCAGGCCCGATGCACCAGTACTGGAAGGCCGTTCATCAAGGCCCAACGTGTTGTTCGAGGAACTGTGCAAGCTTGCGAACATCTCACCGAAACGCGACGTCGAAACTGGAGCGGAGCAGGCTTGGCCTCTGAAGGATCTTCGCAAGACTTGTGCAACCTATTACGATCTGCATGTTCCCGAATCTGCGATCGAAATACTCGGCCACTCTGTCCAGGGAATCACCTATCGGCATTACGCCGGCCGCGATCCGTTTGCCTACCGAGCCATTACCACCCTACCACAGCCATCCGCATTCTTGTCTTTGATCAAGGGACACGACGGCGAATGCCCGTGTTGCCGAAGAAGGTTTTGACACATCGACCGGCTTGGGTGACTAGAGTCGACCATCAGCGAAGGATCGTCTCGGCGAGGGACGTGTCGAAAACGTGACGCCCGGGAGGGTAACGAACGAATCTGCCGATCCCCCGGATTAGATCGCGCAAAGGTCGCACTCGAGAGATTCTACCAATCCGACCCGGTTAGCCCATACTAGAAGGCGTTCCCAAAGGGCCTGTTCGGAAAAACTATCTTGGATGGCGCGGGCTGTTGGTGTAGAAGTTTGCTTTTGCAAATTGGAGAAACAAGAGATGTCAACAATTCCCGTTGAATTACCAGATCATTTGCAGTCGTACGTTGACGAAAGTGCAGTGCAAGCCGGGTTTGCAAATGCAAGCGAGTATATCGTGGCACTAGTCGCCGCTGCGAGCGAGAAGCAGGGGGAGATTGAGCAGGCGTTGATAGCGGGAATCAAAAGCGGTTCAGCAGAACCATGGACGGACGAAGAATGGCAGGCGATCAGGAGTCGTGTAGTCTCGAAGGCGCTGAGTAGAGAAAATCTAGAGCGACGGATTCGGTCTTCGATCTCCCCGATGAATGGGAATGACTGCACGCTCCTTGGGCGACAGAACCAGGGCAATTTGCCTTAACGGCAGCTCGTTTAGGGTAAACAATCTCAGCATCTTGGCTTCGAATGTAACCCACACCGTTTTGGCAAACAGGGTTGAGTTTTGGAGATGACCATAAGTGATTAAAGTGCGAAAATTGGCGGCTTGTACAAGCAACTGGTTCAAATCGGACGCAGCCCAATACCTCACTCACGCCGGTGTCGAGATCGAAAGTGGGATGCAAATGGTTGATCAACGCCTGAAATGAAACGAAAAAATTATGGCATTCCCATGGCTACCATGGCGTCGCAAACCTGCAATGGACGGGCGGCAGCTTGAAAATGACTTTGCAAAAATTCGCGAATCGGCGTTGGTTCCTTGTATATGGTTGTTCGGCAAGACAGGCAGCGGAAAGACTTCGGTCATTCATTATTTGACGGGCGCTGAGGAGGCGATTGTCGGGGAGGGCTTTCGACCTGAGACGAAAACCTCGCGTCGATTTGATTTTCCTGACTCGATCGATCCACTTCTTAGGTTCTTGGATACGCGAGGCTTAGCAGAAGCCACTTATGATCCGACGGACGATATCCAGCAGTTCTCGCAGTCCACGCAAATGATAATCGTTACGGTTCGTGTTACCGATCATGCTTTGTCAAACTTGATTCCTCCACTGCGAACAATGCGTAGGGCGTCGCCACAGACTCCTATTCTGCTGGTTCTAACTTGCTTACACGAAGCAACAGGAATATCTGATTTGTCGGATGGGCCCGACCCGTTTCTAAAAGACATTGAGCGAGCTGCCGTAGCAAATGCGAGCACCGAGGAAACAGGCGATGTAAAGGCGGGCTGTATACCGAAAGCACTGGATCAGCTAATCACTGAAAAATCCTCGCAATTCGTTGGCCTGTACGATGCGATCATTCCGATTGATTTGACACCTGTGGAAGATGGCTTCGCGAACCCCGATTTTGGTGGCGATCGATTGAAGAAAGCCATTCTGTCGCAACTGCCCCATGCGTATCGTCAAGCGTTGCTGGCGCTGAATCAGCCGGAAGACCGTCGACTATCGAAGCTTCAACGCAACTCGCGATGGCAGGTGTTGACATCGAGTGCCCTAGCGGCGACGGCCGGGGTGGTCCCACTGCCATGGGTCGATATTCCCGCGGTTCTCGCTATTCAAGCTCACATGGCAACGCGAATCGCAGCCATTTACGATCAAGAAATCACTCCCGCGCAGTGGGCGTTGCTAAGCAGTGCAGCGGGAACACGGATCGCGATTCGACTTGCCGTGCGAGAAGCACTTAAGTTCATACCGATCGTTGGGATGGCCGTGGGAGCGGCTGGAGCCTTTGCGTTTACCTATGCTTTGGGCATGTCCTGGGATTGGTATTTTGCGAACTTGCAAAAAGGTCACGCCCCAAGTGCGGACGATCTGAAGGAAGTATTCTCAAATCAACTTCAGCGCGGTCACGCTTTATGGAGAGCATCATGAAGCTTAGGTCTTGGATCAGTCTCCGCATGTCCGTGCTTGCGTTACTGTGGGTAATACCCCTGTTGTTGTACGTAGGCATCGGCTTGGTAGCGATGTACCAAATGCGTTGGCTATGGATGGTTGCTCTATCGCTTCCCATGGTCTGGTTGTTGGCATGGTTAGTTGGCAAGCTTTGGAGACCCGCCAAGCTGAATGTTTCGACTCGAGGAACTCTACTTCAAGCACCTGATTTTTGGACACCGCGAGATGCAGCAGCCATCTCAATCGTAGAAACGTATCGCGCCGAAGCCGCTGACGTTGATCGCACTACGATCGCAGATCCGACTCGTTACCAACGCGACGCAGAAGCACTAGCGGAACGGTTGGCGGAGCACTATCACGGTAAGCAACGAGAGCATGCGTTCGAGCCGGTGACGATGATCGAGATCTTTGCAGTCGTTCATTTGGCTGTAGAAGATTTAGAAGAATGGATGTTGCAGAATGTTCCTGGGAGCGATCTGGCCACGATTGGACAATTGAGTCAACTGCCGCGACTTGCAAACGCGTGGGATAGTCTTCAAAAAGTTGCCTATTTTGCTTCGGCCTTGTCTAACCCGAGCAAATTGCTGTCCTATCCGCTTTGGCGGAAGTCCGGACGTGTCACGATGGAAATTCAGAACGAATTGATTCGGGGGTTGTACCAACGTTATCTGGCACTCATCGGATACTATTTAATCGAGATGTACAGTGGCCGCTTGAGAGGCGGTGCGAAGCACTACCGAGAACGCTTCGGAGCGATGGCGAACGCCGTCCATGCTGCGGATGGCCAGCTTGAACAACTCTCCGCAGTGAGTGACATCGCAACCACGATCGCCGTGATGGGGCAAGTCAAAGCGGGCAAATCGAGCTTGATCAATGCGTTGCTTGGAGACGCTTTGGCGCCGACAGGAATACTACCCTTGACCCGTCGAGTCGAGCGTTACGAGTACCCGATTCCTGGCTCATCGAATATCGTGACGCTTTTAGATACGCCCGGTTATGACGAAGCCGAAGTCACCAAGAAGCAGTTGCAAGAAATTACAACAGCATCCGAAGCGGCGGACCTGCTTCTGTTGGTATTGGCGGCCAACGTATCGGCTCGTCAAGCGGATCTTGCGTTAGTCAAGCAATTGGACCAACATTACCGCGATCGACCGCATCTCAAATCCCCGGTGATTATCGTGGTGCTTACCCATATCGACTTGCTTCGACCCGTTCGCGAGTGGTCGCCACCATACGACTGGCGCAATCCCCATTCGCTGAAAGAGCAATCGATTGCCGGTGCCGTTGACTATGTCCGGGAACTATTTGGAGACCGAATAGGAGGCTACGCTTGCGTGCATACTGGTAACACCCACGTGTCGGATTCGAGCGTATTGGACGAGCTGGTTCCTCAGATTGTACAACACCTCAGTCAAGGCAAGATGGCCGCGATCCTCAAGGCATTCTATAAGCAGCTCGGTTCGCAAAGACTCCAGCGGTTACTGAAGCAAACACTGGGTTTGCTAAGGAATGTCTCGCTTCACTCGGGATCGTGAGTCATACTTTAGCGAAACTGATATCCCAAGACACGTAGTGGCCATCGTGACAGCGATGGCCCTTCTTTCAGGAATGCGATTATGAGGCAAGAATGTTCGGACAGAGAAGGAAAGGCAAAACACCGCGGTTTGTCGGGCTCGCCGTGCCTATTGGTACTCCGAAGACAAGTGGAAAGCTCGCAGCCTATTGGCTCTGTTGGCGTTATTGTTGTTGGGAAACACAGCCTTCAGCGTATTTCTCAATGAGCAAGCGGGAGAATTCACCTCCGCGCTAGCCGCTCACGACTCTGAACGATACTGGATTTCCATTTACAAGTCGGTTAGCCTCATCGCTGCGGCATCGCCGTTTTATGTATTCTATTACTTTGTTCGCGACAAGCTTGTCAATTACTGGCGTCGTTGGCTGACACACAATTTCCTAGACACTTACTTTCGAAATAATGCTTTTTACAAACTAGCATTCAATACCGAGATCGACAATCCCGATCAGCGCATTGCCGAGGATATAAACACTTTCACGCTGAAATCGATTTACTATTTCCTACTCGCTATTGAAACTACTCTCCAGCTGGTTGCGTTCAGCGGCGTTCTTTGGTCCATATCGAAGACACTTGTTTTGTTCTTGGTTTTCTATGCAACCATTGGTACGCTAGTCGCCAGCATGGTTTTCGGAAGGAGTTTGGTTGCCCTCAATTTTTTCCAATTAAAGCGTGAAGCTGATTTTCGATTTAGTTTGGTTCGCGTACGAGAGAATGCGGAGTCCATCGCATTCTACCGTGGAGAAGCGCCGGAGTCGCTCAACATCAAGCGACGATTTGCGGATGCATTCGAAAATTACAATCGGATCATCAACTGGCAGTGGTTCTTGAATCTCTTTCAATATTTTTATAGCTCAGTGACCTTGATCTTGCCTGGAATTATCCTTGCTCCCCAAGTTTTGTCTGGTGAGATTGAGGTTGGACGTGTAGTGCAAGCTGCTGGTGCATTCGCGGCAATCTTCGCAGCCTTGACCGTGATCGTCAATAACTTCGATTCCCTGAGTCGCTTCGCTGCAGGTGTCAGCCGATTGGACAAGTTCGCAAATTCTCTAGAGAATTCAGCTTTGGCTCACACTCACGACAGTGAGGTGATTACGACGCATGAAGGAGAACGCTTGGTATTGGAAAACCTTTCGCTGCAAACGCCCGACTACAAGCGGACCTTGATCGTCGATCTTTCCATGAAGGTCATACCAAAAGAGGGTGTGCTTATTATCGGAGCCAGCGGAGGCGGCAAAAGTTCCTTGCTTAGAGCGATTGCCGGCCTATGGGACGCGGGAAATGGAACCATCATTCGACCGCCGCTAAACGAAATCTTTTTCTTGCCGCAACGTCCCTACATGATCATTGGTACGCTAAGGGGACAGCTGCAGTATCCGAGCAACAAGAAGAGCACCGACGAAGAACTGCTTGACGTGCTTGAAGACGTTAACTTAGCAGATTTGCCAGAACGGTTTGGCGGTTTGGACATCGAATCCGATTGGGGAAAGATCCTATCGCTAGGCGAACAGCAGCGAGTCGCATTTGCTCGTGTACTAATTGCCAAACCTCGGTATGTCATTTTGGATGAAGCAACCAGCGCGTTGGATTCGAAAAATGAAGACAAGCTTTACCAAAAGCTACTCGATTCCGGTGCAACACTTATTAGTGTCAGTCATCGTCTGAACATCCTTAAGTTCCACAAGCATGTCCTGAATATGATTGGTGATGGCTGTTGGCAAATATCGCTTGCTAAGGACATGGACGCAGGAGCACCCAAAGCTAACTAAGGCTGCCTAGGACAACGGCTCCTTCAAATGACTCGTAGTCACCTTCAGGGTCGACAATGCAGAATTGATATGACTGCGCGGCGATCGAGTCGACGATCATGTTCGCAAACGATGATTTTCCGCTTCCGGAAGCTCCGCAAACCAAGCACGGTGCTCCGAACGAAGGTAAGCAAACTTCGCCGCTGTCAGTGGTCGCCATCGGTAGCTTGTGCCGCTGTGGTATGACCTCGAATGATTGCAGGTCATCTGACACAATGCGATCGATCAGTAATTCGACATCGGCGCCGTGGTCGGCGGGCAACACCATATCAACAACTTCCTTCAAAGATGGCAGTGCATTCGCAACGGCAGCCGAGAACTCGCAAACCTGTAAAAATGCATGATCGTTTTCTGCATCCCCTACACCCACAGTATTGTGGGGCGATAGCTTCATTTCCTTAAGTGCCAGCGCCAAACCGAAGGCTTTGTTGACACCGGCGGGGAGAACCATCACAGCGCCTTTGTTAAAAATGATCTGTCGTTCTAAACCGAGATCACGGATTGCCTCAAGGACAGTATTCTCAAATGGACTCCAAGTTGCGATGACACAGCGTCCGACAGAAATCGAGATTATACCGCGATGGGAAAGGGCTTCTACAAGCGCCTGGGATGGCGGCTTACCGACCAAGATTTCTTTATCCGTGGAGGGCTCATAAAGCAGGCCGCCGTCCTCGGCCACGACCCCGTGAAACAAATACAAATCCGAAAAAACTGACTTTAGCTGAGGTAACTCGCGACCTGTGACCATAATCAGTCGCCTGCCGGAGGCTACAAAACGATGAAGGACTACAAGCGTTTCTTGAGACACACATCCATCGAGTGCCAAGGTTTCGTCGTAGTCAGTTGCCAGTACTTGATAGCGCATAAGATGCGCGGTGTTACTTGATTCGCTTGCTTAGAACGTAAGTTCTATGCGTCTAAACGGTCCTGCGAAAAGATCAACACGCTGTAGGGTCCGATGCTGATCGTACCCTCGGCCGGAAAATCGTCTCGTTGCACAATGTTTGGATCCTGAGGCATGCCGGTTTTCTCCAACGGAATGACCACATCCGAGCAAGCTTGGTTGCCAAAGCCACGGCTGTAACCATTCCAATCGCTGTTCAGTCGTAGTCGCCATGTCCCCGCCGATGGAAAGCCAAGCTGATAATTCTCGTGGGCCGAATGAGAAAGGTTGACAACGACAATCACATCGTCGCCGGGGCCACCTTGATGCCAACGATGATAAGCGATAACGTTATCAGCCTGATTCTGATGAAAGGTATTTAACCCCGATCCGCAAAGCCCACGCGTTGAGTCGAATCGGTTAAGTCGAAGATGAATCAGGTCGCGATACATTCGCACGAGCCCGCTGAACTCTTCCGATTTATGCCAATCGAGCGGCACCGAATCTTGGAACCAGCCGTCTTCGAGGAATTCCTGTCCCTGAAACAACATCGGGATACCTGGTGCTGTAAGGACCAATGCTGCGGCCAATGTAGTTCGCTTCTGCGCAAACCAGCTGTCGGGATTCTCTGGATCGATTTCCGAGGCGACGCGCGCCTTGCCATTTGCTACTTCGTCGTGAGACTCACTAAAGACAACACGCTGAAATGGGTCACCGTTGTAGCCACCTTCAAGCGCTTGACGAATACTGTCCAGCGACCGTTGATCGTCGCGAGCAACGATTACCGCCGCCCTTATCGGATGCACAAATCGAGCGCCCCATTGCGCGGTAAAGCTGGCTCCCCCCTGATCTAAGGGCTTGGTGATTCGGTCGTCGGTCCGCATGTCTTCGGCGATTGTAATCCGCCCCGGATACTTCTCATGCACTTCGCGATTGATCCATTGAGTCAGGCTCCATCCGTCGGGCAGGTCGGCCCCCGGATCGCCGTTGCCTCGGACGTTATGCATAAACAGTGTCATGTCAAATCGAAGACCATCGACGTGATATTCTTCTAGCCACATCATGGCATTGTCTCGAATAAACTGACGCACTTCGCCCCGACCGTAATCTGGACGAGTGGCCCCCCAAGGAGTCTCTGAATGCCAATCGTTATAGAAATAGATCCCGCCCAATCCGTTTTCGCTCCAGCCATCAAACTGCCACAGATCCAAATCGGTCGGACCGAAGTGATTGTAGACTACGTCCAGGACCACCCCTATCCCTGCTTGATGTACCGCTTTGATGAACCGCTTAAAGCCTGTCGGACCACCGTAATTTGCTTCCACTGCGAATATGCATGAAGGGTTATAACCCCATGAAGTGTAACCACCGAATTCAGCCAACGGCATCACTTCGATAACGTTTACCCCTAATTGCTTCAGATAATCGAGTTTTTGGAGAGTCTCATCGAAACTGTTTGTTCCACCGTCCTTGGTGTCGTGGAAAGTACCCAAGTGCATTTCATAGATCACCAGTTCGTTGATAGGCGGGAGATGGAAATCGTCGCCTTCCCAGTCAAATTGCGGGTTGTGAACCACCGAGTTACCGATGGAACTGGTCACTTGGCGTGCATAGGGATCGATGCGCATCATTTGCTTTTCGCCGTTTACAATGCGATAGCGATATTCATTGCCAATTGCAGCCGTCGCAATGTCCGCATACCAATAGCCATTGCTTTCTTTAATCATAGCGTGTGAGTCGGGCGACCATTCGTTGAACGAGCCAGTGACGAAGACCGCATCCGCGTGCGGTGCCCAAACGCGGAACGCAACGCCAGCACCGTGCAGAACGGCTCCCATGCCGGAGCGAACTTTCTCTGAGACAACTGATGACACTCAATGGCTCCTCATTTAGTTTAGGTCTCAAATCGAAGTGGACTCGACTCGCGACAAGCGAGGCTGTGACAGTAGGCGAATCTGTCCTTGAGCGTCGGCCAATTTCGCAACCACCATTGCGTCAAGTCCGATCCGCTCTCTCGCCTTACTCAAATCGTCTTGTACATCCCACAATCCGACGACTAGTTTCATCTCGGGAAGTCGATCGCGGAGACGTTTGCATAGATGTCGAGCATGCATTGCTGCAGCAGGAGGTGTAGCGGAAAGACAAATCACATCGGGCTTACGTTGTTCAACAATATCGACAAGTTCGCTGGCCAATGACGCAAGGGAGATAGCTTGTACGAGGCGACCGCTATTCGCAAGGACTTGTGCAAGCATCATGGCGGTGATCTCATCCGCTTCGGTTCTCGCCGGTATGCAGAGGATCGATAACGCCGGAGCCTCGACCGCCGAAGAATCTTGACTCATATCGTCTTCCGATGACTGCTTTTTCTCGATGTCCGATTTTTCATGTGCGCGCTGAAGACTTTCACCATGATACTGAATCATGTCTTTCAGGCTTTGCATAATGAATTTGTGCTTGCCGTCATTAAGCTCGCCGAGTTGCCAATGGGTTTCGGCCATAGCCAACGCAGGGATGAGGACCGTGTCGTAGACTTCGACCAACGGTATCTTCTGAAGATGTTCTTCGAACAATTCCGCAGCCTCCTCCTGGTCTCCCGCCACGAGGCGCTGATAGATGCGTTCCTGGGGCTCAAAAACAGGCTCGCTTCCAAGCAAGATGTCGAGAAAGGATAGTTCAGGGACGTGCTTGCCGACCACGAGAATACAAACGGTCAATGCAGTTGCCAGCAGAAGCCCTACTGGTCCCCACAACCACATCCAAAAGAACGCAGCTATCAAGACAGCTACCGCCGACACGCCGGTATTCTTGCCGTAGACCCAGGGCTCTAATAAGTTGTTGTTGAAAAGCTCGAGCGCCACAAACAGCCCAACGGTCAACAGAGGCGCGAGCCAACCTGTTGAGATGGCCATCGAAAGCCCAATCGGCATCACGGCGGCGATCCAAGGGCCGATATAGGGAATAAATCTCAATGCCATCGCCAGAATACCCCACAACAGAACGTTGGGAACACCAATGAGATAGAGGCCGATTCCGACTGAAATGCCGAAGGCGAGATTGATAAGAAGCAGCGTCGACAAATAGCGGCTAACCCGTGCTCCAGCATCTTCGATCGTCTGAGTCGTCAACGTAATCTGGGTCTTTCCAATCAGGTGAATGAATCGATCTCGCAAATCCTCACGCCGGACTAAGAAGAATATTACGAGCACAATAACAATGCTGGTGCTCCCTAAAACTTCAAGCAATGTGCCGTACATGCCACCAAAGACTTGCAATGGGCTCGCAGGAGAAGTGAGCACGCGAACCGAGAAGGGTAGTTCAAGTGTCCCTCGTGGTTCCTCAATCGGTGTCGATGCCGAAAGATTCTGCCCCATTCCTTCGGCTGTTTTTGTCAGTTTGCTCAGCAACGTTACGGCGTACTGGTTAACCGTGTTGAACTTCGCCCCAATGTTGTGCTGATACTCTGGGATCTTCGGCGACAGGCTAGTCAATTGAACGACCACCAGCCACAAAACAATGCCCAGCAAAGAAAAGCCGAAGAAGGCCGTCATCAATACCGCAGGAATCCTGCTAAGCCTCCACCGTTCCATCCAGCCACATATCGGGCTCAACATAAAACTCAGAAGCACTGCTAACGTCAATGGAATCAATAGTGCCTTGGCAAGGTAAAGCGCGGCCACGACCACAGCAATCGACGCGAGTGTCAGAATCCAAGACGTTTTAGCGATCGCTTCGGGACGTTTCATGGGACTTTCTTTGTAATGTGCGAATTACGTCAGAAGCTATGCTGAGCATTCTGTCGTTTAAGAATCGTCTGTGCTTCGCTCATGCCTTAGTCCTCCAAGAATTGTTAGGACCATTTTGGTTTCGAGTTAACCGGTCACGTACGAGTATTTTTTTCAGCCAACGCAGATTGCGAACGAGTTCTTGTTGCGATCGTTGCAGAACAGTCATCTGCTTGCGGACTTGAAACCAGCCGATCATGGTCAGCAATCCGCTCAAAACCGTTCCAGCCAATACGGCTATCAAAAATCCCGCAGCGTAAGATATTTCGAAGACTTGAATGAGCAAAAGCGCAATAGCTACTAGCGCCACGGGAAAGCAGCCGGTGCCGAGCGCTACGCCGCATAGCAAAATCAAGCCTGGAAAAAATCCGTGCTGACGGCATTCCCGTACGTCCGTAACAAAAAGCTGTGCCTGCAATTCCACAAGGGTCGATACGCCTTTAAGAAAATCGCTCATGTCGCTACCTAGGCTGCTGCCGATCGGCTCTGACGACCCATTCTTTTGGCTTACCATCGTCGGATGATTACTCCGGAAGGTTTGAAAAGCAATTCGCGCCGACTGTCGGGAATTCGATCGATCAACATCAATTGTTCTCTCTTGATTTCGCGGCCTCTAGGGATCTGTTCGACTGTTTAGCAAGCAACATGGCAGCTTGCTTCCCGACATACGATGACAATCCCCGCATCAAGAAACTGCCAACAAACGACAGTACTAGATCACGGGTTTTTCCCTTCTGCGGTAGGTTCGCTGCCTCGACAGGGTGGCTTTGCGTCTCCGCTTCGGACAGCTTCTCTCCATCCCGTTTCGATCGAAAAGGCCCCCACCATACGATCAAGTACCCCACAGCAAACGCGGTGGCCAAACCGGCCCACGGATATGCCTTCATGTAAGAACGCCAATCGCTCATCTCACGGACTCCCTCGACGGTATTCTGGACACTTTCATCCAAGTCGCGTCGCACCTCCTCCATCCGCTGTTGGATTGCATTTTTTTCTATACAGTCGTTCAATCTCTTCTCCTCCACCACAACTTTTTAAGTTCTATCGACGTCGCAAGAAAAGCGCCATTGCAATGCCCGTAACAATGCCAGCCCCGAAACTGACCAACAAAGACTTAGCAGGCCTTTGCCGTACCACATCTTCAACCTCGGCATAGCCTTTACGCAACGATGCAGCTGAATCATGGTACGACTCCTTGATTGAGTCGGCAGCCTGTTGTGCCCCCGCGCGAACAGTATCTCCCACTCGCTGAATCGCCGCAGCACTTCCTGAAGAAAGATGTTCTAAGAACTGCTCAATGCTTTCCCTCGCTTCTCCGGTCTTTCGCTGGATCGTCCCTACCAATTGCTGCAAATTGCCATTGCACTCCAAAAGGTCATCGTCGGTGAGTTCACCCCACCGACTTCGCAGCTTGCCTTTGATTTCATTCCAGTTCCCCTGAATTGTTTGTTGGTTATCCATGATTACTTCCTTTAACGTTGGGGTAAATTTTCTCGTCCTCCTACGCGAAAGAGGATCTGTTTAATGATGCCAATTTGTCCCGTGAGCCAGTATGGCACACGTCTGATCAATGGACCTTGCGAACTTGGGTCGATAGGATTGTTTGTCTCCCATGAGCTAAGCAACGCAAATCGAGTGCCACGACGAACGATGTCTCAATTCCTAAATGTCTGTAAAAAAGTGAAATTCCTATCGGCGAAGGCCGTATGTTCATGATCAACGAGATTCGAATTGGAATCTTCAACGTGGCGGGCGAATTCTTTGCTCTTGATGATCATTGTCCGCATGCATGTGCCTCGCTTTCCTATGGAATTGTCGATGGTGATGTGGTTCGCTGCCGAATTCACCATTGGCGCTTCTGTGTCCGCAACGGTTTTTATCTCGACGAAGAAAAACCGAGGTTCAACGTCGAAACATACCCGGTGCGTATCGTTGACGAACAGGTTCAGGTCGAAATTTGAATCCAGAACTCATTATTCAACTTGCTCTGTCGTGTTGCCAATCAGTCCACCAGCAGCCATCTTGATTCGACCTTGAGCATATCCGTTTTGCCACTCATGTGTGATTTCATCAATTTGCTGCCGACGCCATTTGGATGAGATTTCGTAGGCCACACGTCGAACGCGGTTTATGCCACCCAAGGGACGATGTGCTTCCAACGCGTGCCAAACGTTGAAAGAGAGGGATTTGAGGTTGTTATCGCGCGCTAGAACTCCAATCTCCTGGCGTGGCAATAACAGGTGAGCGACTGTACGAAATGGTGATTCGCTTTCCGGCCACACAACGGTGGCGTCTTCGATCGGCATCGATCGATCAGACGTCCGCAACTGCACCTGGAACTCAAACAGCACCTCCTGAATTCGCAGTGTTTCTTCAAGCGCCAATCGCAACGCGTCCGCTTCAGACACTAATCGCTGGATCAGATTTAAGTAAGAGTCGTTTCGATCACCTATTGGTCTCGCTCTGTATTTAGCCACAAAGTTTCCGTACCGAATCGGGGTCATACTAAAGTAGGTGTTACTCGCTAGGTGCGACGGGAGTTGCCCCACAATTTGCGCTGCCGTGAGCATTTCGCGCCAATGCCAGCGAAGAGGATTCCAGTCGCCACCAGTTAGAGACTCTCGCATCGTCGTGAAAGAACTGTCATCCACTTGTGCGAGCACTTGCTCCAAACGCAGAAAGTCTTTTGCATTCCGCGCGAAAAATACAGGATGATTGATCATCAAGAAATCCTGGGCCGCAGAGACTTGAGGCTCATCCGTCGATAACAGTCCTCCAGCCACTTCCGAAACCTTGATCGCCATCCCGCGACCGTCCGGAATCGCATCGGACTGTTTATGGCTGGAGGCGTTCGAAAACCGAACCACAGCTGGATAGACGCCATCGCGTTCAAAGAGTCCCTGAGCAAGATCACTCGGTAGATTGGGTAGAACCCGAAATTCCCCGCGGGCGTAGCCGTGCGTTTTCACGTGCACGTCCGCAAGAAACCTTCCCGTCTTGGCATGGCTCCTCGCTAAGATCGACTCCATAGCTTGGACGACTTTCTTGATATCCTCCGCCTCGTCCGCTGGAATCGTTTCAACGGAATAGGAATACGGAATTGGCAAGTTGGAATTCGTCATTATCAGTTTCTACCTGTATGAGTCTAGAATCGTTCTTCGACGACAATGGTCGACGTATTTTTGCTAAGCTATTCCGTCGTTCTACCGCCAAAGTGTTCGTTGTCGGACTCTGCGTCTTCACGAGTGTGGTGAACGACACTATCTCAATGATTTGGTGGCGAGTAAAGAGTATAGAGATTCATTGGAACCAAGCCGGTATTAATGACGTTGTGGTTCGTTCCAGCTGGAACGATGATCGCGAAGCCGCTTGCAATCGCGGTCCGAACACCCTCAAGCACCGTTTCACCTGTCCCTTCCTCAACACGAAAAAATTGGTCGAGCTTATGGACTTCCTCCCCGATCTCTTCGGACGGGAGTAGCGACATAACAACGAGTTGGCTGTACTTTGCCGTATAGAGTACGCGTCGAAAATCAGTATTCTTGACGGCTATACTTTCGATATCCTTCACAAAGCCTTTCATATCGGCTCCTTTATTTTTGTGGGCACTGGTGTCATTCGGATACTTTTTCAACAACTTTTTCGACCGCTTTCTTAACCGTATCCGCCACCTTTTGAACGACTTGCTTGGCCTCGCCGACAGCTTGATCGGACCTGCCCTCCTCGCGAAGAGCGTCGTTGCCCGTCAGTGCGCCAGCGGCCTCTTTGATTCGACCCTTAATCACATCTGTTTTGCCACTCATCTTGGTGACTCCTTTTTTGAGAACGTTTTCGTAATTGTTAATCGACTAAAACTCTTTCGCTGCTTCGTGAAGGGCTTTGTCCAATTTGTTCCATGCAGACTGATCGCAACCACTAGTGATCAGCAACCCTGACAACATTGCTATCGAGAATTCTCTCATCTTCGTCGAAGCCTCCTTTGTGATAATTTATTCTTGCTGATCAGATGCGACCAAGCAGCAACAAGATGATGATGATCAACACGATCAATCCAAGCCCGCCGCTTGGTGCATAGCCCCAACTTCTGCTATGAGGCCAAGTTGGCAATGCACCAAGAAGCAACAAAATCAGAATCACCAACAGAATAGTTCCAAGCATTTTTCGTTTCCTTTTTGATCTAAATGACAGATAGAGACTGGGAATTCACTGAGGTTTCAACTACACGATCGACTGGGCTTTCAGGTGAAAGCATCTTCAGACTTTTTGGCAATGGAGCCAGTTCGTTACCAAACAGTCGCTTTCGGAAGTCTGTGTAGACGTACTCGTCAATTGCTTGGGTCTCGATAGGCAGATGATCCATCTCTGGCGGAACCCTACTGTGCATGTGTGGTACGGTACTGTTAGGCATGAAACCGCGATGAAAGCGTTCTACCGTTCTGTTGGCCAAGTACTTACTGGGCTTTATGATCACGACTTTTAGGGATTGAGACATCTCACGCTGTCCAACTTCGACATCAATTGCAGATCAAGTTTCGCTTGATATCAAGTTTTACGACTTAGGTGACGTGTAGGTCATCGAGAGAACTTCGAAACAGGCCTAGTGAAATCAACCAGTCTGCAAATTCGATCGAACTAGACTTTCGCTTTCTCGTTGATAAATAACATGGCTTGCGAGTGTGATGGATTCGCACGACAGTCTTCGAAACTGTTAGACAAGGTTCGATTCCTTGGCGAGCTACTCGGCAACATGGTGCGGTGCGCGAATTGGCATAGCGACTGCGACCACCCCTTCGTCGGTGGTGCCCGAACCTCAGTGTTTGTGGGTTCGAGTCCCACCCTCACCACTAATGACGACGTGGTACGCGAACTGGTACAGCGGCGAAGCTTAAACCTTCGTGATTGCGGGTTCGAATCCCGCCTGCGTCACTCGAAAGATACATGGGTCGATTGGACTTGGGAGTCCATGCCGTCTGTAAAACGGTCGCTCCTCGATGAGCAATGTAGGTTCGATTCCTTCTCGGCCCACTGATGTGAATATGGCTCGGTGCGATGTTGGTATTTGCAGTCAGCCCCTCAAGCTGGCGTTCACCGGTTCGATTCCGGTCCGAGTCACTCAGCGACTTTTGAGTCTTGGAAGTGATGGGCGGCGAATAAGCTCGATGGAAAAATTTGAGTCACCGGGCAAGGGAGGGATCCAACGTTGACTCCAACTGTCCGGTGGCGACGTTCCAAAAGCGAATTGCTTGGGCACCCTCAAAATCCCAAGTGCCACCTTCACCGGTCGCCAATAGCTTTCCATCTGGAGAGAATGCAATAGATTTAACATCTACAGGGTGTTGAAGTACCCCAATTGCCTTACCCTGCTCGCAATCCCATAGTACTGCGACCTTTTCGTAACTTCCGTAGGCAAACATGTCATTAATTGGGCTAAAGCGTAATGAGGTTACCCGCTGTACTTGGTTGGGAATAGTCACAGGGCGCGAGATGTCTTCTAAATCCCAGGTGGTAATTACTCCCTCCCAACTAACGCACGCAAGTCTCGTTGAATCATATGAGAACGCCACCTGCATCGAACTCGAAGGGACAGAATTCAGCAAGGTCGTTTTTTCTGAGGCGAACTTCAAATCCTCTATGTAGACCAAGAAACCTATCGGCTTGGGTACTGTAGTATGATACGTATACGCCAACTTGCTTGCGTCACGAGATAGTGCGACGGACATCACGTCAAATTTTGCGTCAAATCTCGCTAATTCTCCACCGTCGGATACCCTTGTAAGTCTTACTGTATTGTCCCTACCGGCAGTCGCGATTGTCGATCCATCGCCGCTAAATGCAATGTCAAGTATTTCGTCAAAGTGCCCCTCGATAGTGCGTTTAATCTCACCTGTTTTGGTCGAGGCAAGTACTACCTTCGACTTGGCGTGTGTTCCACCGGGTCCTTCGGTGACCCCATAAGCCAGTACGTCACCCATCGGTGAAAGTTCGTAGCAGTCAGGATATTTGTCCGGAAGTGAAAAGCGATAATCAACCTGCTTCGTCTGCAGATTCCAAACGATAATTGACTTATTCACCTTCAAATCGTAAATGGTGCCGTCTAGGTTGGTAATGTTCGAGTACAACTTATCGTCGCTCGGAGAAAAAGCAACGAAATCGACTCGCTGCCACTGCGGTTTCTTTTCTTGCTTGCTCCAAATGATAACACTCGCGCTAATCGCTATACCAATCAGCATAAGCAATCCATAGGAGGGCACCCTAAGATGATGAAGTTGGACATCTTCTCGTTTGAACTTGCTATAAGCAATCGCCAAGAGAACGTGGGAGCAAATCCATGTACCTGCCCCGAAGTATATACGATTCTCAGGGTGGTATCTGAAATCGAAGTCAAGAAACCCTTTCAATCCTGAAAACAAACTCAGCGTAGTTGCGGCCATGGCGATTCCGGGATTGAAGCGAGACAAATAAAACATCCTGTCTGACTTGCACAGTAACATGAGATAGGCAAGTACGAATAGTATGTTCGCGACTGCCGACATCATGCCCGGCGGGGTTAGTATTAAAGGGCTAAAACTTAAGTAAACGACTTGCCAGCCGTAGAATAAACCGCTCGCATTGTTCAGTCGGGGTATCTCCAATGCTTGTATCTTCAGTGCTGGTAAAAACAGCGAAACAAGTAGCATGATGAGTGCCATGTGTGCGATCTTTTTCGAAGTAGGACGCACGTAATAGCAAAAGCAGAATGCGACGAGTGATGGGAGAATTGCTCCGGCTAGGCCACCAAGGATTTGTTGCAGCATCGATTACCTCCGAGAAAGTGATCCCACCCGCCAAAACCGCGCAAGTCACATGGGATAGGTGAGTCCGAAAAATTCCGCCTGCTGAAACTTAGGCAATTCCTGACCGGAATCGACAAGCATTGAGGCGCCAACTGTCAACCAAGCGTTTCTCACACCTTGCAGTTTGTCAAGAACACCAATGGATTGTACTCCAAATTGCAGGCTAGTTGGGACTGAGCTGACTTTCATAAGGTCGGTAACCCGGTTCGATTCCGGGGCTTGCAACTTGCGGGTGGGCTAGTGCTCATCTGAGCCTCATAAGCTCGGACTGCCAGGTGCGACTCCTGGACCCGCCATTTATATGGTTGAGTACGCAAACCGGAAAAGCGACTTGGTCGAGAGCCAAGTGATTCTGCAGGTTCGACTCCTGTCTCAACCACCTTGTTTGATGATCGCGTGGTCCAGCGGCTAAGACACCTGCATGACACGCAGGAAATCGAAGGTTCAATTCCTTCCGCGATCACTGAAGGTAATGGTTTGTAAGTGTTCCGGGAGCACGCGTTCTTGGTAAGAACGAAGATCGAGTTCGATTCTCGAACGAACCTCTTTATGAAATGGGGTCATGGTCCAGTGGGAAGACATTGCCATGGCATGGCGAACAGTGTCTTCCCTGCGGGAGCGGCTCGTTCGAATCTCGGTGACTCCACTCAGAAACTTGGAAGGTAGCCAGATACGGTTTGCTGGGCTGCACTGCTAACGCAGTTCTCGAATAGAGATGAGGGTTCGACTCCCTTACCTTCCGCTTCGTTGGTTCAACCGATTGTTCAAAGATGATACGGCTCGATGGTGAAGCGGACATCATCTCTCGCTTCTAATGAGAAGTTCCAGGTTCGATTCCTGGTCGAGCTGCTTGAATTTTGAATTAAGAAGTTTGAAGTTTGAAACTCAATCACGGGATTTCTTGATGATGGTTGTAAGAATAGCAATGAGTTCATTGGACTCAGCAATCAATGGTTCCATCTGTTCTGTGAATTGCACGATCCTTGCCTGCATAGAAAAGAAACCGGTCATTTTGATCGAGGCATAGACTATGAATTTCCCTATGGGGTAGTTGCCATGTCTTTTCTGCTCCGAGTGTCAGGGGATTCAGGAGACGGATAACTCCCTCATAGTCTGAGCTGGAAAGTACCGCCTGCCCATTCTGGAATGGCTTCACAAAATTAATCCTCTGCTCCCCTTCGGCAGCCGTTTGTGATAAAGGTTTTCCAGAATCTGCATCCCAACGCTGAGTATGAACATAGGAGCCGGTATATACCTCACGTCCATCCGGGCTGAAATGAACGCCACCTATGTTGTTTAGGAATCCTCGACATTTCGAAACCTCTTGAAAGGTCGATGCATTTAAAATTACGATGAAGTCCTCGAAATTGAATTCCTCGTCACTCTTCTGCTGAGCAACGGCAACTCGATTGCCATCAGGACTGCAGCAGATGAAACCGACGCTACCGATTGGGACTTTGGCTTTTACTGACGCCGATTCGATGTCCCAGACAAGCAAAGAATTTTCCGCACTTGTACAACTCCAGAGCTCGCGACCGTCTTCTGTAAAACAAACATTGGTCACGGGTGAATCATGACCTTTCAACACCTTGACTTCCCTTCCTGTCCCAACATCCCAAATGCGAATGGTTTCATCTTGTCCTCCACTTGCTAGTAGCTTTCCATCAGGGCTGAAACACTCACAGTAAACGGTGCCTTCGTGGCCTCGTAGAACAAGTCGTGATTGATCTAGCATCGACTCAGCATGCCAGTATTCAATGTTTCGCAATCGTTCTGGAGTTTGGCTTAACAGCTTGTGGGCTAAGTCCAACGAGCCTTCTTCGATTTTGGCCATGGCCAATTGCACGTTGCTTCGGTAGAGATACAGTTCGGATTTCTCTCGCTGCTTCGCTTCGTCTTCGCGGGCTTCCTTGGCAACCTTTTCTGCTTCTCGAGCTTTACTTGTTTCCGCCAACGCAACCTGCTCTTTTTGCGTTGCTTTTTCTTCCGAGATCATCGCGCGTATGGCTAGTATCGAACTGACCGCTGACGCAGCGAGCAAAAAGATCGCAAATAAAGAGGCGACCGTAACTACGAATCGATTCCTTCTTACAGCCTTGCCGAATCGATATCGCCACGTTGGAGGTCTAGCTTCGATGGCATCGCCAGCCAAATAACGCTGGACATCGTTGGAAAAGCTGGTGGCAGACTCGTAACGGCGGGAGCGGTCTTTTTCTAACGCCTTCATCACGATCCAGTCGAGATCACCCTTGAGCTCACTTTGCAGTTTATTGCTATCGATTTGGCGTTGGCTGCTAATATCCGACAATCGATTTCCTGCAGAGCTCAGGCGAGCGCTCGGACGAGGTGGATCGGTCTCGCGAATCGATTGCAATACCCGCAGAACCGCTTGTTGCTCAAGCGTCTCTCGCTCGATCGGCGTGGAACCTGTCAGCAACTCGTAGAGCAATACCCCCAGGGCATAGATATCGGCCCGCGTGTCGACATCGACAGCATCCAGTTCTGCTTGTTCTGGGCTCATGTATTGAAGAGTACCAACAACGGCTCCAAATTCGGTGAACAACGTTTTTTCGGTAAGCTGCGGTTGATTCCCCCAAGCTTTGGCCAGCCCAAAATCGATTACCTTTGGAACGGGCTTGCCGTTATAGACAGCGACCAAAATGTTGGACGGTTTCAAATCGCGGTGAATGATCCCTTTTTGATGCGCGTGGTGGACCGCTTCGCATATGCTGGCAAAGAGTTGCAGTCGAGCCACAATAGTAAGGCGATGTTTATCGCAATACTGGGTGATGGGTAGCCCCTGGACGAGCTCCATCACAAAGTAGGGTTGTCCATCGTCGGTCGTTCCTCCGTCGAGCACTCGAGCGATCGAAGGATGATCCATCATGGCCAATGCTTGCCGTTCGGCCTCAAAGCGTGCGATGATCTTATCGTTATTGTTCCCTGCCTTGATCAACTTCAATGCAACGCGACGTTTCACAGGTTCCAGTTGGTCGGCCATCCAGACCTCTCCCATGCCTCCCGCCCCGATCTTCTGAAGCAATTTGTATCGTCCTGCGATGACTTTGCTTTGGGCGTTCGGAGTGGGTTTTCTTAGAACCACTTCCTCGACAGACTGCGTTGGCAAGTCGGCTGCATCGCGTACCCGATCAAGGTCGTCCAGGAACTCTGCTAAACGAACGGCATGCGAGGGATGTTTTGCGAACAATTCATCGCGTGAGATTGCTTGCCCCGATTCGATCGCTTGGAGATACTGGGCGATGATGGCATCGAGTTCTTGGCTGGAATCGGACATTGTTCGCAATCGTTTTGAAAAGTTTGGCTTTGGAGGTGCGATAGTCTAATAGACGAGGAATGGGCTCGCACGGACCACTAGGGATTCAGAATTATTTTTCAAGTTAGTAATCGATTGAGTCCTTAATTTTGAGCTGGCTCGATGAGGTCGATTGCTTCTTTCAAGAAAGCTTGATCCGATTCGTCTAGGCTTTCTGTTGGCATTGTGTGCTTCGAGCGGAACTCAGAGAGCATCGAGCGAGACTTGTCTAAGTTGCCAAGTTTATGATGCGTCATTGCGATAAAAAGAGTATCTGTGGGAAGGGGCTTGTTTTCAACCGCTTTGCTTAGTCCGTTCTCAAAGGTCACAAGTGCTTCGGCATACAGTGTGTTCCTGAACTGCGCGACTCCAAGCGTGTTAAGAACATAATGCGAAGGAGATAACTCGGCTGCCTTCGTTGCCAATCGAAGGCCCAGTTGATAATCGTTTGTCGATTGCCCCGTCGTTTTGACGATGTTCCATGCCCTGGTATTCAATGGCTCACGGCAGTCATACCAAGTGGCTATGACTGAGCGATAAAAATATGCCATTCTATCGTCGAGACCCAAATCATGAATAGCGAGCTTGCTAAGCTCCTCGATCCACTCTTCCCGTCCTTTGTTATCAGTCTTTTTTTTCGATCTTCGATGAATGATACCGCCGAGTCAAACGTCTCGATTGCATGAACACGTACTGTGGTTGAAAGCTCATTTGTCGACATGATTTTCTCATTCGTGATTCTGCGCCATTCGGATACACTGTCGTATTCTTCTTGCGACGAGCCGAGTAAGCGGTTCAAATAGTCGATACTTTTTGAACGATTTTCCCGCGAGTCTTCCATTGTCCAGGTCTCATGCCATTGTTTCCAATGTTCGCGAAATGGGCGAGATGAAACGACTCGCCCCCCGAAAACTGCGATATCCAAATTTGGGGCGAACCAATGATCATCATGTTCGTCGAGGTTGAAATTGATTAGCAACTCGCCGCGTTCTGGATCACAAATGCACATCGATGCGGTGGAGTAAACAAATAGTCTTTTTCCGCCTAGCGCCCATTCAATGGAATGCGCCCCTCGTTGCGGAATCACCCACGACTTGAGTTCTTGCATGGTGTCACAAGAAACCAAGTGAATGGTGCCGGAGGCTAAACATGCAACTGTTTTTTCATCCGGCGAGACGCTAGCTACATCTATAACGCCAGGTGCGTGAAATATATGCTGGTTGTCCGAAGAAAAATCAAATCGATGAAGCGTCGCGTCAATTCTGAACAATGCTGAGTCCTCGTCAACTGCTAGGGGATGTACTTTATTGCCGGGAATTTCCTTCTCCCAAACAACTTTGCCGCTATCGCACGCGAATACTTGGGCAGATTTTTCTGGCGCCAATAAGGTTAGGTAGAACACTCCGTCTCGGCTGAGGGCCGTTGTAATTGGAAACTTGCGTAGAGGGTCCGAGAAGACCGAGTTGAACGGAGTCGTGTTAAGAACCTGTCTATGTGAATACCGCGAAATACCATCTTCCTCTGTCAATCGATAGCGTTCAAGGAAACGCTCGGACACATCGAACTGAACAACGAATCCATTCGGAGAAGACCGACGGTGACGACCAACCGGGAGGAGACCGACAGCCTGGAGCCCCTTAGGGTTTCGAACCACATCAGTTCGCCTGTTTTCATAGTCAGGATAACTACTTGATGCGATTGCAATACCGTTTCCGATCTGCTTAGAGTTCGTCTGGAGGTTAATCAACCTTGTGATTTCTGAACAACTTGGCAAAGGGAAAAACATTATGGATTGAGCAGAATAGACAATGGAATACTCTCCCATCGGATCAACATAGATTTGATTGGTATCACTCGGTAGCGAACACAAAGTAAATGCAACCGGAGCAAGTTCCACGACTCCGTATTTCAAGCGGCAATCTTCATCGATGCCAACAATTGCTTTCCCTTTATTGATGAACTGAAATAACCAAAACTCAGGATTATCCATTACAAACCTGCTAGTTGCGTTTTCTAACCTTTCGCTCCACACCTTTTCCTCATCTCGATTTTCAAAGATTTGATTGCTATCAGTGGAGAACTTTACTTCGCAAGATGCGAGTTCTTTATCTAGCGATAGAGCTCTTGAGGTATTCGTTGGAAGTGAGCGTTCGTTGAACCACATCTTGCATGGTGGTTTAGGTTTGAGGGTTTTGTTTCCTCTAATCTAGGAGTCCTATCATGGATCGTTTGAATCGTTCGGCCAAGGCTGGGGTTTGGCAACTGCTTCTCAATGAACAGGCC
>JAJTID010000153.1 GCA_021300155.1 Pirellula sp.
CGGTCAGCTAAAATTTGAGCCTTAGTTTTTTCTACGGAAGAAACGCCAAAAAGTTAACGCCGGACGACGAGAGATCGACGCCCGGCGTTTTTCGTTTCTACCCAACGTTTTGGGCCTTTTCCGCGTCCACGACGCCCGCCCCAAGTATCTCGGTTAGGAAAAAGAGATCTCGGGCCGCGATTGAAACGCGAGCCGTCCCCTCCGGCACCCCAGATCTCTACTGAGAACTCTCAAGATCTCCGTTTCCAAAGATGGTTTTGATTAACACAGCGTCTGCAAATCCTAACGGCCAGAAACCTTCTCCAATTTTGGCCCACCCAAGAGTCTGATCCCCCACTCTGTGAGCGAACCGGTCGCAATGCCGACCGAGTAGCAAACGAGATCAGTCCAGAGAAATCCGAAACCCAGAACTAGCCCACCCAGGGTGGTCTGGCGGATCGAGTCGATCCACGGGGCGTGATAGAGCTGGCTGACCTCGACTAGGAAAGCGAGAGCTAGAGAGATTGCCGCCCGCGTTAGGATTGGCCGTCCAGCTAGAATCGCGCTTATCAACAAAAACAGCATCAGCGCCCAAAGCGTGTCGCCAGCGTATTCAGCCAAAAACGCTGGCAACTGCCCTCGGTATCTGCGTGATGCCAGGCCTGCAATAACGACAAGTGTGGCAGCAATGGAATAGAGGAATCGAATCCGAATCAAATAACAACTGCTTTCTGTTTCGGTTAGGCTGGGCAGCGTTCTCTAAGTACTTGGAATTCACGTACATATAGTGTAGCCATCGCGTTGGACCATAAGTGAACGCCTTGTCTTGATGGGCGAGCAGTTTGTTTCGAGTTGGCACTGACAAAAGGTAAAATCTTGGTGATGTTAAGCCTTTGTTTTCGGTTCTATCCTATCGGACTTTATCAAACCGCTGAGAGTATTGAAGTTTGGTCAACAATATGAGTCTCGAAGGCAAACGAATCGTTATCGCTGGTGGCAGTGGTTTCCTGGGAACCTCTATGGCGACTGAGTTTTCACGTTCCGGCGCACATGTGACGATTGTTGCGCGTTCGAAAAAGGCGATGACCGGAGATTGGACGCATCAGATTTGGGACGGTCGATCTATTGGACCATGGATCAAATCCCTCGATGGTTGCGATGCGATTGTGAATCTTGCTGGACGAACGGTGAACTGCATTAAAACGCCAGATCATCAGGACGAAATCTTGCGTTCACGAATCGAATCGACGCGAGTACTTGGTCAAGCGATGCGTATGGTGAACTTGCCTCCGCCAGTTTGGGTTCAAATGAGTACGGCACATATCTACGGCGATCCACCAACGGCAGTTTGTACCGAAGGATCGGCTGAGGGCATCGGGCTTGCTCCAACTGTCGCGCGGGCATGGGAGGCCGCATTTGCCGAGTGTAAGTTGCCGGAACAACGCGGTGTCATTATGCGAACTAGTTTTGTCGTAGGACGCGATCGAGGCGCTGGGGGCGGAGCGCTTGGTACACTTGGTTTGATAGCCAAGTACGGACTCGGCGGTAAAGTGGCTAGCGGCACTCAGGGTATGTCTTGGATTCACGAAGACGACATCAATGCGATCTTCACGCAAGCGATCTGTGATGATGCGATGTCTGGGGCTTACATCGTGTCATCACCGAACCCAATGTCACAGGTCGACTTCATGAGGACGCTTCGCAAGGTAATCAGGATGCCAATCGGCTTGCCTGCATTTGAATGGATGGTCCGCATTGGGGCTCCGCTTTTCATGCGGACGGATCCAGATTTAGTGCTGTATGGTCGCTTCGTGATTCCGAAGCGATTGTTGGATGAAGGGTTTGACTTTAAGTTCGCCGATCTTGAGTCTGCATTGAGAGATTTGTACGCACGCAAACACTGAAAGTACTTTGCACTAAGCCCGCAATGAACGCAAATAGAGCGGCGAAGTTGGTGACGGACAGAGTGCAAGTCAATCGATAAGTGCTTTCTATTTAGGTTGAGCTGGTGGACATTCCTTCGAACGCTTGGCATTTAGTTCAATGTAATGCAGCCACGGCGTTGGCACATTGTCTTCATAGAAAATGGCTTCGACGGGGCACTCCGGAATACAGGCTTCACAGTCGACGCATTCATCGGGATGGATGTAGACCATATTGGCATCCTCATAAAAGCAATCACATGGGCAAACCTTCAAGCAAGCCTTGTCTTTGCAGCCTTTGCAAGGTTCAGTCACGACCATCGTCATAATGGAGATCCTCCGGTTAGAATTGTGGAAAACAGAGTGGGTACCGGAGGAGGTGAGAATCTGGACGACAAAAAAAAGGACATGCACAGCATATTGCATTTGTTTTGCAGTTTGGTAAATTTTGCGGACTGAATCGAATGTTCCTTAATGGAGATTTGCGATGACTAAAGCTCGCTGCCGACTGGTCGATACGTCCGTGAGTCGTTGGTATCACTGCCTTTCCAGATGCTGCAGGAAAGCCCATCTGCTTTCCGATGAGAACGGTTTCCAACGGAAAGAATGGATCGACCAACGACTCAAAGAACTGAACCAAATTGTTACGGGCCGAATTGTGGTCGTATTTTTGGCCGAATTGAGACGGTAGAGATTTAGCCCTCTTTTCGGTGTGTTGGCCGAATTGTTACGAATTTTGGAGCGGACCAATACGATGTCGCGGGCCGAGTC